>DATFBD010000145.1:0-71503 GCA_035254005.1 Burkholderiaceae bacterium | reverse complement strand
GTCGAATAATGCCTAGTAGTGCCACGTCGATCACTCCAATTCCCCACTCAACTCGTTGAGCAGGATTGTGTCTTAAACGTGGGTCAGATTCAGTTGCAAATTACTGGGGAAAGTGGGTCAGATTTCAGTGCAAATCAACACCCCATACTCGCCGAGACACGCCCAAGCTGCTGATATCTTTGACTGCGATCCACGGCTGGTAGTCCTGGCCAAACCCTTGGCCCAGTCCGTCGGCTGTCATCTTCTCAATCAGTTTCTCAGTCCATTTGCGATACCTCATAGCTCGCTACCTTTCTTTTCTGCCGGTGTGTTAAGTTATCCGTCAGAGGTATAGGGAAAATCGCGCCATCACGAAATCGACGTAAAACATCGTAATCGATGGGAAACACATTTAATTTGAAGAATAGCCATCGTTTACGATGGTTATTGCTGTTTTTGGGAGGGTTGGTTGAGGGATTTTTGGGAAAAAAAGGCCAAAGAGTTAGTGCGCGCGGAAATGGCCCGCCAGAGCATTTCCTACAAGGGGCTGTCCGAACGGCTGGAGAAGATCGGTGTCCATGAAAGCGAGAAGCAACTCATGAACAAAGTCGCCAGAGGAAAGTTTGCGTTTAGCTTCTTCTTGCAGTGCATGTCAGTTATGGAGGTGCCCCATGTGTATGACTTGCCTCGCATGCAGGATATCGACGCCGACTAGGGAAGAACTTGAATATTCTTCGCGTTCTTCAGGGAAGAACTATTTGTATGAAAATCTGCTAACCCTTTGATTCTTATAGGGGGGGCATCCAGCTGCTCGCACGACGCGTTTCATCCGCTGATGCTGCAAAATTTTAGCGGTTACGTTGGTGACCATTCATCGCCGTGGCGCGCGCTGCGTGCATCTTATGAAATCAGTACCTTAGCGAATTTGCGGAAGAACTATTTGTCCGAAGGCCGCTGCTGCGCGGGTCTCTAGGGAAAGCGCATTTGTCTCAAACTGGCCAGGGAAGAGCTATTTGTCTCAGGGTAGAACTTGTTTGTAGTTCACCACCCCAATCGGACTGGAAAGTGTTTAACCGGACCGGCATCGGTCACCTCATCTCCATCTCGGGGCTGCATATCACGATGGTCGCGGGATTGTTCTCGATGGCCGTTTCCGCCCTGTGGCGCCGTTCCTTCTTCACCAGTTGGCAATTGCCACTGATCCTGCCGGCGCAAAAGGTGGCGGCGCTGACCGGCGCCGCCGTGGCGCTGTTGTATGTGCTGCTGGCCGGCTTTGGCGTGCCTGCCCAGCGCACGCTGTACATGCTGGCCGTGGTGGCCATCGCCCTGTGGCTGGACCGGATCGCGTGTGTATCGTATGTGCTGTGTGCCGCGCTCGGCGTAGTGATACTGCTCGATCCATGGGCCGTGTTATGGCCCGGGTTCTGGCTCTCGTTCGGTGCCGTGGCCGTGATCCTGTATGCGACGGTGGGCCGAACCGTGGTCCGTTCGACCCGGGACGCGCCGCTGCCGCGCCATCGGCGGCTATGGGAAACGCTGCGGCTGGGTGCGAACACCCAATACGCCGTCACGGCGGGACTGGTGCCGTTGTCCATGCTGCTGTTCGCGCAGGTATCGCTTGTCAGTCCGCTGGCTAATGCGGTGGCGATCCCGCTTGTCAGCCTGGTTGTCACGCCGCTGTCGCTGGTGGGCAGTGTGCTGCCCATGCCGCTGGCCGTTCCTGTGCTGGGCGTGGCGCACTTGATTGTGCAGTTGCTGGCCGCGTGTCTGCAGTGGTTCAGCGGCCTGCCGTTCGCCGTGTGGAGCGCGCCCACACCGCCGTTCTGGCTGTTTTGCTGGGCCTTGTTCGGCACCCTCTGGATGCTGGCGCCGCGTGGCTGGCCCGTGCGCTGGCTGGGCCTGGCCACCTGGATACCACTGCTGGCTGCCACGCCCACGCACCCGCGCGAGGGCGCCATGCGCGTGACGGCGTTCGACGTGGGGCAGGGCATGGCGCTGTTGATCGAGACCAGCGGCCATCGCCTGCTGTATGACACCGGGCCGTTCTATTCGGATGTGTCCAACGGCGGCAACCGGGTCATCCTGCCCTATTTGAGCGCGCGCGGTATCGCGGCGCTGGACGGCATGATCGTCACGCACAGTGACAGCGATCATTCCGGTGGCGCGCTGACGGTGCTGGCGGCGCTGCCGGTAGGCTGGGTCTTGTCGTCGCTGCCGCCTGAACACGCCATCGCGCATGCGGCTCGCCTGCACCGCCAGTGCGCGGCCGGGCAGACGTGGGACTGGGATGGCGTGCATTTCGAAATGCTGCATCCGCTGGCAGCCAGTTATGCCGACGCCACGCTCAAGCCCAACGCGCGTGGTTGCACGCTGAAGATCACGGCCGATGGCAGATCGCTGCTGCTGGCTGCCGACATCGAGGCGCCACAGGAAGCAGCCTTGTTGCAGCGCGCTGGCCCTGGATTGGGTGCGGACGTGCTGCTGGCGCCGCATCACGGCAGCGGCACCTCGTCCACGCCGGCGTTCCTGCTGGCCGTCCATCCAGCGCTGGCCGTATTCCAGGTGGGCTATCGCAACCGCTACCACCATCCCAAGCCGGAGGTCTATGCGCGCTATGCCGCGCTGGGCATACAACGCGTGCGAACGGATGAATCGGGCGCCATCCTGCTGGAGTTCGATGATGGCCTGCGCGCAGTCGCGTTCCGTCGCGATTTTCCAAGGTATTGGTACGGTCTGTAGGTGTGAGACCTAGATGCCTGACCATGTTTTTGAAGAAATATACATGGCCCTCTCAGAAGCAGCTTCGGCTACTGAAGCACCAGGCCCGAACGGTGAAGATGGCGTCCTGGCCCGGTTCCAATGCCATTTGTTCCGCGTTTTTGAAGATCTGCGCCTCTGCCGGGTTCGATAGATCGAGCACTTTGCCGATGCCGATCTCTTGCAGGCTCTTGACAGTCACTTGGTCTTCTTTGTAGAAGCGCGGGACACGCAGGCTCGGGTCGGTGACGAAGGAGCGGCCATCCCACTCGCCATGTCCTCCCGAGCCCACATAGATGGCGGCGCCTGGTTTTCTGGCGTCGATTTCCGTGAGCGTCCTCGCCACCACGCGCGCGTTGGTCCTTGTGTTGTACGAATACGCGTTGTTGGTGTTGTGCTGAGCTCGGAAGATGCCGTTGTCGAGAAAGTACTTGGTACCCCGATCGCTCTCCATGGTCGGGGAATCGAGCCGCAATTCAAGGGAGCCCAAGCTCTTCGCGGCACCAAGGGCGAGTTCAACTCCACTCAGCGCCGCTCCCGCTTCGTCCTGTCCCTTGGCGAGTTCGAGCAGGCCGCGTCCGGAGTGTCCGCGCATGTCGTACCAGATCCAACGCTGGGCGAACGCGCCGGCCGCCAGGAAATGGTCTGGCGCGTTGTACGGCATGAGATTTTCCAGCTGCGCGACTGAGCCGACAAACGCGTTCACGCCCAAGCCCACCAATGCTTCGAAATACCTGCCTTCCTTAAACGCCCGCGTGGACTGTTCTGTGGCCTGTTCTGCCGCCTGCTTGAAGACATACAGACCGAAGCGGTGGTCGGGAACGGGCGGCGGCTGTTGCGGCGGAACGGGCAAGGCAGGGGCCACCTGGTCCTGTTCATTAGCACGGATGACGATCTCCTTGGTGGTGTAGCTTGGCAGGCTTCGCAGCTGTCCGTCGAGGTAGACCAGTGCCGGTCCATTGCGCTGTTCCCCGGCCAGGCGCCGGATATCATCCTGCCAATCGGCGGGCTGGGTCGACACCGGTGCTGGCCGCCCGCCAGCATCGATCCCAGTCAGAGTGCGGTTAAAGTCGCGTTTCACATCCGGCAATGGTAGCGTCTGGCTGGAACGGGGTGTGACCACGTCGTTGTCCGCCAGCAGATAGGGAGACCTCAGCAGGCTGGTTTGGCGCAGAGCCGAGAACGGGGCCGCCTCGCTGCGTACGCGCGGCGGCCGGTAGACGTCCGCGAACGGATCGGCAACCGGCCAGTCGGCAAAGGGATTGGGATGCTCCATGCCCAGCGGCAGCCCGGAATAGACATCGACGTCGGCGTCGACAAATGCGCGCAGGCTGCTTGCCGCCATGTCGGCGCGGCCATCCGATCCGCTCGCCGCTGAGCTTGCGGTGCGGTTGCCCGGTCGCTGCAGCGCGCTGGGTACCTCGAGCGGAGACGCCATGAGGTTCCTGAGCGATGCCTCGGATCGCGTGTCTGCCGGGTCCGGTATCGTAGAACCGACAGGGCCGATATTGTCGCCGTAATAGCCGGCGTTACCGGTATAGTCCCCGTCCTTGCTGAACCAGTTGTGATAGTTGAGATAGGCGAGGATGGCGCTAGCGTCGGGTCCGGCGCCGCCGTCACCGCCGCCCGTTCCGCCGCCACCACCGCCACCCGAGCCACCGCCGCCTTCGCCTGCCATCAGACTCTCCTCATGTATTCGGGCCAGTTTGGCGCCATGTCTGCTGTTCATGGTGCCGTCTGCGCGGCCTGGTTTTCACACAATGGTGACGGTGGTGTACTCCGCGTCGAAGATGTAACCGAGCGGAAGGGTGGCATTCCCGGCGCCGTCGATATTGTCGACCTTGACGACGACTTCCCAGCGGCCACCACTTCCTTGTGCACGCGCGGCCACCACGCTGCCGGGAGGGAGTGTCGTAGCCGGATGCGCCGCGCCTCCCAATGTCGTCGTCACTGTCGCAGTGTTGCCTATCGCGATAGGACCGTACAACGCGAGGTTGGCGATCAGATGGACGACCCGATTGTCCTCGACCCGCAGCACCGGTTCGCCTGCGCTCACCGCATCTCCCGGATTCTTGTAGATTCCGGTCACGACGCCCGGACGAGGCGAGATCAGAACGGTACGCAGCAATGCAATCTGAAGTTGATAGACATCGTTGTCGACCGCCGCAAGTTCATTCTTGAATATCTGTGCCAAGTGCGGAATGGTCTGCCCGAACATGAATAAACCGAATTTCTGGTCATTCAGGCTGATTTGCGCACGCAGATTCCTGGCTTGTGCTTCCAGATAAGGCATCCGGTACTCGTAGTCGACGTGCTCTGCCGATTGCGATCCGGCCGACCGGCCCGCGTTGGTCGATTCCTCGAAATTCACACCCACTGTCAGCGCCGTACCCGGGGTGGCACCGTCAGAAATGAAACGTTTTGATTCATACCCCGACGGCCATAGCAGATTCGAGCCCTGCAAGGTTCCTTCCCAAGGGAGTGGCAGGTCGTGCGGCAGCTTGGTGCCCTTCGGTATGATCCTGCCTACACTTTCCTGATAGAACTTTCCCGCGCGATTCGAAGAGCCTGAGCTCGTCGTTGTCGTTTCCAGGCTGCTTGTGGCGGCTTTCACCACGCCCGTGCGGTCGTCCTCCGAATATGCCTCCCCCAGCTCCGTCAGCTGCTGGTTGGCGAGCTCGCTGAGAAGCTCGACCAGATTTGGATTCGAAGCCGGTGAGGTCTTGTCGTATGTGCCCTCGATGGTGGAAATGACCGACGCCGCATTGGCATGCTTTGAGAAATAGATGTTTTGTCTGGAATTGACGGCACTGTTCAGGAACGTCTTGCGGTCCTCATTTCTGAGCGTCGCCAGGGCGAACTTTTGTGCCATCTGCATGACTCCGTCGGCATCGCCGCGCAGTCGAGACGGGTCCCCGGGCATGGTCCCGGAGGCCTTGACCTGGTCGGTGAACTTTTGGAAGGGAATGTCGTTGACGGTGGCACCCAGTTGGGCTGCGCAAGTGTCGAGGATGCCACCAGTTTCGAAACACAGATACGACATGTGCACCGGTTGGGCAATCATGGAGATGACGTTCGCGGTGGCCATGGCAGAGGTTCCCCTTCGGTGGATTGCTCAGTAGATCAGGCAGTGGACCGCCGAATCGGACGCGCATCCGGCATAGACGCCCATGATGTCGTTCACGGAAACCGACAGGCATTGGCCTGGCTGGATGAGGCCCAGATCCGTGTTGTTGCCCGGTGCGGCGCGGGTTCCGATCGTGACCGGCGCGCCGGCCAGATCGTTGGCGATGTGGAGGATGAAGGCCTTCTCGAAGTGCAGGTTCTGTGTGAGACCGTCCGATCCCCACAGATACCGCAGGCCGCGTATTTTGACCGTATAGGCTGGCGCGTTCCAGAAGTTGTCTGGTTCGCCGAGCTTGAGAACTTCCATCGCAACACCTCCTGCAGTCAAGGATGGAACTATGGGCCGTGCCCGGCCTTAATCCGCCAAGCGCGTGCGCGGCAGCGAGGATGGTGGAAGGTCGTTAGGCTGGACCGCGTCGGCGACCAGGGCCCGGGGCGACAAGCGCACAGTCAGGCGCTGCATGCCCCAGTGTGGCGCCGGCGCATTTCGGTCGTTCGCCTGTGCCGTGACGTCCGTGACCCAGAATTCCGGTTCCCCCGGGGACCGCGCTTCTGCGGAACGGGCGAGCGTGAAAGAGATATCGATTTCCAGCGTCACGCTGTCGACCCCGAAGGGCAGATCGTGCTGCTCAGCCTGTGCGCTGGCACTGTGGAGTTCCGCTTGCAGCGCGGTCAGATATTCCGCCAAACCGAGCCGTGCGTCTTGCTCTTGATACATGGTCGTCTCCTTCTGCTGCGCTCGGGAAAGCGCGCGACACCGGCCTCAGGCATTTCCTCCACCCTGGATATTGAATAGCGTATCTTCGCCAATATTCGTGACGGTCACCCAGTAGAAAACTTCGATACCGTTCGGAACACGCACGCGTTTTTCTTTTGCGAAGTTCGATACTTCGAGTGCACCAGGTCCGATGGGATTTGCCATGATCCACTGCGCGCCATGGTCATCGCCGTTTGGGTATCGGATGGAGAGCCGTACCGGTCCCGCGCCTATGATGAAAGGACCCTCTGCAGGCTGTATGTCGTTGAATGCCATGGGTACTCCCTTCGAAAAAAGAAGACAACAGGGTGCTATTTTCTGGACCGGGGCATGTATTCGAGAGAAGTGGAGTCAGGCGGCATGCGATGGTCGAGCATCGCACGGAGCCGTTGCTCAACATCGAGGGCATGCAGGTGTTCTGGGAGGTCGACAACTTCCATCCGCTGGCCCGGGAGCGTACTCAGGCCACAGGTCGGCCGCTTGTCGGGCGCGTCGAGATGAGATCCGTCCGGTACCGGCTCGAGGGCGGCGTGGGCTGCGGCGACCACGTGTCCTTGTTCATTGACAACGACAATCATTTTCATATTCGCCCCCCGTCAAATCTGCTTAACACTTGCCTTAACTTTAAGCTTGGTTTAATTATCATATACCTGATTCGGCCTCTTGCAAGAGACGCTGGCAAAATAAGTTTCAGATACAGTTCGAGGCTGCACACGCGCGCCCGAATGCAGCTGCAGCCGTCCGATCAAGTAAAAGTGCGATTTATCACGAAGAAAAAGTGAGACTTCTTAAAGACATGAAGTAAAAGTTCGACTGCAGGCCCGGGGGCTGCGCGGACCCGCAGTCAGGTCGTTGTCGCAGGGATAGCGTTGTGGCCGGCGATGCCGCTTCGTCCAGCGAGCAGCCGCTTCAGTTCAGCTGCATGGCCAGCGCTTTCCTGGAGACGAGCAGATAGCCCGTCAGCGACAGGGCGATAAAGACGACGGTGCTGATCGTGAAATTCGCGCTCGGCAGGAACGACAGGTCCGATACCACCATGGTACCGATGCCAGCGAAGCAGTACTGGATGCAGGTGAGCAGGCCCAGCGCATGGGCGCCCTGGTCGCGGAAGTGGTTGGTCACCATCACCTGTGCGGGCGGGTTGATGAGCGCCGTGGCCAGCCGCAGCAGGCAGGTGCCCAGCGTGATCAGGCCGACGGTGAGCACGGTGGAGTGGAAAAATACCTGGGCCAGGATGACGGTCGCGCCCAGCAGGGAAGTGTAGATGCCGATGCCGATGATCTTCCGCGGCGCGACGTTGTTCGCGTTGAGCCTACTCATCGTCCGATTGCCCAGCAGATAGGCGAGGGCGATGCCGATGAACAGATAGCCGTAGGCAGTCTCCGTGATCCCATACTGATTGAGGTACATGAAACTCGAAATGCTGATGAAGGCGTAGAAAGCGGCAAACGCGGCGCCGACGATCAACGCCAGGCTCAGGAAGTAGCTGTTCCTGAGCACGCGGTAGTAGTTCAGCAGGTGCGTCTTCATGCTGAAGGCGGCGCGAAACTCCTTTTGCCGGTGGTTACTCTCCCGTATCGTCACCCAGGCCCACCCGAACAAGGGGATTTCAAACAGGGCGATGGCCCAGAAGCAGTTGCGCCAGCTGGACACCTTGACGATCCATGCGCCCAGCACCGGCGCCAGGATGGGCGAAAGAACCAGTCCGACCACCAGCAAGCCGGTGGCGTGAATTTGCGCCTTCTTGTCCATGGTGTCCTTGATGACCAGCCGCAGGACGATGTAGATGGCGGCGCTGCCCAGGGCCTGCGCGGCCCGCATCACGATCATGGTGGGCATGGCGCTGCATAGCGCGATCCAGACCGAGGCCGCGATGTGTACGAACAAACAGGAAAGCACCACGGAACGGCGGCCCCATAAGTCGCTGACGACGCCGACAAACAGCACGAACAACGCCTGGCTGTAGTTGTAGACCGAGATAGTCAGATTGCTCGCGCCCATCGACAGGCCGAATTCGCGGGCGATCAAGGGCAAGCCGGACAGGAAAATGTCGGTGCATGCCTGGGTGGAGAAAAGCAGCAATACCATCAGGATGATGGGGGGCGGTCGCATGGCGTTTGTGTGCATGGTGTGATCCTGCAAATGAGGCGATACCGTATAGATTCTACGAAATTAGTAAAAATATAATATCTGTGGAAAGTACTGACTAGACAATACTGGTTGAGCGGATTAGTAAATTGGCAATCATCAGTCTCCTGCCTCATGCAAGAGTTCTCCTTGCAACTTTCTGTCGGGCAGTCTATAGTTATTGTACTGATCGGTCCATAGTGTTCCGATCAGTTAACTAACGGAGAATTTTCATGTCTGCACGACCACCGCTGCCACCCTTCACCCGCGAAACCGCGGCCGAAAAAGTCCGCCTGGCGGAAAATGGCTGGAACACGCGCGACCCCGGGAAAGTCGCGCTGGCCTATACGGAAGATAGCTGGTGGCGCAATCGCGCCGAATTCGTCCGGGGCCGCGAGGCCATCGTCGCTTTCCTGACGCGCAAGTGGAACCGCGAACTGGATTACCGCTTGATCAAGGAACTGTGGGCCTACGACGGCGCCCGCATCGCCGTGCGCTTCGCCTACGAATACCATGACGATTCCGGCCAGTGGTACCGGGCCTATGGCAACGAGAACTGGGAATTCGACGAAAACGGCTTGATGCACCACCGTCACGCCAGCATCAACGAGCATCCCATCAAAGCTGAGGAACGCAAATTCTTGTGGGACAATAGCGGCCCACGCCCGGCGGATTATCCGAGCCTGAGCGATTTCGGTTTTTAAGGAAGGTATATGGCGAGAGTGATCGCGGAGCGGGAGGATGTGATCCCGATGCTGGCGGAAGTGTTTCGCACCTATGGTTTCGAAGGGGCCAGCCTGGCCCGTATCACCGAAGGGACCAAGCTGGGCAAGGGCAGCATCTATCACTTTTTCCCCGGCGGTAAAGAGGAAATGGCCGACGCCGTATTGGCGCACATCGACGACTGGTTCAAGCGGCACGTCTTCGCATCGTTGAACGAATGCGCCGATGCGGCGGCTGGCATAGGGGCGATGCTGGATGAAGTCGGCCGCTATTTCCTGTCCGGCCGCAGGGTGTGCCTGGTGGGCGTGTTCGCGCTTGGCCATGAGCGCGATCGTTTCGCCGGCCGGGTCCATCACTACTTCGCCGCCTGGATAGCCGCGCTCGCGGCGGCACTGGTACGGACCGGGCGCCAGCCGGAAGACGCCATCGCGCTGGCCGAAGAAGCGGTCGGCGGCATCCAGGGCGCCCTGGTCCTGGCGCGCGCTTTCGACCGGACCGACGTCTTTACGGACACCTTGCAGCGCCTGCGGGAGCGCCTGTCGGCGACCGGAAATTAGAGCACCTCCACCAACCGCCCCGCGGCGCCTCCATTACAATAAAACGATCGCTACCCAATGGAGACCGCCTTGTACCGCAAGGCGTTAGCATAAAAACATGAGCAAGCCCCAGCTGCACTTCGCCCACGCCAACAGCTACCCGGCCGGCACCTACCGCCAGTTTTTCCAGTATCTGGGCCGGGAATTCGACATCCAGGCGCTCGACATGCACGCCCATAATCCGCTCTATCCGGTCACCGATGGCTGGGATGCGCTGGTGGACGAATATATCAACGATCTGACAACGCGCTACCGCGAGCCCGTCATCCTGCTGGGCCATTCGCTGGGCGGCATGCTGAGCCTCATGGTCGCCCACAAGCGCCCGGACCTGGTGCGCTGCGTGGTGATGCTCGATTCGCCCGTGGTGGCCGGCTGGCGCGCATTGTTCTGGCGCGTGATGAAGATGACCAAGGGCGCGGACAAGTATTCGCCGGCCCGCTTCTCGGCCCGCCGCCGCTTCGTGTGGCCGGACGCGGAGGCGGCCTACCAGCACTTCGTGAGCAAGGACCTGTTCGCGGCCTGGGCGCCCGGCGTGCTGCGCGACTACATGGAGCATGGCCTGAAACCGCATCCGGAAGGCGTGCAACTGCGTTTCACCCGCGAGATCGAGACGGCTGTCTATCGCAGCCTGCCGCACCACCTGGGCGCGATGATGCGCGGCCGCTTCCCGGTGCCGATCGGTTTCATCGGCGGCACGGATTCGTGGGAGACCAGCCAATCGGGCCTGGACCACACCCAGGCGCTGGTGGGCGAGCATTTCCGCCTGCTGCCGGGCGGCCATCTGTTCCCGATGGAGTCGCCCAAGCTGGCGGCCGAGGCCACCTCCGAGATGATCAAGGCGCTGCTGGCCGATCACCGCCCCGCGCGCAGTCCGAAAAAGCTGCCGGCGCATGCCTGAGGCGCTTAAAACTTTCAGCTCAGTGGCCGTTTCGCGTAAAATCGCGTGCAAATACGCCGCGCCGCCGCGCGTGGCCCAGCCGTTCCCACTTTTGAGGTAGCTTTGCAATGACGATTAAGAGCGATAAATGGATACGCCGGATGGCGGAGCAGCACGGCATGATCGAGCCTTTCGAGCCTGGCCAGGTGCGCGCGCAGGACGGCCGCAAGGTCATCTCCTACGGCACCTCGTCCTACGGTTACGACATCCGCTGCGCCGACGAGTTCAAGATTTTCACGAATATCAACAGCACCATCGTCGATCCGAAGAACTTCGATTCGAACTCCTTCGTGGACGTCAAGAGCGACGTCTGCATCATCCCGCCCAACTCGTTCGCGCTGGCCCGCACCATCGAGTACTTCCGCATTCCGCGCAACGTGCTGACCGTCTGCCTGGGTAAATCGACCTATGCCCGCTGCGGCATCATCGTCAACGTGACGCCGTTCGAGCCCGAATGGGAAGGCTACGTGACGCTGGAATTCTCCAACACCACGCCGCTGCCGGCCAAGATCTACGCCGGCGAAGGCTGCGCCCAGGTGCTGTTCTTCGAAAGCGATGAAATCTGCGAAACGTCGTACAAGGACCGCAACGGCAAATACCAGGGCCAGCACGGCGTGACCCTGCCCAAGGCTTAATTCAGGTTAAATTCAAGCTGAATCAAGCCGCGATGCCGGGGCCAAGCCCCGGCGCGCGCCACCTTCATTCCTCGGCGCTGGCTAGAACAGCACGCGCACGCCCAAGCCCCGTCCATCGAGTCCGTCGCCCAGTTGCACGCTGGCGCCGTGGGCGTCCGCCACGCGCCGCACGATGGACAGTCCCAGGCCGCTGCCCGGCTGATTCGCGTCCGCCAGCCGGAAGAAGCGGTCGAACACCCGTTCGCGCATCTCGGGCGGAATTCCGGGGCCGGTATCGGCCACTTCCAGGCAAACATGCTCGCCCTCGCGCCGGCACGACAGGCGCACCACGCCCGGCTGGGGCGTGTAGCGCATGGCGTTGTCGCACAGGTTACGCAGCAGGATCAGGATGCTGTCCGGGTCCAGCATGCAGCGCGCGGGGAACAGTTCCGTCTCCAGTTGCAGGCCGTGGCGGCGCGCCTGCTCGCGCAGCGCCGGCACCTGCGTCGATAGCAGCTCGCACAGGTCCACCGATCGCAGGGCAGGGTGGGCGCCCGTTTGCGGTTCCATCCGCGACAGCGTCATCAGCTGGTCCACCAGCCGGCTGGCCCGGTCCACGCTGGCGCCCAGGCCAGCCAGGAACTCGTTGCGTTCGGCGTCGTTGCGGGCCCGCTGGATCACCTGCAGGTTGGTCTTGATGGCGGCCAGCGGCGTGCGCAGCTCGTGCGCCGCGTCGGCCGTGAAGCGCTGCTCGTGTTCCAGCGTTCGCCGCACCCGCTCGAACAGCTGGTTGATGGCCCGCAGCAGCGGCTGCACTTCGGTCGGCGCGCCGTCCACGCTCACTTCCCGCAATTCGTTCGGCGTGCGCTGGGCCACCTCGCCGGCGCTGCGCTGCAAGGTGCGGAACACGCGGTTGATGCTCCACCAGATGGCGCCCGCCAGCAGCGGCACGGCCAGCAGCGCGTAGGCGGCGATACGATGGGCGAACTTGTCGCTGATCTCCTGGCGATGGCTGGCCGGTTCCGCCAGCTGGATCTGCAGCTGGCCTTTGCCGTCCCAGCTGGTGTAGGTGCGCCAGCGGCGGGGCCCGAGCGTGGTCCATCCCAGGCCTTCGGTGTCGGCCAGCACTTGCTCGGGCGCGGCGGCGCTCTTGTACAGCAGGTGCCCATTCTTGTCCCACAACTGGAAGATCAGGTATTGGCCATGCATCAGGTCATCGTGCTCGTCCAGCGCCGTGGCGTCCATGCCCTGGCGCTCCTCCACCTCGTGCGCGGCCAGCGTGAGCAGCAGGTGGGCCGTTTCCGTCAGCGACTGGTCGAACAGTTCCTGGCTCTCGCGGTCCGCTTCCACATACACCGTGAAGGCGCTCACGGCCCACACGGCGCAGGTGAGGCTGAGCAGCACCGCCAGCAGCGTGCGCCGCAGCGACCAGCCGCGTGGCGCGGTGGCCGCTGTCATGGCGCGGGGCCGGCTGGCGCCGGATCGATGGTGTAGCCGACCGCATGCACGGTGCGGATCAGTTCCTTGCCCAGCTTGCGGCGCAGGTGGTGGATGTGGACCTGGATCGCGTTGCTTTCCACTTCCTCGCCCCAGCTGTACAGGGTTTCTTCCAATTGTTCGCGGCTCAGCACCCGGCCCCGGTTCTCGACCAGCATCAGCAGGATGCCGTATTCCTTGTTCGTCAGCGGCACCGGCTGGCCGGCGTTGCGCACCTGGCGCGCGGCCGTGTCGATCTCCAGCGTGCCGTGCGTGAGCAGTTCCTGCGTGCGCCCGGCCGCGCGGCGGCTGGCGGCGCGGATGCGGGCCGCCAGTTCGTCCAGGTCGAACGGCTTGATGATGAAATCGTCCGCGCCGCCATCGAGGCCGGCGATGCGGTCGGGCACCTGGTCGCGCGCCGTCACGATCAGGATCGCGCCCGCGTAGCCATTGCCGCGCAGGGCCCGCAGTACCTGCATGCCGTCCATGTGGGGCAGGCCCAGATCCAGCAGCACGCAATCGTAGTGGTGCAGGCGGGCGGCCGTGAGCGCGCTCTCGGCCGACTGCACCCAGTCGACCGCGTAGCCCGACTGGTCCAGACCGATCTGGGTGGCCCGCCCAAGCTGGGGATCGTCCTCGACCAACAATATGCGCATGGTGTCCTTTCCATAAACTTCATGATCTGCCGCGCAGACGCGCCGGGCGGCCCCCGGCTAGGATGATCCCATGGTAGGACCCGGTTGTTAAGAAGCTCTTAACAAGTTTCGCCCATTATCCGCAGCATTCACCACAAATCCACAGGCTGTCATGATATCCAAACCTACCCCTCGCGCCGCCACCCGCTGCGGCCAACTGTTGCTGCTGACGGCCGCGCTGGCGGGGGCGCTGTCGGCTGTCCCTTGGCCTGCGGCGGCGCAAAGCGCGGCCGAGGAGATCATCAAGCTGGACGCCGCCCAGCAGCGCCGCGCCGGTGTGCAGACTGTGGCCGCCGCCGCGCCCGGAGCGGAGGGCGGCGCCGGCGGCCAGCAATTGTCCGGCACCGTGGTGGCCGCGCCCGAGGGTACGGCGGTCCTGAGCAGCATCGTCGGCGGCGTGGTGCAGCAGGTGCACGTGAGCCCCTTGCAGGAGGTGCGGGCCAACACCGCTGTCGTCACCTTGTTCAGCCAGCAGCTGGTGGAATGGCAGCGCGACTATCTGCAACTGGCCACCCAGGCCACGCTGGCGCGGCGCAAGCTGGAGCGCGACGAAGCCTTGTTCGCGGATGGCGTGATCGCCCGCTCGCGGCTGGAGGAGAGCCGGGCCGCCGCCATGCAGGCCTCTGTGATGGCCAGCGAGCGGCGCCAGGCCTTGCGCGCCGCTGGCATGGGACAGGCCCAGTTGGCGCGCCTGCTGGAAAAACAGGCCATGTCGCCGGCCCTGACCCTGACGGCGGGCGCCGCCGGTACCCTGCTGGAACTGCCGCTGGCGCCGGGCCAGCGGGTGGAGGCGGGCGTGCCGCTGGCGCGCATCGCCAGGTCCGGCGCGCTGTGGCTGGAACTGCAGGCCACGCCGCAACTGGCATCGCAACTGCGGGTGGGCGACGCCGTGCAGGTGGCCGGTTGCGGCGCGGCCCGCGTGCAGGCTATGTCGCCGCAGCTTAACGCGGGCAACCAGAGTGTGCTGGTGCGGGCCCGGGTGGAGCGCGCCGACGGTTGCCTGAAGCTGAACCAGTATGTGCAGGCCACGGTCGCGGCCAAGCCGGCCGGCGGCGTGCTGCTGCCGTCGTCGGCGCTGGTACGGCGCGGCGCGGCCAGCTATGTGTTCGTGCAGCGCAGCGCCGGCTTCGCGGCGGTGCCGGTAACGACCACGCCTGCGGGCGCGGACACCATGTGGGCGCAGGGTGCGCTGCCGGCCGGCAGCCAGGTGGCGGTGCGCGGCGTGGCCGCCATCAAGGGCGCCTGGCTGGGGCTGGGCGCGGAAGGGGGCAAGTGATGCTGGAACGCCTGATCGCCTTCGCGCTGTCGCAGCGCCTCCTGATGCTGGTGTTGACGCTGCTGCTGGCCGCCGCCGGCGTGCAGGCCTTGCGCGGGCTGCCGATCGACGCCTTTCCCGACGTCTCCGGCACGCAGGTCAAGCTGATCATGAAAGCACCCGGCATGACGCCCGAGGAAGTCGAGGCGCGTATCGTGGCGCCCATCGAGCAGGAATTGCTGGGCATTCCGCGCCAGATCATGCTGCGCTCGCAGTCCAAGTACGCCATCGCCGACGTGACGCTCGATTTCCAGGACGGCACGGACGTGTTCTGGGCCCGCCAGCAGGTCAGCGAACGGTTGGCCGGCGTGCTGAAGGACTTGCCGGCCAACGTGGTGGGCGGCCTGGCGCCGATCACCACGCCGCTCGGTGAAGTCTTCATGTTCACCATTGAAGGTCCGCTGTCGCTGGCCGAGAAGCGTACGCTGCTCGACTGGACCATCCGCCCGCAACTGCGTGGCATCCCCGGCGTGGCGGAAGTGAACACGCTCGGTGGCCTGGTGCGCAGCTTCGAGGTGGTGCCGGACGTGACGGCGCTGGCGGCGCGCCGCCTGTCGCTGTCGCAATTGCAGGCCGCGCTGGAGAACAACAACCGCAACGACGGTGCCGGACGGTTGGGCGCGGGCGAGGAATCGCTGCTGGTGCGCAGCGACGGCAATATCCGCACGCTGGACGATGTGCGCGCCGTCAGCGTCGCAACGCGTGACGGCATGACGGTGCGGGTGGGCGATGTGGCCACGGTGCGCATCGGCCAGTTGACCCGCTACGGCAGCGTGACCCAGAACGGCAAGGGCGAAGCGGTGGAGGCGCTGGTGCTGGCCATGCGCGGCGCCAACGCGCAGCAGGTGGTGAACGAGGTACGCGACAAGCTGGCACAGATCGGCAAGACCCTGCCCGCCGGCACCAGCGTCAAGACTTTCTACGATCGGGGCAACCTGGTGGAGCGGGCCGTGGGCACCGTCACCTCCGCATTGGGCGAGGCGACTGTGCTGGTGGTACTGCTGTTGTATCTGTTCCTCGGCAACCTGCGTTCGGCGCTGGTGGTGGCGTGCATCCTGCCGCTGGCGGCGCTGGGCACCTTCGTGCTGATGCAGGCATATGGCCTGAGTGCCAACCTGATGTCGCTCGGCGGCCTGGCCATCGCCATCGGCATGCTGGTGGATGCGGCCGTCGTGGTGGTGGAGAACATCGAGGCGCACGGCAACGCGCATGGCCCCAAGCTGGCGCGCCTTCACGTGATCTACCGCGCCGTGCGCGAAGTGGCGCTGCCGGTGACGGCCGGCATGCTGGTCATCATGATCGTATTCCTGCCGCTGCTGTCGCTGCAAGGGCTGGAGGGCAAGCTGTTCGGCCCCGTGGCCCTGACCATCATCTTCGCGCTGGCCGCCTCGCTGCTGCTGTCGCTGACGGTGATCCCCGTGCTGGCCTCGCTGCTGCTGAAGGACCACCACGGCGATGCGCCGCGGCTGGTGCAATGGCTGGAGCGCCAGTACCGCAAGCTGCTGGCGGCGGCGCTGGGCCATGGCCGCAAGGTGGCCGTGGGCGCGGTGGCCGCGCTGGTGCTGGCGGCCGTGCTGTTCCCGTTCATCGGCAAGTCGTTCATGCCCACGCTGGACGAGGGCGACATCATCATGCAGGTCGAGAAACTGCCATCGGTGAACCTGCAGGAATCGGCGCGGCTGGACATGGCGCTGCAGCAGCGCATCCTGGCCGAGGTGCCGGAAGTGGCGCGCATCGTGGCTCGCCTGGGTTCCGATGAACTGGGGCTGGACCCCATGGGTCTGAACGAGACGGACACCTTCCTCGTGCTGAAACCGCGCGCCCAGTGGCGCAGCCAGGACAAGGAAGTGCTGATCGACGCACTGCGCGCCGCCACGGCGGGCTTCCCCGGCCTGAACATCAGTTTCACCCAGCCGATCGAAATGCGCACCTCGGAAATGCTGTCCGGCGTGCGGGGCGACCTGGCCGTGAAGATCTACGGTCCGGACCTCAAGCGGCTGGGCGAACTGGCCGATGCGGTGGTCACCGCCGTGCAAGCCGTTCCCGGCAGCGAGGACGTGCTGACCATCAAGAACAGCGGCGTCCAGTACCTGCAGGTGGAGCTGGACCGCGCGGCGGTGGGCCGCGCCGGCCTCAATGGCGACCAGGTGCAGAACGACTTGCGCACCCTGGTGGAAGGCCGCACGGTCGGCGTGGTGGTGGAACAAAGCCGCCGCGTGCCCTTGCTGTTGCGGGGCGCCGACGACCTGCAACGCTCGCCCGACCTGTTCCAGCAACTGCGCCTGCCGCAAGAAGGCGGCGAGGCACTGGCGCTCGGTCAACTGGCCGCGCTGCGCATGGTGGACGGCCCTGTCAAGGTGGAGCGTGAAAATGCGGCGCGCATGGTGGTGGTACGCGCCAACGTCCGGGGCCGCGACCTGGTGGGCTTTGTGGACGAAGCCAAGGCGCGCGTCGCCAGGCAGGTGCCGCTGCCGCCCGGCTACCACATGGCCTGGGGCGGCCAGTTCGAGAACCAGCAGCGGGCGGCGGCCCGGCTGGGCATGGTGGTGCCGGTGGCGCTGGCGCTGATCTTCCTGCTGCTGTTCGCCACCTTGGGCAGCGTGCGCCAGGCGTTGCTGGTGTTCGTGAATATCCCGTTCGCGCTGGTGGGCGGCGTGCTGGCCCTGGCCGTGACGGGGCAGTACCTGTCCGTGCCGGCCTCGGTTGGCTTCATCGCGCTGATGGGTATTGCCGTGCTGAACGGACTGGTGATGATCACCTGCTTCAACCAGTTGCTGGCGCGCGGCATGGCGCTGTCGGAAGTGGTGGTGGAAGGCGCCTTGCGCCGCCTGCGCCCCGTGCTGATGACGGCCTGTATCACGGCCTTTGGCCTGGTGCCGCTGCTGCTGGCCACCGGCCCCGGCTCGGAAATCCAGAAGCCGCTGGCGATCGTCGTCACCGGCGGGTTGCTGAGCGCGACCTCGCTGACCCTGATCCTGTTGCCGCTGCTGTTCCGCCGCTTTGGCGTGGCGCGGCAAGGTTAAGAAACGAGAACCAACAGAGAGTGAACATGAGTACCGATACGAACTACGAGGCCATGCTGACGCTGGCCATTCCCGGTGCGCTGGAAGGCGACGTGCTCGATTTCCTGCTGCTGCGTCCCGAGCTGGCGCCCGGCTTTTCCGTGGTGGACGCGCACGGCATGGGCCAGGGCGCGACCCTGCATACCACGCTGGAACAGGTGCAGGGCCGCTGCCGCCGCAAGCTGGTGCAGGTGGTGGGCACCGTGGACGGCCTGAAAACGCTGGTGGCAGCATTGGCGGCGGAACTGCGCAACGCCGAGGTGGCGTGGTGGCTCACGCCGGTGCTGGCGTTTGGGAGGCTGGTATGAAGCGCATCGCGGCGTTGTCGATGTGCGCACTGCTGGCTGGCGCTCCCGCCTTTGCCCAGCATGCGGCCGAGCCGGGGCTGGCGTTGCTGCCGCCCGAAGCCACGGTGCGGCAAGTGCTGGCCGCCATGCCGCAGTTGCGGGAAGTGGCCTTGCAGGGTGTCGTGGCGCAGGCAAACAAATCCGGGCTGGAAGCGGGCCGGCATGAGTGGATCGTGCGCGCCGGCGTGAGCACGCGCAACGAACTGGCCGGACCGACCTGGCGCGAACAGGAGCTTGCGCTGGAGCGGCCAGTGCGCTGGTTCGGCAAGGCGGCCCAGGACGCGGCCATCGGCGCCACCGGCGTGGCCGTGGCGCAGGCCGCCCATGAGGATGCATGGCACGAAGCGGGACGCAACCTGATGACGGACTGGTTCGCGGCCGTGCGCGAGAACGTGGCCGTGGCGCGGCTGGAGCAGCAGCATGAACTGGCGGGCCAACTGGCGCGCATTGCCGTCCAGCGCGTGAGGGCGGGCGACGGCGCGGCGCTGGAGCAATTGCAGGCGGAAACGGAGCAGTCGCGCGTGGCGGCCCAGTTGCAGCAGGCGCGCCAGCGCGGCGCATTGGCGCAGCAACTGCTGCGGTCGAATTATCCCGGCCTGCCGCCCGCGCTGGCGGCAGATCTGCCGGTGCCCCCGGAGCCGGAAGGCACGGCTGACAGCTGGGTGGCCAGCATCGTGGGCCATAACCACGAGCTGGAACTGGCGGAATCGGAGGCCCAGCTGGCGGCGCAGCAGGCGCGCCGCATCAGCGCCGAACGCATGCCCGATCCGACCGTGAGCGTGCGCGCCAGCCGCGAGCGGGGCGGCCAGGAACGGGTGCTGGGCGTGATGCTGTCCATGCCCTTGCCGGGCGCGGGCCGGGGCGCGGACACGCGCGCCGCCACCGCGCGCGCCGAGCAGGCCCGGGAGCGGCTGGACCTGGCGCGCATCCGCGTGGACGCGGCGGCGCGCCGCGTGGTGCTCGACACTGGCCACAGCCGCCAGGTCTGGCAAACCATGGACAGCATTGCGCGGCAGAGTGAACGCCAGGCAGCGCTGATGATGAAGGCCTATGCGGCCGGTGAAGTGACCCTGAGCGAGGCGCTGCTGGCCCGGCGCCAGGCGCTGGAGGCTGCGCTGGCGGCCCAGACGGCCCAGCTGGATGCGCTGCAAGCGTATGCCCGGCTGAAGCTGGACGCTCACATGTTGTGGGCATTCGAAGAGTGATTGCGTGGCCCGGGCCGGGGCGCCAGGCCCCGGTCACCCCGCCGGTCAGGGCGCGGCGTCCGTTCCGGGTACGTGCTGCCGGGCCAAGGGCAGCGCGATCTCCACGCACAGCCCGCCCTCCGGCCGGTTGCTGGCCGTGATGCTGCCACCGTGCGCGTGCACCACGTGCTGGGCGATGGCCAGGCCCAGGCCATGGCCATCCGTATCGTTACGGGTGTTGGCGGACCTGAAGAACGGCTGGAAGATGGATGCCAGTTCCTCCGCCGCCACGCCTGGCCCGTTATCGAGCACGCGGATGCACAGCTGGCGCGCGTAAGGGCGCGGCCGTAACTGTAGCTGGACCGTGCCGCCTTCCGGACTGTGCTTGATGGCGTTGCGCACCACATTCTCGATGGCACGCGCCAGCAGGTCGGCCTGGCCAACCACCGCCACGTCGGCATCGCCATCGCACGCCACGCAGCGGCGCTGGCTCGACGCCTCGAAACCGGCGTCGTCGACAATCTGCTGCAGCAGGTCGGCCATGCTGATTTCCTCCTGCCCCGCGCCCAGCGCGCCAGCCTCCAGCCGCGATAGGGTGAGCAGTTCGCCCACCAGCTTGTCCATGCGGACGCTCTCGCGTTCGATGCGTGCCATGGACGACGCCATCTTCTCCGGCTGCTGGTGCGCCAGTCCGATCGCCGCCTGCAAGCGTGCCAGCGGCGAGCGCAGTTCGTGCGAGACGTCGTGCAGCAAGCGGGTCTGGCCGTCGATCAGGCTGCGCAGGCGCGCCGTCATGCGGTCGAAATCGCGCCCCAGGTCGTTCAATTCCGTACCGCGCTTGCCGGAGGCATTGGCAAAGCGCGGCGCCAGGTCGCCACCGGCGGCCGCTTCGAACGCGGCCCGCAGTGCCCGGATCGGGCGGGAGAAGTACCAGGCCAGCAGCATCGCGAACAACAGGCTGGCCAGGATGGCCGCCACAATAGGTACGTAGGGCGCCAGCGGCTGGAAGCGGGGATTGTGGCCATCGGGCGGCGGTCCGGCGCGGGGCGGTCCGGCGTGGAGCGGGCCGCCGTCGGCCGCGTCGCCGGGTGGCGGCATACGCCACCCACCGCCGTCGGGCGCGGGCTGCGTGCCAGTGTCGCGCGGTTCTGGCGGTGGACCGCCAGGGCCGTCGCCAGGACCATGGCGCGGCGGCTGGTCCATGCGCGGCTCGCCCAGTCCGGCCAGCAGCGGGTTCGGATAGCCAGCGTCGAAGGCGCGCAGGCGTTCGTGCGATGGCAGGAACAGCAGGTAGTGCTGGCTGCCGCCAGAGCGCACGTCGCGCACGGCCGGCCTGCCGTCGTCTTCTTTCAGCAAGGCGCGCGCTTCGGCCAGCATCGCCGGATTGACGGCGCGCCCCAGCAACTCCCGGCCTTGCGCGTCAACCGCGTACACGCGATGGTGGCGCATGGCCACCAGCAGGCCGCGCAGCGCATCGGCGCCGCCAAATTCGAGCGTGGCGGCGGCCGAACTGATGGCCATTTCGGCCGGCGGGCTGGTGTCGAGGGCGGTGCCGGCGTTGTGGGTGGCGCTGCGGTTCTTGAGCCATACGGCGCCGCCTATGCCCACGGTGGCCGCCAGCTGGGCCAGCAAAATGGAGAGGAAGAACTTCCAGAACAGGCGGCCCACGGCTTATTCCTTGATCAGCTGATAGCCCTGGCGGTACACGGTCTGCAGGCAAGAGCGGCCGTCGGCGATGGTGCCCAGCTTATGCCGCAGGCTGCTCAAATGGACGTCGATATTGCGGTCGAAGCGGGCCATGGGCCGTCCCAGGCCCTGTTCGGACAAGGCGTTCTTGCTGACGGGCCGCCCGGCGTTGCGGGCCAGGACTTCGAGCAGGTTGAATTCGGTGCTGGTCAGTTGCAGCTTGACGCCGGCCCAGGCGGCGCGGCGCTGTTCCGGCCACATGGTGAGCTGGCCGACGGTCAGTGTGGCGGGGGCGCCGCCGGTATCGGCTGGCGCGGCCTGCGCCCGGCGCAGGATGGCACGGATGCGGGCCGTCAGTTCGCGCGGGGTGCAGGGCTTGGCCACGTAATCGTCCGCGCCCAGTTCCAGGCCGACGATGCGGTCCGTGTCATCGCCGCGCGCCGTCAGCATCAGGATCGGCAACTGGCTGCTGCTGCGGATGCGGCGCAGGGTTTCCAGCCCGTTCATGCGGGGCATCATCACGTCCAGGATGGCGATCGCGTAGGTGCCGGTGAGCGCTTCGGCCGCGCCGGCTTCGCCGTCGTGGACAGCCTTGACGTCAAAGCCTTCCTGCTCCAGGTATTCCTGGAACATGCCTATCAGTTCGATATCGTCGTCTATCAGCAGTACTTTGCTCATTGCAGCTGTGTGTTGGGGGCGGTGTGGATGCGGCCATCATAACGCAAGCGGGAGCGGCCCCGGCCCGGATTTACCCGCTTTTACACGGGCGGGAGTGATCGTCTTTACATGGATTTACCTTGTCCTAACGGCGCTTTACACCTCCCGGCCAGAAAATGGCGGCTCCAACGTACAACCAAGGACCGCAGTCATGAATACCAAGAGAACCAATCTGCAAGCACTCCTGCTGGCCGCGATGCTGGCGCTGCCGCTGGCCGCCCATGCCAACCTGGCCGATGTGGCCGACGTGGCCGCGATGGCCGATGGCACGCCGGGCACCGGCCCCGCGTTCGGCCATCCGGCTGGTCCCGGCATGGAAGGCGGCCACCCGATGCGCGGCCCGGAAGCCATGCATGGCGGCCCGGCCATGCCCGGCATGATGCCGTTCGGCGCCCCCGGCATGGGTGGCGAGCCACCGTTCCTGCGTGGCCTGGACCTGAGCGAGGCGCAGCAGGACAAGGTGTTCGCCATCCTGCATGCGCAGGAACCTTACCTGCGTGACCAGGGCAAGGCGGCCGCCAAGGCGCATGCGGCGCTGCGCGAACTGGCGCACGCGGCGCAATACGACGATGCCAGGGCCGCGTCGCTGGTGCAAGCCGGCGCCCAGGCGATGGCCAACATCATGCTGCAGCACGTGCGCACGGAGCAGAAGCTGCTGGCCCTGTTGACGCCGGAGCAGCGCAAGCAGCTGGAGGAGCGTGCGCGCCTGCAGGACCAGCCACGCCTGCCGCCACGTGCGCCGCGCCAGTAACCTCGCTTCATCGCACTTACCCATTCCTCGCTCCACCCCAACCAAGGAGAATACGATGTCGATCAATGCCCTCAGCTCCGGCAGCGCTGTCAGCCAGATGAGTTTCCTGAACAAGACCGGTTCCACCTCCGGCGCCGGCGACAACGGCCCGGTGCGCGGTGGGCCGCCGCCCGGTGGCCGCCCCGATGGCGGCGGCTTGGTGGCGGCCATTGCGAATGCGCTCAAGGAAATCGGCGTGACCAGCACCAGCAGCGCGTCGGGAACAGGTGCGTCGTCCGACAGCAGCGCCAGCAGCACCAGCGATAGCACATCCACCAGCGATACCTCGGCCACCGACGGCAGCAACGTGGCGCAGGCGCTGGGGAGTTTCCTGCAAAGCCTGATGGGCGCGCTGCACGCGCAAGGCAGCGCCAATGAGGACGGTCCGCCACCCTATGGTGAAGGCCAACAGGGGCAGGGCATGGGCGGCCCCGGTGGCGCCGGCGGGCCAGGCCGGCTGGCGTCCGACCTGCAAAGCCTGATCTCGAAGCTGGGCAGCGGCACTGCCACAACCGCCACAACGTCCACCGGCGGCACGGACGACACCACGGCGGCGGATGCCACTTCCGACCTGGAGAGCACGTTCAGGAACCTGCTCGATCAACTGGGTGGAAAGAGCAGCACCGGCGGCACCAGCAGTGCCGACAGCAACGACAAGCTGGCCAGCTTCCTGCAGGCGCTGTCGAATAACCTGTCCGGCGCCGGCAGCAGCGGTAACCTGATCAATACGAACGTGTAAGGGCCGCGCCATGGAGAACAATCGGGAGGCACATGGCCACAGTCTGGCGGACGATCTGGCCGCCATGATGCGAATGAATGCCGGCCGGCGCCAGTCGCTGCGCTGGCTGCTGGCCGGCGCGTCGGCGCTGCCGGTGCTGGGCTGCGGCGGCGGATCGTCCACAACGGACACCAGCACCGCCAGCACCAGCACCTCATCTGGCACCAGCGGCACCACCTCCACGGGATCGGCCGGCGCCTGCGCCGTGATTCCCGAGGAGACAGGCGGGCCATACCCGGCCGACGGCACCAACAGCAACGGCATGGGCAGCGGCACCACCAGTGTGCTGAATCTGGCGGGCGTGGTGCGCAGCGATATCCGCAGCAGCTTCAATGGCGCGGCGGCCGTGGCAGCCGGCGTGCCGCTGACGATCAAGCTGCAGATCGTAAACGCCAACGGCAGCTGCGCGGGCCTGCCGGGTTACGCCGTCTACCTGTGGCACTGCGACCGTGACGGCAATTATTCGTTGTATTCGAGTGGTGTGACAGACCAGAACTACCTGCGTGGCGTGCAGGAGGCGGACAGCGCTGGCGCCGTCACGTTCAGCACCATCTTCCCCGGCTGCTATTCCGGACGCATGCCGCACGTGCACTTCGAGGTCTATCCCACGCTGGCCAAAAGCGCGAACGCGTCGAACCGGGTCAAGACGTCGCAGTTCACGTTCCCGATGGCGACCTTGAACGAAGTCTATGCAAGCGCGGGATACAGCGCCAGCGTGCGCAACCTGGCCCAGATCAGCTATGCGACCGACAACGTGTTTGGCGACGGCACGGCGTTGCAGATGGTGGCCGTGACGGGCAATGTGACGGATGGCTATGTCACCACGCTGACGGTGGGCGTGAGCGGCTGACGACAGGCTGTCCGGCGGCAAGGGCATGCGGCATCGCGCCGCATGCCCGTTCCAACGCACGCAAGTGCTTCCCATCATGGCTAGTCCCATGTCTGCAGCCCGTGGGCGAAAGCGGTTTCGCCGCCACGGCGCGCCCTGACAACAATCCGAACCTGATTTCGCCATGTTCGCGCGCTCGCCTCCGGACGCTGGCTGGCATGGCGCTTGCGATGCAATGGTCATAGGCGCGTGTGCGCCCAGCCCAACGGAGTGCGTATGAACCAGCGCCTGCTCGATTACCGTCCCGAGCTCGAATTCCTCGAAGTGTCCAGCGGCACCTGCGCGGAGGACGGCGATGAATTGACGCTGGCCGCGCGCCTGCTGGAACTGCGGGGCGCCACGCAGCTGGACCGGTTCATCGATGCGATGGTGCGCAAGGATGGCGGCCCGGCGCCGCTGGCGGACGCGCTCAAGCGGGCGGCCCGGCAGGTGCTGCCGCTGCATCGTTGGCCGGGCGCGCCCGTGATCGAGTCCTTGCGGCGGCGCGGCAAGAGCGATCCGATCGCCCGCGCGGCCCGCATCTTCGGGGTCGAGCTGGAGGGCTTAAGCCCGGAAGACAAGGAATTCGAACTGGCGCAGCGCTTCGTGCGCTTCGCCAGGGAGGCAATCCGGCTGGCGGCCGACGCCGTCCGGCCCGCCGGTGTCGCGGCGGCGCTGGCGGAGGCGGCGCGCAGCCACGCGCCCGGCCTGCTGCAATGTGAGGCTGGCCGGGTGGGACGCTGGCAGCGGCAGGGCGACCGCATCGTCGTCTATGACTGTTGATCCGGCCCGACCGGCACCTTTGTGGCGCGCCGGGCGGCCTGTTCGCCCGCGCATTTGTTGTTTGACCAGAGATGGGGGAGTTCACCATGCATGACATCGATCGTACAACGCTGGAATTCGGCCAGCAGGAAATGTCCGGCTACGAGGCGGAACAGTATGAGTTCGGCCAGGGCGAGTGGGGCGGCGAAATGGGCCAGCAAGGCATGTTTTCGGAATCGGAGGAGATGGAGCTGGCCAACGAGCTGCTGTCGGTCAGTAACGAGGCCGAGCTCGAACAGTTCCTGGGCAGCTTCCTGCGCAAGGCGGCGTCGGTGGCCGGGCAGGTGATCAAGTCGCCGATCGGCCAGGCCATCGGCGGCGTGCTCAAGGGCGTGGCCAAGAAGGCGCTGCCGCTGGCAGGCGGCGCCATCGGCGGCTACTTTGGCGGGCCGCTGGGCGCCAAGATCGGCAGCGGCCTGGCCTCGGCGGCGGGCGGCGCGTTGGGCCTGGAGGCGGAATCGGTCAGCGGTGAAGACCGCGAGTTCGAAGGCGCCCGCCAATTCGTGCGGCTGGCGGCCGATACCGTCAACCGGGCCGCCTCGTCGCGCGGAACCGGCGATCCGCGCGCCATCGCGCAAGCGGCGGCCATGGCGGCGGCGCGCCAGTTCGCGCCCGGCCTGCTGGCCCGCCCTGGCACGATGGGCGGCGGGTCCGGCACGATGGGCGGCGCGACCGGCAGCTTCGGCGGCGCGCACGGCGCGGGCGCCGGCGCCCCGGGGAGCGGGCACGGGCGGGGCCAGTCGGGGCGCTGGATGCGTCATGGCCACAAGATCGTCCTGTACGGAGCCTGACCGCCATGGCCATCAGCGCATTCGCCGTGTGGATGCTGACGCAGGAGGCGCGCTCGCTGCACGCGCGCCTGGAGCGCCTGCGGCCATTCGCGCTGATCGAGCCGATGGTGCCGGCGGCGGCCTTGCTGCCGCAGGCGCAGACGGCGATCGAAAGCTACCTGGCGCGTGGCCGGCGCGAGCTGCATGGCATGGTGCGCCAGTACCTGGCGTGGTTGCGGGGCCCGGCCCGGCATGTTGCCAGCGCGGCCGACGCGCAGCGCCGCTTCACGTTCCTGCGCCTGCGCTTCAACGCCACCCTGACCCAGTTCGACCTGTTCAATGAAGTGATCACCCAGCGCAGCGAGCATGAGAACGGCGTGTGGCTGTCGGGGCTCGATGCGGTGGCGGCCGATGCGCTGACGCTGGCCGGGGCGTACTACCAGGCGCCGCCTGTGGTCTGCTACCTCGATCGCGGCCCCGGTGCGGCGATCCGGCGCGCGCGCACGCGCCTGCCCGGCGGTGGCGAGAATCCGGTGGCCATCGTGCGGGTGCCGCGCGAGCGCATGGTCGGCAGCGGCATCGCCTCGTCGCTGGTGCATGAAGTGGGGCACCAGGGGGCGGCGCTGCTGGATCTGGTCAACTCATTGCGGCCGCTGCTGCAGGCCATGCAGCGCGGTGGCGCCGGTGCGCCGCAGGCCTGGCAATTGTGGGAGCGGTGGATATCGGAGATCGTGGCCGATTTCTGGTCGCTGCTGCGCGTCGGTGTGGTGGCCACGCTGGGCCTGATCGGCGTGGTCAGCCTGCCGCGCGCGTTCGTATTCCGGCTCAACGGGGACGATCCGCACCCGGTGCCATGGATACGCGTCAAGCTCAGTTGCGCCATGGGGCGCAGCGTGTATCCCCATCCGCAATGGGAGCGCCTGGAACGTTTGTGGGAATCCTACTACCCGGCGGCCGGGCTGGCGCCGCCGCAGTCGCGGTTGCTGGCGCAACTGCAGGACAGCATGCCGGCCCTGGTCGGCCTGCTGGTGCAGCACCGGCCACCCGCCTTGCGCGGGCGCTCGCTGCTGGAGGCGATGAACGCTGCGGCGCGCCAGCCCGCGCGACTGCAATTGCTGTTCCGCTTCTGGAACCGCGTACCGGCGCGCATGTACCGCGCCGCGCCGTCGCTCGTCTTCGCCGTGCTGGGGCAGGCGCGGGCCGACGGCACGTTGGCGCCCGAGGCCGAGGCGGCGCTGCTTGAACGGCTGCTCACGCATTGGGCGCTGCGTACCACCTTAGACACCAGCGCCCTGTGCGGCGCGCATCAACATCGTTTGTCCACCCTGGAAGGAGCATGATATGACAACCAAGCACCCGGCGGCCGCCGATACCCGGCCCGGCGCGGTCCAGGTCAGCGTGCATGACAAGGCGACCGGCGCGGTCGTCGTCAACGCCGCCATTGCCCTGTATCGCGGCGCAGGCGACTGCGCCAGGTTCGAGCCCGAGAACTGGGACGGCACCCTCGAGCCGCCGCTCGAAGTGCGCATCACCGATGCGCGCGGCTACGCCACCTTTTCCGACCTGCCGCCGGCGGCCTATGTGGCCGTGTATGACCATTTCCCCATCGTGGCCCCCCAGTGCGCGCAAGTGCATGCCGGCTGCGCCGCCTTGCTGTGTTTCGAGCTGGAGCTCGATCCGGAAGTGACGTTGCGTTTCGAGACCCCCGATTGCCAGCCCAGCGATTGCCACACCGCGCGCGTGAGCGACCGGGTGATGGCGCGGGTCGGTTTTTTTGGCGACGCCAGCGACGAGGTGCGGTCGCATATCGACGTGGTGCCGGTCGCGCCGTGGACCAGGGTGCGCGGCGAGGACTACCAGTTCAGCTGCACCGTGCGCAGGCCCGGCGTGCAGCGCTTCGAGGCCCAGATGCTGTTGGGCCGGCGTGCCGGCGCGGCGCTGGCGGGCGTGGCCGGGCCGGGTGCGGCGGCTGCGGGCGGGCCGCCGGCGATGATCGCGCTGGGGGCCGAGTTCGAGGCCGAGGAGCGCACGCCACAACTCATCGCCGGCAACGTGGGCGTGTCGCTGTCGCGCACGGAGACCGAGCCGACCGAGGACTTGCCGTTGTGGACCCTGATCCGCAACAGCACCGAAGCCATGAGCTTCACCAACTACCTGCATTTCATCGACAGCCTGTTTTGCGCCGAGCCCGCCAACGGCGCCGTGTTCGGCCCGGCCGGCTTCGAGGGCGAGCGCTTCCTGAAGAAGGCCGACCGCTTCCATCATCTGCGCCACCGGCGCGCGCTGCCGTTCACGGACGCCGAATCGTACCGTGTGCTCAAGGCCGCCACGGAAGCGTTCGTGATGGTCAATTGCGGGGTGTTGAGCAAGCCGCTGGCCTTCAATCCCGACGAGGACAACGCCTACCTGGACCGGCGCGATATCCCGCCCGGCAAGGACCTGGAGACAGTACTGCTGAACGACTACCTGGAAAAGGTGGATGGCACGGCCACCTTGCCCTACCTGGCCATCATCCGCCGCAAGCTGCCCGACATTCCGATCCAGCTGGCGCACGGACGCGAACATGACGCGGACCTGTGCTTCGGCATCTTGCAGGACAAGCTGGCCAACCCCTGCCTGCTGGAGCTGATCTGGTCCTACTGGCATGAGGAAGGCATGCTGGTGCAGACCATGAACGCCATCACCCAGCGCTTCCAGAACGTGCGCGGACCTGGCCTCAACGACCCGTTGGCCAATACCGAGATCGACATGCTGCGGCCCTTGAATAACCTGATCTGGGGCTACACGCAGGACGAACAGCACCGGCTGACGGTAGTGCGGCGCAACTACGAGTACGACCACCACTACGGCGTGCGGCTGGATGGCAAGGCCGTGCAGCATATCCGCGCGGCCGACACGCGCTCCAAGTTCCTGGAAGCGTTCCACCACCTGCTGCGCCTGTGCACCCAGTTCTACAAGCAGGACGACGACACCACCGTCAAGGCCGACGCCTTCCCCGTGCTGAACGCGCTCAAGGAAGTGCACCTGATCCTGTCGCAGGGGGCGCACAACCAGTTCGGCGACTTGCCGTCCACGGCCCGCATCGAGATGCTGATGCAGCAGTGGCTGCTGGCCCGGCCCGAGTTCCGCGAATTCCTGCCCACGCGGCTGATGGTGGCCTATCCGGAGCCGTGGATGGACCGGGTGGACGCGATGAAAAAGCTGCAGGGCTGGACCGACACCAGCGTGGTGCACTTCCGCAGCCTGGCCATGTTCGGGGAACAGGTGCTGCTGTCGGTGCGCTACGGCGCCTGGGCCGACATCTACGAACCGACACCGGCCTTCAACTGGGCCCGGTTCTGGCGGCCGCAGATACAGGGCTATATCCACGCCTACCGGGCCGCCACCGGCGTCGATCTGTCGGTGGAGAAGGTGGACCCGGTGGCCGAGGCGACCATCCCGTCCGTGCTGCTGCGCCAGCGGCTGGCCGAGCAGGTCCGCGGCACGGCCTGACGCGGCATGGCCGACTTTTCCAGCGCCTTGTATCTGGGCCTGCGCCATCCGTCGGCCGCGTTCGACGGTTGGCCGGCCTTGACGCTGGGGCGTCCGGCGGCACTGGAGGAGGCGCCGGGCGCGCGCGAGGTGGCGACCGATCTGGCGCGCTTGATGGGCAGCGAAGCGGCGTTGCTGTTGCCGTCCACGCTGCACCTGTTCTGGGACTTGTTCGGCGTGCTGGCGCAGCAGCCGCTGTCGTTGCTGGTGGACGGCGGGGCCTATCCAATCGCGCGCTGGGGTGCACAACGGGCCGTGCTGCAAGGAGCCTCGATGCAGGTGTTTCCGCGCGGCGCGGCGCGGGTGGCCGGCCGGCTGGCGCGGCAGGCAGCGCAAGCGGGAAGGCGCCCGCTGATCCTGGCCGATGGCTATTGTCCCGGCGCCGGGGCCGGGCCACCGCTGGCGTCGTATGCGCGTATCGCGGCCGTGTGGAACGGCTACCTGGTGCTGGACGATACGCAGGTACTGGGCGTGAAGGGCAGGCAAGGCGGTGGCTCGCTGCGCCTGCCCGGCGTGACCGGGCAGCGCGTGCTCGTGGGCGCCTCGCTGGCCAAGGGCTTCGGCGCACCGCTGGCGGTGTTGGCGGGCAGCGCGGCGCTGGTGGGCGGGCTCGCCAGCCGCAGCGAGGTGCGGCGCCATTGCAGCCCGCCGTCCGTGGCCGTGATCGCGGCGGCGGCGCGGGCACTGGCCATCAACCGGGCATGCGGCGGCTGGCTGCGCGCCTGCCTGTGGCGCAACGTGGCGCGCTTCCGGACGGGAGCGGCACGGCGCGGCATGCGATGCTGCGGAGGCGCATTTCCCGTCCAGACCTTGCCGCTGCCGTCATGGGCTGCGCCCGTGCGACTGCAGGCTGCATTGGCGGAACGCGGCATACACGCTGTCGCACAACGGGCAGGGCGGCGTGGCGCGCTGACTTTCCTGCTGCGTGCCGACCACCGGCCGGAGCAAATCGAGCGGGCGCTGGATGCGCTTGCGACCTTGTTGGAGAATGAAGATGAACCAGCTATTTGACACGTTGCCGTTTCCGGCGCAGGCCGGCGCGGCACAGCGGGAAGGGGATTTCGGACTGGAACAGGAACGCGGCGGCCGCAGCTATCGGAGCGGCGGCTTGCGCGCGGGCGGTTCGGGTGCCAAGGGCGGATCGGGGCGACGGCCGCCATATGGACACCATCCTGGCGCTTCGGGCTATCCGGGCCATCGGCGCCACCCGGGCTACACTGGCCACCCAAGCCATCCGGGCCATCCGGGCCATCCATGGCCGCGCCATCGGCCGTACTATCCGGTCTACTACGGCACTGGTTTGTGGCCCTATGACGATGAGCCGGTGGTGCATCCGCCCTATTGTGATTGTTCGCGATGCGGGAACGGGGCAACGTTCGACGTGCTGCCCTTTGGCGCCGCGACGAGCGGCCCTGGCTTGCCGTTCAGCGCCGACCGGGAACAGCAACTGGCCATGGAGCTGCTGTCCGTGTCCAGCGAGGCGGAGCTGGAGCAGTTCCTGGGCAATGTCTTCAGCAGCGTGTGGAACGGGGTGAAGAAGGTGGCCTCGCCGTTGGGCGGTGTGCTCAAGGCCGTGGCCAAGCGCGCCTTGCCCTACGTGGGCGGCGCGCTGGGCTCGTTGATTCCCATACCGGGCGTGGGCACGGCGCTGGGGCGCGCGGTGGGCACCGTGGTCAGCCAGGCGCTGGAAATGGAATTCGAGGGGCTGGCGCCGCAACAGCAGGAATTTGAGGCGGCGCGGCGTTTTGTGCGGCTGGCCGGCACGGCGGCGCAATTGGCGGGGCAGGGCGATGGCAGTCCGGCCTCGGTGCGTGCTGCCGTGCTGGTGGCCGCGCGCCGCCATGTGCCGGCGCTGACGCGGCCATCCCGGAGCGGCCATGCGGCCAGACTGCGAGGCGGATCGGTGATGCCATCGGGCGTGACGGGCCGGTGGCGCCGCCGGGGCAACCGCATCGTGTTGAGCGGCGACTACTGATCGGCGATCACTGATGGTCGCCACCACTGCGCGGGAGATACGCCGTGATTATCGACTGCCATTGCCACGCCGGCCCGGGCGACGGCTTGACCGGCCCCTGGGATGCCAACGCGGGACTGGAGCGCTACCTGCGCCGGGCCGCGCGTGCTGGCATTGGACGCAGCGTGTTGTTCGCCGCGTTTCATTCGGACTATGCGCGGGCCAACCGCGCCGTGGCCCGCATCGTGGCGGCCGCGCCCCAGCGGCTGCTCGGTTTCGCCTTCGTCCACGCCAGGCGCGACCGGGGGCGTATCCGCGCCATGTTGCGCGAGGCGGTCGAGCAGTTTGGGTTCGTGGGCATCAAGCTGCACCGCCACGACGCCCGCATCAATGGCGAAGTGTGCGACGCCGCCCGCGCCTTCCACCTGCCGGTGCTGTATGACCCGGTGGGCGAGGTGGCGGTGGCCGAACTGCTGGCCCAGGATTACCCGGACGTTGATTTCATCCTGCCACACCTGGGCAGCTTCGCCGACGACTGGAGCGCGCAGCTGGCCATGATCGACCACCTGGTCCGGCATCCCAACATCTACACCGATACGGCCGGCATCCGCCGTTTCGACCTGTTGCAGCAGGCCGTGCGGCGGGCCGGCGCGCACAAGGTGCTGTTCGGTTCCGACGGCCCTTGGCTGCATCCGGGCCTGGAGCTGCACAAGGTGCGCCTGCTTGGCTTGCCGAAGGAGGATGAGCGCCTGATCCTGGGAGGCAACCTGCGGCGCTTGTGCCGGCTCGCGTGACGGTGCGCCGGTCAGCAGGCGTGCGGCGCGCGGCCAGCCGGTGGCGGCATTACAGCTGCTGCCCGTCGGCGGGCCGTGTCTTGCGCCGTATTTGCAGCGCGCGGTCCGTCACACCCAGCCGCTGGGCCGCGCGCTGGTTGCTGCCGCCTTCCTGTTCCAGCACGATGCGGATCGCCGTGTCGGCGCTGGCCTGGGTGATGCGGGCCAGGCTCATGCCCCGCTCCAGCGCGTGGCGGATCGCGCCGGCGAAGGCGGCGTCCGGCCACGACGCGGCCAGCGCGGCGGCGCATGGCGCCCGCTCGTCGGGCGGCACGGCGCCCGGCGTGATGGGGCCGCAACCGCAATGGCGGTGCCACAGCCTGGCCACCGTCTGGCGCAATTCGCGCACGTTGCCGGGGTAGTCGCGCGTGAGCAGGTAGTCGCGCACGGCCGGATCGAGCTCGCAGGCCGGTTGGGGCGCCGCATGCGCGGCCAGGAAGTGCGTCACCAGCGGCAGGATGTCGTCGCGCCGTTCGCGCAACGGCGGCGTGCGGCAACGCCAGCCGGCGATGCGGTACAGCAGGTCGGCGCGAAACCGGCCGCAGGCCACGTCCGCCTCCAGGTCACGGTTGGTGGCGCAGATGAGGCGGAACTGGCTCGGTTGCCAGCTATTGCCGCCCACCCGCTTGTACTTGTGCTCCTGCACCACGCGCAGCAACTGCGCTTGCAGCGGCAGCGGCAGTTCGCCGATCTCGTCCAGGAACAGCACGCCCTGGTCGGCTTGCGCGAAGGCGCCATCGCGCGCGCCCACGGCGCCCGTGTATGCGCCCCGCTCATGGCCGAACAATTCGCTGCCGGCCAGTTCGGGCGACAGCGTGGTGCAATCGAGCACGGTCAGTTCGCCGGCGCAGCCGCTGAGCCGGTGGATGGCCTGGGCCACCAGGTCCTTGCCGGTGCCCGTTTCGCCCGTGACCAGGATGGACGAGGTGCTGAACGCGGCCACTTCCACCACATCGTCAACGAGCTTGCGCCAGACCGCGCTGCGGCCCACCAGCGTCTGGCGCACCATGTCCGACGCGGCCAGCCGGGCGATGGCAAGCCGGCGCGCGAAGCGGGCCAGCAGCGGCGCCGGATCGGCGTCACCGGCTGGCCACCACAGCACATCGGCCGCCCCGGCGGCCAGCAAGGCCCACGACGATGCGGCCGGCGGCGGTATCGCGCCGCATAGCAGGGCGAACACGCAGTCGTCCTCGCGTCGCGGTGGCAGCGACGACGGCGGCGACGGGTCGGCGCCGTCCAGCAGCACGATGTGGCAACCAGCACCGTCTGCATCGCCGTCGCGCACGGCAACACCGGCCCGCGCCAACCGCGCCGCCAGCTGCGCGGCGCGCTCGGACAGGGCGGGCTGGGCGTGCAGCCATACGGCGCTAATCGTGGGATTCATGTCTATGCCGCAATGTCTATGCCGCGAGCGGGAGCGCGCGGGCGCAAAGTGCGCGGGCGCGAGGCATCGTGTTGCACTATAGATTGGCTGGCCACGCGCCTGTTTGAGGTGTGCCAATTGTGCGCGGCCGGTCCGTGTGCGGGTGGGGGCGGCCAAAAAAAAATCGGGGACGGCCCCCAATTTCCACATCGTGAAAATTGGGGGCCGTCCCCGACATTTGTTGATGGCAGCCTTATTGTTTGACGCAGTCGACGAAGTAGCCGCGCTTGCCGTCCACTTCGCGCTTGACCAGGCCGTGCACGTCCGTCTCGAAGCCGGGGAAGCGCTCGTTGAAGTCGCGTGCGAAGCGCAGGTAGTCAACGATGGTCTTGTTGAAGCGCTCGCCCGGAATCAGCAGCGGAATGCCCGGCGGGTAGGGCGTCAGCAGGATGGAGGTGATGCGGCCTTCCAGCTCGTCGATCGCGACGCGCTCGATCTCGCGGTGCGCCATCTTGGCGAAGGCGTCCGACGGCTTCATGGCCGGGATCATGTCCGACAGGTACATCTCCGTCGTCAGGCGCGCCACGTCGTAGGCCTTGTAGAAGTTGTGGATCTGCTGGCACAGGTCGCGCAGGCCCAGTTTCTCGTAGACCGGGTTGGCGGCCGCGAACTCGGGCAGGATGCGCCACATCGGCTGGTTCTTGTCGTAGTCGTCCTTGAACTGCTGCAGCGCCGTCAGCAGCGTGTTCCAGCGGCCCTTGGTGATGCCGATGGTGAACATGATGAAGAACGAATACAGGCCGCACTTCTCGATGATCACGCCGTGTTCGGCCAGGTACTTGGTGACGATGGAGGCGGGGATGCCGGTTTCGGCGAACGTGCCGTCCAGCGCCAGGCCGGGGTTGACGATGGTGGCCTTGATCGGGTCGAGCATGTTGAAGCCCGGCGCCAGTTTGCCAAAGCCGTGCCAGGTGTCGTCGGCGCGGATGATCCAGTCCTCGCGCGAGCCGATGCCGTCTTCCGCGAAGTCGTCCGGCCCCCACACCTTGAACCACCAGTCCTTGCCCCATTCCTCGTCGATCTTCTTCATGGCGCGGCGGAAGTCCAGCGCCTCGATGATCGATTCTTCCACCAGCGCGGTGCCACCCGGCGCTTCCATCATGGCCGCGGCCACGTCGCACGAGGCGATGATGGAGTATTGCGGCGAGGTCGAGGTATGCATCAGGTAAGCCTCGTTGAAGGCGTCCTGGTCCAGCTTGACCGACTCCGACTCACGCACCAGCACCTGCGAGGCCTGCGACAGGCCGGCCAGCAGCTTGTGGGTGGACTGGGTCGAGAAGATCATCGACTCCTTGGCGCGCGGGCGGTCCTTGCCGATGGCGTGCATGTTCTTGTAGAAGTCGTGGAAGGTGGCGTGCGGCAGCCACGCTTCGTCGAAGTGCAGCGTGTCGATCTTACCGTCCAACATTTCGCGCAGCGTTTCCACGTTGTAGATCACGCCGTCGTAGGTGGACTGGGTGATGGTGAGGATGCGCGGTTTCTTGTTGGCCGCCTCGCGCGCGAACGGGTTCGCTTCGATCTTGCGGGCGATGCTCTCGGGCGTGAATTCCTCCAGCGGGATGGGGCCGATGATGCCGAGGTGATTGCGGGTCGGCATCAGGAACACGGGAATGGCGCCGCACATGATGATCGAGTGCAGGATGGACTTGTGGCAGTTGCGGTCCACCACCACGATGTCGCCGGGGGCGACGGTGGAGTGCCACACCATCTTGTTCGAGGTCGAGGTGCCGTTGGTGACGAAGTAGCAGTGGTCGGCGTTGAAGATGCGCGCCGCGTTGCGCTCGGAGGCGGCCACGGGGCCGGTATGGTCCAGCAGCTGGCCCAGTTCCTCCACCGCGTTGCAGACGTCGGCGCGCAGCATGTTCTCGCCGAAGAACTGGTGGAACATCTGGCCGATGGGCGACTTCAGGAACGCCACGCCGCCAGAGTGGCCGGGGCAGTGCCACGAGTAGGAACCGTCGTTGGCGTAGTGCACCAGCGCGCGGAAGAATGGCGGCGACAGGCCGTCCAGGTAGGACTTCGCCTCGCGGATGATGTGGCGCGCCACGAATTCCGGCGTGTCCTCGAACATGTGGATGAAGCCATGCAGTTCGCGCAGGATGTCGTTGGGGATGTGGCGCGAGGTGCGCGTTTCGCCGTACAGGTAGATCGGGATGTCGGCGTTCTTGTAGCGGATTTCCTCGACGAAGGCACGCAGCGACTTCAATGCGTGGTCGGTTTCTTCCACCGAGCCGCCGCCGAATTCCTCGTCGTCGATCGACAGGATGAAGGCCGAGGCGCGCGATTGCTGCTGCGCGAACTGCGACAGGTCGACGTAGCTGGTCACGCCCAGCACTTCCATGCCTTCTTTTTCCATCGCGGCGGCCAGGGCGCGAATGCCCAGGCCGGACGTATTCTCGGAACGGAAATCCTCGTCAATGATGACGATGGGGAAACGAAATTTCATGCTGTCTCCAGAAAAGAAGACCGCCCCTGACTGTTGTACAGGGGCGGGCTGGGCGCCCGTGACGGTGGTTCGGGGCGCATAAAAAAAATGAAGAACGGGATTCTCGCAGAAATGGGGGCGCCGTGGTAAAAAAATTAGCGCATTGTCCGCGATCGCTCCGTTCCCGTCAGTGGCCGGCGGCGCCGCCGCCCAGCTTGAGCAGCAGGGCGCCCAGCGGGTCCACGTGCAGCCACGCGAACGCGCCCAGCGCGATGCCGACCCCGGCCACGCCATAGGCGGCCACCTGCAGCCATTTCTTCCTTGTCAATAAAGTGATGGCCGCCAGGGAAATGGCGATCTGCTCGGCCGTGGTGGCCAGCGCCCACTGGTGGTGGGCGTGCATGGCTTCATCGGACTTGTGGTTCCATTCCTTGGACGAGGCCTCCCACTTTTCCGCTTCCTTCTTGATGTCTTCCTTTTCCGACTTGTAGCGCGCCACTTCGCCCTTGTAGCGTTCCACGTCCACGCCCGGCAGGGTCATGGCCAGTTCGGCCAGATTCTGCTTGTTGGACTTGGCCTGGTAGTAGTTCCAGCTGTTGGCGGCCTGGGTCTTGTCGATGGCGGCGTTGTTCTTGAACAGGGCCGCGTCGTTCTGGGTGGCGCCGCCCTGGTAGCCGAACATGGCGCCCACGGTGGCCAGGATGGCCGTCATGACGGCGATGTTGTTGGAAAAACTGTCGCCGCCGTGGGCAGCATGTTCCACCGCGTGATCGTGGGGGCCGTGTACGTGAAATCCGTGACCTGACATGGTTGTGTGTTTCCTCTAAAAGAAATGGAGATGGATTTATTGGCCGGCCCGGCGGCGCTGCGTGACAAAAGCGTATGCCAGGCCGGTGGCCGAGACGTGCTCCTCGCGCGCGGTCTCGATCCACGCATCGGCGTCGATGGCGGGGAAGAACGCGTCGCAGGCGAAGGTCTGCTTGATGCAGGTCAGGTCAAGCTGATCGGCCAGCGCCAGCGCCTGTCCGTAGATCTCGGCGCCGCCTATGATGTAGGCGGGCACATCTTGCACTAGTGCAATGGCCGCCTCCAGCGACGTGGCGGTCTCCACGCCGTCGTGGCGCCAGCCGGCGTTGCGGGTGATGACGATGTTGCGCCGGCCCGGCAGCGGGCGGCCGATCGATTCGAAGGTCTTGCGTCCCATCAGGATGGGATGGCCCGTCGTCAGGCGCTTGAAATGGGCCAGGTCTTCCGGCAGGCGCCAGGGCAGGGTGTTGGCGATGCCGATGCCGCGCTGGGCGTCCATGGCGACGATGATGTTCAGTTGGCTCATGTGTTGGTGCGGAAGAGGGGCAATGCCGTCAATGCGGGCGTGCCCACATTATCGTTGAATTCGGCCTGAGCCGGCGTGCGTCACACTCACTTGCAAAATGGTATTTATATCAATTGTTCCATAGTGAAAATGTGTGAGTTTCAAATCTGATTTTTTGCGTATTGTACGAGGGAATTGTTAGCGAGTTCTAGTTGGAAATTTAACAAGCGTGGGAATTGGCGGGCAACCTGGAACAATAGCGAGGGAGTAGACATGTTCAGCAATCTTAAAATCAGGACACTCGTCATCGGCGCGCTGGCCGTGTTGCTGGCACTGATGCTGGCCAATGGCCTGATGGGCATCTACGGGGCCAGCCATTCCGTCGGCCTGCTGCAGCAGGTGACGCTGCGCGACCAGCAGAACAGCACCGAGTTGAACGCCATGCGGCTGGACATGGAACAGAGCCGCAGCCAGATCCTGCAAGCCTTGCAGCACAACCCGGAGCTGGCCTGGGCCAAGCTGCACGACCATCCGCTGACGGTGCACTTCGACCTGATCGCCAGCTACACGGCCCGCACGGCCAGGCGCTGGGATGCCTACCTGGCCAGCATTGCCACGCCCGAGGAAAAGCGGCTTGCCGGGCAGTGGTACGCCGACAGCGCGGGCCTGGGCGTGGAGGCCATCAACGCGGCGGGCGCCGCCATCAAGGGCAACCAGTGGGACGAGGCCGAGTCCATCCTGATCAAGAAGATTAATCCGTCCTACCGCAAGGGTGATGAGGCGTTGAAGGCCTTGACCGACTACGCCGTCTCCAAGGCCAAGGCCAACGACGCGGCCGTGGGCGCCAGCCTGGTATCCACCACCTGGACCATGGTGGCAGTGCTGGCCATCGGCCTGCTGGTGGGCGCTGTCGTCGGCTGGTCGCTGCTGGGCGCCATTTCCACGCCGCTGGATCAGGCCATGACGATCGCCACCCGGGTGGCCGGCGGCGACCTTACCGGCCGCATCGAAGCGCGCAGCGACAATGAGATCGGTGCGCTGCTGACGGCGCTGGACCGGATGAAGGGCAACCTGGCCAGCATCGTGCACGAAGTGCGGGGCAGCACGGATACCATCGCCAGCGCTGCGGGCCAGATCGCGGCCGGCAATATGGACTTGTCGGCCCGCACCGGCGAGCAAGCCGGTTCGCTGGACCGCACCGCGCATGCCATGGAGCAGCTGACGGGCACCGTGCGCCAGAACGCGGACAACGCGCGCCAGGCCAACCAGCTGGCGCAGTCGGCGTCGGCGGTGGCCGTCAGGGGCGGCACGGTGGTGAGCGAAGTGGTGCAGACCATGGGGTCGATCAATGATTCCTCGCGCAAGATCGTGGACATCATCGGTGTGATTGACGGTATCGCGTTCCAGACCAATATCCTGGCCCTGAACGCGGCCGTGGAAGCGGCGCGCGCCGGCGAGCAGGGACGCGGTTTCGCCGTGGTGGCGTCCGAGGTGCGCAACCTGGCCCAGCGCAGCGCCGGCGCGGCCAAGGAGATCAAGGAACTGATCGGCGATTCGGTCGAGAAGGTGGGCACCGGGGCGCGCCTGGTGGACGAAGCCGGGGCCACCATGCAGGAAGTGGTCACCAGCATCCAGCGCGTGGCCGACATCATGGGCGAGATCACCCAGGCCAGCCAAGAGCAGACGGCGGGGCTGGACCAGATCAACGCCGACATGGGCCAGATGGACGCCATCACCCAGCAGAACGTGGCGCTGGTGGAGCAAGCGTCGGCGGCCGCCAGCGCGTTGCAGGAGCAGGCCGGCTCGCTGGCCCAGGTGGTGAGCGTGTTCAAGCTGGATGGTATGGCGCCGGCACGGACGGCCATGCCCCAGCCGTCGCCCGTCGCCCGGCCAGCGCCGGTGAAAACGCTCAAGCCGGCCCGGCCGGCAGCCCCGCGCCTGGCCAAGGCCGCGCCAGCGGCGCCGCCGGCCCGCGCCAGGGCGGTGGTAAACCGCGCGCCGGCGAATGATGACTGGGAGGAATTCTGACGAGGTCCGCGTTTCAGCCTGGCGTCGAAGTGACTGGGACATTATGTCTCAATGGAAGGAAATTGCTTTGAGGTAGTATGTGTCATATCAAGTCATTGTCCGGAAATAGACAAAATCATGGAATGGATCCCCGTCGTTTTAGTTGCGTTCAAGGTTATCGTGCTCGGCATCGGCATGTTCTACGCCATCAAGTGGCATTACGATCAAGGCAAGAAGGAGCAAGACAACCAGTTGCAGAAGCGCGCCGTGCTGCGCGCGGGCGGCAAGGCGACCGTCGTCTTCGCGCTGTCGCTGCTGGGCCTGGGCCTGTTCACCTTCCTCCTCGGAAACACGCTCGGTCTGGACCTGACCTTCCCCTGATGGCATAGGCCGCCGGCCGGCCACCATTGGGCAACATCGGCCACATCGGCCACCATCGGGCCACATCGGCCAGCGGCCGCACAGCATGATCTGGCACAGGACCGCCACGCGCGGCCCATCATATGCTGGGTATTTCCGTCAGCGTGCCGGCCATGTTGTTCAATTCCCAACCATTCCTGCTGCTGTTCCTGCCGGTCGTCCTGGCAGGCTTCTTCCTGCTGGGACGCCGCTCGCCGGCCGCCGCCGCATGGTGGCTGGCCGCGGCCTCGCTGTTCTTCTACGGCTACTGGAACCCGCGTTTCCTGCCGTTGCTGCTCGCCTCCGTGGTGCTGAACTACCGGCTGGGCGTCCTGTTGCGAAGCCGGCCAAGCCGGCGCTGGCTGGCCGCTGGCGTGGCGGCCAACCTGCTGGCCCTCGGCTGGTTCAAATATGCGGGCTTTCTCGCAGCCTCCGCGCACCTGCCGGTGCCGGACATCGTGCTGCCGGTCGGTATTTCGTTCTTCACCTTCACCCAGATCGCGTTCCTGGTCGATACCTGCGAAGGCAAGGCCAGGGAGGGGCGGTTCGCGCATTACCTGCTGTTCGTGACTTATTTCCCCCACCTGGTGGCTGGTCCCGTGCTGCACCACAAGGAGATGATGCCGCAGTTCGCGAAGCCGGCCATCTACCGTCCCCGTGCGCTCGATTTCGCCGTCGGTGTCACCATCTTCGTCGCCGGGCTGGCGAAGAAGGTGCTGATAGCGGATAACCTGGCGCCGTATGCGAATGCGGTGTTCAACCATTGCGGCGGCCCGTCGCTGCTGCTGGCCTGGGGTGGCGTGCTGGCCTACGCCTTTCAGCTTTACTTCGATTTTTCCGGTTATTCCGACATGGCCATCGGGCTGTCGCGCCTGTTCGGGGTGCGCTTGCCGCTCAATTTCGCGTCACCGTACAAGGCGGCCACCATCAGCGACTTCTGGCGCTGCTGGCACATGACGCTGTCACGCTTCCTGCGCGATTACCTGTACGTGCCGCTGGGCGGCAACCGCCACGGCAAGACCCGCCGCTACGCCAACCTGATGGTGACCATGCTGCTCGGTGGCCTGTGGCACGGCGCGGGTTGGAACTTCGTGATCTGGGGCGGCCTGCATGGTATCTACCTGGCCATCCACCATGCGTGGACCGCGCTGCGCCTGCCGCTGGGGCAGCGTGCCGCGACGGCGCTGACCTTCATCGGCGTATGCTATGCGTGGGTGTTCTTCCGCGCGCCCGATCTGCACGCCGCGCTGGCCTATGTGGCGGGCATGAGTGGCGCCAACGGCGTCGCCTTGCCGGACGCCTTCGGCAGCCGCTTTGGCGGCCTGCTGCCGCTCATGGAACGATGGGGCATCACCTTCTATGGCGGTGGCGGCAGCCAGTTCATCGACACCTGGAGTGCCGTGGCTGCGGCCGCCGCCATCGTGTTCCTGTGCCCGAACACGCAGCAGATCATGGCGCGCTTCGCGCCCGCGCTCGATTGCCGCACGCAGCGCGCATCGCGCCTGGCCTGGGCGCCTACGCGCGCGTGGGGGGCTGCGATTGGGGTGATCGCGTTGCTGGACCTGCTGTCGCTCAATCGGCCCAGCGATTTCCTGTACTTCCAGTTCTGATGCGCGCCCGCTCCCGTTCCTTCCTGCGCACGGTTTTGCTCACGCTGGCCATGGGCAGCGCCGCTTGCGCCGGTTTCGTGTATGTGGTCGATCCCTACGGCCTGTATGGCGCCGTCAACCGCGCCGGGATCAATGCGGTCAAGCCCGCGCTCACGCGCTACCAGGAGGAGATCAAGGCCACCAACGCGCTGCGCTCGGGCGCCACCAATTTCATCTTCGGGAATTCGCGGGCCGAGATTGGCTTCGACCCGGACACGCTGGGCAGTGCCTATAACCTGGCCATCGCCGGCTCCGTCATGGACTCCGTGATCAGCCAGATCGACACCCTGCGCGCGCATGGCGTCAGGCCGGCCAGCGCCATCGTGGGCATGGAGTTTCTCAATTACGCCGGGGCACCGCGTCCGGCCGCGCTGCCGGCGCCGTCCGCCGCGCCGGCGCATCCGGCCGAGCGCCTGTTCTGGCGTTTCGACACGCTTTACTCGTTCACCTCGCTCAAGGACAGCCTGCGCACCCTGCGCATCCAGCAGGATGCCTACGCCGAGTCCATGAGCCCGCGCGGCTTCAACCCGCTGCGTGAATACCTCGCTTATGCGCGCCTGGATGGCTACCACCTGATCTTCCAGCGCCGCGCCGAGGAGAACGCGGCCACCTACCTGCGCAAGGCCAGCGCCGGTTTCAACGCCGGCCAGGCCCGGCGCGACACCCGCCGCATCCTCGACCTGCTGGCTGCTTCGGGCAGCGACATCAAGCTGGTCATCTATCCTTACCACGCCCAGGTGCTGCTGCTGTTCGAGGAAACCGGGCTATGGCCGTGGTTTGAAGCGTGGAAAGCGATCCTGGCCGAGGAAGCCGGGGCCGCGCGCGCACGCCATCCCGGCGTCCATATCCTGCTGGCCGATTTCAGCGGCTTTGGCGCGCGCCAGTGCGAAGCGGTGCCGGCCAGCGGATCGCCGGCGAGCACGCGCTGGTACTGGGAGGGCGGGCACTTCAAGAAGGCGCTCGGCGACGAGCTGCTGCGCGCGCTGGCGACGGGCGAAGGCTACGACGGCCTGGGCATGGTGCTCGACACGGCGGCGCTGCAAGCGAACCGTGCCCGCATCGCGCGCGAGCGTGCGGCTTGCCTGTCGGCCCGGCCCGGCCTGCTCAAGGAGGTGCGTGACATTGTCGCCAGCCAACGTCGGAACGCCGCGCCAGCATAGCAAATTCACGGGGCGACCCATGGCGGGCCGCAGTGCCACGTTGCCGCCGTCGCAGACTTGCATTTTTCTCGTCTTTGCGTAGGAAGTATCCTACGGGGCCAGCCGAGCTACTGCCGCGGCAAGGCTTCAAACGCTGTTTTTCATAGGGCAGAGTTGACGGAACGGGCCGGTGCGCTCCGTTGAATTTTCTGATGGAAACATTTCCTGCATGAATTGAAACAGTGTCGCACGATTAATCCTGTCATTTTTACCATGCTAAGATCAAAAAGCAGTATGTGATCAATCAACGGGGCCTGTGGTCCCGCTCAACATGGAGGTAATATGACTAAACTTAAATCGGCGCTCGCCGTCATCGCGCTGGCCGGCGCGGCACTGGCAGGTGGCACCGCCGCCGCCGCCGCCGATATCAGCCAGCCAGCACAAACGCTCACCCTGGGCGCCGGTGCCAACTTCTTTGGCCACGTGTTCGACTTGGGCAATGGCGGCAACACCTTCAGCGATCGTTACAATTTCACCACCAGCGGCGCAGGCAATCTGGTGGCCCAAGTGTCGGCCATCAGCCCGGCACAAACGGACGGCATCAAGATCACGGGCTTCTCCCTGTTCAACTCCGGCGGTCTGTCGCTGGGCGGCACCCAGGTGCTCGATGGCAAGGTGGACCTGTGGACGCTGGTAAGCAGCCATCTGGTGCCAGACAGCTACTATCTGCTGGTGACGGGCCAGGTCCTGTCGGCTGCACCAACCAGCTACAGTGGCACCGTGATCACCTCGGCAGTGCCAGAGCCTGCCACCTACGGCATGCTGGCCGCCGGCGCCATCCTGATCGCCTACCGCAGCCGTCGCCGCAACGACGCGGCGTAAGCACCATCGTTGTTTGACCGGACGGAGGCTGCGGCCTCCGTTTTTGCGCCGGCACCGGCGCACGCTATACAATCTGGGCTTGCCGCACCTTGCCGGCCAGCCCAGATCCCCGCTATTTCATGACGTTAGACCAATTACGGATTTTTATCGCCGTCGCCGAGCGCGAACACCTGACGCAGGCGGCCAACGCGCTGGCGCTCACACCTTCGGCCGTCAGCGCCGCCATCCGGGCGCTGGAAGACCGCTATGGCACGCCACTGTTCAACCGGGTCGGGCGGCGCATCGAACTGAGTGAAGCGGGCCGCATCTTCCTGGCCGAGGCGCAAGCGACGCTGGCCATGGCCCGCAACGCCGAACTGACCCTGGCCGAACTGGGCGGCCTGAAACGGGGCGCGCTGCGCATCCACGCCAGCCAGACCATCGCCAGCTACTGGCTGCCCGCCTTGTTGGTGCGGTTCCGCCAGCACTATCCGCAGATCGAACTCACCCTCACCATCGGCAACACCCAGAGCGTGGCGCGCGCCGTGGTCGAGGGCGATGCCGACCTGGGTTTCGTGGAAGGCGAGATCGACGAAGCGGAATTGTCGGTGCAAGTGGTGGCCGAGGACCGCATCGCGGTGCTGGTGGCGCCCGGCCATCGGTGGGACGGCCAGGCCGCCGTGACGGGCGAGGAGCTGCTGACGGAGCGCTGGGTGTTGCGCGAGCACGGCTCCGGCACGCGCTCCGCGTTCGAAGGCATGCTGGGCGCGCTCGGCATGGATGGCGAGCGGCTCGACGTGGCGTTGACGCTGCCGTCCAACGAGGCCGTCTGCGCCGCCGCCATGTACGGCGGCTTCGCCACCGTCGTTTCCGAACGGGTGGCGGCCGCCTATTTGCAGGCCGGTTTGCTGCGCAAGGTGGACTGCGCGCTGCCGGCCCGCGCGTTCCGCCTGTTGCGGCACCAGGCGCGCTACCGGAACAAGGCCTCGCTGGCGCTGGAGGCGTTGATCGCCTGAGCAGCCAGTGTATTGTCAGGCGATGTGCAGCAATTGGATCAGGGTGGCGCTGAACACGCCCAGCACCACCAGCGACAGCATCACCACGCCGGTGACGCGGGCACCCGCGCGCAGCACGGCGCGCGCATCCACGCCCAGGCCCAGTGCCGCCATCGACATCACGGTCAGGTAGCCGGCGCCTTCATGGGCGACTGCCAGCACCGGCGCCGGCAACACGGCGGCCGAGCGCAGTCCCATCATCACCAGGAAGCCGACGATAAACCACGGCACCATCTGCGACACCGGCGGACGCTTGCCCGCGTCGTCGCGGCCCAGCAGCGACAGGGCCAGCACCACGGGGCCCAGCATCAGCACCCGCACCAGCTTGACCAGCGTGCCGATATGGACGCTGGTCTGCGACACGGTGGCGGTGGCTGCCAGCACTTGCGGCACGGCGTACACGGTCATGCCCGCGAACACGCCATACTGCACATCCGATAGCTGCAGCAGCGGCACCAGCAGTGGCAGGGCCAGCACCACCACCACGCCCAATACGGCCGTGAAGGCGATCGAGGCGGCGACATCCTTGCCGTCGGCGTTGATGACGGGCGCCACGGCGGCGATGGCCGAATTGCCGCAGATCGAATTGCCGCAGGCGATCAGCAGCGCCATCTTGCCGGGCAGGCCGCTGGCGCGGCCGATGCCGTAGCTGCCCGTGATGGTGATCGCCACCACAACGGCGATCCCGACGATCATCGACATGCCATGTTCGAGGATGGCGCCGGCGCTGACGGAGGCGCCCAGCAGCACCACGGCCATTTCGAGCAGCGTCTTGGCGCTGAACTTGACGCCGGCCTGGTGGCGGGGCGCCAGGCCGCGCGCCGTGCAGACGATGGTGCCGAGCACGATGGCCAGCACCAGACTTTCCAGCCAGGCGCGCCCGAAGAGGCGTACTTCCAGCAGTTCCAGGCCGTGGGCCGCGACCGTGACGGCGATGCACAGGAGCAGGCCGGGCAGGAGGGTTTGCGCGGTTTTTATTACTTTTTTCATCACGGCTGTGCTCCGTTATTACATTATTTATGTAACGGATTATCAGGGCCGCGTATTGTTGTGTCTATTTGTAAGTTATTGACGAATCGTTCGATCAAACCGAACGGTCAAAGAATAAGCTTATGCTTATCCCGTTATATGCTTAGTTGAGCCCTTGAAAGTCGCGGAGGGCTGAGGCGAGGGCCGGCGGGGCTTCCAGTGGAATCATGTGGCCGCAGTCGCGCAACATGAGCAGGCGGCTGTTGGGGCAGCGCGCGTGCATGGCGCGCAGGTCGGCCGGATCGACCTTGCGGTCGTCCTCGGAACCGACCAGCAGCACCGGGCAGCGCAGGTCGGGCAGCCGGTCCAGCAAATCGGTGCGCTCGGTTGAGGCGGCGAATTGTGCCAGCAGCAGTTCCTTGCCCAGTTCCAGCGCCATCCGCTTGATGACGTCGACGACTTCCGGCCGGCCCATATTGGCGGGATGGACAAACTCGCGCAGCTGGGCGGGCGCCATGCCGCCGTATGCATGGCTGGCCAATACCTTCATGGTGCGCTGGCGGCGTGCGATTTCTTCCGCCGCCAGGCCCTGGGCCGAGGCGGCGATCAGCACCAGCGAGTTGACGCGTTCGGGATGAGCCAGCGCGTGTTCCAGTGCCAGGTAGCCGCCCAGTGAAAACGCCACCAGGTTGGCGGCTGGCGCACTGTGCGCGGCGATGGTGTGCCGCATGGCGTCGCGGTCGTGCGCTTCATGCAGCGGTACGAAGCGGCAGTCGGCGGCGTCGTCCAGCAGCGGCGCCAGCCCGGACCACATGCGCGCGTCGCACATGGTGCCGGGGATGAAGTCCAGCCGGATCACGGTCCGTTAAACCGCCATGGGCGCCGTGATGGGCGCGTGGTGCTGGTAGCCTTCCAGCGAGAAGTCGGATGGCTCGATCAATTCCAGCCACTCGGGCTGGTACTTGCCTGTTTCGGCGTAGGCCGGCACGCGCTCCGAAATCACCAGCTTCGGCGCAGGGAAGGGCGCGCGCGTGAGCTGCTCCTTCACCATGTCGAGGTGGTTCTCGTAGATGTGCGCGTCGCCCACGAAGTAGGTGAACCAGCGCGGCGTGTAGCCCGTCAGGCGGCCCACCAGATGCAGCAGGGCCGCGCCTTCGGCCAGGTTGAATGGCGTGCCGAGGCCGATGTCGTTGCTGCGCACGTACAGGCACAGCGAGATTTCGCGGGTGGCGGCGTTGGGGATGAACTGGTACAGCAGGTGGCAGGCTGGCAGCGCCACGGCGTCCAGGTCGGCCGGATTCCAGCCGTGGAACAGGATGCGGCGGCTGCCGGGATTGTTGACGATGGTGTCCAGGCATTCGCGCAGCTGGTCGATGGCCTTGTACAGCAGGACCTTGTCCACGCCCTCGTCCTGCAGGGGGGCGATCACGCGGAAGCCATTGCGCTGGGCGTCTTCGATTTGTGCTGTCTGGTCGGCGGCGATCAACTTGTAGCCGGGCCAGCCGCGCCACTGCACGCCGTACACCGGGCCCAGGTCATCCTCGCCCAGACGGTAGGGATTCTCCAGCCACTGCTTGTTTTCATTGGCGTTCTGGTCCCACACCTTGCAACCCAGTGCGCGGAAGTCGGCGGCGCTGCGCGAAGCGCGCAGGAAGGCGCACAGTTCGCCCACCACGGACTTGAACGCCAGCTTCTTGGTCGTCACGGCCGGGAACCCGTCGTTGAGCAGGTCGAAGCGCATCATGGCGCCCGGCACGCTCAGCGTGCGGATGCCGGTGCGGTTGTCCTGCCAGCTGCCGGTGTCGAGTACCGTCTTGATCAAGTCCTGGTATTGCTGCATTCAATTCTCCAACGTGAGGCGGGGGCCGCGCGGCCCGTAAAGGCGGTTATTGTAGCAGGCCGGTTGTTGTCGCGATGCCGGGGCGCCGGTCAGCGGGCCGGGCCACGGCCGCCGGCCTTGGCCTTGCGCTGGCCACCCCCGGCAGCGCTGGCCGCCGCCTTGCCGGCGCTGCGCGCCAGCGACTTGGCGCCACGGCCGCCGGCCACGATGATGGCGCCGCGCGGCGCGGCGGCGCTCGCCGGGCCAGCCTTGGGGCCTGCTTTCGGACCAGCCTTGGGGCCACCGCTTGGGCCGGACGGTGTGCGCACCGCAGCCGGTGTGGCGGGGCGCTGGCCACCGCTCGTGGCGAGGACCGCCTTGCCGCCCGGCGGTCCAGTGAACGGTCGCTTCTTCTTGCCGGCAGCGGCGGCCGGCTTGGCTGCGGAAGCCCCGCCGCCGGTGGCCGGCACGCGGTGGTCGGCTTCGAAGCCCGGTTCTTCCTCGCGCCTTATCACCTGGCCGGTCAGCTTTTCGATGGCGGCCAGCAGGTCCACTTCGTCGGCACAGACCAGCGACACGGCTTCGCCGGTGGCGCCGGCGCGGCCGGTGCGGCCAATGCGGTGCACATAGTCTTCTGCCACCGTCGGCAGGTCGAAGTTGACCACCTGCGGCAGCGCTTCGATATCGAGTCCGCGCGCGGCCACGTCGGTGGCCACCAGTACCTGCACTTGCGCCGTCTTGAAGCGGTCCAGCGCGCGCAGGCGGGCTGGCTGCGGCTTGTCGCCGTGGATGGCGTCGGCCGCGATGCCTTCCTCCAGCAGCATCTGCACCAGCTGTTCGACGCCTTTGCGGGTCTTGACGAACACCAGCACCTGGCCCCAGCGCAGCTTTTTCATCAGGTGCAGGAACAGTTCCGGCTTGCGCTTCTTGTCGGTCGGGATCAGCCACTGCTTGACGGTCTTGGTGGCCGTGTTGCGCGGGCTGACCTGGATTTCGATCGGATTATTCAGCAGGCCCCTGGCCATGGCGCGGATCGCGTCCGAGAAAGTGGCCGAGAACAGCAAGGTCTGGCGCGGCTTGGGCATGGCCATGAACAGCAGGTCCAGGTCGTGCGAGAACCCGAGGTCCAGCATGCGGTCGGCCTCGTCCAGTACCAGCGTTTGCAGCGATTCGAAGCGGATGGCTTCCTGGCGCAGCAGGTCCAGCAGGCGGCCCGGCGTGGCTACCAGCACGTCCAGGCCCTTGCGCAGCTTGTTCACCTGCGGTTCGATCGGCACGCCGCCATAGGCTACGAAATAGCGCAGCGGCAGGTTGCGGCCGTAGGTGCGGAAGCTGTCATAGACCTGTTCGGCCAGTTCGCGCGTGGGCACCAGCACCAGGCAGCGCACGGACTGCGGCGCCACCGCGCCTTCCATGGTCAGGCGGTGCAGGATGGGCAGCGCGAAGCCGGCCGTCTTGCCGGTCCCGGTCTGGGCGGCGGCCATCAGGTCGCGGCCGGCCAATACGGCCGGAATCGCCTGCTTCTGGACTGGGGTGGGTTCGTGGTAGGCCAGCGCTTCGAGCGTGCGCAGCAAAGGATCGATCAGGCCAAGGGATGCGAATGTCATCGTGTGTTCAGTAGGTTATAGGGTCAGACCCTCGGGTCTGACCCTGGTGTGGCAGCCGGATTAATTCGTCAGGGCGGCGACCCACAGGGCCAGGATCTCGCGCACGCGCGCGTCGGACAGCGACAGCAGGTTATCGCCCACATACAGTTCGACCACGCTGTGCTCCGGCAGCGCGCCATGGCTGGCGCGGTTGAACAGCCAGACGCCGTGCGTGGCCGCGATCTCGTTGCGGATTTCCATGGCGCGCTCGCGGCTCACCGGCAAGTGCAGGTGCAGCATGTTCGCCTGCGGCCGGGCTGGATTGACCATCATGCGCGGGTGCGCGCGCAGCGCTTCGTACAGCCATTGCGTACGGCGGAAGTAGTCCGGCATCGCAGCCAGCCGCGCGTCGAACTGCATGGCCGCCGCCACCACATAGGGCGAGCGGTGCACGAGATTGCCGCCTTGGCGGCGATACCACTCGGCGGCCCTGGCCACGAAGGCATGGCTGCCGGCCAGCAGGGCGCCACCGAGGCCGCCGATGCCTTTGTACAGCGACACGTAGACGCTGGCGAAACCGGCCGCGATCTCGGCCACAGGCCGGCCAAAGCCGGCCGCCGTTTCCCACAGCCGTGCGCCATCCATGTGCAGGTGGATGCCTTGCTGGGCGCAGTGGCGCTTGATGGCGTCCAGTTCTTCCCAACTCGGGCACTGGCCGCCGATCTCGCGGGCTGGCAATTCGATCGCGGCCGCGCCCAGGCGGTCCGGGATCGCCCGCAGGTCTTCCAGTGTCCACGGACGATGCGGGTCACCGATCTGCAGCGCGTGGAAATGGTCGAACAACTGATGGTTGCCCCGTTCGTGGCGCAGGATGTGGGCCGTGGGATGCAGCGCCACCAGCCGGCTGCCCCGTTCATCGCAGGCCAGGCGCAGCGCCGTGGCCTGGGCCATGGTGCCGGTGATGCAGAACACAGCCGCTTCCTTGCCCAGCAGGGCCGCCACTTTTTCCTCGAACTGCTGCAACAGCGCGCCGTCGCCATAGGTGTCGTGCGCCACGCTGTTGGCCTCGCACCATGCCGCCATGGCGGCGAAGGTCTCGGCCGGCGTGGGCTGCCGGTGGCCCGGCAGGACGGTATGGCATTGCTGGCGCAGTTCGGCGTCGGTCACATCAGGCTCCCGTCAGTGGACCACGTGGACGTTATGGAACTGCAGGGCTGCCAGGTTGGCGTACACGCCGCCCAGCGCCACCAGCGAAGCGTGGGTGCCGGTTTCGACGATCCTGCCGTCTTCCATGACGATGATGCGGTCGGCCCGCTGCACGGTGGCCAGGCGGTGCGCGATGATGACGGTGGTGCGGCCGACCATGGCCGCTTCCAGCGCCGACTGCACCAGGCGTTCCGATTCCGCGTCCAGCGCGCTGGTCGCTTCGTCCAGCAGCAGCAGCGGCGGGTTTTTCAGCAGCGCGCGGGCGATGGCGATCCGTTGGCGCTGGCCGCCGGACAGGCGCACGCCGCGCTCGCCCAGGAACGACTGGTAGCCTTGCGGCAGGCGCTCGATGAATTCGTGGGCGGCGGCCAGCTTGGCGGCCTGGATCACTTCCGCGTCGGTGGCGCCGGCGCGGCCGTAGCGGATGTTCTCCATTGCGTCGGCCGAGAAGATCACCGTGTCCTGTGGCACGATGCCGATCGCGTCGCGCAGCGTGTGCAGGTCGAGGCGGGTGATGTCCACGCCATCGAGCTTGATGGCGCCATGCTGCGGATCGTAGAAGCGCAGGAACAGCTGGAACAGGGTGGTCTTGCCGGCGCCTGACGGACCCACCACGGCCACCGTTTCACCGGGCTTGATGTCGAGCGACAGGTGTTCCAGCGCCTTGGTGTCGGGGCGCGAAGGATAGCTGAACGACACGTCCTGCAGCGCCAGCGCGGCACCGTTGGCCGCGCGCGGCGGCAGCGCCAGCGGCTGGGCTGGCGATTCGATGCGCGACTTGGCCGACATCAGTTCCAGCAGGCGTTCGGTGGCGCCGGCGGCGCGCTGGGCTTCGCCCATCACTTCCGACAGGGCGCCGATGGAGCCGGCCACGATGGAGGCGTACAGGATGAACTGGCCCAGGTCGCCGCCCGTCATGCTGCCTTCGATCACGGCGTGCGCGCCCAGCCACAGCACGAACACGATGGTGCCGAACACCAGCACGATGGCGATCATGGTCAGCAGCGCGCGGGCGCGGATGCGGCGCATGGCCGTCAGGAAGGCGCCCTCGACAGACTTGCCAAAGCGCTCCGACTCCACTTTCTCATGCGTGAAGGCCTGCACGGTGGGCATGGCATTCAGGATTTCGCCGGCCATGGCGGAGGCGTCGGCGATGCGGTCCTGCGAATCGCGCGACAGCTTGCGCACGCGGCGGCCGAACATCACGATCGGCAGCACCGTCAGCACCAGCAGGCCGATGATGATGGACGACAGCTTGACGCTGGTGACGAACAACATCACCAGGCCGCCGAAGAACAACAGCATGTTACGCAGCGCCATGGAGATGCTGGTGCCCACCACGGCCTGGATCAGCGTGGTGTCGGTGGTGATGCGCGACAGGACTTCGCCGGTCTGCGTCGTTTCGAAAAATTCGGGGCTTTGCGTGACCACGTGCTTGTACACGGCGCTGCGGATGTCGGCCGTGACGCGTTCACCGAGCCAGGAAACGGTGTAGAAGCGGGCCGCCGTGGCCAGCGCCAGCACGGTGGCGACGGCGAACAGCGCCAGGAACACCAGGTCCACGTGCTGGATGCTCTTGCCGCCGGCGGCGCCGCCGAAGCCCAGGTCGATCATCTGCTTGAACGCGGCCGGGATGGCCAGCGTGGAACCGGCGGCCACCACCAGCGCGACACCGGCCATGGCGAACTGGCGGCGATACGGCCGCAGGAACGGCATCAGGCCCTTGAAGGCGGCCAGGCTGCCTTTTTTCAGTTGGCGCGATTCGGTGGGAGCTGCGGCGGACGGTGTGCTGGCGGTGGTGCTATTTGTCATCGTGTTGGCAGTATTGTTAGTCATCGTGTTCATAATTTCATGGCGCCCGCATACCCGGTCAGTTCCAGGTAGGCGCGCCCGGCTGGCATGCCGTCGCGGCTGACCGTGACGGCGCCTTCCCAGTACACGGCGCCGGTCGAGCGCCGCGAATCGAGCTCCTGGTCGTCCTGCAACGGCACGATGCGCCACGCGGTGCGGCCCGTGGTGAGCAGGGTGGCGACGGGATACTCGGCATTGGTGCGGGGCGAACGCCACCGCCGTTGCGGGGTAAAACTGACCTGGTCCGGCGAATATTGCGTGATCTTACCGGATGCATCGCGCCATGTCGCGTGCGCCCATAGTTTACCACCTGTGGCGCTGCGGATCTGGAAAGCCATCAGGGCGCCGCCGTCGTCCAGGTTGGCGCCTACCCAGTCCCAGCCCGAGGCGGCCGGATCGAGCACCTGGGACGACCATTCGTGATCGAACCAGCTGCGCCCGGACACGGCTTGCGCCTTGCCCTGGCGGGTGATGGTGCCGGTGGTGGCCAGTTGCGGCTCGCTGTAGTAATAGCTGGCCTGGGCCGGCTGGGGGCCTTTGCGCGAATAGCCGGCGTCGCCTTCCAACAACAGTGGCTGGGTCGGGGCCAGCCGCAATGCCAGCGCGAAGCCGGGCGTCTCCACGCTGATGCGGTAGCTACCATCGGCGTCGCGCACCATGCGCCAGGCGTCGAGCTTGACGTCGGTGTCGCCCACCTTCGCATAGGCCAGGCCGAAGCCCTCGCGCGCGCTGCGCTGGTCGTGCAGCAGCTTGCCGTTGGCCGGATCGGACAGGGCGGCGTGACCGATGATCATCTGTTTGGGCGCGAAGCGGCTGGGATTGGCCCGGTCATGCGGCGTGGCGCTGCGGAAGAACGTGACCTGGTAGCCCAGCGGCTTACCGTCCGGACCCGTGAGCCAGCCGGTCACGTACCACCACTCCGTCTTGAAGCCGGGATGGGCGCCGAAGCTGGCGGGGAAGGGCAGCGGCGCGGCCAGCGGCGTAACGGCCGCGTATTGCGGCGGCGCGGCCAGCACTGGCGCGCACAGGAGCGCCGCCAGTATCGGCGCTATCAGCGCTATCGGCGCCAGCTTGGATGCCAGGCGTTGCATGGTTACCAGTCCTCCCTTACCGCCCGTATCGGCCCGCCGGACAGCGCCTGGCGCCCGGCCAGCAGTGCCGTCAGCGCGGCGGCGCCCAGCAGCAGGCTGGCCACTGTCGCCAGCAAGCCCCAGGGCAGGTGCAGCTGCATGGTCCAGTGGAACGATTGCGGGTTGATCACGAAAACGAGGATCAGGCTGATGAACCAGCCCAGCACGAAGCCGGTGACGATGCCCAATCCGGTGAGCGAACCGCCTTCGATGGCGAGGATGGCCAGCACCTGGCGCCGCGTGACGCCCACGTGGCGCAGCATGCCGAACTCGCGCGCCCGCGCCAGCGTCTGCGCTGAAAACGTGGCCGCCACGCCGAACAGGCCGATCACGATGGCGATCGCTTCCAGCAGGTAGGTGATGGCGAAGCTGCGGTCGAATACCTGCATGCTCATGGCGCGGATGTCGGATGGCTGGCCGAAGTCCAGCCGCGCGCCGAACGGCAGGCGCTTGAGCCGTTCGATCGCCTGTGCCGCGCTGGTGCCCGGTTGCAGCCACAGCGCCGCGTCGCTGACCTCCTGGTCGCCGGTGATGGCGCGGTAGTCGGACAAGCGCATCTGGATCGAGCCGGTGGGGCGGGCGTAGTCGCGCCATATGCCGGCGACGAAGAAGGTGTGGCTTTGTCCGGCCAGCGGCAAGGCGATGCGCTGGCCGGGCGCCATGCCGTACAGGTCCACCATCGCTTCGGAGATCCACACGGGCGGCACGCCGGCCGGCGCGGGCAAGGAGGTGCCGACCAGCGGCAGCAGGCGGCCGGGGTTGGCCGCGTCGATATAGCGGGCCATCAGCGCCACGTTGGGCCGGTCCGCCGCCAGCGACAGCGAGCGCAGGCGCAGGAAGTCGGCCTTCTGCACGCCGGGCAGCGCGGCCAGCGCGGCCTGTTCCGGCGGCCGCAGGCCGGCCGTGACGCCGCCGCTGGCCGAACGCACGTACAGGTCGGCCGGCAGCAGGTGTTGCAGCCAGTCGTCCAGCGAGACGCGGAAGCTGGCCACCATGATGGCCATGGCCACCATCAGGCTGAAGCTGGACAGCACGCCGCCCAGCGCGATGCCGGCCTGGCCGGAGGCGTTGGCCAGCCGCGCCAGCGTGAGCGTCAGCACCGGCGAGGCGTCGGGACGGTGCGCGCTGGCTGCGGTCCAGCGCGCGTGCGCGGCGCGGAACACGGTGGCGGCCAGCCGGGGCATGAGGGCGATGGTCCCGACCAGCATCAGGGCGACCGCCAGGTAGCCGAAGATCGGCAGTTCGAACACCGGCGGCGCGCGGCTGAGCAGCGCGGCCAGCGCCAGGCAGGCGATGGCCGGCCAGGTGGTGGCCAGGCGCGCAATGGTGGCTTCCTCGGTGCCCGACTTGAGGGCCACGGCGGGCCGGGCGCGAGCGGCTTCCAGCGCCGGTGCGGCGCAGCCCAGCAAAGCGACGCCCACGCCGAGCGAAAAATAGACCAGCGCCGCCACCGGCGTGAACTGGACGGATGGCTGCACCCCGGCGAACAGGCCTGCGCCCAGGTCGGCGCCGAAAAAGCGCAGCATGGCGGCGGCAATGCCATAGCCGGCCGCGATGCCGATGGCCGATCCGGCTACCCCCAGGCATAAGCCTTCCAGCAGGATCTGGCGCAGCAGGCGGTGGCGGTCCATGCCCAGCACGCGCAGCAGCGCGAACTGGCTGCGGCGGCGGATCACGGACAAGGCTTGGGTGGAGAATACGAGGAAGGCCCCGGTGAACAGCGCCACCAGTGCCAGCACGGTGAGATTGACCCGGTAGGCGCGGCTGACGCCTTCGTTGCGGCTGTTCTGGTCTTCGTCGTTCGGCAGGGCCACCCGGAAGCGGCCGGGATAACGGCGCTCCAGCGCCTGCGCCAGTTGCGTCTTGAACGCCTCGCGGTTGACGCCGTCGCGCAGCTTGAGGTCGATGCGCGACAGTTGCCCCAGCTTGCTGAAACGCCATTGGGCCGCGCCAATGTCCATCACGCCCAGGCGCTGGCCAGCGCGCGCGTGCAGCAGCGGGCCGGCCACGCGCAGCTTGACCGTCGCGGTGCCGTTCTGCAGTGCCAGCATGCCGTCGCGCGCCAGCTTGAGCCAGGAGAGCGCGGCCGGGGACAGGAATACCGCGTCGTCCGCCAGCGCGTCGTAGGGTTGGTCGTCCGCAGGGATGCCCATCAGGTCCGGGGTCACGAACGCGGCGCGCATGGCGTCCACGCCGATGATCTTGAGGGCGTTGCGCTGGCCGGGCAGCGAAGCGTCGAATTCCAGCACGGGCGACGCGACCGCCACGCCGTCGCGGTTGGCCAGCTCGGGATACACGGTTTCGTCAAAAAACGCCTCCGTGCCGCGCACCTGCACGTCGGCCACGCCGGACAAACCCTTGATGGCGGATGAGAATTCGTTAAACGCGGCGGCGTTGATCAGGTGGATGGCGAAACCGAGCGCGATGCCGACGGCGATGGCGGCGATGGCCGTGATGGCGCGCAGCGGGTGGGCGCGCCACTCGCCCAGCAGCAGCCAGCGCGACAGCCGGCGCAGGCCGGCGGCCACGGTGCGGCGATCCGGTGCGGCTAGGATTGCGGGCATTCGAGCGCCAGTTTGTCGGCCGCGTACCGGGCCCGCAGTTGCGCGTGTGCGGCGGCTTTGCCGCTGGCGCTTTTCGCCGCGTCGTCGGCCCATTGCCGGTGCAGTTTGAGGCGGCCGCATTTGAGCCGCAAGGCTTCGGCGGCGCGACCGGCGCGGGCCTGGGCGCGTGCATCGGCCTTGTCCTGTTGCTCGCGTTGCTGCTGGAGCGCGTCGGCCTCGCGCCTGGCGCCCGCCAGTTCGGCGGCGGACTTGGCCGCCGCGCTGGCGGATGGCGTGGCGGGCGCATCCAGCACAACCCCGCGCCCGTCCCGGCACGGTTCGGCACCATAGCTGATCTTGCCGTCGGCGGACGTGCATTTGTAGACAGGTTGCGCGCAGGCGCCGGCGGCCCACAGCAGGCCGGCCGCCATCAGCAGGCGCGCGATCGGGCTCACAGGATTTTCCCCGGATTCATGATGCCCAGCGGGTCCAGCGCGGCCTTGATGGACCGCATCAGGTCCAGTTCCACGGCGCTCTTGTAGTGGGCCAGGTCGTCGCGCTTGAGCGCACCGATGCCGTGTTCGGCCGAGATGGAGCCGCCAAAAGCGGCCACGCTGTCGTGCACCACGCGATTGACGGTGGCCTGGTTGGCCAGGAAGTCCTCGTGGCCGACGCCGTCCGGCGGCGCCACGTTAAAGTGCAGGTTGCCGTCACCCAGGTGGCCGAAGCACACCAGCTGGCAACCCGGGAAAGCCTGTTGCAGCAAGGGTTCCGTGGCCGTGATGAATTCCGCGATGCGCGACACGGGCAGCGAAATGTCGTGCTTGATGTTCTTGCCGGCGGCCGCCTGTGCCAGCGGAATATGCTCGCGCAATTGCCATAATCCGGCCGATTGCGCGATCGAACTGGCCACCACGGCATCGTCGATCACTTCCTGTTCCAGCGCCGCGCCAATGGCGCCTTCCAACAGCTCGACGGCATGCTGCTCCGATTCGTTACTTGATAACTCAAGTAATACATACTGGCCGTGCGGCGCCGTGAATGGTTTGGGCAATTGCGGGAAATGCTGCGCCACCAGCGCCAGGCAGAATTGCGACATCAGCTCGAACCCCGTCAGGCTGGCGCCGCAGCGGTCCTGCATCAAGGTCAGCAAACGCAGCGCGTGTTCCGGCGTGGGCAGTGCGGCCAGCGCCGTGATGCAGGCTTTCGGTTGCGGATAGAGCTTGAGCACCGCGCCCGTGATCACGCCCAGCGTCCCCTCGGCGCCGATGTACAGGTCGCGCAGGTCGTAGCCGGTATTGTCCTTGCGCAGGCCGCGCAGGCCGTCCCACAACTGGCCCTGCGGCGTGACCACTTCCAGGCCCAGGCATAGTTCGCGCGTGTTCCCGTAGCGCAGGACGGCCGTGCCGCCGGCATTGGTCGACAAATTGCCGCCGATGCTGCAACTGCCCTCGGCCGCCAGCGACAGCGGGAACAGGCAACCCTCGGCCGCCGCCGCATCCTGCACCTGTTGCAGGATGCAGCCAGCATCGACGGTGATGGTGCGGTTGACGGGATCGATGGCACGGATGCGGTTCAGGCGCGCCAGCGACAGCACCACGGCATCGCCGCTGGCGTCGGGCACGCTGCCGAGCACCAGGCCGGTGCGTCCGCCTTGCGGCACCATCGGCACGCGCCACTGCGCGCAGGCCGCCACCAGCAGCCGCACCTGTTCGACCGTGGCTGGCCGCAGCACGGCGGCGGCCTTGCCGGTGAACCGGCCGCGCCAGTCGGTCAGGTAGGGCGCCATGCCGGCGGCGTCGCAAACGACAAAATCGTCGCCCACCACGGCGCGGCAGTGGGCCAGGAAATCCTGCAGGGAAGTAGCGGGGAGGCTCATTTTGCGCGGTTGACCTTTTCCAGCAGTTCCTTGGCCATGCGCTTGGCGGCCTTCTTGTAGGGGCGCAGGTACATCACGGCGCACACGAAATAGACGCACACGATGGCCGCCTCGCCCCAGCCCAGCCAGGCCGACAGATTGCCCTTGTCGCTGTAGCCGCGCACCACGCCTTCGGTGAAGTACAGCAGGATCATCATGGACGACCATTGCAGGGTATAGATGTCGCGCTTGAACACGCCGTACAGGGGGATCAGCAACGGCGCGGCCTTGAGTACCACCCACGAGCCGCCCGGATGCAGCGGCGCCAGCACCATCTCCCACAGTACGCACCAGATGATGAGCAGGATCAGGCTGGCGATGGCGCCCCGGTGGAAGTAGCGATGCAGCTTGTCGTTGACCATCATTGCCCCCGCAGTTTGACGGCCGTCTCGGCCAGGCGCCGGCCCAGCGCGATGGCCAGCCGCTTTTCATCGTCCGTGATGGCCAGTTTGCCATCGAGTCCCGCCCAGTGGCTTGCGCCATACGGGGTGCCGCCGCTGGCGGTGGTCATCAGTTCAGGATGGGTATAGGGCAGGCCCAACACCACCATCCCGTGGTGGAACAGCGGGATCATCATCGACAGCAGCGTCGATTCCTGGCCGCCGTGCAGGCTGCCGGTGGAGGTGAACACGCAAGCGGGTTTGCCGGCCAGGGTGCCGGACAACCAGTCGGCCGAGGTGCCATCCCAAAAATACTTCATGGCGGAGGCCATGTTGCCAAAGCGCGTGGGCGAGCCCAGCGCCAGGCCGGCGCATTCCTGCAAGTCCTCCAGCTCCACATAAGGCGCGCCTTCGGACGGTACTTCCGGCTCAGTCGCCACCGTGAGCGTGGACACGGCCGGCACCGTGCGCAGCCGGGCATCGCAGCCAGGCACGCTCTCGATGCCCTGGGCGATCAACTCCGCCAATTTCCTGGTGGCGCCATGACGCGAATAAAACAATACGAGAATAATCAGATTGGTTGGCTTCATGGGAGGTATTATATGGCGCTTTGGTGGGTGGCATGACTGCTACTCTTGCATCCTGATTATCGAGTCCATGTTTTTAAAAACCGTTTCCATGTTCTGGCAATTCCTCAAGCAGCGCTGCACCGGCGGCGCCGAGGCCGTGAAGTCACTGTCGTGGCAGGAGATCCGCGACCTGTTGCTGTTCGCGCGCCGCCGCCTGCGCGAGGAAAGCCTGACCCAGGTGGCCGGCAGCCTCACATTCACGTCCGTGTTCGCGCTGGTGCCGCTGCTGACGATCGCGCTGGCCATCTTCACCACCTTCCCGATGTTTAACACCTTCCGCAATTCGCTGGATGCGTATTTTATCCAAAGCGTGATGCCGAAGGCGATCGCCAACACCATCATGAGCTACCTGACCGGCTTCGCGGCCAAGGCCACGCGGCTGTCGGCGGTGGGCGCGGTGGCGCTGGTGGTGACATCGGTCGCCATGATGAACACCATCGAGCAGGTGTTCAACCGTATCTGGCAGGTGCGCCGGGAGCGGGGCTGGACCAAGCGCATTCTCGTCTATTGGGCCCTGATCACGCTGGGGCCACTGCTGATCGGCGCCTCGCTGACGCTGTCGTCGCACTTCTTCATGGCCACCAGCGACCTGGTGGGCGGTATCCCGGTGCTGGGCGCGCTGATCTACACCATTCTGTCGATCGCGCTGACGACGGCCAGTTTCACGCTGCTGTATGTGATCGTGCCCAATCGCGAAGTCGACTGGCGCGACGCCGCCTGGGGCGGCCTGGTGGCCGGCATCGCATTCGAGGTGGCCAAGCGCGGTTTCGCCGTGTTCATCACCCACTCGCCCAGCTATTCAAAGATTTATGGCGCGCTGGCGGCCTTGCCGCTGTTCCTGCTGTGGGTGTATGTGTCGTGGCTGATCACGCTGGTCGGTGGGTTGCTGGTGGCGGCGCTGCCGGTCGTCAAATACGAGCGCTGGTGGCACGTGGCCGTGCCCGGCGGCGAGTTCGTGGACGCGATGGCGATCCTGAAGGTGCTGTACGCGGCGCGCCAGTCCAGCGACACGGCGCTGGTGAACGCGGGCGCCATCCGCCGCGCCACCCGGCTTGGCTTCGATGAAATGGACCAGTTACTGGAAAAGATGGGGGCGGAAGGCTGGGTGGGCCGGGTGCAGACGGAAGCGCCGCGCCGGGTACAGTGGGGCAAGCGGGTCAGCGACAGCGATGACCACTGGGTATTGCTGGCCAATGTGGACCGCCTGACCCTGGCCGACGTCTACCGCCTGTTCGTGTTCGGCGGCATGCCGGTCAACGCCGGCGTGGTGGCCGAGGACGACGAGCGCGACGTGCGGGCCGCGCGTGACGCGGCCTCGCTGGCGCGCGCGGTGGAAAGCGCCGTCGAGCAGGGATTGGGGCGGACCCTGGCCGAGCAGTTCGGCTGACTGGCCGGCGCAGCACAGCGCCGGCCAGGATCAGGCGCTAACGGCTGACGAAGGCGTACAGCGCATCGAGCACCGCATCCGGCTGTTCGCTCATCAGCGAGTGGCCGCTGTCGACCTGCACCACCTTGCCGTGGGCGATGGTGGCGGTGAGCAGCTTGGTCGAGCGCGGCGGCGTCATCATGTCCTTGCGGCCGAACAGGAACAGGGTGGGGCAGCGCACCGATTGCGCCGCCGCTTCGCCATTGGCGTAGCTGTTGCACGCCGAGAAATCCGTATGGAACACGAGCGCGGGGTTGATGGCCGAGATGCGCTGCATCAGCCGGCGCGCGCTGTCCATCACGGAGACGCCGGGGCCGGCACTGGATGGCTTGCGGGTGGCCGACGAATGCGACCAGATGTTGACCATGTCGATCGCCGTCCCTTCATCCGTGCGCGCCGTCTCCAGCAGCGCATCCGATACCTTCATGGGATAGGTCGAACCGATCATGCCCAGGTGGGTGACCCGGTCCGGCGCCCGGAATGCCGCTTCCAGCGCGATCAGCGATCCCATGCTGTGTCCGAACAGCGCCGCTTGCCGAACGCCGGCCGCGTCCAGCACGGCCAGCAGCCAGTCGGCCAGCGCCTCCACGCTGGCCTTGGCCGGGCCCTGGCTGCGGCCGTGGCCCGGCAAGTCCACCGCCAGCACGCCGTAGCCGTGATGCGCGAAATAGCGCGTCTGCAGCGTCCATACGCTGTGGTCGTTCTGCGCGCCATGGATGAAGACCACGGTGGGCAGAGCCGGATCGAACGGCTTGCCGCCGGTGTAGCACCAGGCGTCCACGCCCTCCACGTTGAGCAGCATGTCAGGCTCCTTTCTGGGACAGTTTCAGGCCGCGGGCCAGGTCTTCGAGCAGGTCGTCCGCATCTTCCAGGCCGACGGACAGGCGCATGGTGCTTTCGGTGATGCCGGCAGCGGCCAGTTGGTCGGTGGGGACGCGGAAGTGCGTGGTCGAGGCGGGATGGATCACCAGCGACTTGGCATCGCCCACGTTGGCCAGGTGCGAGAACACCTGCAAGCCTTCCACGAAGCGCTTGCCGGCCGCGCGGTCGCCCTTGATGGTGAACGACAGCACAGCGCCGCACCCCTTGGGCAGCAGCGTCTTGGCCAGTTCGTAGTCGGGATGGCTGGGCAGCTCGGGATAGGACACCGCTTCCACGGCCGGATTGGACAGCAGGAATTCCACCACCTTGCGGGTGTTGGCCACATGGCGCTCCATGCGCAGGCCCAGCGTTTCGACGCCTTGCAGGATGGCGAACGCGTTGTGCGGACTCATGACGGCGCCAAAGTCGCGCAGCCCTTCGCGGCGCGCGCGCAGCGCGAACGCGCCCACCGTCGATTCTTCCGTGAACACCATGCCGTGGAAGCCCTCATACGGTTCGCACAGTTCGGCGTAGCGGCCCGTCTTGTCATGCGCGGCCTGCCAGTCGAAGGTGCCGCCGTCCACCAGCACGCCGCCCATGGCGGTGCCGTGCCCGCACAGGAACTTGGTGGCCGAGTGGAATACCAGGTCGGCGCCGTGCTCGCACGGGCGCAGCAGCCAGGGCGTGGTGAAGGTCGAATCGACCATCAGCGGCAGGTGATGTTCATGTGCCAGCGCGGCCACTTGCGGCACGTTGAGCACGTCCAGTCCCGGATTGCCCAGCGTTTCCGCGAACAGCAGCTTGGTGTTGGGCCGGATGGCGGCGCGCCAGGCGTCGATGTCGCGCGGATCGACGAAGCTGGTCTCGATGCCGAAGCGCTTGAGCGTGTAGGCCAGCAGGTTGTGCGAGCCGCCGTACAGCGCGCGCGAGGCCACGATGTGCGAGCCGGCGCCGGCGATGGTGGTCAGGCCCAGGTGCATGGCGGCCTGGCCGCTGGCGGTGGCGATGCCGGCCACGCCGCCTTCCAGCGCGGCGATACGTTCTTCCAGCACCGCGTTGGTGGGATTGCTGATGCGCGAATACACGTGGCCGGCCCGTTCCATGTTGAACAGCGAGGCCGCGTGGTCGGCATCCTGGAAGGCGAAGGCGGTGGTGAAGTAGATCGGGGTGGCGCGGGCGCCGGTGGCCGGGTCGGGTGACGCGCCGGCGTGCAGCGACAAAGTATCGAAGCCAGGGTAGTGTGGGCCGCTCATGTGTCTCAGCTGGTTGGTTGGAATGCTGGGCATCCTACCCTGAAACGTGCAGTAGCAACAGTGGCAAAGAATGTTGCGATTTGATTATCCGCAACGCTGGATTTTTTGACGGGCTTAGGCTACATTCGCTATAAGGCTACGACAAGTAGAAATCTCATTCATATAGCCCATCACAAAAGCGGATAGGACGGCCCAAAATGAAAGTTTCCGAAATTCTCCAGGTTAAAGGCAATATTCTTTACACCATTTCCCCCGACCAGCCGCTGGTGGAAGCGGCCAACACGATGGCCGAAAAGGACATCGGTTCGCTGGTGGTGATGGAGTTTGGTGATCTGGTCGGCATGCTGACCTTCCGCGAGGTGCTCAAGGCCGTGCACAGCAACGATGGCGCCGTCGGCGGCGGCACCGTGCGCAAGCACATGGACGACCACCCGATCACCGTCACGCCGGACACGGAAGTGAACGAAGTGCGCCGCATCATGCTGGAAAAGCACGCGCGCTACCTGCCGGTGATGAACGCCAAGACCCTGCTGGGCGTGATCTCGTTCTACGACGTGGCGCGCGCCGTGCTCGAAGCGCAGAGCTTCGAGAACCGCATGCTCAAGGCCTACATCCGCGACTGGCCGGCCGAGACGACCGAATAAGCGCTGCCGCTCCGCCGAAAAAAAACGCTATCAGACGATAGCGTTTTTTTTCGGCCGTAGCGTGAGCGTATCAGCGGCGGCAGTGCCTACATTCTTACCCGAGCAGAGCGGAGCAGCCGACGGGTTCGTGTATGAATGTTGGCACTGACCCCAGCGGGTTGTCAGGCGGCGCCTTGCAGCGCGTCGTCGTTGAGCCAGCTGGCCAGCACCGGCGCCGTCATCGGACGCGCGAACAGGAAGCCCTGGGCCAGCGGGCAGCCCAGCGTCTGCAAGATCATGGCCTGGCGTTCGTCTTCCACGCCTTCCGCGATCACGGCCAGGCCCAGGTTGCGGCCCAGCTGGATCACCATCTCGGCGATGCTGCTGCCGCGCGCCGAGCCGGTGATCTCGGTGACGAAGGCGCGGTCGATCTTGAGCCGGTCGATCTGCAGCCGCTGCAAATAGGAGAGCGACGAGAAGCCGGTGCCGAAATCGTCGATGGCGATGCTGACGCCCGTCTGCTTGATCTGGCCCAGCATCTTGATCAGCAGGTCGGGTTCCTCCATGGCCATCGATTCCGTGATTTCCAGTTCCACGAATTCGGGCGGCGCCTTGGTGTCTTCCAGCGCCGAGCGCAGCATCTCGAGGAAGTAGGGGTGGCGGAACTGCACCTGCGACACGTTAATCGACATCATGAAGTTGTCGTGGCCGGCCGCGCGCAGCGCCACCAGTTCGCGCATGGCGGTGCGCATCACCCATTCGCCCAAGTCGATGATCAGGCCAGAATATTCGGCGATGGGGATGAAGCGGTCCGGCGAAATGAATTTGCCGTCCGGCGTCTGCCAGCGCAGCAGCGCTTCGGCGCCCATCGGGCGGCGCGTGACCAGGTCGATCTGCGGCTGGTACACGACGAACAGCTGGTCCTGGCCGAAGGCCGTGCGCAACGCGTGCATCATGCGCACCCGCTCGCGGATCTCCACGCCCATGCTGCGAGAGAAATAGAAGTGGCCGGCGCGCTGCTGCAGCTTGGCGCGCTTGAGGGCGATGTCGGCATCCTTGAGCGCGTCGGCGCCGCTGCCGTCATGTTCGTTCAGGCGCACCAGGCCCAGCGTGGCCGACAGCCGCACGTCCTGGCCCTCGATGTTGAACGGGGTCTGGAACAAGGCCAGGATGCTGGCCGGGTTGACCTTGGTCGAGTCGCCCAGCACGCAGAAAATGTCGCCGCCGATGCGTGCCACCGTCAGCTGCTCGCCCAGGCGCGATTGCAGGCGCTGGGCCACGGTCACCAGCAGGGTGTCGCCGAACTGGTGGCCCAGCGCGTCGTTGGTCTCGGCGAAATGGTCCAGGTCCACCAGCGACAGGGTGGCCGTTTCGCGGGCCGGGCTGGCCAGCATCTCGTCCAGGATTTCGATCAGGCGGGTGCGGTTGGGCAGCTTGGACAGCTGGTCGTAGAAGGCCGCGTTGTGCAGGTGCGAGACCAGTTCCACGTTGTCCAGGCCCACGGCCACGTTGCTGCAGAACACTTCCAGCAAGCGCTCGTCGATGTCGGTCATGGCCCGCTGCATGTCGAGGAAGGCGACGAAGTCGCGGCTGGCCTTGCCGGCGAAATAGAGCGTGATGTAATCGGGGCCGTAGATATTACGTCGCTCCGTGAGCGATTGCTCCATCGCCGCGTACATGCGCGGATCGGCCTTGGCCGTCAGCTGCAAGCCTTCCAGGTGGCAATAGGCGCCGGCCGTGGCCATCACCCGCCACTCGTCGCAGCCATCTTCGGGGCATTCGCGCACGCATAGCGCGCCGCTGGCCTGCTGGCCCATCAGCGAGGCCGACTGGTGCAGCACGCCGGCGGCGAAATTGTGTACGCCGTGCAGCGTCATCAGTTCGGTGCTGGCCAGTACGATCTGGTTCAGGCCGCGCCGGCTGTCGTTGATCTTGCGGATTTGTTCATAGGAGCGGATGGCCGCGGTCACCGTGGTGTACAGCTTGATGCGGGTCAGCTCGGACTTGGTCTTGTAATCGTTGATGTCGAAATCGCGGATGGCGTCGATTTCGGGCGCGTAGCCGGGTTGGCCGGTGCGCAGGATGATGCGCACGTCGGCCAGTTTCAGCGTCTCGCGGATGTAGCGCACCAGGTGCAGGCCGGCGTCGTCCTGTTCCATCACCACGTCGAGCAGGATGACGGCGATCTCCTGTTCATGCTGGAGCATCTCGCGCGCCTGGCTGGCTGAATAGGCATGGACGAATTCCAGCGGCCGGTGCTGCATGTCCAGGTTGCCAAGGGCGAAGGTGGTGGTCGAGTGCACGTCTTCGTCATCGTCGATGATCATGACCCGCCAAACACTGCGCGCGCCCGTCGTCTCCGCCGCCGCCGGGTGTTCTTCTAAGAATACCAGATCGTCGTGATCGTCCTTGGATTGCTCAAGGGGGGTGATCGATGGGGGCATGTGTCGCATCTCCAGGCTATCTTGGTGTTCTCGGATTAAGTATATAGCGAATTGTTCCAGAGAACGACGTTTTCAGCAGTTTCCAAGCGGCATAAGGTGTCAATGTGCAAGTTTTGTCTGAACGGCGACAAAAAATCCTGCCCGTGGCTTTTGTACTAACGCGTACCATGTTGCCAAAAAGCTGCCCGGTGGCCACGCCGGACGCTGCGGACTGGTAAAATGACCGCTTCCTACCTTCCACCATGACGATACCTATGTCCGGCAATACCTTTGGCAAATTGTTTTCCGTAAGCACTTTTGGCGAATCCCACGGTCCCGCGATCGGTTGCGTGATCGATGGCTGCCCGCCGGGCTTGCCCCTGACCGAGGCTGACATCCAGCCCGAGCTGGACCGCCGCAAGCCCGGCACGTCGCGCCACGTGACCCAGCGCCAGGAGTCGGACACGGTGGAAATCCTGTCGGGCGTGTACCAGGGCGTCACCACCGGCACCCCGATCGCGCTGCTGATCCGCAATGAAGACCAGCGCAGCAAGGATTACGGCAACATCGCGGAAAGCTTCCGTCCCGGCCACGCCGACTACACCTACTGGCATAAATACGGCGTGCGTGATCCGCGCGGCGGTGGCCGCTCGTCGGCGCGCCTGACGGCGCCCGTGGTGGGCGCAGCCGCCATCGCCAAGAAGTGGTTGCACCAGCAATACGGCACCGTGTTCAAGGGCTGCATGAGCCAGCTGGGCGACATCGCCGTGCCATTCCAGGGCTGGGAACACGTGGCCAACAATCCCTTTTTCGCCGCCAGCGGCGACGCCGACCTGATCGCGCGCATGGAAGCGGCCATGGATGAGCTGCGCAAGGCCGGCGACTCGATCGGCGCGCGCATCGACGTGATCGCGCAGAACGTGCCGGTGGGACTGGGCCAGCCCATCTACGACAAGCTGGACGCCGACATCGCCTACGCCATGATGGGCATCAACGCCGTCAAGGGCGTGGAAATTGGCGCCGGTTTCGCCTCCGTGGCGCAAAAGGGTACCGAGCATGGCGACGAGCTGACCCCGCAAGGCTTCATCGGCAACAACGCTGGTGGCGTGCTGGGCGGCATTTCCACCGGCCAGGACATCACCGTCTCCATCGCCATCAAGCCCACCTCGTCGATCCGCACGCCGCGCCGTTCGATCGACAAGGAAGGCAATCCCGTGATGGTGGAAACCTTTGGCCGCCACGATCCCTGCGTGGGCATCCGCGCCACCCCGATCGCCGAAGCCATGCTGGCGCTGGTGCTGATGGACCACGCCCTGATGCACCGCGCCCAGTGCGGCGACGTGCACGTCACCACCCCCGACATCGCACTGGCGACCCGCTAAGCAGCCCCAAAAACCGGGGGCAGGTCATTCCATCGCGCAATTTGCGCGATGGAATGACCTGACCCCGGTTTTCTCCTGAGATGCCCGCCCAAGCCATCAGCTTTGCCCTGTTCCTGTGCGCCTACTACGCGCACGCGGGCACCTTCTCGACCTACGCCACCTTGTTCTTCGCCGGTAAAGGCATGAGCGTGGGCCAGATCGGCGTGCTGATGTCGATGATCCAGGTGCTGCGCATCGTCGGCCCCAATGTCTGGGGCTACGTGGCCGACCATAGCGAGCGCCGGGTGTGGGTGCTGCGCATGACGGGCGTGGCGGCGCTGACGGCGTTTTCCGGTTTCTTCTTCGGCCAGACGTTCGTCCAGTTCCTGCTGGCGATGGTGCTGCTTAACCTGTTCACCAGCGCCCAGGGCCCGCTGTGCGAGGCGCTGATGCTGTCGGAGATGCGCGGCGACCTGACTTACTACGGCCGCATCCGGCTGTGGGGATCGATCGGCTTTATTGTCAGCGTGATGCTGGCCGCCTACGCGCTCGACGCCTGCGGCATCATGGCCTTGCCGTGGATCGCCGGCGGCCTGCTAGTGTGCGTGGTGCTGGCCAGCCTGCGCCTGAAGGAAGTCAAGCGGCTGGAACACAAGACGGCGCCGCCGCCGTTGTGGACTTTGCTGCGCCGGCGCGAGGTGATCGCCTTTTTCTGCTCCACGGCCTTGATGGTGTCGGCCCATACGGCGCTGTACACCTTCTATTCGCTGTACCTGGAACGCCATGGCTACAGCAAGGCCTTGATCGGCACCATGTGGTCGCTGGGGGTGACGGCGGAGGTGCTGCTGTTCTATTTCCAGGCGCCGCTGTTCCGGCGCTGGGGGGCGCGCCGGCTGATGTTTGTGGCGCTGGGCGTGGGCGTGCTGCGCTTCGCGCTGATCGGCGCCGCGCCGCGCCAGGTGGCGCTGCTGGCGGTCGCCCAGTTGCTGCACGCGGCCACGTTCGCGCTCCATCATTCGGCCTCGGTGACTACCTTGCAGCGCTGGTTCTCCGGGCCGTTGCAGGCGCGCGGCCAGGCGCTGTTCATCAGCCTGTCATATGGGATAGGTGGTTCGCTCGGTGGGTTGTTCCTGGCCCAGTGCTGGCAGCGCCTGGGACCGCAGTCGGTGTACTACGTGGCCTCGCTGCTGGTGGCTGGCGCCGCCGTGGCGGCGGGCCTGTCGTTCCGCTGGCAGCGCGAGGACGGCCCGCGCAGCTAGCGCACCGCTTACCCGCCGCGGTTGACGACCACCGCTTCCAGCCGGTGGCGGCGTTCCACGGCCTTCACCACCAGCGACCGCATGTCGTTGAGCAGCGCGAATTCCGTCTGGCTCAGCTGGATCGGCGGGAACGTCTCGTCCCAGTCGCCGTACAGGAAGCCAGCCGGCTGGCCGTTCGACGACAGCGGCAGGATCACGAAGCTGCGCGCGTCGGCCATGGTGTTCTTCCACCACTGGGGCAGCTTGGCGGCGAACTTGGCGTCCTTGGCGTTCTCGATGAAGATCACGCGATCGCTGTTGAGGGCCGCGTGGAACACGTTGGGCTCATAGCTGTCGGAGAAGGTCATGTCCGGCAGGCGCTCCTTGACGCCTTCGCCAAAGCAGATCTTGGCCGCGTACTGGCCTTCCTTGCGGTTGCGCACGAAAGCCACGGCGCGCGAGAAATCCAGGCCCTGGTACACGGTTTCGAGTGCGATCGACACCATCTGGCCGGGGCTGGCCGTCTCGAGCACGTCGCGCATGTCGGCCAGGCCCGATAGCAGGATCTTGTTGCCCTCGGCCCGCTGGCGGGTGCTGGCCAGTGCCTTGGCGCGCCGCTCGGCGGGACGCGACAGGGGCGCGATGGTCAGGTCTTCGGCGGCCACGATCTTGGCTTGCTCGATGGCGGCCATCAGGTTGTCCGGTTCCACGCCCAGCATGCCGGAATAGCGTTCGGTCAGTTTTTGCACGGCGGCCGCGCCGGCCGCGTCGTCATGCCACAGCGAGTCGGCGCACAAGGCCGACATGGTGGACAGGCCGGCGATCCAGTCGGTGGGGCTCACTTCGGCGCCCGCTTCCACCGGCTCGAGCTTGCGCATGCCGTTGATCAGGCTTTGCGGCAGGCCCCAGTGGCGGGCGGCGGCGTGGCCGATGTCCTCCAGGCTCAGGCCCAGTACCTCGGGCGCGATGTCGTCCACCGTCAAGCCTTCGGCGTCGGCCCGCTGCTGCAGGTCGTGCCAGCGTTCGGGCATGTAGAAGGTCAGCATCATGCGGCCCAGCGTGTGCAGCATCGAGCACACCACGGCTTCTTCCGCATGGCGGCTCTCGGCGCTGGTGGCGATCTGCTGGGCCACGATCCCGGCCAGCACGGCCTTTTCCATTTCGATGTGGGCGATGCCGGTGTCGGGCGAGGAGGCCGACAGTTCCTCGATCAGTTTCAGGCCCAGGGCCAGGTGGCCGATGGCCTCGGTGCCCAGCACCAGCACCGCCTTGGAGACCGTGTTGACGTGCTGGCCGAAGGCCGAATACATGCCGCTGTTGGCCAGCCTTAGCACCTTCTGGGTCAGGACCGGGTCCGACAGCACGGTGCGGGTCATGTCGAATTCCTGCTCGTCCTCGCCGCGCATGGCGCCCAGGATGGCCGTGATGGCCTTGGCGAAACCGGGCATGTCGCCCTGGCGGCGGGTGCAGTCCCACATTTCGGACAGGGTTTTGTCGCCCAGCGGGGTAGGGGCCTTGAAGCCGGCGTTCATTGGTGCACCTGGCGCAGTTCTTCGGGCAGCAGGTTGGCGTAGGTGCTCTCCTTGAGCGCCGTCATCGCCACGTTGGCCGGCATCGGCTTGCCGGTCAGGTAGCCCTGGATGTACTGGCAGCCGCGGTCATCGAGGTAGCGCAGCTGTTCTTCCGTCTCCACCCCTTCGGCCACCACCGACAGGTCCAGGTGCTTGGCCAGGTCCAGCACGGCGTTGCAGATGGCGCCATCCTTCTGCGAGCCGGGCAGGTCGCGGATGAAGGTGCGGTCGATCTTGAGCACGGAGATGGGGAAGCGCTTGAGGTAGGCCAGCGACGAATAGCCGGTGCCGAAGTCGTCGATGGCCAGGCCGACGCCGATCCCGTGCAGGTCGTTGATGAACTCCATCGCGTCGCCGGTATTCATGATCACCGACTCGGTCACCTCCAGCTGCAGGCGCGCCGGTTCCAGCCCGGTCTCTTGCAGCACCGCAGCCACCATGCCGGCGATGCTGCCGCGCTCGAACTGGCGCACCGACACGTTCACCGCCACCTTCGGCACCACCAGCCCGGCCTGCTGCCAGCGGATCATCTGGCGGCACGCCTCGGCCATCACCCATTCGCCGAGCTGGCTGATGAAGCCGGTGTCTTCCGCCATCGGGATGAAGCGCACCGGCGGCACCAGCCCCAGTTCCGGGTTCTGCCAGCGCACCAGCGCCTCGACCCCGATCAGGCGGCCGCTGTCGATCTCCACCTGCGGCTGGTAATGGACGAACACCTCGCCCTTGTCAATCGCCCGGCGCAGCATCGCTTCCAGCCGCAGGCGCTCGACGCCTTCGCCGGTCATCGACGGCGCATACAGCTGGTAGCCGTTGCGCCCGCGCGCCTTGGCCTGGTACATCGCCACGTCTGCGTTACGGATCAGCATGTTCAGGTCGTCGGCGTCCTGCGGGAACAGGCTCACGCCCACGCTGCAGGTGACGAACAGCTCGTAGTCCTGCACCATGAACGGCTGCTCGAACATCGACACCAGCATGCCGGCCACGTGGGCAGCGCCGGACTCGTCGATGTTTTCGAGCAGGACGATGAATTCGTCGCCGCCCAGGCGCGCCAGCGTGTCGCCCTCGCGCAGGCGCTCCTGCAGCGCGACCGCGACCTGCTTGAGCAGCTCGTCGCCGACGTGGTGGCCGAGCGTGTCGTTGACGTTCTTGAAGCGGTCCAGGTCGATGAACAGCACCGCCAGCGGCTGGCCGGCGCGGATGGCGCGCTGCATCGCGTGCTGCAGCCGGTCGTGGAACAGCAGGCGGTTGGGCAGCGAGGTCAATGGATCGTGGTGCGCCAGATGGTCCAGCTTTTCCTGCGATTCCTTAGCCTTGGTGATGTCGCTGAACACGCCCACGTAATGGGTGACCTTGCCCTCGCCGTCGCGCACCGCCGACACCGTGAGCCATTCGAGGTAGTGCTCGCCGTTCTTGCGGGTGTTCCAGATTTCGCCGCGCCAGAACCCGCTTTCGGCCAGGTCGCGCCAGATCTGGGAGTAGAACGCCTCGTCGTGCAGCCCGGCCCGCACCAGGCTGGAACGCTGGCCCTGGGCCTCCGCTTCGGTGTAGCCGGTGATCTGGGTGAATGCCGGGTTGGTGGTGACGATGCGGCCGAACGGATCGATCACCATCACGCCGTCGGCGATATGTTCCAGCACGGTGGCGGCCAGGCGCAGCTTTTCCTCGGCCTGCCGGCGCTCGGTGACGTCGGCGAACACCCAGATGCTGCCGTCCTGCGGGCGCTGGCGGTCGACCGCGCGGCCGCTGACCAGGCACCAGATCTCCTTGCCGCTGCTGTGGCGGAACGCGCGTTCCTCCTGCGCGCTTTCGCCCAGCGCCATGCGCGGGTAGTGATGGCCCGCGTCCTCGAATTCCTGCTGGCTGTAATACAGCATCGCGGCCGACTGGCCGACCATCTCGCTGTTCTGGTAACCGAACAGCTCTTCGCAATAGCGGTTGACCGAGATGATGCGGCGGTCGCGCACGAACATCACGCCGAACATCACGTTGTCCAGGATCGCGC
>DATFBD010000144.1:0-9396 GCA_035254005.1 Burkholderiaceae bacterium | reverse complement strand
GCGCGGTCCAGTCCATGCTCTCGGAGGTGTCGACTTCCAGGTAGCCGCCGCGTTCTTCGGCCAGCAACCTGAGGGAATCCTGCGGCAGGATGCCGCGATCCCACAGCGAACCGCGATAGGAGCTGTAGCGGCCGCGCTCTTCGGCCAGTTCAGTCGATGCCCAGTAGGCGTAGTAGCAGACCGCTTCCATCGAACGGTCGGCAAACTCGACCGCATCCATCGATGCGTACGGAATGCGCATCATGTGCAGACAATCCTGAAAGCCCATAATGCCCATGCCGACCGGACGGTGGCGCAGGTTGGAGTCGCGCGCCTTCTTCACCGCGTAGTAGTTGATGTCGATCACGTTATCCAGCATGCGCATCGCAGTGCGGATGGTTTTCTGCAGCTTGGCGTGGTCGAGCTTGCCATCTTTCATGTGGGCCGGCAGGTTCACCGAACCGAGGTTGCAGACGGCGATCTCGGAGTCGTTGGTATTGAGCGTAATCTCGGTGCACAGGTTGGAGCTGTGCACCACGCCGACGTGCTGCTGCGGGGAACGGATGTTGCACGGATCCTTGAAGGTGATCCACGGATGGCCGGTTTCGAACAGCATGGACAGCATCTTGCGCCACAGGTCGAGCGCCTGGATCTTCTTGAACAGCTTGAGCTCGCCGCGCGCGGCCTTGGCCTCATAGCCGGTATAGGCTTCCTCGAAGGCGCGGCCGACCTTGTCGTGCAGGTCCGGCACGTCGCTCGGGGAGAACAGCGTCCACTCGCCCTTTTCCATCACGCGCTTCATGAACAGGTCGGGAATCCAGTTCGCCGTGTTCATGTCGTGGGTGCGGCGGCGGTCGTCGCCGGTGTTCTTGCGCAGGTCGAGGAATTCCTCGATGTCCATGTGCCAGGTTTCCAGGTAGGCGCACACGGCGCCCTTGCGCTTGCCGCCCTGGTTCACGGCCACGGCCGTGTCGTTGACCACTTTCAGGAACGGCACCACGCCTTGCGACTTGCCGTTGGTGCCCTTGATGTGGGCGCCCAGCGCGCGCACCGGGGTCCAGTCGTTACCGAGGCCGCCGGCGAACTTGGCCAGCAGCGCGTTTTCCTTGATGGCGTCGTAGATGCCTTCCAGGTCGTCCGACACGGTGGTCAGGTAGCACGACGACAGCTGCGAGCGCAGCGTGCCCGAGTTGAACAGGGTCGGCGTGGAGCTCATGAAGTCGAAAGTCGACAGCAGGTGGTAGAACTCGATGGCGCGCGCTTCGCGGTCCTTCTCGTTCAGGGCCAGGCCCATCGCCACGCGCATGTAGAACGCCTGCGGCATCTCGATGCGCACGTCACGCACGTGCAGGAAGTAGCGGTCATACAGGGTTTGCAGGCCGATGTAGCCGAACTGCAGGTCGCGGTCGGCCACCAGGGCCTTGGCCAGGCGGGCCAGGTCGAATTCGCCCAGTTTCGGGTCCAGCAGCTCGGCGGCGATACCTTTGGCCACGTACTGGGGGAAGTAGTTGACGTAGGCGGCGGCGGCGCCGGCTTGCGCCACTTCCTGGCCGAACACTTCCTTGCGGATGGTGTGCAGCAGGATGCGGGCCGTCACCTGCGAGTAGGCCGGGTCCTTTTCCATCAGCGCGCGGGCAGCCAGGATGGCGGACTTGTGCAGCTCCTCGACGGGCACGCCGTCATACAGGTTCTTGACGGTTTCGGCCAGGATGGCGTCCGCGTCCACGTGTTTTTCCAGGCCGATGCAGGCCGCGTTGATCAGGCCAGCCACCTGGTCCATGTCGAGCGGGCGGCGCACGCCGTTTTCCGTCACGTGGATCTGCGGTGCGGCCACCTTGGCGGCGCCGGCCGCCTCTTTCTGCAGGCGGCGCTCTTCCATGTGCTTGGCGCGGTACAGCACGTAGGCGCGGGCCACATCGTGTTCGCCCGAACGCATCAGCGACAGTTCCACCTGGTCCTGCACATCCTCGATGTGGAAGGTGCCGCCCGAAGGCTGGCGACGCACCAGCGCGGCCACCACGGCGGCCGTCAGCTGCTCCACCAGGTCGCGGATGCGGGCCGAAGCGGCGCCCTGGCCGCCATTGACGGCCAGGAAGGCCTTGGTCATGGCGATGGCGATCTTGGACGGCTCGAACGCGACCACGGCGCCGTTGCGGCGGATGATGCGGTAGTCGCCCAACGCCGCCGCTGCCGTGGCCTGGCCGCCGGCGATACCCGCAGTCGCTGCTGGCATCAGCGCTGGTTGGATGGAAGTGTCTTGAGTAGATTGCATTTAAGCTCCCCGATAACAGCGTGCAGTCTTGGCTGCGCGGCGTATGTTTGTATTAAAAAAAAGCCAAAATGAAGCGGCCAGCCTGGTGCTGCGGCTGGTGTTACAGCGACAAAAAGGGTGAATAAGGGTTCCTGATGCTGGTAGGCCGAGGCTGCAACAGCTTGGAACCTGGGACTTGAGATACCACTACATTTAGTGAATCGGCTTATTCGATACACTGATTGTAGTGGTCAGCATGGGGCAAGACAAGTGGAAATTTTTTATTTCAGATCAATTTTTCGATTGACTTTCTGGAACGCCCACAGGGAAGCGCAGTTGCCGGTGAGCATGTACTAACCGAGACTCCCGCACTGCCTTTTCCTTCAGCAGACGGCCCCATATTTCGATGTATTTTTCCCAACTAAACAACGGTCCGGGGTCGGTCTTGCGGCCCGGCGCGATGTGCTGGTGGCCCTGCACATCGGTCAGGGGATAGCGTTCCTGCAGCGCCAGCGTCAGCGCCGCCAGCGCCTCGTACTGGGCCGTTTCGAACGGCACCGTGTCCGTTCCCTCCAGCTCGATCCCGATCGAAAAATCATTGCAGGCCGGCCGCCCCTGGAACGCCGACTGGCCCGCGTGCCAGGCCCGCGCGTCACCGGACACATATTGGATCACGCGGCCGTCGCGCCGCACCAGGAAGTGGCTCGAGACGCGCAGCCCGCGCAAGTCCGCGAACGCGGGATCGGCATTATAGTCCAAGCGGCCGGTAAACAAGTCGGACACGTGGGGCGTGCCGAATTGCCCGGCCGGCAGGCTGATATTGTGCACCACCAGCAGCGTGACGGCCGTGCCGTCCGGACGGGCATCGGCGTGGGGTGTATCGTAGCGCCGGGCGCCGGCGCACCAGCCGTCCGCGCCCACCGCGAAGCGCGGCGCCATCACGCCTCCGGCTCCTGGATATTGAGTTTTTGCATCTGGTAGCGCAGCTGGCGGAAACTGATGCCCAGCAGCTGGGCGGCCTGGGTGCGGTTGTACTGGGTCTGGGCCAGCGCGCGCTGGATGATGTCGCGCTCGATCTGGTTCAGGTATTCGGGCAGGTTGGCCGGCAGCGCGTCGAGGTGCGGCAAGGCCATGGTGGCGCCGCCAGCTGCCATCGCCACCACGCCGGGCGCGGCGCCCGCCGCGGGCATGGGCACGGAGCCCGGCACCGCTGGCGCGGGCGGCGCCCGGTCCGGGATGGCTTGGGCGCCGGTCCCGTCGAGCCCGAACGCGGCCGCCTCGGTGGCCGCCAGCTGCTGGGCGAAGCCGGGCGTGGGCGATGGCAGCGGCACCACGGCCTCCACCATCTTCGCGCCCTTCAGGGCCAGGTCGCCCACTTCGATCACGCCATCGTCGGCGAAGGCCAGCGCGCGCTCCAGGATGTTTTCCAGTTCGCGCACGTTGCCGGGGAAGCTGTAGCCGCGCAGCGCCTCCAGCACGCCCGGCCCCAGCACCACCTTGTGTTCAAAAGTGCCCAGCCGTTCCAGGATGGCATCCGTCAGCGGCCCCAGGTCGTCGAGCCGCTCGCGCAGCGGCGGCAAACACAACTCGATCACATTGAGCCGGTAGAACAAGTCCTGCCGGAAGCTGCCCTGCTCCACGCACTGGGCCAGGTTCTTGTGGGTGGCGCTGATGATGCGCACGTCCACCGGCTCCTCGCTGGTGGCGCCGATCTTGCGCACGCGCCGCTCCTGGATCGCGCGCAGCAGCTTGACCTGCATGGCCAGCGGCAGGTCGGCCACCTCGTCGAGCATCAGGGTGCCGCCGTTGGCGGCCTGGAAGAAGCCATCGCGCTCGTCGGCCGCGCCCGTGAACGCGCCCTTGCGGTAGCCGAAGAACTCGGCCTCCATCAGCGCCTCAGGGATGGCGCCGCAGTTGACGGCCACGAACGGCTTGCCGGCGCGCGAACTCTGGGCATGGATCTCGCGCGCGGCCAGTTCCTTGCCGCTGCCCGATTCGCCCGTAATGGCGATCGGCGCCATCGAGCGGGCCAGGCGGGCGATCTGGGCCCGCAGCGCCTGGATCACGGCCGAGTTGCCCTTCAGGCGGCTGACCGGCTGGCCGGCACTGGCCGCCTGGCCGGCCGGCGCCACGTTGAGCCGCAGGGCCGACTGCACCATGATGCGCAACTGGTCCAGCGCCACCGGCTTGGAGACGTAATCGAAGGCGCCGGCCTTGAGCGCCACCACGGCGTTGTCGGCGCTGCCGAAGGCCGTGACGACGGCTATCGGCGTGTTCTTATAGGCGGCGCACACTTCGCGCACCAGTTCCAGCCCCAGCCCGTCGGGCAGGCGCATGTCGGTCAGCACCAGCGCGTATTCGGTGCGCCCCAGGCAGGCGCGCGCCTCGGCCAGCGTGGCGGCGCTGTCGACGTCCAGCCCCATCTTGAGCAGGGTGATTTCCAGCAGTTCGCGCAGGTCGGCTTCATCGTCGACGACCAGCACACGGGGGACACTCATGCATAGCCTTTCTGTTAGAGCGGACTGCTCACCCGACCGCAGGCACGGCGGGCGCGGCGGCCGGCCGGGCGAAGGTGATCACAAAGCGCCCGCTGGAACGGCGGGTACCGTCCGGGCCGGGCGCCGGCTCGAAACGGTATTCATAGTCGAGCATGGCTTCGTTATTCAAACACAATTCGCGCGCCAGATACAGTCCCAGCCCCGTCCCCTTGCTGGAGGTGGTGTAGAACGGCTCGAACAAGTGGGCCCGCACCTCGGCCGAGATGCCGGGGCCGTCGTCCTGCACATGCAGCTCCAGGCGGCGCGCGCGGCCCGTCACCAGCGTCAGGCGGATGCTGGCCGGGGCGCCGCTGGCGTAGCGCACCGCGTTGTTGAGCAGGTTGAGAACCACTTCGCGCAGGTGCAGGCTGTCGAAACGCACCAGCGTGCCGGGCGTGGCCGCCAGCGCCAGCACGTCGCCGGGCAGGCCGTGGGTTTCGTCGAATTCCGTCTTCAGTTCGGCCAGGAACTGGTCCAGCGCCAGCGGTTCGCCGTGCGGCTGCACCTTGCGCGACAGCTGCAAAATGTCCTCCACCATGCGGTTGACCCGGCTCACGTTGTCGCCCACGATCTTGAGCAGGCGCAGGTGCACGGCGCTGTCGAGGTCCTCGGCCAGCAGGGCCGTGGCGTGGCCGATGGCCGACAGCGGGTTGCGCACCTCGTGCGCGATGCTGGCCGTGAGCCGGCCCATGGAGGCCAGCTTCAGCTGCTGGGCCTGGTTCTCGATGCCGGTCACGTCCTGCAGGAAGATCACGCTGCGCTCGGTGCCCAGGCCATCCGTGTCCACGGCCGCGAAGCGGGCCTGCAGGTGGGCCGCCAGGTCGGGGCGGCCGCTGCCGGCCGCCGGCAGCCCGTCCAGCGCCGGCTCGGCACCGGGCTTGATGGTGACATAGGCCGTGCCCTGGGTAGGATCGGCCAACCAGTCGTCGTAGGCTTGCGCCAGCGGCCGCAGGGCCGCCACGTCGCCGAGGCGGAAACGCAGGTCAGGGCCGGCCAGGCCCAGCATCTGCTGGGCGGCCGGGTTGCCGGCGAAGACCTGGCCGTGCGGATCGACCACCAGGATGCCGTCACCGACGTTGGCCATCACCAGACGGTTCACGGCCTGCTGCACGCCGATCTCGATGCCGCGCTCGATGGCCAGTTCCTCCTGGCCGATCAGGCGGGCGGCCATGCGGTTGACCACCCACACGGTGGCGAAGAAGGCGGCGCCGTACAGGCCGGCCTGCAGCACCACCATGTCGCCTTCCATCAGCAGCATGCGCCAGCCGCTCTCGCCCAGCAGGAACAGCGTGACCACGGCCGTGCAGAACAGCGCCAGCAGCAGTGGCGCCAGGATGGCGGTGCCGGCCAGCGGGAACAGGTAGAGGATGGCCAGCCCGCTGCGCACGCCGCCGGCGGCGATGTAGAGCAGCGAGATGATGGCCAGGTCGCAGGCGATCTGCGACATCAGTTGCAGCAGGAAGCGGCGCCGGATGTACAGCGTCATCAGCGCGAACGCCAGCGACAGCAGCAGGTAGCCCAGGCACACTTCGCCATAGAAGTACTGGCCGGCCGCGCGCAGGCCGCGGCTGTCCATGCTCAGGTAGGCCAGCAGCACCAGCGCGATCACCACGCGCGTGCCGTTCAGCGTCTGCAGCGAGCGCCAGAAGGTGGCGCGGGTCGCGCGCGCGTCAGGCGCCAGCGCTGGCAGGGCGGCAGCCACGCCTCAGGCGGCCGGCAGGCTGGCGTGGGCCGCGCAGCAGTAATCGCGGCCGCCGGCCTGCACCGTTTCCGAGGCGGGGTAATAAATGCCGCAATGGGCGCAGCACAGCATGGTTTCCACGTCCGCGCTGGCGCGGCCACGGCCGGCCGGGCGGGCGGCGGGACGCTCTGGCGGGCGCTGATCGTGCGGAGTGCGCGGACGCTGGCCGCCCTGCAGCTCGCGCAGCTTGCTGCGGATGGCGAACAGCACCAGGAAGGCCAGCGCCAGCCAGAACAAAAGACGGCTCATCAAACAAATCCCCGATGTAAAACGACTTCGAACACGAAACGGCTGCCGACGTAGGCCAGCAGCAAGGTGGCAAATCCGGCCAGCGTGAAGGTCAGCGCCGTCTTGCCGCGCCAGCCACGGAAGCGGCGGCCCGCCAGCAGCGCGGCGAACAGCAGCCAGGACATCAGCGTGAAGACGGACTTGTGGTCCCACTTCAGGGCCAGTCCAAACAGTTGTTCGGAAAACACGATGCCCGACAACACGGTCAGGCTGAGCAGGACAAAACCGAAGCCTATCATGCGAAACAGCAGTTTTTCCATCGTCAGCAGGGCGGGCAGCTGGTCCAGCGCGCTGGCCAGGAAACCGCCGCCGGCCGTGGTGCGCGTGTGCAGCCGCGATTCCTGCAGCGCCATCAGCACGGCGTGGAAGGCGGCGATGGTGAGCGTGGCGTAGGCCAGCGTGGCGATCGCGATGTGCCAGCCAAACATGACGGACTTGCCTTCGAGCGCAATCAGGTTGCCGGGGAACAGGGCTTCCAGCGCCACGGCCACGGCTGCACTGGGCATGACCATGCGGCGCAAGCCGTCCAGCGAGTAATTGCGGTTTTCCAGCCAGTAGGCCGCCACCGACACCCACAGCGCGGCCGACAGCATGGCGGCGAAACCGAAGCGCAGCGATCCGGGCGCCGTCACTTCGAACCACAGGGTCACGCCATGCAGCAGCCAGGCGACGGCCGTGAGGGTGGCGATCAGCGGTCCCTGCCGCGACGGCAGCAAGGCGCACACGAGGTACAGCACGGCGGCTGAGATGAGGAAGTAAGTCTGCATAGCGGTCAGTTTACACCATGGCGGGTGGAATTCGGGCCGAGGGTGGTCTCGGCTTGGGGAGCTTAAATCGGGGACGGACCCACATTACGGGGCGCTGACTGCGTCCGCGCCAACTGATGAAGGGTCCGTCCCCTTGTTTGCAGCCGGCGGCTCGGGGGAAGGACCCTTGGTCAGACAGCATGGCCGCAGTCGGCTGCACACAATGCGGGTCCGTCCCCGGTGCGCGGCCGCGCCATCAACCTGGCCCGCAAACGCGGCTCAATCCACCGCCGCCACGCGGATTTCGTCGTTGTGGTGGCGCTGCTGCTCCTCCATCACCAGCTGGCCCAGTTCGCGCTTGAGGGCGTTGAACTCGGGCGCGGCCGGGTCGCGCAGGCGCGGCAAGTCCACCAGCAGGTCGCGCTTGACGGTGCCGGGCCGGTAGGTCATGACGATGATGCGGTCGGCCAGGTAGATCGCTTCCTCGATGCTGTGGGTGACGAACAAAATCGTCTTTTTCAGCTCGGACCAGATGCGCAGCAATTCGTCCTGCAAGTTGCGCCGGGTCAGCGCGTCGAGCGCGCCGAACGGCTCGTCCATCAGCATGATGGGCGAATCGAGCGCCAGCACGCGGGCGATGGCCACCCGCTGGCGCATGCCGCCCGACAGATCCTTGGGATAGCGGTGCCGGAATTCGCTCAGCGACAGCATGGTCAGCAACCGGTCCACCGTGGCCGCGACCTGGGCCTTGGGCTGGCCCTTGATCTCCAGCCCGAAGGCGATGTTGTCGGCCACCGTCATCCACGGGAACAGCGCGTACTCCTGGAACACCATGCCGCGCGCCGGTCCCGGCCCCGTGACGGGCTGGCCGTCGGCCAGGATGCTGCCGGCGCTGGGCAGGGCGAAACCGGCCACGGCGTTGAGCAGGGTCGACTTACCGCAACCGGACGGCCCCAGCAGGCAGACGAACTGGCCGCGCGGGATTTCCAGGTTGATGTCGCGCAGCGCCACCACTTCCCGCCCCGCGCCGGGGAAGACCTTGTCGACGTGGCTGATGACGATGTGGGGGGCGTTCATGTCGCTCATATATATTAGAGGGCTCAGTTATCGAGGCCGCGGTGCCAGCGCAGCAGGTGGTTGTTCAGCCGGTTCATCAGCACGTCGATGGCCAGCCCGATCAGGCCGATGCTGATCATGCCGGCGATGATCTTATCGGACCAGAAGTATTCGCGCGCCTCCAGGATGCGGAAACCGAGACCATTGTTGACGGCGATCATTTCCGACACGATCACGACGATGAAGGCGGTGCCGATCCCGATCCGCACCCCGGACAAGATATAGGGCACGGCGGCCGGCAGCATCACCCGCACGAACATGGCGCTGCCCGAGGCGCCCAGGTTGCGGGCGGCGCGGATATAGATCCCGTCCACCTGGCGCACGCCGGCGATGGTATTCATCAGCACGGGGAAAAACGCCCCCAGCGCGATCAGGAACACGGCCGGCGGATTACCGAGTCCGAACCACAGGATGGACAGCGGGATGTAGGCGATCGGCGGTATCGGGCGCAGCAACTGCACCAGCGGGTTGAGCCAGGCATGCACGCGCGGACTGGCGCCCATGGCCAGCCCCAGCGGCAAGGCCAGCCCGGCGCCGACGGAAAAGCCAACCAGCACGCGGTACAAGCTGCCCATGGCGTCGCCGATCAGCTCACCTGAGAAGGCCCAGCGCAGCCAGCTGCCGGCGGCCGGGTCGTACGGTTGCAGCGGCAGCAGGTACTCGAACCACTTGTGCACCACGGCCCACGGCGAGGGCAATACCTGCGGATTGACCCAGCCCAGCGAGGCCGCGCCCTGC
>DATFBD010000143.1:0-18664 GCA_035254005.1 Burkholderiaceae bacterium | reverse complement strand
TTCAGGTAGGGCGTGTCGCCCTGGGTCAGCGTCAGTTCGATCGGGCCGCTCAGTTCCACGACATTGATGTCCTTGCCGATCTTGCGTACCTCGCTGCCCGGCGCGCGGCCGGCGGCGCTGGATGGATTGCTGCGGCCATACGAGCGCAACATGCTGTACGACACGCCGATCAGCAGCAATGCCAGCAGCAGCAGGCTGGTGGCGACTTTGAGTAATCCTCGGGTCATGGCGTCAACGTCCCCGCAGCAGCGACATATTCATCTGCACGTAGCGTTTCAGCCCCGTCACGGTGAACCGCGTGACGACCAGGCTGACCAGGCATAACGCGATGCCAGCCAACACCATGCCCATGCCCACCAGTGCCTGGGTGGTGCGCGCGCCCTTGTCGAAATCGGTCGTCACGCGCAGGTCGCCGTTGGCCACCGCTTCGGCGCGGTCCAGCAAATGCGCGCCCTGGCGCGGTTCGTCGGCATCTTCCGCCGGCGGGGTATCGACGAACATGCGTATCCCCATCTTGCTGATGGCCATGCGCGCCTCCAGTCCCGGATCGTCCGGGCCATCATGGTCGATGATGGCCAATTGCCGCAGCGGGCCTTCCAGCGCCAGTTCGTTCTGGCCCGACAGGCCGCTGGCCGTGACGGCGATGCCGCAAATGTAGAAACCGAAAGCGCTGGCATAGACCGCCATCAGCAGCGACGCGTAGACCATGGCCGGAATGACCATGAACAGGTTGAACAGGGCCAGGCCGGCGAGCGACATCAGCATGCGCAGCAGTGTCGCCGGATTCCTGCTCTGCTCATAGGCGTGCAGATGCCGGCTGGCGCGCAGTGTCAAGGCGATCTTGCGCGGCTCGTCCAGTTCGCGCGCGATCTCCGCTTCGCCGCGGCCGGCCACCAGGCCGTCGATGAAACGCTGCTCGTAGTAAGCCAGGGTCTTGGCCACCGTGTCCGGCGGCAAACCCGTCATGGCCCGCTTGAGGGCGTCCAGATATTCCTGTTTGCTCATCTTGTTACTGCTTTGCTTGTCGGTTATGCAACTGCGCATGGTTTTGCGCCGCCGTCACTTGTTCCATTTGCACGATGGCCGCCGTGCTGGTGACCACCAGGGCCAGCACGGCGATAATTTTGAGGCTGAGCGCGATATTCATTCCTGTCCCCGCTAGGGTGTGGCTGCCGATGATGCGACTGTACCCAAGCGCGGCGGCACCAGCCAGCGCCGTGCGACAGGATGCGCATTTGGCGGGGCAGGCGACCGAAACCGGGGATCAGGCAGGGGTACGCCACAGGCTGGACGCTGCGCCCACGCCGCTGCGCACGGCCGATTCCAGCGTGGCCGGGTAGTCGCTGGCCGTGTAATCGCCGGCGATGGCCAGCCGCGCCAGGCCGGTCGCGTTGCCGGGCCGGTCCAGTCCCGGCGCGCAGGCGAACGTGGCGCGCTTTTCCGTGATCACCTTGAACCACAGCGGCTGGCCCAGCTCGGGACGCTGGAATACATCGGCCAGCTGCACGGCGATGGCTTCGGCCAGCAAGTCTTGCCCTTGTTCGGCGGCGGCGCCCGAGGCGCTGACCACCACGGCCAGCAGACCGGCGTTATGCGCATCGAGCTGGCCTCGGTCGAACACGAACTGGCCCCACTGATACCGCTCCGGCGCGTCGAGCAGGGCGAAGAAGGGCAGCTCCAGCCGCACGTCCTTGCCATATTGCAGGTAGCAGGTGGTGATGGCTTCCGGCTCAAATGCCGTCAGGCGCGCGCACAGCGGGTCCAGGTCCGCGTCCGCTATGCCGTGCAGCAGCACGGCCGCCTGGCTGGCCGAGGTGGCCAGCACCACGCCGTCGAACGGCGCGTTCCACTGTCCGCCCACGGCCTCGCCGCTGGCGCTCACTTGCCAGCGGCCGTCGTGCAGCCGGGCCAGGCCCTGCACCTTGGCGCCGGTGCGCACGGTGCCGCCGTGCGATTGCAGCCAGTTGTCGGCCGCCGCCGGGAACAGGGCGGTCAGGTCGGCGCGCGGCAGCAGCATGTCCGACGCGCTGCGACGGGCGCCGAGGCTGTCGCGCAGCACATTCAGGAACACCTGGGCCGAGGCCCGCTCGGGCGGCGTGTTGAGCGCGGCCAGGCACAGCGGACGCCACATCAGCTGGATCAGGCGCGCCGTCTGGTCGAACCGTTCCAGCAGTTCCGAGACGCTGCAATCGTGATGCAACTGCCAGCCCATCCAGCGCGCCGTGGTGGAAAAGCGCGCCAGGCTCAGTTTGTCTTCGCGCTGCAAGCCTTTGGCGCGCAGCAGCGCGCCCAGCAGGTGCAGCGGGGCGGGCAAGGGCAGGCGCGGCGCGACAAAATCCATGCCGCCGCTGCCGGCCGGGTAGCGCATTTGCAGCGGCAGCTTGAGCAGCGCCTGCTGCTCGCGCACGCCCACTGTCTTCAGCAGGCGCAGCGATTCGCTGTAGGCGCCCAGCAGGATGTGCTGGCCGTTGTCGAGCAGCGCGCGGTCGGTGACGACGCGGCGCGCCCGGCCGCCGAGCACGCGGGCCGCTTCGAACAGGGTGACCTTGCAGCCCTGGCGCGCCAGTTCCACGGCCGCCGCGCAGCCAGCCCAGCCGCCGCCAACGACGGCCACGCTGCGCGCAGTCAGCCCCGGTTCCTGCTTAACCACGGATATAGGTCTTCCACGCCAGCCACAACTTGCGGATCGGCGTGAGCGAGATGCGTTGCTTGAGGACCTGGTAGCCGTCCGCTTCCACTTCCGTCAGCAACGTGCGGTAGATGGCCGCCATCATCAGGCCGGGACGCTGGGCGCGCCGGTCTTCCCTGGGCAGCAGCGCGAACGCTTCGTCGTAGGCCGCTTGCGCGCGCGCGACCTGGAACTTCATCAGCTGTTCAAAGTTCTCGCTGTGCTTGGCGTTGAGCAGGTCGGCCGCCGTGACGTTGAATTGCTGCAGTTCGTTGATGGGCAGGTAGATGCGGCCCTTGCGCGCATCCTCGCCCACGTCGCGGATGATGTTGGTGAGCTGGAAGGCGTGGCCCAGTTTTTCCGCGTATTGCAGCGTTTCTGGCCGGGTGGCGCCGAAGATGCTGGCCGACAGGATGCCCACCACGCTGGCCACATGCCAGCAATAACGCGACAAGGCCTTGTAATCGAGGTAGCGGCTCTGGTTCAAGTCCATTTCCATGCCGTCGATGATGGCTTGCAGGTGCTTTTCCTCCAGCTTGTAGGGCGCCAGGTGCGGTTGCAGTGCCTGCGTCACCGGATGCGATTGCTTGCCCTCGTACATGCCGGAGATTTCCTTGCGCCACCAGGCCAGCTTGATGCGCGCCACGGATTCGTCCGTGCATTCATCGACCGTGTCGTCCACTTCGCGGCAGAATGCGTACAGCGCCGTGATGGCGCGGCGCCGTTCCGGCGGCAGGAACAGGAAACTGTAGTAGAAACTGGAGCCGCTCTGGGCGGTCTTTTGTTGGCAGTATTCGTCGGGGGACATGGTCGTTGTTGCTAGGTGTGACTATCGAAGGCGCTATTCTATAGGACGGCGCCCGTTGCGAAGGCGGTTGGCGCCGATTCTTATGCCAGCGCCAGGGTTTTCATGTCTTTTTTCATGCGCGCGGCGCGCCAGAAGATGGCCAGCCAATCGCGCTTGACCAATTGTGGGCGGCGGCGGAACACGTCGTATTCGACGGCCTCGATGGCGTCCAGGATGCGCAGGCCGCCTTGCACCACCATGCGCAGTTCGAAGCCGATGCGGCCGTTCAGGCGCAGCGCCAGCGGCGCCCCGCTCAGCATCAGCGCGCGCGCCCGCTCCACCTCCATTTTCATCATGGCGCGCCAGCGCGGGCGGGCGTCCGGATGGTCGAGCGCGGCCGGCGAGATGGCGAAACGGTTCAGGTCTTCGAGCGGGATATAAATACGCTCCTTGTGGCTGTCGATCGCCACGTCCTGCAGGAAATTAATCAGTTGCAGCGCCGTGCAGATGGCGTCCGAGTCGCGCACGTTTTCCTCGTCGGCCTGGCCGTACAGGCTCAGCATTAGCAGGCCGACCGGATTGGCCGAACGGGCGCAGTAGTCGAGCAGGGCGTCGTAGTTGGCGTAGCGGCTCACCATCACGTCCTGCTTGAAGGCCGACAACAGATCGTAGAATGGCCGCATCGGCAAATCGTGCTGGCGGATGGCGGCGGCCAGCCGGGCAAACATGGGTTCGTGCGTGTCTGCGCCCTGTTCTATGCGGGCCAGCGCAGCTTCGTAGGCCGCCAGGGCGGCCAGGCGCTGTTCCGGTGCGGCGTCGCCCTCGTCGGCCAGGTCGTCGGCGCTGCGGGCGAAGGCGTAGATGGCTTCCACCGCGGGACGCAGACGGCGCGGCAGCAGGACTGATGCTACCGGGAAATTTTCGTAATGTTCTACAGGCATAGAGGGACTATTCAAATAAATGACGCGAAAGTCATTTGCAAACGAAACAGAGCGGTTTATAATTACTTAACGGAAAGTCATTAATTTCCAACGTGTAATAGTAGAGGCATCTTGAATCCACAGCAAGTTTTTGGCTGGGCGGTCATGCACCGATGAGACAAGATGAACAACGTGTTGCCGTGAGACAAAATCGAACCGCCCGCATGATAAAGGAAAACACCGTGTCCGCCCTGAAATACCTGCGATTGCCCCATCCGATCCCGATCGCCTCGCTGATGGTCCTGACTGTTGCGCTGAGCGCCTGCTCCAAACCGGCCGAGAAGACGGAAGACATCCGTCCCGTGCGCGCCATGGTGCTGGCCAGCAGCGATGTTGATGTGAATGCCGAATTCTCCGGCGAAGTGCGGGCGCGGGTGGAATCGCGGCTCGGCTTCCGCGTCGGCGGCAAGATCGTGCGCCGCAAGGTGGACGTGGGGACGCTGGTCAAGCGTGGCCAGTCGCTGATGGAACTCGATCCGCAGGACTTGCAGCTGGCGCAGGCGCAAGCGCTGGCCGGCCTGCGCGCGGCCGAAACCAGCCGCGACCTGGCCAGCGCTGAACTCAAGCGCTACCAGGAGTTGCGCGCCAAGAACTTCGTCAGCCAGGCCGTGCTCGACGCCAAGGATTCCGCCTTCAAGGCGGCCCAGGCCAGCGTGGACTCGGCCAACGCCGCCTACCGGGGCCAGACCAACCAGGCCGGCTATGCCAACCTGGTGTCCGACATCGACGGCGTGGTGACGGCCGTGGACGCGGAAGTGGGGCAGGTGGTGGCGCCCGGCACGCCCGTGGTGCGGGTGGCCAAGGCCGGCGAAAAGGAAATTGTGATTGGCCTGCCAGAGGACAAGGTCGAAACGCTGCGCCATGTGCCCGACGTGCAAGTGCGCCTGTGGGCCGATCCGGGCAAGTCCGTGGCCGGCACGATCCGGGAAATTTCGCCCGTGGCGGACCCGTCCACGCGCACCTACACGGTCAAGGTCAAGATTCCCGACAGCCTGACCGAAGCCAAGCTGGGTATGACTGCCGTGGTGCAGTTCGCCTCGAAAACGCCGGTGCCCCAGATCAAGGTGCCGTTGACGGCGCTGTTCTATGAAAAAGCGGCCACCTCCGTGTGGGTGGTGGAAAACGGCGCCGTCAAGCTGGTGCCCGTGGCCATCGGCGGCGTGGCCGGCAATGAACTGGTGCTGAGCAAGGGGGTGGCACCAGGGCAGACCGTTGTCACGGCCGGCGTGAACCTGCTCAAGCCTGGTCAGAAAGTCAAAATCCTGGGCAACGATATGCCGGCCAAGCCGGCCCGTCCGGTCGGCGCCAGCGCCGCGCTGGGCAACGGTGAGGCGGCCATATGATGAAGGGCGGCTTCAACCTTTCGCGCTGGGCGCTGGAACATATTCCGCTCACGCGCTACCTGATCGCCGTGCTGCTGATCGGCGGCATGCTCAGTTACACCAACCTCGGCCAGGACGAGGATCCGCCGTTCACCTTCCGCGCCATGGTGGTGCGGGCCATGTGGCCGGGCGCCACGTCCTTGCAGATGGCCGAACAGGTGACGGACAAGCTGGAGAAGAAACTCCAGGAAACCCCCGACATCGACGAGATTTCCAGCTACTCCAAGCCGGGCGAGACGGTCATCATCCTCAAGCTGCGCGAATCGGCGTCGCCCAAGGATACCAACGCGTCCTGGTACCAGGTACGCAAGAAGATCGGCGATATCCGCGGCACCTTGCCGCCCGGTGTGATCGGCCCCTTCTTCAATGACGAATTCGGCGACACCTTCGGCTCCATCTTCGCGCTGTCCGGCGATGGCTTCACTTACGCGGAAATGAAGGATTACGCCGACTTCGTGCGCCAGCAACTGCTGGGCGTGCCGCTGGTGTCCAAGGTCGAACTGTTCGGCGTGCAGGATGAGAAGATCAATATCGAGTTCTCGCACAAGAAGTTCGCCCAGCTCGGTATCCCGTTCGAGGCCATCGTCAACCAGATCGCCACCCAGAACTCGGTGGAATCGACCGGCGTGCTGGTCACGCCCACCGACAACCTGCAAGTGCGGGTGACGGGCGCCCTGAAGACCGTCAAGGACCTGGAAGAACTGGAGTTGCGCGTCAACGGCACTACCTTCCGCCTGGGCGACTTCGCCACGGTCAAGCGCGCCTACCAGGATCCGCCGCAGGACAAGATGCGCTACAACGGCAAGGAGGTGATCGGCCTGGGCGTGTCGATGGAGAAGGGCGGCAACATCATCCGCATGGGCGAGGGGCTGCAAAAGACGGTCGACCAGCTCAAGGCCAAGCTGCCTGTCGGTATCGAACTGGAGCGGGTATCGAACCAGCCGGCGGCCGTGACGGCGTCCGTGGGCGAGTTCGTGCACACGCTGATCGAAGCGGTGCTGATCGTGCTGGCCGTCAGCTTCCTGTCGCTGGGCCTGCACAGCAAGCCGTTCCGGCTGGATGCGCGTCCCGGCCTGGTGGTGGCGCTGACCATCCCGCTGGTGCTGTCGGTCACCTTCCTGTTCATGCGCATGCTCGATATCGACTTGCACAAGATTTCGCTGGGCGCCCTGATTATTGCGCTGGGCCTGCTGGTCGACGACGCGATTATCGCCGTGGAAATGATGGTGCGGAAAATGGAGGAGGGCATGTCGCGCTTCGAGGCGGCCACCTTCGCCTACACGTCCACGGCGCTGCCCATGCTGACGGGCACGCTGATCACGGTGGCCGGCTTCCTGCCGATCGGCCTGGCCAAATCGGCGGCAGGCGAATACACGTTCTCCTTGTTCTCCGTCAACGCGCTGGCCCTGGTCATCTCGTGGGTGGTGGCGGTCGTGTTCACGCCTTACCTCGGTTATGTGCTACTCAAGGTCAAGCCTCACGCGAGCGGCGACCATGAGCTGTTCGATACGCCGGGCTTCCGCAAGTTCCGCGCGGTCGTCAACTGGTGCGTGGAATATCGCAAGACCACCATAGTCGCCACCTTGCTGGTGTTCGCGCTGGGCGTGTATGGCTTCAATTTCATCGAAAAGCAATTCTTCCCCGATTCCAGCCGGCCGGAACTGATGGTGGAAATGTGGACGCCCGAAGGCACGACCTTCGCTGCCAATGAAGCCCAGGTGAAGAAGTTCGAGGCCTACATTTCCAGGCAGGAAGGCGTGGTCAGCGTGACCAGCTATGTGGGCACGGGCAGCCCCCGTTTCTACCTGCCGCTGGATCAGATCTTCCCGCAGACCAACGTCTCGCAAATCGTCGTGCTGCCCAAGGACTTGCACGCGCGTGAAGCCTTGCGCAACAAGATCGTTGATATCTTCAAGACCGACTTCCCGGAAGTGCGCGGCCGCGTCAAGCTGCTGCCCAACGGCCCGCCCGTGCCTTATCCCGTGCAGTTCCGCGTGACGGGCGAGCAGGTGGAGAAAGTGCGCGCCATCGCCGACGAGGTCAAGGACATCATGCGCGCCAACCCCAATACGGTGGGTGTGAACGATAACTGGAACGAGTCGATCAAGGTGTTGCGCCTGGACCTGGACCAGGACAAGATGCGTGCGCTCGGTGTGACCTCGCAGACGGTGATGCGCGCCGCCAACACCATCCTGTCCGGCACGACGGTCGGCCAGTTCCGCGAGAACAACAAGCTGATCGACATCCAGGTGCGCCAGCCGTTGGAGGAGCGCAACACGATCTCCGTGCTCAACGATACGAACATTCCTACCGCCAATGGCAAGTCCGTCACCATCAGCCAGCTGGCGCGCGCCCATTTCGTGTGGGAGCCCGGTGTCGTGTGGCGTGAGGGCAGGGAATGGGCGATTACCGTGCAGACCGACGTGGTCGATGGCATCCAGGGTCCGACCGTCTCCGGCCAGATCAATCCCAAGCTGGACGCCTTGCGCGCGCGCCTGCCGGCCGGCTACGCCATCACCGTCAAAGGTGCGGCGGCCGACAGCGGCGCGGCCGAAGCGTCGATTGCGGCCAACCTGCCGCTGGCGATCTTCATCATCTTCACGCTGTTGATGCTGCAATTGCACAGCTTCTCGCGGGCCTTGCTGGTGTTCCTGACCGGGCCACTCGGGGTGGCGGGGGCGGCCATGGCCTTGCTGCTGCTGCACCGTCCGCTGGGCTTCGTGGCCAACCTGGGCATCATCGCGCTGTTCGGCATGATCATCCGCAACTCCGTGATCCTGGTGGACCAGATCGAGCAGGACATCGCCGCCGGCCACGCGCCATGGGATGCCGTGGTGGAATCGGCCGTGCGCCGCTGCCGCCCCATCATCCTGACGGCCGCCGCCGCCGCGCTGGCCATGATTCCCCTGTCGCGCTCCGTGTTCTGGGGGCCGATGGCGGTGGCCATCATGGGCGGCCTGGTCCTGGCCACGGCCTTGACCTTGTTGTTCCTGCCCGCGCTGTACGCGGCCTGGTTCCGGGTGAAAAAACCGGTGCGGGACGCGGATAATTTAGCGGTAAATAAAGCGTAAATAAACGAAAGTAGGCGAGGTGTTGGCGATAAGTTAAAAAACGCCACATTTCGCCGAAAAACCCGTTAGAATACCGCGTTGAAGTTGAAAGCTCCCACTGCGAGGCGGGATAGGGCGACCGTTTTCACTTACGGGTCGCCCTTTGCTTTTGTGCAAACATGCCGCGAGGATGGCGAAATTGGTAGACGCACCAGGTTTAGGTCCTGACGCCAGCAATGGTGTGGGGGTTCGAGTCCCCCTCCTCGCACCAACTGTATAGATTAATTTTTTGGACGATTTTTAAACATGGCAACTGCAGTCGAAACCTTGGGCAAACTCGAACGTCGTATCACGATCTCCTTCCCGCTGACTGATGTCCGCACGGAAGTGGAGAAACGCCTGAAAGTGCAAGCCAAGTCGGCTCGTGCACCTGGCTTCCGTCCGGGCAAAGTTCCTATGAAAATGGTCGCAGCACAATATGGTTATCAGATCGAAACCGAAGTGCTGAATGATAAAGTGGGCCGCGCGTTCAATGACGCCGCCAACGAGAACAATCTGCGCGTTGCCGGCTATCCACGTATCGAGCCCAAGGCCGACGCACCGGAAGGCCAGCTGACCTTCGACGCGACGTTCGAAGTGTACCCAGAGGTCGTGATCGGCGACCTGACCGCCGTGGAAATCGAAACCGTGAAGTCGGAAGTGACCGACGCCGAAATCGACAAGACCATCGAAATCCTGCGCAAGCAGCGCGTGCACTACCACACCAAGGGCGAAGCCGGTGAGCACGGCGACGGTGGCGAGGCGATCGCCGCCAACGGCGACCGCGTGACCGTGGACTTCGTCGGCTCGATCGACGGCGTGGAATTCCCAGGCGGCAAGGCTGACGACTACGCCTTCGTGCTGGGCGAAGGCCGCATGCTGCCCGAGTTCGAAGCCGCGACCGTGGGCCTGAAAGTGGGCGAATCCAAGACCTTCCCGCTGGCTTTCCCTGAGGACTACCATGGCAAGGACGTGGCCGGCAAGACCGCTTCGTTCACCATCACCCTGAAGAAACTGGAATGGGCGCACCTGCCGGCAGTGGACGCCGAGTTCGCCAAGTCGCTGGGCGTGGCCGATGGCGACGTCGCCAAGATGCGCGACGACATCAAGGTCAACCTGGAGCGTGAAGTGGCCGGCCGCATCAAGGCCCGCAACAAGGAAGCCGTGATGGAAACCCTGGTCAAGACCGCCACCCTGGACGTGCCACAGGCACTGATCGCCCAGGACACCGAGCGCCTGGCCGAAATGACCCGCCAGGACATGGCGCAGCGCGGCATGAACGTCAAGGACGTGCCATTCCCGCCAGAACTGTTCAAGGACAAGGCTGAGCGCCGCGTGCGCCTGGGCCTGATCCTGTCGCAACTGGTGGGCGAGCAGAAGCTGCAAGCGACCCCTGAGCAAGTCAAGGCCCAGGTGGAAGACTTCGCCCAGAGCTACGAAGACCCACGTGAAGTGCTGAAGTACTACTACAGCGATCGCCGCCGCCTGGCGGAAGTGGAAGCTCTTGTTTTGGAAGAAAACGTCGTCAACTACGTACTGGGCCTGTCGAAAAACTCGTCCAAGGCGATCGCTTTTGACGAACTGATGGGAAGCAACGCTCAAGCGTAATCCAGCTCGGGCTGGCCCCGGTGGCCAGCCTGTCTGCTTCACAAGGAAAGGGAATGACTGGAATGAACCGAAATCCGGCGTTGGACACTGAAATGCTCGGCCTGGTGCCGATGGTGGTGGAACAGAGCGGCCGCGGCGAGCGCTCCTACGACATCTACTCGCGACTGCTCAAGGAGCGCGTGGTGTTCATGGTGGGCCCCGTCAATGACCAGATGGCCAACCTGATCGTCGCCCAGTTGCTGTTCCTGGAAAGCGAAAATCCTGACAAGGATATCTCGCTGTACATCAACTCGCCTGGCGGTTCCGTCTCGGCCGGCCTGGCGATCTTCGATACGATGCAGTTCATCAAGCCTGATGTGTCGACGCTGTGCACCGGCATGGCCGCCTCCATGGGCGCCTTCCTGCTGGCCGCCGGCGCCAAGGGCAAGCGTTTCTCGCTGCCCAACTCGCGCATCATGATCCACCAGCCGTCCGGTGGTTCCCAGGGCCAGGCGTCCGATATCGAAATCCAGGCCAAGGAAATCCTCTACCTGCGTCACCGCCTGAACAGCATCCTGGCGGAACGCACGGGCCAGACGATAGAGCAGATCGCCAAGGACACCGACCGCGACCGCTTCCTGTCGGCGGAAGAGGCCACCGAGTACGGGTTGATCGACAAAGTGTTGACTTCCCGCGCTTGATGCGTCCCAAGCGCAATTGCTGAAAAAACGCCCGGACGCTCAAACGTTCGGGCGTTTCGTTTTTATTTCGGGTAGCATGTAGTGGTGGGCGGATTTTTTCCGGGCCGCACACACTAGCACCGGACACAACCTGGAAAACCTAAGAAAACTGCCCCATGTCAGACAAAAAATCCTCCAGCGGCGAAAAATTACTGTACTGCTCGTTTTGCGGCAAGAGCCAGCACGAGGTAAAGAAGCTCATCGCCGGCCCGTCGGTCTTCATCTGCGATGAGTGCATCGACTTGTGCAATGACATCATCCGCGACGAGACGTCGGCCATCGAGTCGGTCACGGGCGCCAAGTCGGATCTGCCAACCCCGCAAGAAATCAAGGACTTGCTGGACCAGTATGTGATCGGCCAGCAGACGGCCAAGCGCATCCTGTCGGTGGCGGTGTACAACCACTACAAGCGCCTCAAGCACCTGGGCAAGAAAGACGATGTGGAACTGGCCAAGAGCAACATCCTGCTGGTCGGCCCCACCGGCTCCGGCAAGACCCTGCTGGCCCAGACCCTGGCGCGCATGCTCAACGTGCCGTTCGTGATCGCCGACGCCACCACGCTGACCGAAGCCGGCTATGTGGGCGAGGACGTCGAGAATATCATCCAGAAACTGTTGCAAAGCTGCAACTATGATGTGGACAAGGCGCAACGCGGCATCGTCTACATCGATGAGATCGACAAGATTTCGCGCAAGTCCGACAACCCGTCCATCACGCGCGACGTGTCGGGCGAGGGCGTGCAGCAGGCGCTGCTCAAGCTGATCGAAGGGACGATGGCGTCCGTGCCACCGCAGGGCGGCCGCAAGCACCCCAACCAGGACTTCGTGCAGATCGACACCACCAACATCATGTTCATCTGCGGCGGCGCCTTCGATGGCCTGGCCAAAGTGATCTCCAACCGTTCGGAGAAGAGCGGCATCGGCTTCTCGGCCAGCGTCAAGAGCAAGTCCGAGCGTTCGGCCAGCGACGTGCTGCAGGAAGCGGAACCGGAAGACCTGATCAAGTTCGGCCTGATCCCCGAGCTGGTCGGCCGTCTGCCCGTGGTGGCCACGCTGTCGGAACTGACGGAAGAGGCGCTGATCCAGATCCTGATCGAGCCCAAGAACGCGCTGGTCAAGCAGTACTCCAAGCTGCTGGACATGGAAGGGGCCGAACTGGAAATCCGTCCCGCCGCGCTGCACGCCATCGCCCGCAAGGCGCTGGCCCGCAAGACCGGCGCCCGCGGCCTGCGTTCGATCCTGGAACACGCGCTGCTCGATGTCATGTATGAATTGCCTAACCAGCAAAACGTGACCAAGGTGGTGATTGATGAAAATACCATCACCAGTGGTGCCAAGCCATTATTGATTTATCAGGAACCTGCAAAAGTTTCTGGCGAAAATTAATCAAACTCATTCCCCGGAGACACAAATGCAAAAAAAGGGTTTCGCATCTCCGGGGCGAGGCGGTACAATTTAAACCAATAAAAGATGCAGGCTTCATTCGAAAAGCCACTCGCGACACCGATGCCGCGCGTGGCTTTTTTATTTGAATCGCATGCTTTTAGAGCACGGCCTCCAGTTTCCCGGCCGAAAAGTGAACGCCTGGAATTTTTTCTGGACGCCGGTCTTGTGATCAGGCCGCACCGCGCCCATATCATAAACACGCTTTCACATAAGGTACGCCATGACAACTTCCAAACTAACTGAGCAAACCCAGCTGCCGTTATTGCCGTTGCGGGACGTCGTCGTTTTCCCGCATATGGTGATACCGCTGTTCGTGGGACGCCCAAAATCGATCAAGGCACTGGAAGCCGCGATGGAGCAAGGCAAGAGCATCATGCTTGCCGCGCAAAAAGCCGCTGCCAAGGACGAACCTTCTGCTTCCGATATTTATGAGATCGGCTGCGTGGCCAATATTCTGCAAATGCTGAAGCTGCCCGACGGCACCGTCAAGGTGCTGGTGGAAGGCGCCCAGCGTGCGCGCATCAACCGCATCACCGATACCCCGTCGCACTTCGTGGCCGACCTGACGCCGCTCGAATCCGAGCTGGGCGACGAGTCGGAGCTGGAAGCCATGCGCCGCGCCATCGTTCAGCAGTTCGACCAGTACGTCAAGCTGAACAAGAAAATCCCGCCCGAGATCCTCGCTTCGCTGTCGGGCATCGACGATGCCGGCCGCCTGGCCGACACGGTGGCGGCCCACTTGCCGCTCAAGCTTGAGCAAAAGCAAGTGATCCTGGAAATCTTCAGCGTCTCCAAGCGCCTGGAGCACCTGCTGGGCCAGCTCGAAGGCGAGCTCGACATCCTGCAAGTGGAAAAGCGCATCCGTGGCCGCGTCAAGCGCCAGATGGAAAAGTCGCAGCGCGAGTACTACCTGAACGAGCAGGTCAAGGCCATCCAGAAGGAACTGGGCGAGGGCGAAGAGGGCGCCGACCTGGACGAGCTGGAAAAGAAAGTCGCGTCCGCCAAGATGCCCAAGGAAGCGCTGGACAAGGCCACGGCCGAGCTGAAAAAGCTCAAGCTGATGTCGCCCATGTCGGCCGAGGCGACCGTCGTGCGCAACTACATCGACACGCTGGTGAGCCTGCCATGGAAGAAGAAGTCCAAGGTCAATAACGACCTGAGCAACGCCGAGAAAGTGCTGGAAGGCGATCACTATGGCCTGGAGAAGGTCAAGGAACGCATCCTTGAGTACCTTGCCGTGCAACAGCGCGTCGACAAACTGAAGGCGCCGATTCTGTGCTTCGTTGGTCCTCCAGGCGTGGGTAAGACTTCGCTGGGCCAGTCGATCGCCCGTGCGACGAACCGCAAGTTCGTGCGCATGGCGCTCGGCGGCGTGCGCGACGAGGCCGAGATCCGTGGCCACCGCCGCACCTACATCGGCTCCATGCCGGGCAAGATCCTGCAATCGCTGGCCAAGGTCGGCGTGCGCAATCCTCTGTTCCTGCTGGACGAGGTCGACAAGATGGGCGCGGACTTCCGCGGCGATCCGTCGTCGGCCCTGCTGGAGGTGCTCGATCCGGAGCAGAACCATACTTTCTCCGACCACTACATCGAAGTCGATTTCGACCTGTCCGATGTGATGTTCGTGGCCACCTCGAATTCGTACAACATCCCGCCGGCGCTGCTGGACCGGATGGAAGTGATCCGCCTGTCGGGTTACACGGAAGACGAGAAGACCAGCATCGCGCAGCGCTACCTGCTGCCGAAGCAGATCAAGAACAATGGTCTGAAGGAAGAGGAAATCTCGGTGGCCGAGTCGGCCCTGCGCGACATCATCCGCTACTACACGCGGGAGGCGGGCGTGCGTTCGCTCGAGCGTGAAGTGTCGAAGATCTGCCGCAAGGTGGTCAAGATGCTGCTGCTCAAGAAGTCGGACAAGAAGGTGGCCGTCACCAGCAAGAACCTGGACAAGTTCCTCGGCGTGCGCCGCTACGACTTCGGCGTGGCCGAGAAGGACAACCAGATCGGCCAGGTGGTGGGGCTGGCATGGACCGAGGTGGGCGGCGACCTGCTGACCATCGAAGCCGTGCAGATGCCGGGCAAGGGCAATGTGATCCGCACCGGCACGCTGGGCGACGTGATGAAGGAGTCGATCGAGGCGGCCCGCACCGTGGTGCGCAGCCGGGCGGCCCGGCTGGGCATCAAGGCCGAGCAGTTCGAGAAGTGCGACATCCACATCCACGTGCCGGAAGGCGCCACGCCCAAGGACGGTCCGTCCGCTGGCGCGGCCATGACGGTGGCCATGGTGTCGGTGTTCACGGGCATCCCCGTGCGTGCCGATGTGGCGATGACGGGCGAGATCACGCTGCGCGGCGAAGTGTTGCCGATCGGCGGCTTGAAGGAGAAACTGCTGGCGGCCCAGCGCGGTGGCATCAAGACCGTGCTGATCCCTGAGCAGAACGTCAAGGATCTGGCCGATATTCCGGACAATGTGAAGAACAAGCTGGAAATCGTGCCCGTGCGCTGGATCGACAAGGTGCTGGAAGTGGCCCTGGAGCGCATGCCGGAAGCGCTGGTTGAAACGGCCGCCGTGGAAACGGTGGCGGCCGCCGCGACCAAGGTCGATGGCCAGACGGAAGTGGTAAAACATTAACTTTTCGTCTCCTGCAATGAACAAACAAGCGCCCTTGAGGCGCTTGTTTGTTATTTAAATCCTTATTCCGGGCTTAAAGTCTTGACATAAAGTGAGTGTGGCTTGTTTAATACGGCCTGAGATTTTTCTCTGCCGCAATTACCACGCCATTCGGTTGGCGATTAATTGGCGGTGCAACGATATAACCTTTGTGACGGGGAAGCTAGTGAATAAGACTGAATTGATCGACCATATTGCCCAATCCGCTGATATTTCGAAAGCGGCTGCGGCGCGCGCACTCGATGCGGTGATCGACGGTGTAACGACAACCTTGCAAAAGAACGACAGCGTCACCCTGGTCGGCTTTGGCACCTTCTCCGTGAGCGAACGCGCCGCCCGTACCGGCCGCAATCCGCGCACCAAGGAAGAGATCACCATCGATGCGGCAAAAGTTCCTAAATTTAAAGCTGGTAAAGCTTTGAAAGATGCTGTAAACTAACGGACTTCGGTGAGTGGATGCTCACCGATTTGTTTGTGTAGTTGTTTGATTTTGTGGGGCGCTTAGCTCAGTTGGTAGAGCGGAGCCCTTACAAGGCTTAGGTCGGGAGTTCGAGCCTCTCAGCGCCCACCACAGTCAGGCAGTACCAGCATTTGCAGGAGCGGTAGTTCAGTTGGTTAGAATACCGGCCTGTCACGCCGGGGGTCGCGGGTTCGAGTCCCGTCCGCTCCGCCAGCAAATGCGCAATATAGATCTAACCCAGGAGTGGTAGTTCAGTTGGTTAGAATACCGGCCTGTCACGCCGGGGGTCGCGGGTTCGAGTCCCGTCCGCTCCGCCAGAATCAGATGCCCCGCAGCTGTTATCAGCTGCGGGGTTTTTCGTTTGGGCAGCCGATATTGTACGGTTGGCGTTTGGCCCGGATTTGGCTTGGGTTGGCGGCATTCATGGCTTATGTTGCAATTGATTTACTCTTGCTATCGACAGGGCGAAACTGTAGAATCGCGTGATACCGATTTATTCGGCAGGTTTTTCGTTCACTGTGCCGTATAACTCGTTGAATTTAAAGGCGAAGTGGGCCGGGGCAAGACGCTCCATTCACTGCGCCTGAAATAGAAGAGGCGAACGGGAGTTCGCCTTTTTTTGTATGTGCACCATCCACTCAATCCGAATTGGCTGACCATGTTTGAATTTATACGCACCCATCAACGCTTGATGCAGTTTTTCCTGATGCTGCTCATCATTCCGTCTTTCGCGCTGGTCGGTATCAGCGGCTACAAGAGCTTTGGTGACGACGCCAACACGATCGCCAAGATCGACGGCCGCGCGCTGACGCAGCAGGAATTCGATTCGGCCCTGCGCAGCCAGCTGGAAAGCTATCGCCAGCGCCTGGGCGCCAAGTTCGACCAGAAGCTGTTCGACACGCCCGAATTCAAGCAGAACATCCTGGACCAGATGATCGCCGAGCGCGCCCTGAGCGCCGAAGTGGCCCGCGGCCACCTGACCGTGACCGACGCCGCCCTGCAGAAAGCCATCCTCGAAGCGTTCGGCGGCGAAGGCAAGTTCGACATGGAGCGCTACAAGGCCATCCTGGCCGCGCAAGGCATGACGCCGGCCATGAACGACGCCCGCATGCGCCGCGACATGGCCTTCCAACAATTGAGTGGCGCCATCCAGGACACCGGCTTCGCCCCGCGCACGGTGGCCAAGACCATCTCCGACATCGGCGCACAGGAGCGCGAAGTGCAGGAACTGGTGTTGCCGATCAGCGAATTCGCGGCCCAGGTCAAGGTCACCGACGACATGGTCAAGGCCTTCTACGACAAGAACGCCAAGCTGTTCGAAGTGCCTGAACAGGCCAGGATCGAATACGTGGTCTTCAACAGCGATGCGGTGCTGTCGCAGGTGAACGTCAGCGATGCCGACATCTCGGCCTACTACGCGCAGAACCAGCAGCGCTACACGACGCCGGAAAGCCGTCGCGCCAGCCACATCCTGGTGGCCGTGAAGAAGGATGCCAGCGCCGCCGACAAGGCCGCCGCCAAGGCCAAGGCTGAAGCCATCCTGGCCGAAGTGCGCAAGGCGCCCGGTGATTTCGCCAGGATCGCCAAGGCCAAATCCGAAGATCCGGGCTCGGCGCCGCAAGGCGGCGACCTGGACGTGATCGAAAAAGGCACGATGACGAAGCCGGTGGAAGACGCCATCTACAAGCTCAAGCAGGGTGAGATCAGCAACGTGGTCGAATCCGAATTCGGTTACCACATCCTGACCGTGACGGCGCTCAAGCCGGCCACCGTCAAGCCGCTCGATGAAGTGAAGAACGACATCGCCGCCGAACTGAAGAAGCAGAAGGCTGCCAAGAAGTACTCGGAAATGGCGGAAACATTCACCAACACCGTGTACGAGCAGGCTGAGAGCCTCAAGCCTGTGGCCGACAAGCTGGGCCTGAAGATCGAAACGGCGGCCAATATTTCGCGCCAGCCATCGCCAGCCGCCGGCGCCGCACCGTACAACAACGCCAAGTTCCTGGCGGCCCTGTTCACCAACGACTCGCTGCAGAACAAGCGCAACACGGAAGCGGTGGAAGTGGCGCCGAGCACCCTGATCGCTGGCCGTATCGTCGAATTCAAGCCAGCCACCAAGCGTCCGCTGGCTGAAGTGGAAGCGGCCATCCGCCAGCGCGTCACGATGGAAGAAGCGCTGAAGCTGGCCAAGAAGACTGGCGACGAGAAACTGGCCGCGTTCCAGAAATCGGGTGATGCCACCGGTTTCGGCGCCGCCAAGCTGGTCTCGCGTTCCAAGGCCGACGGCATCAATGGCAAGGCCATGGCCCAGATCATGCGCGCCGACACCAGCAAGCTGCCGGCCTACGTGGGCGTGGAATTGCCTGGCATGGGCTATGGCATTTACCGCATCGGCAAGGTGCAGCAGCCTGCTGAGCAGGACGAAGCGCGCCGCAAGACGGAAGCCGACCAGATCGCCAACATCGTCTCGCAGCAGGAGATGTTCGATTACGTGGAAGCGCTGAAGCAGAAAGCGAAAGTGAAGATCGTCAAGCCGCTGGCGGTCGCCGCCAGCGCCGCCAGGACGGACGCCGACGCGAAGTAAGCTCCGCAACCCGCATAAAACAAAAGCCGCTTTGAGCGGCTTTTGTTTTTTTGTCTCCCCAATTCGCTATGCGGTCGCTTGCAGGTGGCGGGCGGCGGTGAGGAAGGCGGCGGGGGTGATGTCGTCCAGCTCCAGTACTTGCGCTTGATCGAACTGGACGAAGTTGCGGTCGATGGAACGCAAATAGGCCGGGTCGTAGTGCTCGGCCAGCAGTTCTTCGACCAGCAGTTCCATCTGGCCTGAATTGGCCAGCCCATGCCAGCGCTGAATC
>DATFBD010000142.1:0-19402 GCA_035254005.1 Burkholderiaceae bacterium | reverse complement strand
CACCGCTTCACGCAGGGCCGAGCGGCCGGCGTACAGCGTCGTTCCCTCGTGCCGCACGCTCCATGCGGCCCGCACCGTCACGCCTTGCCCCGGCACGGCGTCGAACTGCTCGATATCGAGCGCAATCCGGTAGTCGGCGCGCTCGCCTGCCTGGCCGCCGGCGGAAACGGCGCGCGCATCGGGCAGCCGTCCCGCCAAGTCGGCGGCCAGCACGCGCGCAATCTCCGCGCCCAGCGGCTGCGCCCAGCGATGGTGCTCCAGCACATCGACCCGGTTGGGGCTGCGCCGAACCACCAGTTGCGGCTGGTCGACCATCTCCGGCACCGTGACGGGCCCCACCGCTACCGTGAAGCGGGCTTGGCTGCGCGCCTCGGCCGGCGCCGGCGCAGGCAGCGGGTTGAGCGTATAGAAGGTTTCCTGCAGCGGCGTGCGGCAGGCAGCCAAGGAGAAGGCCAGGACAAAGATCGCCGCCGGCAGGGCGATGAAGGCAGGGCGCGTTCGCATGCGCTATTCCTTTCCGCGAATGAGCGCCTCGGGATGGCGGCTCAGGTAATCGGCCAGCACCCGCAGCGCGCGCGCGGCCCGGTTCACTTCCTGCAACGTCGAGCGCAGGTCTTCCTGCACCGGCGCGTCCGACGACAATGCGCGCTCGGCATTGCCCAGCGCCTTGTGCGCCTGCTCCAGCGTTTCCTTCAGCTCCGGCAGCACGGCGGCGTCCAGCTGCCGCAGCACGGCATCGGCGCTATGCAGCGTGGCGTCGAGGCTCTTGAGCGAGCGGTCGACGTTGCGCCCGATCGACTCGACCGGCACCTTGTCGAGCTTGCGTGCGATGCTGGCCAAGGTGTCCTGAATGTCGGCGAAGCTGCCGGCCACGCTCGGCAGCACCGGGGGCGCATGGCGCCAGTCGACCTTGGCGGCAGGCGCGTGCGGGAAGAAGTCCAGCGCCACGAACAGCTGTCCGGTCAGCAGGTTGCCGCTCTTAAGCTGGGCGCGCAGGCCGCGCGCCACCAGCTTGTCGAGGAAGACCTGCGGGTTGCGCTCCAGCGGCGAAGGCGCCGGCGCCGCGCCGCGCGCGCGCAGGCGTTCGGGGAACAGGCTGATTTCAACTGGAAAGCGGATTTCTCCGGACTCGTCCTTGTACTCCATGCCGATGGACTTGACCTCGCCGATCTCGATGCCGTGCAAGTCGATGGCGGCGCCGGGCGCCAGGCCGCGCAGGGATTCGCCGAAATAGAGCACATACGGCTGCGCCTGCCGACTCTGCGGCTTCAAGGCGCTTTCCCGGTCGCGGTACAAGGTGAAGCGGGTATCGGGCGCTGCCGGCGCGCCGCCCTCGGCGCCGGGCGGTGCCTGAAATGAGATGCCGCCGACCACGACCGAGGTCAGCGATTCGGTGTTGAGCGTGAGGCCGCCGCTGTTGACCGACAGGTCCACGCCGCTGGCTTGCCAGAAGCGCGTGTCGGCGCTGACGAAGCGGTCGTTGGGGGCGTCGATGAAAATGTCGAGCGTCACGCCGCGCCCGTCGCCATCGATGCGATAGCCGGTCACCCGGCCGACCGCGACGCGCCGGAAATAGACTGGGGCGCCGAGGTAGAGCGAGTCCATGTTTTCGGCGTGCAGCATGAACTGGCTGCCCTTGGCGTCGGACAGCACCGGCGGCGGCGTGTCGAGGCCGACGAAATGCCGCCTGTCCTGGGCCGAGGTGCCGGCGTCGGTGCCGATATAGGCGCCCGAGAAGAGCGTGCCCAGCCCGGTGATGCTGCCCAGGGTGATGCGCGGACGCTCTACCCAGAAGCGCGTGTCCTGCACCAGCAGCTGCTCGGCCTGCTTGGCAATCTGGGCGGTGACGATCACGTGCGAGCGGTCTTCGGCGATGGCGACGGCCGACACCGTGCCGATATCGACTTCCTTGTAGCGCACCTTGGTCTTGCCCGCTTCCAGGCCTTCCGCATTCTTGAATTCGATGGTGATGACCGGCCCCTGCGCCAGCAGGTAGTGCGCGGCCAGCCAGATCCCGAGCAAGGCGGCGACGAGCGGGATGATCCAGACCAGCGGCACGGTCCAGTGCCGCTTGGGCACGGCCACGGCGTCGGGGATGTCGGGCTGATCCGGCGGCGTGTCAGGCATCGCGCTCCCTGGTCCGGTTCCATCGCATTCTCTCGTCCCAGATCAGCCTGGGGTCGAAGCTGTGGGCGGCCAGCATCGTGAGCACCACGACCGCGCCGAAGGCGGCCGCGCCGGGGCCGGCGCGCATCGAGGCAAACGATTCGACCTGCACCAGCGCCACAGACAGGGCGGCCACGTAGATGTCGAGCATCGACCAGCGCCCGATTGCGTCGACCAGGCGGTACAGCCGGGTGCGCTGGCGCGGCTGCCAATCCATGCGGCGCTGCACCGACACCAGCAGCAGGGTCAGCGCAATGAGCTTGGTCAGCGGCACCACGATACTGGCAAAGAAGATCAGTGCCGCGACGAACCAGGAGCCGCTGTTCCAGAACAGGATCACGCCGCTCATGATCGTATTGCTTTGCACGTCGAACAGCGAGCGCGTTTCCAGGATCGGCAGCGTATTGGCCGGAATGTAAAGGAGGTAGGAGGCGATCACGAAGGCCCAGGTGCGCGACACGCTGTTGGGCTTGCGCGCATGCAAGCGGGCGTGGCAGCGCGGGCAGCGCAGCGCATCTGGCGTGCTGCGGCAGCGGCACAACAGGCCGCACGCCTGGCAGGTGATCAACCCGTGTGGGGCGGCGGAGCCGCCCTGGGATTCCAGCGCGCTCATCGCTTGTCCTCCGCGTGGATCGCCTCCACCCAGCCCCAGAAATCGCGCGCGCTGAATGACGCGGCGACGGCGGAAAACGTCGCGATCAGGCCGACGAACGCCCACAGCGCGAGGCCGGGCAAGATGGTGGCGAGATCCGACAGCTTGGCCAGGGTCACCAGCAGGCCGAGCAGAAATACTTCGATCATGACCCAGCGGTGAGTCGCCAGCACGAAGCGGAAGGTGTGCGCCAGCCCCGGCACGATGCGGCAGGCGCGCAGCGGCAGCAGCATGTACAGCAGCGCGCACAGCTCCAGCGCCGGCGCCAGGATGGCGGTGCCCAGCACCAGCGCGGCCACTAGCGGCCGGTTCTGATGGTACAGGGTCAGCACGGTGCCGGTCAGCGTGGTCGCATTGTAGACGCCGTACTTTTCCAGCGCGGCGATCGGGAACAGGTTGGACACGAGAAACAGAATGGCGCTGGCCAGCACTAGCGCAATCATCCAGTCCAGGCGCGAGCGCGTGCCCCGGTAAAGCCGCGCGCCACAACGCACGCAATGGGCGTCATGGTGCGGTTGCAGGGCGACTTCATGCTGAAGCAGGTCGCAATGCCGACAGGCAAGCAGCCTTTGTTGAGAATAGGTTTCCATGATGGTTGTGACCTGCGCGTGGGGAGCATGCTCCCGGCTATCGGAAAATGCAGGTTGCGCTAGTCGATTTGTACGATAGACAACAGGATTGCGCAGAGGTTGCGTCGGTTTGACGCCGAGCAGGATGCAGGAAGACCGAAGCGGCGAAAAAAGCCGCCAGCGTGCCGAGTGCCGTGGGGAGGGCTGCACATCCCTTTCCCGTGCGGTGCCGGGAAAGGGATCGCGCCTGCTACATGTTGCGCCGGTACTGCCCGCCCACTTCGAACAGCGCATTGCTGATCTGCCCGAGCGAACAGGCCCGCACCGCGTCCATCAGGGTGGCGAACACGTTCTCGTTGTCGATCACCGCCTGCTGCAGACGCTGCAGCAGGGCCGGCGCTTGCTGCGCGTGGCGCTGGTGGAAGTCGGCCAGGCGCTTGAGCTGCGACTGCTTTTCTTCTTCCGTGGAGCGCGCCAGTTCCAGTTGCTGCGGCGTGGCGTCACCCTTCGGATTGCGGAAGGTGTTGACGCCGATGATGGGCAGCGTGCCGTCGTGCTTCAGGTGCTCGTAGTACATCGACTCTTCCTGGATCTTGCCGCGCTGGTAGCCGGTTTCCATCGCGCCCAGCACGCCGCCGCGCTCGGCGATGCGCTCGAACTCCTGCAGCACAGCTTCCTCCACCAGGTCGGTCAGCTCCTCGATGATGAACGAGCCCTGGTTCGGGTTCTCGTTCTTCGCCAGGCCCCATTCGCGGTTGATGATCAACTGGATGGCCAAGGCGCGGCGCACCGATTCATCGGTCGGCGTGGTGATCGCCTCGTCGTAGGCATTGGTGTGCAGCGAATTGCAGTTGTCGTAGATTGCGATGAGCGCCTGCAGCGTGGTGCGGATGTCGTTGAAGTCGATTTCCTGGGCATGCAGCGAGCGCCCCGACGTCTGGATGTGGTATTTGAGCTTTTGGCTGCGCTCGTTGGCGCCGTACTTGTCGCGCATGGCCACGGCCCAGATGCGGCGCGCGACGCGCCCGAGCACCGTGTATTCCGGGTCCATGCCATTACTGAAGAAGAACGACAGGTTGGGCGCGAAATCGTCGATGTGCATGCCACGCGCCAGATAGGCTTCGACGAAGGTGAAGCCGTTCGACAGCGTGAACGCCAGCTGCGAAATCGGATTCGCGCCGGCTTCGGCGATGTGGTAGCCGGAGATCGACACCGAGTAGAAGTTGCGCACTTGGTTCTGCACAAAGAATTCCTGGATGTCGCCCATCACCTTCAGGCTGAATTCGGTGGAGAAGATGCAGGTGTTCTGGCCCTGGTCTTCCTTGAGGATGTCGGCCTGCACCGTGCCGCGCACGTTCTGCAGCACCCAGGCGCGAATCTTGGCCGCTTCGTCGGCGCTCGGGTCGCGCTGGTTCTCGGCCTTGAACTTGTCGATCTGCTGGTCGATGGCCGTGTTCATGAACATGGCCAGGATGGTGGGGGCCGGGCCGTTGATGGTCATCGACACCGAGGTGCTGGGGCTGCACAGGTTGAAGCCGTCGTAAAGCACTTTCATGTCGTCCAGCGTGGCGATCGACACGCCAGAGTTGCCCACCTTGCCGTAGATGTCGGGACGCACGGCCGGGTCGGCGCCGTACAGGGTGACCGAGTCGAACGCGGTCGACAGGCGCTTGGCGTCCATGCCGGTCGAGACCAGCTTGAAGCGGCGGTTGGTGCGGAAGGCGTCGCCTTCGCCGGCGAACATGCGGGTCGGGTCTTCGCCTTCGCGCTTGAAGGCGAATACGCCGGCCGTGAACGGGAACGAGCCCGGCACGTTTTCCAGCATCAGGAAGCGCAGCACTTCGCCGTGGTCTTCATAGCGGGGCAGGGCCACCTTGCGGATCTTGGTGCCCGACAGCGTGTGCTGGATCAGGCGGGTGCGGATTTCCTTGTCGCGGATCTTGACCACGTAGTCGTCGCCCGCATACGCCGCTTGCAGGTCGGGCCACTGGGCCAGCAACTTCTTGGCGCCGGCGTCCATGGCGCTGTCGCGCTCGGAGATCAGCTCGTCGAAGTCGGCGCCGAGGTTCAAGCTCTTTTTGGCGCTGGCCAGCATGCGTTTCGATTCCGTCAGTTGCTGGCGTTCGCGTGCCAGCGTGACTTGCTTGCCGGTGAACTTGTGGTAGCCGCGCACGGTGTCGGCGATTTCGGCCAGGTAGCGGGCGCGGGCCGGTGGCACGATCACGTGCTTGCCGCTGGAGTATTTGACATCGACGGCGGCCAGCTTGCCCGGCTTGGCCTGCAGGCCGAATTGGGCCAGCTTGGGCAGCAGACCCTGGTACAGCGCCGTGACGCCGTCGTCGTTGAAGCGCGACGCCTGGGTGCCGTACACGGGCATTTCGTCCGGACGCTTGGACCACAGCTCGCGGTTGCGCTGGTACTGCTTGGCCACGTCGCGCAGCGCGTCCTGGGCGCCCTTGCGGTCGAATTTGTTGATGGCGATGAAGTCGGCGAAATCGAGCATGTCGATTTTTTCCAGCTGCGAGGCGGCGCCGAATTCAGGCGTCATCACGTACATGGACACGTCCACGTGCGGCACGATGGCCGCGTCGCCCTGGCCGATGCCCGAGGTTTCCACGATCACCAGGTCGAAGCCGGCCACCTTGCAGGCGGCGATCACGTCCGGCAGGGCCTGCGAAATCTCGGAGCCCGCCTCGCGCGTGGCCAGCGAGCGCATGAACACGCGCGATTGGCCGGCCCACGGATTGATGGCGTTCATGCGGATACGGTCGCCCAGCAGCGCGCCGCCCGATTTGCGGCGCGACGGGTCGATCGAGATCACGGCGATGTTGAGCGCGTCGCCCTGGTCGAGGCGGATGCGGCGGATCAGTTCATCGGTCAGCGACGATTTGCCGGCGCCGCCCGTGCCCGTGATGCCCAGCGTGGGCACACCGAGGCCCACGGCCGCGTCCAGCAGTTCGGCACGCAGCGCGGGCGAGGCTTTTTCGTTTTCCAGCGCCGTGATCAGCTGGGCCAGCGGGCGGTGGCGCTCGGCGATGTCGCCTTGCTTGAGCGGGGCCAGCGAGGTGGGCGCGTACTGCGACAGGTCGATGTCGCACTGCTGCACCATCCACTGGATCATGCCCACCAGGCCCATGCGCTGGCCATCCTCGGGGCTGAAGATGCGGGTCACGCCGTAGGCATGCAGGTCCGCGATCTCGTCGGGCACGATCACGCCGCCGCCGCCGCCGAACACCTTGATGTGGGCGCCGCCGCGCTGGCGCAGCAGGTCGATCATGTACTTGAAGTATTCGACGTGGCCACCTTGGTAGCTGGAGATGGCGATGCCTTGCACGTCTTCGGCCAGGGCCGCCGTCACCACTTCGTCGACCGAGCGGTTGTGGCCCAGGTGGACCACTTCCACGCCGTTGGCCTGCAGGATGCGGCGCATGATGTTGATCGAGGCATCGTGGCCGTCGAACAGGGAAGCGGCGGTGACGAAGCGTACCTTGTTGGCCAGCTTGGGCTGTTCCGGCACGGCGGCGATTTTCGGAGCGGAGAGGTCGTTCATGGGTGTCCTTGTAGTTCTGGGCGCGAGGCGTGGTCGGGCTGATCTCAAATTATATGACGTTTACGTTAACGTCAAGTCAAGCAAAATCGCAGGCGTGCGGGCCGCTTGTATGACGCCAGCCACGCCCCGGCCGGGGTTTGTCTGGTAGCGGCGGGCCGGCCTTAATTCCCGGGCAAGATTGCCTGGGGATGGAAGCTGGCCGCGCCGCCGGGATCAGGCTGCGTGCTGGTGGCCGCCGTCGAGCACGCCCATCAGGCGCGCCTTCTCGGCATGGAACAGGGCCACGGCCTTTTCCTTCACGTGGCCGAAGCCGCGCACTTTCTCGGGCAGCGCGGCCAGCGCCACCGCCGTCTCGTAATTTTCGGCCGTCAGCTTGCCGAGGATGGCGGCCGTCATCTCGCGATATTCCACGATCAGGGCACGCTCCATCTTACGCTCTTCCGTGTAGCCGAAGATGTCGAACATGCCGCCGCGCAGGCCCTTGGCCTTGGCCAGCAACTGGAACGCGCGCCACATCCACGAGCCGAATTCCGCCTTCACCAGGTGGCCCTTGGCATCCTTCTTCGCCAGCAGCGGCGGCGCCAGGTTGAACTTGAGCGTGAAGTTGCCTTCGAACTGCTGCTGCAACTGTTCGACGAAACGGCCATCCGTGTACAGGCGCGCCACTTCGTATTCGTCCTTGTACGACATCAGCTTGAAGTACGACCTGGCCACGGCCGTGGCCAGCTTGTTGCCCAGGCCGAGCGCCGTTTCCTTCGCGCGCACCTGCGCCACCAGCTCCTCGTAGCGGGCCGCGTAGGCCGCGTCCTGGTAGTCGGTGAGGAATTGCACGCGACGCTTGATGATGGTCTCCAGGCTTTGCGGCATCTGCACCACCACGGCCTGGGTCGGCGTGGCGATCTTCTCCACGCGCTTGAAGTCGACGGCGGCGCGCCGGCCCCACAGGAAGCTGCGCTTGTTGGCGGCGATGCCCACGCCGTTCAATTCGATGGCGCGCAGCAGCGACGCTTCGGTGAGCGGGATGCGGCCCTTCTGCCAGGCGTAACCGAGCATGAACAGGTTGGCGGCGATGGAGTCGCCCATCAGGGCCGTGGCCAGCTTGGTGGCGTTGATGAAATCGGCGCTGTGGTACTGCTCGGCGCCCACGGACTCGCTGATCAGGGCGCGCACTTCGTCCACCGGATATTGCCAGTCGGCGTTCTGGGCGAAGGTGCCGGGCGGCTGCTCATGCAGGTTGACCACGGCCATGGTGCGGCCCGGTCGCATCTTGGAGACGGCGTCGGCGGCGCCGGCCGTCAGCATGTCGCAACCGAGCACCAGGTCGGCCTCGCCGGTGGCGATGCGCTGCGCGCGCAGGTGGGCCGGGGTGCGGGCGATCTTCACGTGCGAGGTGACGGAGCCGTTTTTCTGCGACATGCCGGTCATGTCCAGCACGGACGCACCCTTGCCTTCGAGGTGGGCGGCCATGCCCATCAGCGCGCCGACCGTGATCACGCCGGTGCCGCCGATGCCGTTGATGAGGATGTTGTAGGGCTGCTCGCAGTCGGGCAGGGCGGGCACGGGCAGCGGGCCGAAGCCGTCGTCCGCGTCTTCCTTGCTGACGCCGGTCTTGGTTTTTTTCAGCGTGCCGCCTTCCACCGTCACGAAGCTGGGGCAGAAGCCTTTCACGCACGAGTAGTCCTTGTTGCACGAGGATTGGTCGATGGTGCGCTTGCGGCCGAACTCCGTCTCCTTGGGCAGGATGGAGGTGCAGTTGGATTGGATGCCACAGTCGCCGCAGCCTTCGCACACGGCTTCGTTGATCACCATGCGCTTGGCCGGGTCGGGGAACTCGCCCTTCTTGCGGCGGCGGCGCTTTTCGGCCGCGCAGGTCTGGTCGTAGATCAGTACCGACACGCCTTGCAGTTCGCGCAGTTCGCGCTGCACGGCATCCATCTCCTTGCGGTCGTGCAGGCTGACGATGGTGGGCAGGGCCGAGCGGTCCGTGTAGCGGTTCAGGTCTTCCGTCACCAGCGCTATGCGTTTTACACCCTCCGCGGCCATCTGCTGGGCGATCATGGGCACGGAGGTGGTGCCGTCCACCGGCTGGCCGCCCGTCATGGCGACGGCGTCGTTGTACAGGATCTTGTAGGTCATGTTGACCTTGGCCGCCACGGCCGCGCGGATCGCCAGGTAGCCGGAGTGGAAGTAGGTGCCGTCGCCCAGGTTCTGGAATACGTGCGGCAGCTTGGAGAACGCGGCCTGGCCTATCCACGGCGCGCCTTCGCCGCCCATGTGGGTGGTCAGCTTGTTGTGCTCGGGGTAGATCGAGGTGGCCATCACGTGGCAGCCGATGCCGGCCAGCGCCAGGCTGCCGTCGGGCACCTTGGTCGAGGTGTTGTGCGGGCAGCCGGAGCAGTAGAAGGCGGGGCGGAACGGGGTGTTGATGGCCTTTTTCAGGACGGCGTCCTTGGCGTCCAGGAAGGCCAGGCGGGCCTTGATGTGGTCACAGGTGACGGGGTCCGAGATCAGGCGCGACACGCGGCTGGCGATCACGCGCGCCACTTGCGATACGGAGAAGTCGGCCTTGGAGGTCAGCAGCCATTCGCCGCGCGGGGCCACCCATTCGCCTTTTTCGTCGAACTTGCCGATCACGCGCGGGCGCACGTCGTCGCGCCAGTTGTACAGCTGTTCCTTGAGCTGGTATTCGACGATCTGGCGCTTTTCCTCCACCACCAGGATTTCATCGAGGCCCTGGGCGAATTCGCGCACGCTGTCCGGTTCCAGCGGCCATGGCATGGCCACCTTGAACAGGCGCAGGCCGACCCTGGCCGCCATGGCTTCGTCGATACCGAGGTCTTGCAGCGCTTCCAGCACGTCGAGGTAGGACTTGCCGGAGGCGATGATGCCGAGCTTGGCGTCCGGGCTGGTGATGGTGGTGTGGTTGAGCTTGTTCTCGCGGGCGTAGGCCAGCGCCGCATAGATCTTGTAGTCCTGCATCAGCGCTTCCTGGTTGCGCGCCTGCTGGCCCAGCGGAATGCTGGACAGGCGCGCGTTCAGGCCGCCTTCGGGCATCTGGAACTCTTGCGGGATCTTACATTCGACGCGGAACGGGTTGGCGTCCACCGAGGCCGACGATTCGACCGTGTCGGCCAGCGCCTTGAAGGCCACCGTGCAGCCCGAGAAGCGCGACATGGCCCAGCCGTGCAAGCCCAGGTCCAGGTATTCCTGCACGTTGCAGGGATACAGCACGGGGATCATGGAGGCCGAGAACAAGTGATCGGACTGGTGCGGCAGGGTGGACGAATAGGCGCCGTGGTCGTCGCCGGCCACCAGCAGCACGCCGCCATGCCTGGAGGTGCCGGCGTGGTTCATGTGCTTGAACACGTCACCGCAGCGGTCCACGCCGGGGCCCTTGCCGTACCACATGGCGAACACGCCATCGTACTTGGCCTCGCCGATCAGGTCCACCTGCTGCGAGCCCCACACGGCCGTGGCGGCCAGGTCTTCGTTGACGCCGGGGACGAACTGGACGTGGTGGCTGGCCAGGTGTTTCTGGGCCTTCCACAGATTTTCATCGAGGCCGCCCAGCGGCGAGCCGCGGTAGCCGGAAATGAAGCCGGCCGTGTTCAGGCCGGCGGCAAGGTCGCGCTGGCGCTGCATCATGGGCAGGCGCACCAGGGCCTGGATGCCGGACAGGAAGATGGCGCCGTCGGTGGCGGTGTATTTGTCGTCGAGGGTGACGGTGGCGAGGCGGTCGGTGGCGGTCGCTGCGACGCCGGTGGGCGTGCCAGGGCCGGTGGCCGTGGTATCAGGCATGAGTTGTCTCCGTGGTATCAGATCGCGCCCGGTCTGTGGAAGCGCCGGGTAGGCGCACCAGGGTCGGGCCATTAGCCGCCTGTTATGGCGGCGATGCGGATAGTTGGGGCACAACCATCCGCGTTGCGGCAAGTGTAGAGATTAGTTGACGTTAACGGAAATACCGTTTCTCGATGGGGGTATAAGAAAAAATGATGGTCTATGCGTATCCTGCGCACGGCTGTGCTGGCGCAAGGCTGGTCGTCGCCATGCGCGCAGACTGGGGCGGTTACTTTGGAGATGCAAGTGGGGTCGAATGACTTATAGTTTCACTTGACAACCAAAGGAGGAATGCCTAATCTGGAGGCACCGATGAAACGAACATCACATCCGCACAAAGATGTGGATGCCGCGTTGCGGTACGCGGAAGAACACGGATGGTCGGTCAACGTGGGCGGCAGCCATGCCTGGGGACGTATCTACTGCCCCTACAACAACAATGATTGCCGTTGCGGCGAATTCTGCATCACCAGCATCTGGAGCACGCCCAGGAATCCCGGTAACCACGCGAAGGCCATACGGCGTGTGGTCGATAACTGCACGGAACATAAGATTGTTGTAGCGGAAAAAAAACCAGAGTGACACCATGGAATATCTGTTCATCCTCAAGTACCAGCTGTCCGCGCAGGATTGCAATCAGGAAGAGATCGTGGAACGGCTGGGCGCCGCCGGCTGCGACGATGCGCTGATCGGTATCGGCCAACCGGGTCGCATCGCGCTGGAATTCACCCGCGAGGCCGACAGCGCACAGGCGGCGCTGCTGAGCGCACTGGCCGACGTGAAGCGCGTCGTGCCCAGCGCCCGCCTGATCGAGGCCGGACCCGACTTCGTCGGCCTGACCGATGTGGCGGAACTGGTCGGCACCACGCGCCAGAACATGCGCAAGCTGATGGTCAACCATGCCACCAGTTTTCCGCCGCCCGTGCATGACGGCAGCATCGCCGTGTGGCACCTGGTCGACGTGTTGAAGTGGCTGCAGGCCAGAGGGACCTACCCGGTCGCCGCCGGCGTGGCCGAGGTGGCCGAGACGGCCAAGCAGGTCAACCTGGCCAAGGCCGCACCCGCGCTGGCGCCCGGCATGCAGCGGGAATTGCAGGCGCTGCTGGCCTGAACGGCGACGATTCCCCCGGTTATTGCGGCAGTGGGCGGGCGCCCAGCCAGGTGCCGCTGGCGCATAGTTCGGCCGCCACCTGCACCGCCAGCCGGCTGACGGCCGCCGCCGCGGCGGTGAGCGGGATGTTTTTCGACGCGCACAACACCACCGTGCGCGAAATGGCGGGGTTGTGGATGCGGTAGCTGCGCATGGCGCCCCGTTCCACCTCGTCCAGCACCGGCGCCACCGGCAGGATGGTGGCGCCCATGCCGGCCAGGATGGCCGATTTGAGGATGGCGATCGAGTTGATCTCGATGACCTCGCCCGGCCTGAGTCCCACCGTGTGGGCCACGCTTTCGATGCGCGGCCGCACCCCATGTTGCAGGCCCGGCAGGATCAGCGGCGCGGCCAGCGCCTGTGCCAGCGTGATGGACGTGCCTGCCGGCGCGCAGGCCGCGTCGGCGCGGCAGATGAAGCGCAACTCCTCCTCCGCCAGCGCGGTGCAGGCGAACGGGGTCAGCTGGCCATCGTCGAACAGCACGGCCAGGTTGACCCGGCCGGCCCTCAGCTGTTCGCTGAGGTTACCCGTCAATTCCTCCGTCAGTTGCAGCGTGATCTCAGGATAATGCTGACGGGCCGCCATCAGCAGCGGCAGCGCCAGCGCGCCCGAGATGCTGTGCGGCAGTCCCAGCGTGACGCTGCCCGACGGGCGCGCGGCTGACTGCGTCACGGCCGATTTGGCGTCGGCCACCTGCTTGAGGATCGCTTGCGCATGCTGGTAGAACACCTTGCCGGCATCCGTGCTCAGCACGCCCTGTGCCGTGCGGTGCAGCAGTTGCGCGTCCAGCTCCTGTTCCAGCTGGCGCAGTTGCTGGGTCAGGGCCGGCTGGGCCACGTGCAGCACCAGTGCCGCGCGAGATAGCGAGCCATGGTCGACGATGGCGACAAAATAGCGAAGTTGACGTAATTCCATGGGACTTGTGTTGCGCGCTGTGTAAAAAACCGGATACAAATACTGCCGGAATAGCAAAACTTAGTCCTGGACAGAAACTATTTGTTATACTCATTCTAACGCTTCTTGCCCTTTCAGCTTCCTTTGTGAGTGTTCTGTATGTTTAAGAAAGTCGATTCCTCACAGCTGAAAGTGGGCATGTACATCCATGATCTCAGTTGTGACTGGATGACCCATCCGTTTATCCGCAACCGTTTCCTCATCAGCAGCGAAGACGAGATCCGCAAGATCATCGAGTCCGGCATCCACGATGTCGTGATCGACAGTGACAAGGGCCTGGACGTGGAGAACGCGCCCACGCTGGCCGAGGCGCAGGCGGAAACGGAGCGCGAGCTGGTGGAGCTGGCGGCCAAGCCGGTGGTGGTGACGCGCGTATCGCTGGGCGAGGAAATGGCGCGCGCGACCCAGATCCGGCACCAGGCGTCGAACCTGGTGCGCACCGTGATGCGCGACGCGCGGCTGGGCAAGGCGATCGAGCTGGACCAGGTGCAGCCGGTGGTGCAGAACATCACGGAATCGATCCTGCGCAACCCGGGCGCGCTGGTGGGTTTGCTGCGCATCAAGACCAAGGACGACTACACCTTCCTCCATTCGGTCAGCGTGTGCGCGCTGCTGGTGGCGTTCTGCCGCTCGCGTGGCATGGACCCGGCGCTGACCCACCAGGCCGGCCTCGGCGGTTTGCTGCACGACACGGGCAAGGCGCTGGTGCCGGACGCTATCCTGAACAAGCCGGGTCCGCTCACGGACGAGGAATTCGCCATCATCAAGCGCCATCCCAAGGATGGCTACGATATCCTGCTGCAGTCGCCCGAGGTGGGACCGATTCCGCTCGACATCACGCTGCACCACCACGAGCGCCGTGACGGCAGCGGTTACCCCGACAAGCAGGAGGGCGACGGTATCAGCGAATTGGCGCAGATGGCGGCCATAGTCGACGTTTATGACGCGATCACGGCCGATCGCTGCTATCACAAGGGCATGTCGGCAGCGGCCGCCCTGCGCAAGATTTACGAGTGGAGCAAGTTCCACTTCAATCCCGCGTATGCGCAGGAATTCATGCGCTGCGTGGGTATTTATCCGGTGGGCACCATGGTGCTGCTGGAATCGGGCCGGCTGGGCGTGGTGATCGAACCGCACGAGACCAATCTGCTAGCACCCAAGGTCAACGTGTTCTTCAATACCAGGCAAAATCTCTACATCAAGCCGGAAACCATCGACTTGTCGCGCGGCCTGGGCTTTGGCGGCGGCGACAAGATCGTCGGCCATGAGTCGCCGTCCAAGTGGAAGGTCGACCCCATGCGCTTCCTCACGCTGGCCTGACGCTGGCGCGCGCCGGCGTCAGAAGAACTCGGCCGTATCGTTCGATTCTATGGTTTGCAGCAAGCCGCCGGCGACCAGTTCGTCGTAGTGACAGGCCATGTTGCGGCCATGGCTCTTGGCGTAGTACAGCGCCTGGTCGGCCTTGCCGAGGATGATCACGGGCGCCTCCACGGCGCTGATGCTGACGAAGCCGACGCTGACGGTGACCCGCCCCACTTGCGGGAATTCATGCGATTCCACGTTCATGCGGAAGCGGTCGATGATCTTCTTGACGTTGTCGAGCGTGGTCGAACGCAGCAGCACGACGAATTCCTCGCCGCCGAAGCGGAACACCCGGTCCTGGGCCCGGAACGAGGAGGTCATCAGGTTGGCGATCAGGATCAGCACTTCGTCGCCGTACAGGTGGCCGAAACGGTCGTTAACGTGCTTGAAATGGTCCACGTCGACCACGGCCAGCCATTGCTTTTCCTGGTCATAGTGGTGGCGCCGCTCCGGCTCGCCGGGCAGGGTCACCGGTTCCGGTTCTGGGCTGGCGGCCAGCATCTTGCTGAGCTGGTCGTCGAAAGTCTTGCGGTTGAGCAAGCCCGTCAGCGAGTCGCGCTCGCTGTAGTCGAGCAGGTTCTGGAAATTGCGGTACACGCTGACGATGCCGCCGATCACGTGGATGGTGTCGCTCGTGTAGGGCGTGGGGTTGACGATTTCCAGGCAGGTGTCGGCCTTGTCGCCCAGCCAGATGGGTAGCCACAAGGTGTGTTCGCCGGCCGCGTTGGCCTCGTCGGCGCTCGCCTCATGGCGCGCGATGCAGGCCGCCAGCGCGGGGAAGTTGCTGATCGGTTCACCGGGGCTGCCGGGGTCGGGATTGTCCACCATCTTGGCCGGCAAGCCATCGGTGATGATGGCGCGCGGGCGCACGAACAGCTGGCCGCGCACTTGCGCCAGCGACAAGACCCGGGTCTGAGTGGCATGGGCGAGCTCCTGTACCGCCGAGATCACGGAGATGTCGAGCATCGTGTGATCGCGGTGGCCGGTCATGTCCACCATGTGTTTCAGTAGGGAATCCATTCTCGTCTCTGGAAAATTTTCACACAACCCTTGTGTCTAGCCAATTCCGTTCACGTCTATCAAGCATCAGCGCGGTGTTTTTTTGATAGTAAGGCGCACAGTGAAACGCTTGCACGGGGCCTTTCCAAAGAACAGCTAAGCAGGATAATAGCTTTTTGCATTCTAGGCAATTCATGTGTGTGAAAAAAAACATTCCCCCCGACTCCATGCATCTTTTTCCCGACATCCACGGCCGGCCGTCGCCTGTGCCAGCGTACCTGCCGGAAAACCCGAGCAGTTTGACATAAGCCAGCGTCCGCGTGTACATGCTGCTGAAATTTTCCGCAAATCATGTAAATAGTTCCACATGGAAAGCTTGCGTCATGTCAATTCCCGAAGTGCTGCACACCCTATAGTGAACGCAATGGCGCGGTAATGATAGTAGGAAAGGAGAGTTTCTCCTCTACATGTATCGCTTGCGCCAGGGGTAGGTCTGTCAATCACTTTTGGGAGTCTGTCATGGATGCATTACTAACAGCGGCGAAGCGCTTCGCCAGGGATGACGAGGGGATCACGGCCATCGAATACGGCTTGATCGCGGCGGTGATGGCGGCGGCCGTGCTGGCCTCCGTGGCGCTGCTCAAGCAGCCGCTGATCGATACCTTCACCGGTATCGGCAACAAGCTGACCGCGCCTTGAACGGGCCCGTCCTCCCGGGCTGGCCATGCCGGGAGGACTATCGCGCAAAGGCGACGCCATGAACCACGCCATCGCTCTGATCCTGATCTGCCTGGTCGCGCAGGCGGCCTACACCGACCTGTCGGCGCGCCGCATCCCCAACGTGCTGGTGCTCAGTGGCTTGCTGCTGGCATTGGCGCTGCACCTGCTGGGCGGGCGCCACTGGGCACCCGTGACCGACTGGCTGGCCGGCACGCTGGCCGGTTTCTTCCTGTTCCTGCCGCTGTACCTGGCGCGCGGAATGGCCGCCGGCGACGTCAAGCTGCTGGCCATGGTGGGCGCGTTCACGGGACCGGGGGGCGCCGTGCGGATCGGCCTGCTGTCTTGCCTGATCGGCGGCCTGATGGCGCTGGCGATGCTGCTCTACAACGGCCGCTGGCGCGCACTGTGGCGCAACCTGGCCGCGCTGGGCAAGCCGTTGCTGCTGCGCCTGCTAGGCGTGCCGCTGCAAGCATTGCCGCTGCCGCCGGGCGCCAGTGTGGGTGGCATGCCCTACGGTTTGGCCATCGCGCTGGGGACCATGGGCTATGTGCTGTGGGGCCGCTGACGGCCGCCGGGGGGCTTGCTGCGGATCAAAGTCCAGTACGCCCCCATCGCTAGAATCGATTGCTCGTGGGAACAATCTTGCGAGCCAGACAGATTGAGGAGGACCATCATGTCCGAGCTTGAACTGCAGGTCTGCACCGCCGACGGCTTGCCGCCGCTGCCGCCCCAGCCCAAATCGGTGCGGGAGACGGGGCTGGAGCAAGCGCTGCTGGTGGAATTGATCGCCAAGTGCCTGTACATCGGTGGCCGCACCCATCTGCCTGTTTTGACGAGCAAGTTGCGCCTGTCCATCAACGTGCTGCGCGAGACGCTGGACTTCATGCTGGCCGAGCAACTGGCCGACGTGGCATGGCGCGGCGAGTCCGACATCGACGTGCAATACCAGCTGACCACGGTGGGCAAGCAGCGCGCGGCGGCCTGGCTGGAGCGCTGCCCGTACGCCGGCCCGGCGCCCGTCACGCTGGACGCCTACCGCACCATGGTCGAGCAGCAAGCGGCGCTGCTGCCGCCCGTGACGGCCGACGACCTGGCGGTGGAGGTGGCGGACGACCACCTGGCGCCGGCCATGCATGGTTTGCTGGGGGCGGCCATGTATTCGGGCCGCTCCATCCTGCTGTACGGATTGCCCGGCAGCGGCAAGACCTGGCTGGCGCGCAAGCTGGGGCGTTTGCTGCAGGGCGTGGTGGCCGTGCCGCACGCGGTGGCCGTGGGCCAGGACATTATCCAGCTGTACGATCCGGCCGTACACCAGGCGCCGCCGCCGCGGCTGGCCGCGCGGGTACGCCAGGCGCTGGAGCGGCGCAGCTGCGATCCGCGCTGGATGTTGTGCCAGCGGCCGCTGGTGTCGCTGGGCGCGGAGCTCAGTGCCGAACTGCTCGAACCGCAGTGGGACGCCAGCGGCGGCAGCTACCGCGCGCCGCCCCATTTCAAGGCCAACAATGGCTTGCTGGTGGTGGACGACCTGGGGCGCCAGCGCATGCCGGCCGCCGATGTGCTGAACCGCTACCTGGGACCGCTCGACGCCGGCTGCGACCACGTCACGCTGCAGGGCGGCCACAAGTTCGCCGCCCCCTTCCGGCTGCTGCTGATGTTCGCCACCAACCGGCCGCCCGAGCACCTGCTGGACCCGGCCGCCCTGCGCCGGCTGGCCTACAAGATCGAAGTGGGGGCATTGAGCGAATCGCGCTACCGCAGCCTGTTCCGCGAACTGTGCGAGAGCGCGGCCGTGGCGCCGGACGAGGCCGCGCTCGACTACCTGATCGAGCAACTGCACGCGGGCAGCGGCGAACCGCTGCTGGCCAGCTACCCGCGCGACATCCTGGCCCGCATCGCCGACTTCGCCGGTTTCGCCGGCGAGCCGCCGCGGCTGACGGTGGCCGCGCTGGACCAGGCCTGGATCAGCATGTTCGCCGCCTGCGGCGGCGCGGCCGACGGCGAGAACACCATCCTGTGCGAGAAAATAGCATGAAGCACCGGCGCGCCTTATTGATGCTGGGGCTGGCCGTGCTGCTGGGCCTGGGCGCCGTGGTGATGGCGTCGCGCTGGCTGCTGCACCAGGCCGCCGGGGGCGGCAACAAGATCGTGGTGGCCGCCGCCGACGTCAACCTGGGCCAGCGCCTGGCGCCGGAGCTGCTCAAGCTGGTGGACTGGCCGGCCGACAGCCTGCCGCGCGGCGCCTTGCGCGATCCGGCCAAGCTCAGTGGCCGGGTGATCAAGAGCAGCGTGCTGCGCGGCGAACCGCTGACGGAATCGAAACTGGCGCCGGCCGGCACCCTGGGCGGGCTGTCGGCCCTGATCGCCGAAGGCAAGCGCGCGATCACGGTGCGCGTGAACGATGTGGTGGGGGTGGCCGGCTTCGCCCTGCCGGGTAATTTCGTCGACATCATTGTCTACACCCAGAGCGAGGGCGGGAGCGGCCGCGACCAGGGCATTTCCAAGATCGTGCTGGAACGGATACTGGTGCTGGCCGTGGCGCAGGAGGTGGGGCGCGACGAAACCAAGCCGCGCGTGGTGAACGCCGTCACGCTGGAGGTCACGCCGGAGCAGGCCGAGAAGCTGGATCTGGCGCGCAGCGTGGGCACGCTGTCGCTGGTGCTGCGCAACCAGGTCGATCCGCAACCGGGCGTGACGGAAGGGGCCACCAAGGCCTCCCTGCTGGGGCAGCGCGCCGCGCCCATGCCCGCCGTGGCCGCGGCGCCGGATGAAGTACCAGCGGCCTTGCCCATCATGCGCGCGGAGCTGGCCCCGGCGCCGCGTCAGGCGCAACGCCACTGCATCGCCGTCATCGACGGCTTGCGTAGCACGCAGGAGTGCCTGTGAACGGGCCGGCGCAGCGGGTATGGCGAGTGCGGCGGACGAGCGGTACGGCGGCGCTGGTGCTCGCCATGCTGATGGGGAGCGCCCCCACCGCGCAAGCGGCGGACGGGGTGCCGCAGGCTGACATGCGGCCGGCCATCGCCGCGCTGGCGGCGGTACGGTCCGGCGGCGCCGCTGGCGCGGCATTGGCGCCGGCCGCGCGTCCGGAGGCGCAGTTGCGTTGCACGGGCGAGGCGGCCACGCCGGGCCAGCTCACGCTCCAGCTGGGCAAGTCCACGCTGATGCGGCTGCCCGAGGCGGTGGCCGCGCGCGCCGTCGGCAATCCGGCCGTGGTGCAGGCGATGCTGGTGTCGCCCGACACGCTGTACCTGGCGGGCGTGGACGTGGGCAGCACCAACCTGATCGTGCAAGGCCGCAGCGGTACCTGCAGCGTGGTTGACGTGACGGTGGGGATCGATCCGGGCGCGCTGCAAGCCACGCTGGCGGCGCTGCTGCCCCGGGAGCGCAACATCCGTGTCAGCGCGGCGGCCGATACGCTGGTGTTGAGCGGCACAGTGGACGA
>DATFBD010000141.1:0-30295 GCA_035254005.1 Burkholderiaceae bacterium | reverse complement strand
CCACCCCTACGCCAAGCAGGCCTTCCTCGCCTCCCCGCCGCTGGTGGTGGCCTACGCCATTGCCGGCACCATCCGCTTCGACATCGAGCAGGACGTGCTGGGCTACGACAAGGACGGCAAGGCCATCACCCTGAAAGACCTGTGGCCGAGCGACGAGGAAATCGACGCCATCGTGGCGCGCTGCGTGAAGCCGGAACAGTTCAAGCAGATCTACATCCCGATGTTCGACCTGGGAACCGTGGAAGAAGCCAAGAGCCCACTCTACGACTGGCGTGCGAAGTCGACCTACATTCGCCGCCCACCCTACTGGGAAGGCGCGCTGGCCGGCGCGCGCACGCTCAAGGGCATGCGTCCGCTGGCGGTGCTGGGCGATAACATCACCACCGACCACCTGTCGCCGTCGAACGCCATCATGCTCGACAGCGCGGCCGGTGAATACCTGGCGAAAATGGGCTTGCCGGAAGAGGACTTCAACTCCTACGCCACCCACCGTGGCGACCACCTGACGGCGCAGCGCGCCACCTTCGCCAACCCGACGCTGAAGAACGAGATGGTGCAGGTGGACGGCAAGGTCAAGGCCGGCTCGCTGGCCCGCATCGAACCGGAAGGCAAGGTGACCCGCATGTGGGAAGCCATCGAGACCTACATGGAGCGCAAGCAGCCGCTGATCGTGATCGCCGGTGCCGACTACGGCCAGGGCTCCTCGCGCGACTGGGCCGCCAAGGGCGTGCGCCTGGCCGGCGTGGAAGCGATCGTGGCCGAAGGCTTCGAGCGCATCCACCGCACCAACCTGGTGGGCATGGGCGTGCTGCCGCTGGAATTCCAGCCCGGCGTGAACCGCAATACGCTCAACATCGACGGCACCGAGACCTACGACGTGATCGGCGAGCGCACCCCGCGCGCCACCCTCACGCTGGTGATCCACCGCCGCGATGGCTCGCAAGTGAACGTGCCCGTGACCTGCCGCCTCGACACGGCCGAAGAAGTGTCGATCTACGAGGCGGGCGGCGTGCTACAGCGCTTCGCGCAGGACTTCCTGGAATCGTCCAAGGCCGCGTAATGCGCGCCACGGGCTGATCGTTCGGCACGGCAGGCGGTACGGCGACGTACCGCCTGTCTTTTTTAGGAATACATCATCATGACCCACGTACCACAGATCAAAGTACCCGCCACCTACATGCGTGGCGGCACCAGCAAGGGCGTGTTCTTCCGCCTGCAAGACCTGCCCGAAGCGGCGCAAGTGCCGGGCGCCGCGCGCGACGCGCTGCTGCTGCGCGTGATCGGCAGCCCCGACCCCTACGGCAAGCAGATCGACGGCATGGGTGGCGCCACGTCGAGCACCAGCAAGACCGTGATCCTGGCCAAGAGCAGCAAACCCGATCACGACGTGGACTACTTGTTCGGCCAGGTCTCGATCGACAAAGCCTTCGTGGACTGGAGCGGCAACTGCGGCAACCTGTCGGCCGCCGTGGGCGCGTTCGCCATCAGCGGCGGCATGGTGGACGCCAGCCGCGTGCCGCAAGACGGCATCGCCACCGTGCGCGTGTGGCAGGCCAACATCGGCAAGACCATCATCGCCCACGTGCCCATGACGGGCGGCGCGGTGCAGGAGACGGGCGACTTCGAGCTCGATGGCGTGACCTTCCCGGCGGCCGAAGTGCAGCTCGAATTCATGGACCCGGCGGCCGACGAGGAAGGCGGCGGCGGATCCATGTTCCCGACCGGGAACCTGGTGGACGACCTGGAAGTGCCCGGCGTGGGCACGCTCAAGGCCACCATGATCAACGCCGGCATCCCCACCATCTTTGTCAACGCCGAAGCGATCGGCTACACCGGCACCGAGCTGCAGGACGCCATCAACGGCGACGCCAAGGCGCTGGCCATGTTCGAAACCATCCGTGCCCACGGCGCGCTGCGCATGGGCCTGATCCAGAACCTGGACGAAGCGGCCAAGCGCCAGCACACGCCCAAGGTGGCGTTCGTGGCCGCACCCAAGGATTACGTCTCCTCCAGCGGCAAGCAGGTGGGGGCGGCCGACGTGGACCTGCTGGTGCGCGCCCTGTCCATGGGCAAGCTGCACCACGCCATGATGGGCACGGCGGCCGTGGCCATCGGCACGGCGGCCGCCATTCCGGGCACGCTGGTGAACCTGGCGGCCGGCGGCGGCGCCCGCAACGCGGTGCGCTTCGGCCACCCGTCGGGCACCTTGCGCGTGGGCGCGGAAGCGAGCCAGGTCAACGGCGAGTGGAGCGTCACCAAGGCCATCATGAGCCGCAGCGCGCGCGTGCTGATGGAAGGCTGGGTGCGGGTCCCGGGCGACAGCTTCTGACGCCCGTTCCAGCGTTCGCCGCACCGCACAAATAAACCGGGGTCAGGTCATACAACTGAGCAATTTGCCCGGTTGCGTGACCTGACCCCGGCTTTTCTTTTGCGTTGCAAATTCTGTTCGTATCATTTTGCTCATTTGGCTGTTCGGCGTAAGCGAACGGTAAGGGAGCGGGGCTAATCTGGATTCAGCCTGAAATAGAGGCATTACAAAAAACGAAGGAGACAGCAATGCACGACGATTTGGTACAAAAGATAAAGGCGGACCCCAGCTACCACAAGCTGGTCTCGGCCCGTTCCCGCTATGGCTGGACGCTGACCTGGATGATGATGGCCGTGTACTACGGCTTCATCCTGCTGATCGCGTTCGACAAGGAGCTGCTGGCCACCCGCATCGGCGGTGGCGTGATGACCTGGGGTATGCCCATGGGCCTGTTCGTGATCGTGTTCACGGTCGTGATCACCGGCATCTACGTGCGCCGCGCTAACGGCGAATTCGATGAACATACCGCGGCTATCCGCGCACGGGTGCAGCCATGATGAACTTTAAACGCATGCTGGCCGCGCTGGCCATGCTGGGTGTGGCCGGGGCCGCGCTGGCCGCTGGCGCCGACCTGGGCCAGGCTGAAAAGCAGCCGACCAACTGGACCGCCATCCTCATGTTCGGCGCGTTCGTCATCTTCACGCTGTTCATCACCAAGTGGGCGGCCGCCAAGACCAAGTCGGCGGCCGACTTCTACACGGCCGGCGGCGGCATCACCGGCTTCCAGAATGGCCTGGCCATCGCCGGCGACTACATGTCGGCCGCTTCCTTCCTCGGTATTTCCGCTGCCGTGTTCCTGAACGGCTACGATGGCCTGATCTACGCCATCGGCTTCCTGGTCGGCTGGCCCGTCATCACCTTCCTGATGGCCGAGCGCCTGCGTAACCTGGGCCGCTTCACCTTCGCTGACGTGGCCGCTTACCGCTTCCAGCAAAAGCCGATCCGCATCTTCTCCGCCTCCGGTACGCTGGTGGTGGTGGCGTTCTACCTGATCGCCCAGATGGTGGGCGCGGGCCAGCTGATCAAGCTGCTGTTCGGCCTGGAATACTGGATCGCCGTGGTGCTGGTCGGTACGCTGATGATGGTCTACGTGCTGTTCGGCGGCATGACGGCCACCACCTGGGTGCAGATCATCAAGGCGGTGATGCTGCTGGCCGGTGCTTCCTTCATGGCCTTCGTGGTACTGGGCCAGTTCAACTTCAGCCCCGAGGCGCTGTTCGCCAAGGCCGTTGAAGTGCACAGCAAGAAGGACGCCATCATGGGCCCTGGTACCTTCATCAAGGACCCCGTGTCGGCCATCTCGTTCGGCATGGCGCTGATGTTCGGTACCGCCGGCCTGCCGCACATCCTGATGCGCTTCTTCACCGTGCCTAGCGCCAAGGAAGCACGCAAGTCCGTGTTCTGGGCCACCACCTGGATCGCCTACTTCTACATCCTGACCTTCATCATCGGCTTTGGCGCGATCGTGCTGGTGTCCACCAATCCTGAATTCAAGGACGCCGCCGGCAAGCTGCTGGGTGGTAACAACATGGCCGCGATCCACCTGGCCAAGGCCGTGGGCGGTAACGTGTTCCTGGGCTTCATCTCGGCCGTGGCCTTCGCCACCATCCTGGCCGTGGTGGCTGGCCTGACGCTGTCCGGCGCTTCGGCCGTGTCGCACGACCTGTATGCCACCGTGATCAAGAAGGGCCAGGTCACCAGCTGGGAAGAACTGCGCGTCTCGCGTGCCACCACCATCGTGCTGGGCATCGTCGCCGTCGCGCTGGGCATCCTGTTCGAGAAGCAGAACATCGCCTTCATGGTGTCGCTGGCCTTCGCCATCGCCGCTTCGGCCAACTTCCCGGTGCTGTTCATGTCCGTGTTGTGGAAGGATTGCACCACCCGCGGCGCCACCATTGGCGGCTTCATGGGCCTGATCACGGCCGTGGTGCTGACCGTGCTGTCGAAATCGGTGTGGGTCGATGTGCTGGGTAACAAGGACGCCTGGTTCCCTTACGCTTCGCCCGCCATCTTCTCGATGACGGCCGGCTTCGTGGGCATCTGGCTGTTCTCCATCCTCGACAAGAGCCCCCGCGCCCGCATCGACCGCGCCGGCTTCGAAGCGCAGGAAATGCGCTCCGAGACGGGTATCGGTGCCGCCGCCGCCTCCGCGCACTAAGCAGCCGCTCTAACCAGACAGCCCCGGTCCGCAAGGTCCGGGGCTGTTTTTTTTATAACGCTGTGCGCGCGGAGCGCGAATAGAGGAGGCCGTCGGCTTGCCAAGTGGAAAATGGGGGCAATGTGGTTTATGATCTGGACATGACGCTGCCGTCGCGAGGGCAGCGTTTTTTACATGGGGCGCCAGGTGACCACGAACGACGTTTCGACCAACCCAGAATGCGTGGCCGATGCTTTGCAGCTGATCGGCGTGCCCGCCTGCGCCTGTGACGGCGTGGGCGTGGTACGGGCGGCGAACGGCGAACTGGCGGTCCTGCTGGGGCGCGACCCGGTGGGCACGCCGGTGGCCGAGCTGTTCGCGCGCCACGTGCGGGCCGACAGTGGCGCCCAGCTCAACACGGCCCTGGGCGGCGCGCAGGGCCGCCAGTGGGACAGTTGCCTGAGCTGCGCCGGCGGCCAGTACGTCGCCGTGCGGGCCTGGGCCAAGCCGCTGCCGGGTGACGTTGCCGGCGGCACCGGCGGCGCCACCATCGTGTTCCAGGACGTGAGCGCCGTGCAGCGCGACCAGAAGGCCTTGCGCAAGACGCTGCTGGAACAGCAGGCCATCCTCGACAACGCCGCCGTTGGCATCCTGTTCAGCAAGGCCAGCGTGATCCAGGAGTGCAACCTGCGCTGCGCCGACATGCTCGGCTACGCGCGCCACGAGCTGGAGGGCGAGGGCACCGTGGTGGTCCACGCGTCCGCGCAGGCCCACGCGGAACTGGGCCGCGAGGCCGGGCCGGCGCTGCGGCGGGGCGAATCCTGCACCACCGAGATGCAGTTGCGCCGCAAGGATGGCACGCTGTTCTGGGCCCGCCTGTTCGGGCGCGCCGTCGATCCTTACAACACCGACGATGGCACGGTCTGGATCATCGAGGACATCGACGAGCGCCGCCGCGACGAGGAAAAGCTGCGCCGCACGCTGCTGGAAATGCAGGCCATCATGGACAGCGCGCCGCTGGCGATCGGCTTCCAGCGCGACGACCGCGTGCTGCGCTACAACCAGCGCTTCGGAGAGTTCTTTGGCTTCGAGGGCGATGCCGGCGTGGGCCGCCTGACGTCCGAACTCTATCCTTCGCCCGAGGCATTCGAGGCCGTGGTGAAGAAGGCCCGCCCGTTGCTGGCGCGCGGCAAACCGTTCCAGGCCGAGATGGAGATGCGGCGCCAGGACGGTTCCACCTTCTGGGCCCATGCCTTCGGCTATGTGATCAATCCGGGCCGCACCCAGCAGGATTCGATCTGGATCTTCGACGACCGCAGCGCGCAAAAGAAGGCCGAGGAGGATACCAAGCAGCTGCTGCTGGAGCAGAAGGCGATCCTCGATAACGCCTCGGTCGGCATCCTGTTCTCCAAGGCGCAGCACATGCTCAGTTGTAACCCGCGCCTGGCCGAGATGTTCGGCTACGCGCGCGAGGAGATGATGGGCTTGCACGCATCGATCGTGTTTCCCTCGCCCGAGGCGTATGCGAAATTCGGGCTGGAGGCCAGCCCGCTGCTGGGCTGCGGCCTGCCGTTCGAGCGCGACGAATTCCAGTTCAAGCGCAAGGATGGCTCGCTGTTCTGGTGCCGGGTGCGGGCCAAGGCGGTGGACGCCGAACACAGCGACGGCGGCACCATCTGGATCCTGGAGGATGTGAGCGAAAGCCGCGAGACCAAGATGGAGGTCGAGGCCATCATGACCAATGCCTCGATGGCCATCCTGTTCACCAAGAACCGCGTCATCACGCGCTACAACCGCGGCTTTGGCGAAATGTTCGGCTACCACGCCGACGAGGCGCTGGGCTTGCCGGGGCGCGCGCTCTATCCGTCGCAGCAGGCCTACGATGACCTGGGTGCGGCCGCCTCGCCACTGCTATCGGTGGGCAAGCCGTTCCAGACGGAAGTGGAGATGCAGCGCCACGATGGCAGCGTGCTGTGGGCGCAGCTGATCGGCTACGTGGTCAATCCGGCCGACCCTACCCAAGGCACGATCTGGATCATCGAGGACCGCAGCGAACAGCGGCAGGCCGAGGAAACGCTGCGCAACGCGCTGCTGGAAAACCAGGCCATCCTCGACAGCGCCGTGCTGGGCATCTCGGTGGTCGAGCATGGCCACAACCTGCGCTGCAACAGCAAGATGGAGGAGCTGTTCGGCTACGAGCCGGGCGGCATGAACGGCTTGTCGGTGCAGGCCTTCTACGCCGACAAGGCGGCCTGGCAGCGGGCGCGGGCCGAGACGGCGGACGACTTCCTGGCCGGGCGTGTCAACATGTCCGAATACCAGCTGGTGCGCAAGGATGGCAGCACGTTCTGGGCCCGCCTGTCGGGCCGGCCGTTCGACCTGAGCAAGCCGCGCGGGCGTTCCGTGTGGCTGGTGGACGACATCACGGCGCGCCGCGAGGCGGCCGAAGCGGTCAGCCGCGCGCGCGACGAGCTGGAAGTGCGGGTGCTGGAGCGCACGGCCGAACTGGCCGGCGCCAACGCGCTGCTGCAGGGCGAGATCGTGGAGCGGCGCCAGGCCGAGGCGCGCGTGCACCACATGGCCTACCACGACAGCCTGACGGGCCTGCCCAACCGCGCCCTGCTGGCCGACCGGCTGGACCGGGCCATGCTGGCGGCGCAGCGCTCCGAACGCAAGCTGGCCGTCATGTTCATCGACCTGGACCGCTTCAAGACCATCAACGATTCGCTGGGCCACATGACGGGCGACCAGCTGCTCAAGGAAGTGGCCAGCCGCCTGTGCCGCGCGGTGCGCGCCAGCGACACCGTGGCCCGCCTGGGCGGCGACGAATTCGTGGTGCTGGTGCCCGGCATCCGCAACGTGGACGAGGCGGTGCACGTGGCCGAGAAGATCATCGCCGCGCTGTCGGACGCCTTCCCGCTGGAAGGGCGCAACCTGCACATCACGCCGTCGATCGGCATCTGCGTCTATCCGGACGACGGCGGCGACGTCGAAACCCTGATGCGCCACGCCGACGCGGCCATGTACCACGCCAAGGCCAGCGGCAGGAACAACTACCAGTTCTTCACCCAGACCATGAACCTGGCGGCGGCGCGCCACTTCGAACTGGAAAGCAGCTTGCGCAGCGCGCTGGCGCTGGACCAGTTCGAGCTGCACTACCAGCCCATCATGGACATCGGCACGCGCCGCCTGCACGCGATGGAAGTGCTGCTGCGCTGGCGCCGCCAGGACGGCGAGCTGGTGATGCCGGACCACTTCATCCCCATCATCGAGGAAAATGGCCTGATCGTGCCGATCGGCGAATGGGTGATCCGCACCGCGTGCCGGCAAAGCATGGCGTGGCAGCGCCAGGGCTTGCTGCCGGTGCCGCTGGCCGTCAACCTGTCGGCGCGCCAGTTCATGCACCGCGGCCTGATCGACTCGATCCGCGCCATCCTGGACGAGACCGGGATCGCGCCCGGCCTGCTCGAATTCGAGATCACGGAAACGGCACTGATGCAGCATGGCGAACAGACGCTCGACATCCTGGGCCAGATCAACGCCATGGGCATCCGGCTGTCGATCGATGATTTCGGCACCGGCTATTCCAGCCTGGCTTACCTGAAGCGCTTCCCGGTCAAGAAGATCAAGATCGACCGCGCCTTCATCAAGGACCTGGAGCAGAGCGCCGAGGATGGCGCCATCGTGGACGCCATCATTGCGCTGTCGGGCAGCCTGCAGTTGTCGGTGGTGGCGGAAGGGGTGGAGACGGAAGGGCAGTACACGCTGCTGCAGCACAGCGGCTGCCAGTACGCGCAAGGCTATCTGTTTTCGCAGCCGGTGCCGCATACGACGGCCCAGCTGCTGCTGCCGCGCGCCTGAACGCGCGGCCGGCGATCCATCAATCGATGGTGGCGATCACGGGCGCGTGGTCGGACGGCTGTTCCCACTTGCGCGGTTCGCGGTCGATCACGCAGGCGCTGCAACGGGTGGCCAGCGCCGGCGACAGCAGGATGTGGTCGATGCGCAGGCCCTTGTTGAGGCGGAAGCCCAGCTGGCGGTAGTCCCACCAGCTGAACGACTTGTCGGCCTGCTCGAACAGCCGGAACGCATCCTTGAGTCCCAGGTCATTCAGGCGCAGCAGCGCGGCCCGTTCCTGGTCCGATACCAGCACCTGGCCAGCCCAGGCCACCGGGTCGTGCACGTCGCGGTCTTCGGGGGCGATGTTGTAGTCGCCCAGCACGGCCAGCTGCGGGTATTGCTGGGCCTGCTCGTAGAGCCAGTCGCGGAACGCGGCCAGCCAGCCCAGCTTGTAGCCATATTTTTCCGAGTCCACGCTCTGGCCGTTGGGCACATAGGCGCACACGATGCGCATGCCGGCTATGGTGGCGGCCAGGATGCGCTGCTGGGCATCCTCGTAGTGGGGGTTGTTCTTGACCACATCCGTGATCGGCAGGCGCGACAGGATGGCCACGCCGTTGTAGGTCTTCTGGCCCGTGTACACCACCTGGTAGCCGGCCGCCTCGATGGCGGCGGCGGGAAACTTGTCGTCCGTCAGCTTGGTTTCCTGGATGCACAATACATCAACGGGATTGGCTTCCAGCCACTTCAGTACGTGGGGCAGGCGGACGTTGAGCGAGTTCACATTCCAGGTTGCAAGTTTCATTTGATGTCGAGGCAGATGGCGGATAGGGTAAGTTGGATGGTGCCGGCTGGCCGGTGGGGCGCGCAGCGGGCCGCTGGCAGGATTCTACAGCAGCGGGCCGGCCCGGTACCGGGTTTTGCAACAGTATGCGCGATCAACGCCGTGGCGGAAACGGACTTCCCCTAACGGGGCGCCGGGTGGAAAATAGCAGGGCGCGCCAACGCGCGCGAGCGGCTTGGGGGCGTGCACACTCTTGCTGTCGTTGTGGGAGGGCAGGCGCCGCAAGCCACCGATCAGCTGGTTTGCAAAGGGGAAATGCGATGAAATCGACACATCCGCCTGCTGCCACATTCCGTCCCGGCAGGCACCTGGAAATTCTGGACGACCCGCTCCACGATCCCTATCTGGAACGGGGCAAAATCGCGGAACCGGCCGTCTGCGGCGATTGCGGCGCGGTCTATCACCAGGGGCGCTGGCAGTGGGGCACGCCGGCGGCCGGCGCCCATGCGGCCCGCTGCCCGGCCTGCCGCCGGATACAGGAAGCCATGCCGGCCGGCTACCTGACGATCGAGGGGGACTTCGCCCAGGCCCATCGCGAGGAACTGCTCAACCTGGTCCGCAACCTGGAACAGCGCGAGAAGACGGAACATCCGCTGAAACGCATCATGGCCATCGATGATGCGGACGGCAAGCTCATGATCACGACCACGGACATCCACCTGGCGCGCCATCTCGGCGAGGCGCTGCAGCGCGCTTACCAGGGCGATCTGGATTTCCATTACAACAAGGAGCAATACCTGTTGCGGCTGCGCTGGCGGCATTGAGACGGCGCCCATTTTCGTGAGGACATCATGCTGCCTGCAAAGACGCTGTTATTCCACGATGCGGCCCGTGCCAAGCTGTTCGCGGGCCTGAATATCCTGGCCAATGCCGTCAAGGTGACGCTGGGCCCCAAGGGGCGCACCGTGGTGCTGGCCAAGCCCTATGGCGCGCCCACCGTCATCAATTCGGGCGTGATCGTCGCGCGCGAGGTGTGGCTGCCCGACCCGTTCGAAAACGCCGGCGCGCAGATGGCGCGTGAAGTGGCGGCCAGGACGTCCGAGATGGCCGGCGACGGCACCACCACGGCCACCGTGCTGGCGCAGGCCATCGTCCAGCAGGGCATGAAATTCGTGGCGGCCGGGCTCGATCCGATGGACTTGAAACGGGGCATAGACAGCGCCGTGGCGGCCATCGTCGCCCAGTTGCAGCGCAGTTCGCGCAAGATCGAATCGAACCAGGAGATCGCCCAGGTGGGCACCATTTCCGCCAACGGCGACGCGGCCATCGGCGAGATGATCGCGCACGCGCTCGAGCGCGTGGGGCGCGACGGCGTGATCAAGGCGGAAGAGGGGCGCGGCATCATCAACGAGCTGGAAATCGTCGAAGGGCTGCAGTTCGAGCGTGGCTACCTGTCAGCCTACTTCATGAACGATACGGAAAAAGGCTGCGTGGTGCTGAACGAGGCGCGCGTGCTGCTGTGCCAGCGCGCGCTGGCATCCATAGGCGAACTGCTGCCGGTGCTGGAGCAGGTAATGCAGGCCGGCCAGCAATTGCTGATCGTGGCCGAGGATGTGAGCGCCGACGCCCTGGCCACGCTGGTGATCAATGCCCTGCGCGGCACGCTGCGCGTGTGCGCTGTCAAGGCGCCCGGCTTCGGCGACCGCCGCAAGGCCCAGCTGGAAGACCTGGCCATTGTGACGGGCACCCAGGTGATCGGCTCGGAAACAGGCCTGGCGCTGGACAAGACCGGCCTGCAGGACCTGGGCCGGGCGCGCCGCATCGAGATCGACAGCGAGCGCACCACCATCATAGGCGGCGCGGGCGATCCGGACCGGATCCGGCAGCGTATCGCCCAGCTCCGCCAGCAGATCGGCCACGCCGCCAGCGCCTTCGAGCGCGAACAGCTGGAGGAGCGTGCCGGCAAGCTGGCCGGCGGGGTCGCACTGATCAAGGTGGGCGCGTCGACCGAGACGGAAATGAAGGAAAAGCGTTCGCGGGTCGAAGATGCGCTGCACGCGACGCGGGCGGCGGCGGAGGAGGGCATAGGCGCCGGCGGCGGCGTGGCCTTGCTGCGCGCCCGCGCGGCGCTGGCCGGGCTGGCAACGGCCAACCTGGCCCAGGCATCCGGTGTCAGCATCCTGCACCGCGCGCTGGAGGAACCGTTGCGCCAGATCGTGGCCAATGCCGGCGGCGAGGCGGATGTGGTGGTGGAAACTGTTGCTGCCGGCAGCGGCGACTTTGGCTACAATGCCGCGACCGAAGCCTATGGCAGCATGATGCAGATGGGCATTATCGATCCCACCAAGGTGACGCGCATGGCGCTCACCCACGCCGCCTCGATCGCTGGCCTGATGTTGACCACCGATTGCGTGGTGGCCGAGCCTGCACCGCAAGAGCATGGCGCGATGGCGCCGGCGTTTGGCGCCTGAGCCGTTGCCGGGGCGGTGGCGGCACGCTGCTGGCGGGCTGCCCGGCACTGCACGGGTGTGGCATGAAACGGACAGCTATGCGATGATAATAATCAACAAATTGTTGAACTGTCGTGTTTTACAAAAAAACATCAAAAACCTTTGTGTCTTGACCGTCTGTGGTTCTAGAATGTTGCAAAATCGGGTAAAAGGAAAAATAATTGCCGATTATGCTTCATTGTTATCAAAATAGTACTAGAATCAGTTAACAGTGCGGCCAAACAGCAATATACTTAGACCACCAGCGTTAAAAACTTTTGTTTCCACATGGCAATCAAACAGGTGCACAATAGCGTACACTATATGTTGTAGTACGTTAATAGATGGTACTATTTGGAAATATTTGTCGTTTAACAGTGAACTATGCGCGAAGCATTTGTAAAGGAAAAAAATGCGTACTGCATTTGAAGCATGGGCGCAGAAGGATGGCCATATTGTCCGCCGGCGCGAAGACAAGCCAGACGAGTATCTGGTCTACGAAACCCAACGTCGCTGGGTCATCTGGCAAGCGGCGCTCGAACACGGCAAAACGCCGGGCGGGCGCAAGACGGCTGCGCAAAAGGCAGCCGCAGCGGAGAAGGCGGCTGTCAGCGCCCGCTCCGCCGTGCAACGGGCACCGTCCATCAATCCGGACGAGGCCGCCGTGCGCACCCAGGTGCTCAACGAGGTGCTCGATGCGTTCTCCACCCTCGGGGGCGAGCGCGGCATGGAGGACATCCTCAAGGTGATCCAGGGCCTGAAGCAGAAACAGCAGCAGAAAGAAGTGGCCGAGGAAAGAATGGCCGTCAAGAAGAACGACTGACGGCCATGCGCTTTCGTCACTACAAAGGGGGCGTCTACGAGCTGGTATGCGAGGCGACCCTGGAGGCGGACCTGACGCCCATGATCGTGTATCGTGCGGCCGATGGTTCGGTGTGGGTGCGGCCCAAGGACGTGTTCTTTCAGCTGATCGAAGTGGACGGCGTCATGGTGCAGCGCTTTGCGCCCATTAACTGAGTTACTGAGCGCATGGGACGCCACATGCTGAAACTGCCTCTGGCCGTAGCCCTGCTGTGCGGGGCTGCCGCCGTTCGCGCCGAGAACGTCGGCTCGGTCGATACGGCGTTCCAGTTGCTGGGGCCGGACCATAAAGTGGTGGTCGAGGTGTTCGACGATCCGCGCGTGGGCGGTGTCAGTTGCTACCTGTCGCGCGCCAGGACGGGCGGCATCAAGGGTGCCATCGGCGTGGCCGAAGACAAGGCCGAAGCGTCCGTCGCCTGCCGCCAGGTGGGCGAGATTCATTTCAACGGTGAGCTGCCCAGGCAGGAAGAAGTGTTTTCCGAGCGGGCCTCCCTCATGTTCAAGCATGTGCGCGTGGTGCGCATGGTCGACGCCAGGCGCAACGCCCTGGTCTATCTGGTCTATTCCGATCGCCTGATCGACGGCAGCCCGAAAAACAGCGTGACGGCGGTGCCCGTTCCTGCCAATATGCCTGTGCCCCTGCGGCGCAAATAAATCCCTGCCGCGGACCGCGGTCCGCACTGTTCGAGGTTCACTATGTACCGACTCGCCGCTTGCGCGTGCCTGGCCTTGCTGGCCGGCTGCGCGACCCTGACCGAATCGACCCAGCAGGACGTGCTGGTGCAAACCATCCTGGACAACCATGAACTGCCCGGCGTCGGCTGTGTGCTCTACAACGACGTGGGCAAGTGGTTCGTCACCACGCCGGCGCGCGTCACCATCCGCAAGAGCGCCGGCGCGCTGCGCATCGATTGCCGCAAGGACGGCGGCGACTGGGCTTACGAGAAAGTGGAATCGAAGGTCAACGCCAGCCTGTGGGGCAACGTGGTGTTGACGGCCGGTGCCGGTTACTTCGTTGACCGCAATACGGGCGCCGGTTTCGATTATCCGTCCACGCTGACGGTCGTCATGCACAAGGGCGATACGGGCGAGGGGCTGCCGCCGCCGCCGGCTGGCGTGACGGTGTTCTGAGGATGCGCCAATAAAAATGGCGAACCGGCCGGGCCGGTTCGCCATGCACACGACGTTACTGCCGTGCTACGCGCGGGAGGTTCAGGCGCGGTTGATCAGGAAGTTGCTCAGCAGGGGCACGGGGCGGCCGGTGGCGCCCTTGGCGCCGCCCGACTTCCAGGCCGTACCGGCGATGTCGAGGTGGGCCCAGGTGTACTTGCGGGTGAAGTTCTCCAGGAACGCGGCCGCCGTGCACGAGGCGCCGCCCGGCGTGCCGATGTTGGCCAGGTCGGCGAAGTTGGACTTCAACTGCTCGTTGTACAGCTCACCGATGGGCAGACGCCATGCCGTGTCGCTGGCGGCCTTGCCGGCGGACAGCAGTTCGGCGGCCAGCTTCTCGTGGGCTTCGTCGTCGCGCGTGAACAGGCCGCTGTTGTGGTGGCCCAGGGCCACGATGCAGGCGCCCGTCAGGGTCGCGATGTCGATCACAGCGGCCGGCTTGAAGCGCTCGGCGTAGGTCAGCGCGTCGCACAGCACCAGGCGGCCTTCGGCGTCCGTGTTGAGGATCTCGATGGTCAGGCCGCTCATCGAGGTGACGATGTCGCCCGGCTTGGTGGCGCGGCCCGATGGCATGTTCTCGCAGGCGGCGATCACGCCGATCACGTTCAGCTTCAGGTTCATCTCGCCGATGGCGCGGAAGGTGCCCAGCACCGACGCGGCGCCGCCCATGTCGTACTTCATCTCGTCCATGCCGGCGCCGGCCTTGAGCGAAATGCCGCCCGTGTCGAAGGTGATGCCTTTACCGACCAGCACCACGGGCGCGTCCTTGGCCTTGCCGCCCATGTGCTTGATGACGATGAACTTCGGTGGCTGCTCGCTGCCGTTGGTGACGGACAGGAAGCTGTTCATCTTCAGCGATTCGAGCTGCTTGCGGTCCAGGATCTCGACGTCGAACTTGTATTCCTTGCCCAGCTTCTTGGCCGTGTCGGCCAGGTAGGTCGGGGTGCAGACGTTGGCCGACAGGTTGCCCAGTTCCTTGGTCAGGTCCATGCCATTGGCGATGGCGATCGCCTGTGCCAGCGCCAGCTTGGTGGCGGCGTTGTTGGGGGCGGCCAGCGCGATCTTCTTCACGCCGGTGGGGGCCGGGTCCTTCTTGCTCTTCTGGCCGTCGGTACGGAACACGGCTTCGTGCGCGCTTTGCACCACGTTGCGGATGGCCCAGTTCACATCGCGCTCTTTCACTTCCTCCAACGGTAATGCGATAATGGCGTCGCTCGCGCCCAGCGTGGCGAAAACCTTGAGCGTGGCGCCGACGGCGCTGGCGAAGTTCTTCTCGCTGGCCGTTTCGTCGCTGCCCAGGCCCACCAGCAGCACGCGCTCCGCCGCCGCGCCTTTCACGTCGCGCAGCAGCAGCGTGGTGCCAGCCTTGCCGGAGATGTCGCCGGACTTGAGGGCGGCCGTGATTTCACCCGCGCTGTCGAGCGCCTTGGCGGCGGCCGACAGCTTCTTGTTCTCGAAAACCGCAACGGCAACGCAGCCGGCCTTGGCCGACGCGATGGTGTTTTTTGTGTCGAATGCTTTTATGCTAAAGTCCATTGGATTCTCCGTGTCGTATGCTCGTATGCATGTTATGCGCGCCTTGTGGGCCGCGGCATCTTACTTAACCTAAGGATGCGGGGTTTCGTATCCTTAACTACCGAATTATAAGCTTCGAATGATCTTTCAACGTGCCCTTCAACGCGAGATGGCCAGTGCGGCCGGGGCGACCTTCACCGTGTTGTTCAGTATTTCCGTCACCTGGACCCTGATCACCATTCTCGGCAAAGCCGCCGGCGGCAAGGTCGCATCGGGCGACGTGCTGGCCCTGATCCTGTTCGCGGCCTTGAATTATCTGCCAACCATCCTGATCCTCACCAGCTTTATTTCGGTGCTGATGGTGGTCACGCGCAGCTACCGTGATTCCGAGATGGTGGTGTGGTTCGCCTCGGGCCTGAGCCTGACCAAGTGGATACGCCCGGTGCTCAACTTCGGCCTGCCGATGGTGCTGCTGACGGCCATGCTCAGTTTCGTCGCCACCCCGTGGGCCAAGCAGAAAAGCTCGGAATACGTTGAACGCTTCGAGAAGCGCGAGGACTTGCAGAAGGTCTCGCCCGGCCAGTTCCGCGAATCGGCATCGGCCAACCGTATCTTTTTTGTCGAAGGGGCGGACGGCAAATCGCCGGTGGTGCAGAACGTGTTCGTCAACACGGTCGATGAACATGGCACGGCCGTCATTGTCGCGCGCGAAGGCGTGATCACGGCGGCCCAGAACGGGGAGCGCTACCTGGTGCTCAAGAACGGCCGCCGTTACCAGGGCATGCCGGGCCAAGCCGATTTCCAGACCATGGAGTTCGAGCGCTACAGCATGCGCGTGGCCAACCATGCGCAAGACCTGGAGTCCGACCATAGCGCCGATGCGCTCACCACCATGGCGCTGATCAAGTTGACCAGCAACGAGGCGCGCGCCGAACTGCTGTGGCGTATCGCCTCGCCGATGACCTGCCTGGTGCTGATCCTGCTGGCCATCCCGCTCGGCTTCGTCAACCCGCGCGCCGGCAGTTCGGCCAACCTGATCATCGCGCTGCTGGTGTTCTTCAGCTACAGCAACCTGGTCAAGCTGGTCGAGGCCAGCGTCAAGCAGGGCCGCCTCGGCTTCGCGCTGTCGTGGTGGCCGCTGCACCTGGTGGCGGCACTGCTCGTGCTGGGGCTGTTCGCGTGGCGCCTGAACCTGAACCACCGCTACCATCCGCTGGCGCTGCTGGCGGCCTTCAAGCGTGGTGGCGCGCGCAAGGAAGGCGCGAACAAATGAAGATATTGCAGCGTTATTTCGCCGTCTCCATCCTGCAGGCGGTGGCGTTCGTGCTGGTGGCCTTCCTGGCCCTGCAGGCATTCATGGACCTGACGGGCGAACTGCCCTCGATCGGCAAGAATGGCTACGCGATCCAGCACGCCTTCCTGTATGTGCTGATCCTGCTGCCCGGCCACGTGTACGAAGTGATGCCTTTGGCGGCGCTGATCGGCACCATCTACACGATGGCGCAATTTGCCTCCACCTCCGAGTTCACCATCATGCGCGCTTCCAGCATGTCGACCGGCATGGTGGCGTGGATGCTGGCCAAGATCGGCGTGGTGCTGGTGATCGTCACCTTCATCTTCGGCGAACTGATCGCGCCGCGCACGGCGCCCATCGCCGACAAGATCAAGCTGGCCGCGCGCGGTGCGGCCATCTCCGGTGAATTCCGCTCCGGCATGTGGACCAAGGACATCGTCAAGAGCGAGGGCATGGCAGGCACGGTGACCGGCTCGCGCTTCTTCAATGTGCGTGAAGTGCGGCCCGACGGCCAGCTGACCGACGTCAAGCTGTACGAGTTCGACACCAATTTCCGCCTGCGCTCGCTCACGCTGGCCAGGAGCGCCACCTACCAGGGCAACAACACCTGGCGCCTGGCCGACGTGACGGAAAATCTGTTCACCAATTCCGCGCTGCTCAAGCCGGGCAGCGAGGCCAACGTGGAGAACCACTACGCCCAGGCTTCCAGCGCCGTCACCACGCGCCATAGTCCGACGCTGGACCTGGTGTCGGAGATCACGCCCAAGATTCTGTCTGTGTCCGGCGCCGATCCGGATCGCATGTCGGCCAATGAGCTGGCCGTGTACACCCGCCACCTGCAGGAGAACAAGCAGGAGACGGAACGCTTCAAGATCGCGTTCTGGAAAAAGCTGTTCGATCCGCTGGCCATCTTCGTGCTGATGGCGCTGGCGCTGCCGTTCGCCTACCTGCATACGCGCGCCGGCGGTGTGAGCCTGAAAATCTTCGTCGGTATCATGATCGGCGTGAGCTTCCTGCTGATTAACACACTGTTTTCCCATCTGGGCCTGCTCAGCACCTGGCCCGCCATTTTGACGGCGATCGCACCGAGCGCCTTGTTCCTGCTGCTGGCGCTGGGCGCCTTGTGGTGGGTGGAGAGACATTGATGGCCAAGCGTGCCCTGATCCTGTTCGCCCATGGCGCCCGCGCCGCTTCCTGGGCTGCGCCATTCGAGCGCTTGCGCGACCTGGCGCAGGCGCGCATGCCCGACGTGTGCGTGTCGCTGGCCTTCCTGGAATTCATGACGCCCCAGTTGCCGGAGCTGGTGGCGGAGCTGGCGCGCAGCGGGACCACGCAAGTGACGGTGGTGCCGGTGTTCCTGGGGCAGGGCGGCCACGTGCTGCGTGACTTGCCGGTGATGGTGGAGCAGTTGCGCGCCGCCCATCCCCAGATCACGATCAGCGTGGCTGAAGCGGCCGGCGAGAACGCGGCCGTGCTCAATGCGATTTGCGATTACTGCGTGGGCGCGCTGGACGCGCCCTGACGATCGTTTAGCTGGCCTTGCTGGCCAGGCCTGGCCTTACCTTGCGGCGCGGCGCTTGAGCGTGATCTCGAACAGCTTGGGCCATTGCTTGCCCGTCACGAACAGGCGGTTGCTGGCCGGGTCGTAGGCGATGCCGTTGAGGACATCGTCGGGCCCCATCTGCTTGCGCTCGGCCCGCAGCAGGGGGCTCAGGTCGATCCAGCCGACCACGTTGCCGCTGGCCGGATCGATGCGGGCGATCACATCCGTCTGCCAGATGTTGGCGTAGATTTCGCCATTGACCCATTCCAGTTCGTTGATCTGGTCCACCGGCACGCCGTTCACGGTGACGGCGATGCGCCGCGTTTCGCGCAGCGTGGCCGGATCGAGCAGGCGCAGTTCATTGCTGCCGTCGCTCATGATCAGCTGCTTGCCGTCCTGGGTCAGGCCCCAGCCTTCGCCGGGATACGAGAAGGTGCGTTTGAGCTTGAAGCTGGCCAGATCGAACACGTAGCCGACCTGCGTCTGCCACGTGATGCCGACCAGTTCATTGCCCCACACCGTCATGCCTTCGCCGAACACGTCGGCCGGCAGGTTCGCCTGCTGCAGTACGCGGCCGGTCTCCAGGCTCACCTTGCGGATCGACGAGCGGCCATGCATGCCGGTGCTCTCGTACAGGAAGCCGTCGCGGTACAGCAGGCCCTGGGTGAATGCTTGCGGATCGTGCGGGTAAGTATGGACGACGGTGATGTCGTAGACGGGAATGGTGTCGGCCAGCGCTGGCGCCGGGATGGTGGCGGGGCCCAGCATCAGGGCCGCGCACAGCAGCCATTTGGACATTGCCGGTTTCAGACCGATTTCACGCACCATACCCACCACCGCCTCCCAGGCTGAACGAAAGCGACCATTATACGGGCAGGCGTGCGCGCCGGCGTGTCCGGCTGCGCCGCGTTGGAATGTCAGGCGCGCTGCTGCAACGCCGCGATCGCGGCATCCATGGTGGCGCTGTCGGCCGCCTGATGGCTGCGCATTTTCATGGCGTCGCCCAGCATGACGAGCACGGGGCCGTGGGCCGGACCGAGGCCGTGGGCCAGGGAACCGAGCGTCAGACGGCGGATGCGCTGGTCGGGGCGGCTGCAGTTCTCGATCACGACAACCGGCGTGTCGGGCCGGCGGCCCTGGGCCAGCATGCGGGCGGCGGTGGCCGTCGCTTCGCGTCCGCCCATGTACTGCACCAGCGTGTCGGTGTCGGGGATGGCGTGGTGGTCGCTGTGTTCGGGCGCCGTGCTGGAGGTGAAGAAGGCCACGCTGCGCGCCACGCCGCGCTTGGTGAGCGGCTGCCTGGTGGCGGCGGCGGCGGCCAGCGCGGTGGTGATGCCCGGCACCACCTCCACTTCGATGCCGGCTTCCTCCAGTGCGCGCAACTCCTCGTCGGCGCGGCCGAACAGCATCGGGTCGCCGCCCTTGAGGCGCACCACCAGCGGCACCTTGCCGGCGTAATCGACCAGTTGCTTGTTGATGAATTGCTGGGCCGTGGACAACTGGCCGTAGCGTTTGCCGACCAGGATTTTTTCAGCTTGCGGACACAATGCCAGCATCTCGTCCGTCACCAGGGCATCGTGCAGCACCACGTCGGCCTGCGCCAGCAGGCGCGCGCCGCGCAGCGTGATGAGGTCCTGGGCGCCGGGGCCGGCGCCGATCAGGTAGACTTTTCCGAGAGCTGGCATGGCTGTCTCCTTCTTATGCCGCGCCGTCCAGGCGGATCATGCCGGCGGCCACCGTCTGGTGCGTCACTTCATCGATCAGGATGAAAGCACCGGTGGCGCGGATGTCGGCGTAGGCGTCGGCCGCCAGCGGCTGCTGCACGTTCACCGTGATGCGGGCGATGTCGTTCAGCTTCAGGCCGTCGGCGCTGTGGCGCTGCTGGGTGTTGATGTCCAGCACCGAATCGATGGCCGTGACCTTGGCGCCGGTCTGGCGGGTGCCGTGCTTGATCCAGTACTTGCGGCGCAGGTCCAGCGGTTCGTCCGACATCCAGCACACGTCCGCGTTGAGCGTCTTGAGCAGCGTGGCTGGCTGTTCGGCGCTGGCCAGCAGGTCGCCGCGCGAAATATCCAGGTACTCGTTCAGCAGCAGCGTGACCGACTGGCCCACCACGGCCGACTGGTGCGAGCCTTCCAGCGTGACGATGTCCTTGACGGTGGCGCTCTGGCCCGATGGCTGCACCACCAGCTTGTCGCCCACGCTGACCTTGCCAGCTTCGATACGGCCCATGTAGCCGCGGAAGTCGTTCGCTTCGTGGCCGTTGTGGCGCGCTACCAGCTGCACCGGGAAGCGGAACGGCGCGTTGTGCGATTCGTCGTACACCGACAGCGATTCGAGCAGCTCGATCAGGGTCGGACCCTGGTACCAGGCCAGCTTGTCGCTCTTTTCCACCACGTTGTCGCCGGTCAGGGCCGACAGCGGGATCGGGGTGATGTCCTTCAGGCCCAGCGTGGCGGCGAATTCGCCGTAGGCCTTGACGATGCGGTCGTAGATGGACTGGTCGTAGTTCACCAGGTCCATCTTGTTGACGGCCACCACCACGTGCTCGATCTGCAGCAGGTGGGCGATGGTGGAGTGGCGCTTGGTCTGGATCAGCAGGTCCACGCCGCCGTCCTCACGCAGCTTGACCTTCGATACGTCGATCAGGATGATGACCGCGTCGGCCGTCGAAGCGCCCGTCACCATGTTGCGGGTGTACTGTTCGTGGCCCGGCGTGTCGGCGATGATGAACTTGCGCTTGGGGGTGGCGAAGTAGCGGTAGGCCACGTCGATGGTGATGCCTTGCTCCCGTTCCGCTTCCAGGCCGTCCGTCAGCAGCGACAGGTCGACCGTGTCGCCCACGGTGCGCTTGTGCTTGGAGCGCGACATGGCGTCCAGCTGGTCGGCGAAGATGCCTTTGCTGTCGAACAGCAGGCGGCCGATCAGGGTGCTCTTGCCGTCGTCGACGGAACCGGCGGTGATGAAGCGCAGGAGGCCGCGTTCGTTCAGTTTGTCAGTGTTTGCGTTCATCAGAAATATCCTGCTTTTTTACGTTTTTCCATCGAGGCTTCGGAAGTCTGGTCGTCCATCCGGGTGGCGCCGCGTTCGGTGATCTGGGTGATGGCCGTTTCGGCGATGATCGCTTCCACCGTGGCCGCGTCCGAGGACACGGGGCAGGTGCACGAGATGTCGCCCACGGTGCGGAAGCGCACCACCTGGGTTTCGACGGTTTCGCCTTCGCGCGGCGGGGTCAGGTCCGTCAGCGGCACCAGCAGGCCGTTGCGCGGGATGACCTGGCGTTCGTGGGCGAAGTAGATCGGCGGCAGTTCCAGTTTTTCGCGGGCGATGTACTGCCACACGTCCAGTTCGGTCCAGTTCGAGATCGGGAACACGCGCATGTTCTCGCCGGGGTGGACGCGGGTGTTATACAGGTCCCACAGTTCCGGGCGCTGCGATTTCGGATCCCAGGCGCCGAATTCGTCGCGGAACGAGAAGATGCGTTCCTTGGCGCGAGCCTTTTCCTCGTCGCGGCGGGCGCCGCCGATGCAGGCGTCGAACTTGTGTTCGGCGATGGTTTCGAGCAGCGTGACGGCTTGCGCGGCGTTGCGCGAATCGGTGGCCGGGTTACGCAGGCGCACCGTGCCGCGCTTGATGGAGTCTTCCACCGAGCCGACGATCAGGCGCTCGCCCAGTTCGGCCACGCGCTTGTCGCGGAAGGTGATCACTTCCGGGAAGTTGTGGCCGGTGTCCACGTGCACCAGCGGGAACGGGAATTTACCGGGGCGGAAGGCCTTCTCGGCCAGGCGCAGCAGCACCACCGAGTCTTTGCCGCCCGAGAACAGCAGGGCGGGGTTGGCGCATTCGGCCGCCACTTCGCGCATGATGTGGATGGCTTCCGATTCGAGCGCATCGAGGTGGCGCGCATTGACGTCGCCGAGGCCGCGCGCGGCGGTGTTATCAACTAGAGCATTCATTGGACTGTGCCTATCTTTGTTACTGTGTCTGTCTGTGTGGCTTACGCGGCCACGGATTTGATGCGTACCAGCTTGCCATCCACCAGGTGCAGGCCGCACTCCTTCGAGTCCGGATTCTCCCACCACCAGCGGCCCGCGCGCACATCCTCGCCCGGTTCGATGGCGCGGGTGCAGGGCGCGCAGCCGATCGACGGGTAACCCTGGTCGTGCAGCGCATTGTACGGCACGTTGTTGGCGCGGATGTAATCCCACACATCCTGCTCCGACCAGTCGGCCAGCGGATTGAACTTGATCATGCCATGGGCCGCGTCGTCTTCCTGCACGTGCAGTTCGGCGCGGGTGGCCGACTGCGCGCGGCGCTGGCCCGTGACCCAGGCCTTGTTGCCGGCCAGGGCGCGGCCCAGCGGTTCGACCTTGCGGATGCGGCAGCATTCGCGCCGCATCTCGATGCTGTCGTAGAAGGCGTTCAGGCCGTTCTGCGCCACGTAGGCTTCCACCGCTTCCGGCTGCGGGCGGTACAGCGCGATCTCGTAGCCGTAGGTGTCCTTGACCTTGTCCAGCATGGCCAGGGTTTCAGGGTGCAAGCGGCCGGTCTCCAGCGAGAAGATCCCGATCGGCAGTTTGGCCTTTAAAATCAGGTCGGTCAAGACCATGTCCTCGGCCGCCAGGCTGGAGGCGAAAACGGCCGGCGTGAAGTCGGCGGCGATGCGTTCCAGCGTGGCGCTGGTGGCGGAAACGAGGGAAGTCAGATCGCTCATAAAGTCTCCTGTCAGATGCCGAAACCGACGTCGGTGCCGGCATTGGCCGCGCCCACTTCGCGCGCATGGCGGCGGAACAGCGGCAGTTTCTGGTCCACCGAAGCCTGGTAGGTTTCCGAGAAATCGGTCAGGCCTTTCAGCGCGTCGTGGATGTTGCGGTCGGGACGGGTGGCGAAGGCGTCAAAGCCCACGCGCTGCATCGAGAACAGCTGGTCGCGCAGCACGTCGCCGATGGCGCGCAGTTCGCCCTGGTAGCCCAGGCGGGTGCGCAGGTTGTAGGCGATCGAGTAGCCGCGGCCGTCGGTGAACTTGGGGAAGTCCACGGCCACCAGGGCGAAGCGGCCCAGGTCCTCGCGCAGCGTTTCGGGGCGCTCGTCGCTGGCGATCCAGACGCCGATTTCGCCGGCGGCGGCGCGCGCGGCCAGGGTCTCGCGCTGGGCCAGCCACACGGCTTGCGGCACGATCACTTTGCCGGCCGGGACGGCCACCGTGGCTGGCTCAGGCGCGGTTTCACCTTCGGCGGCGGTGCGCAGCACGAACCAGTCGTCTTCGACCACGGCACGGTGCTTGATGATCAGGTTTTTTACAGCTTCAGGCATATTCGTCTTCTCCAATCAGTCGGCCGGCGTCGGCAATCGGCGTGGCGTACACGTGTTCCTTGAACGGGGCCACGCCGATGCGCGCCACCGTGTCGGCGAAGTGTTCGTCTTCAAAGCGCTCGCGCAGGTAGACCTGCAGCAGGCGGTCTATCACTTCCGGCATTTGCAGCGCGGAGAACGATGGGCCGATGATCTTGCCGATGGCCGCGTGGTTGCCTTGCGCGCCGCCGATCGAGACCTGGTACCACTCGCTGCCATCCTTGTCCACGCCCAGCACGCCGATGCTGCCCACGTGGTGGTGGCCGCAGGCGTTGATGCAGCCCGAGATATTCAGTTCGATCTCGCCGATGTCGTGCTGGTAGTCGATATTGTCGAAGCGCTCGGCGATGGCGGCGGCGATCGGGATCGACTTGGCGTTGGCCAGCGAGCAGAAGTCGCCGCCGGGGCAGCAGATCATGTCGGTCAGCAGGCCGATGTTGGGGGTGGCCAGCGCGTGCGCCTTGGCTTCCTGCCACACCTTGAACAACTGCGCTTGCTCGACGTCGGCCAGGATGATGTTCTGCTCGTGCGTCACGCGCAGCTCACCGAAGCTGTAGCGGTCGGCCATGTCGGCCATGAAGTCCATTTGCTCGGCGGTGGCGTCGCCCGGCGGCACGCCGGTCTTTTTCAGCGACAGGATCACGGCCGCGTAGCCGGGCACCTTGTGCGGACGCACGTTGCGCTTGAGCCAGTTGGCGAAGGCCTTGTTGTCCGCATGTTCGGCTTGCACGTCGATGTTGGCCAGGGTCTTGTAGGCGGGCGGCTGGAAGTAGGCCATCACGCGCGCCATTTCCTCGTCGGTCAGCGTTTCCGGGCCATCCTTCAGGTCTTGCCATTCCTCTTCCACCTGGCGCGCGAACTCCTCCACGCCCAGGGCCTTCAGCAGGATCTTGATGCGGGCCTTGTACTTGTTGTCGCGGCGGCCGTACTGGTTGTAGACGCGCATCACGGCTTCCGTGTAGGTCAGCAGGTGGCGCCATGGCAGGAATTCGCGGATCACGCTGCCGATGATGGGGGTGCGGCCCAGGCCACCACCGACCATGAACTTGAAGCCGATCTCGCCTTGCTCGTTGCGCACCACGGTCAGGCCGATGTCGTGCACGGCGATGGCGGCGCGGTCTTCCACGGCGCCGTTGATGGCGACCTTGAATTTACGCGGCAGGGCGATGAATTCCGGGTGGAAGGTGCTCCACTGGCGCAGCACTTCGGCGTAGGGACGCGGATCGATGATCTCGTCGGCGGCCACGCCGGCGAACGGATCGGAGGTGGTGTTGCGGATGCAGTTGCCGGAGGTCTGGATGGCGTGCATCTGCACCGAGGCCAGCTCGGTCAGGATGTCGGGCGTCTGCTCCAGCTCGATCCAGTTGAACTGGATGTTCTGGCGGGTCGTGAAGTGGCCATAGCCGCGGTCGTACTTGCGGGCGATGTGGGCGAACATGCGCATCTGCTTCGACGCCAGCAGGCCGTACGGCACGGCGATGCGCAGCATGTAGGCGTGGCGCTGCATGTACAGGCCGTTTTGCAGGCGCAGTGGCAGGAATTCGGCTTCGGTCAGCTCATCGGCCAGGCGGCGCCGTACCTGGTCGCGGTACTGGGCGATGCGTTCGCGCACGATGAGGTGGTCGTATTGATCGTATTGGTACATATTCTTCCCAAAAATTTACTTGCTGGAGTGCCGGCACGTTCAGTGTAGGAGGAATTGCCGCTTTTTCGAGCCAGTCACACCCATAAATCAGTGTCACTCTTGCAACGAAGCCGTACAGCCATCCCCAAACTAGCTGCAATAGTAATAAACTTCGTCTTTATTCCATACGACTTAGTCTTTATTTGCTTATATACGTATTCGGTATAAGCTAGGGCGCAAACCACTTTTTGACGCGATTCCGGGGACTCGACCAGCAATGAACCTTCACCAACTGCGCTTTGTGCGCGAAGCCGTCCGCCAAAACTATAACCTGACTGACGCCGCCAAGGCCTTGTTTACGTCGCAGCCGGGGGTGTCCAAGGCCATCATCGAGCTGGAGGAGGAGTTGGGGGTGGATATCTTCACCCGGCATGGCAAGCGCATCCGCGGGCTGACGGAGCCGGGCCGGCTGGTGCTCGAATCGGTCGAGCTGATCATGCAGGAGATCGACAGCCTCAAGCGCATCGGCAAGGAATACGCGGCCCAGGACAGTGGCAGCTTCACCATCGCCACCACCCACACCCAGGCCCGCTACGCGCTGCCCAAGGTGGTCCAGGCCTTCATGCAGAAATACCCCAAGGTGCGCCTGTCGCTCCTGCAGGGGAACCCGAAGCAGATCGCGGACATGGTGCAGAAGGACCAGGCCGACATCGCCATCGCCACCGAATCGATCGCCAGCGTGGACGGTTTGATCACCCTCCCGTGCTACCAGTGGGAGCACGTGCTGGTGGTGCCGGCCGAGCATCCGCTGCTGCGCTCCAAGGCCGTGTCGCTGGAGGAGATCGCCGGCTACCCGGTGATCACGTATGACGCCGCCTTCGCCGGCCGCAGCAAGATCGACCACGCCTTCCAGCTGCGCGGCCTGAAGCCGGACGTGCTGCTCGAAGCGATCGACGCGGACGTGATCAAGACTTATGTGGAACTGGGCATGGGCGTGGGCATCATCGCCGGCATGGCCTTCGACGCCGAGCGCGACCGCAACCTGCGCGCGATCCCGGTCGGCCACCTGTTCGGCATGAACGTGTCGCGGGTGGCGGTCAAGCAGGGCGCCTACCTGCGCAGCTATGTGTACACCTTCATCGAGCTGCTCTCGCCGTCGCTGAACCGGCGCATGGTGGAGCAGGCGATGGCGGGCGTCAAAGACAACTACGAATTATGAATCAAGCATCCCTGTCCGCCTATTACGCGGACATCGCGGCCGATTACGACCGCCGCTACGCCGCGCCCCGGCGCAAGGCCGAACTGGACGCGCTCCAGAATACGCTCGCCGACCTGTTCGAAGGCCGCCGCGTGCTGGAGCTGGGCTGCGGCACCGGCTACTGGACCGACACCCTGGCCTACGTGGCGAACAGCGTGACCGCCATCGACAACTGCCCGCCGCTGCTGGCCCAGGCCCGCGCGCGCGGGCTGGATCCGCAGGTGGTGAACTTTGTGGACGGCGACGCCTTCGCGCCGCCGCCGGGCGACTACGACGCCTGCCTGGCCGCCGGCCTGTGGTCCCACGTTCCGCGCGAACAGCAGGACCAGTTCCTCAAGCAGCTGCGCGCCTTGCTGGGCGCGGACGCGCTGCTGGTCCTGCTGGACGAGAACGTGATCGAAGGCGAGACTTTGCCGGTGGCGCGCACGGACGCGGAAGGGAACACCTACCGCATCCTGACCGGCGCCAGCGGCACCCGCCACGAGGTCCTGTCCAACTGCCCGGCCGACAGCGCGCTCAAGAAGCGCTTCGCCGAGCACGCGCGCGAAATCCGCATCAAGCGCAGCGAGCATTACTGGCTGCTCAGCTGCCGGCTGAAATAACAACAGGTCATCTTGCTGAAACAATCAGGGGCCATTATTCGGTCCGTTCGATTGTTTCCAACTCATAAGGATGACCCAAGTGAAAAAGCAACTCCTCGCCGCCCTCGTACTGTCGACCATTGGCGGTTTCGCCCAGGCCCAATCGTCGGTGACCGTGTACGGCGCCTTCGACGCCGGCATCGCCAAGCAGACCGACAAGACGACGGCCGTGACCAAGCGCGACTCCAACAAGCTCGGCTTCAAGGGCACGGAAGACCTGGGCGGCGGCCTGAAGGCATTGTTCCAGGTCGAGATGCGCTTCGAACCGGACACCGGCACTTTCGAATCGGGCACGCGCCCGCTGTTCCAGGGCCAGTCGCGCGTGGGCCTGCAGGGTGACTTCGGCATGCTGCGCATCGGCCGCGGCGTGACCGCCTTCCAGGATGCCAAGGACGCCTTCGATCCCTTCCACGGCATCGCCGGCACCCCGGGCCTGAAGGGCGACGTCGAAGTGGCGGGCTACAACAGCCAGCCCCTGGACCCGGCCGGCAGCTCGAACGACCGCTTCAACAACGCCATCTGGTACGACACCCCGGTGTACAACGGCTTCAAGGTCGGCGTGACCGTGGCGACCAAGGAAGCCAACGGCGGCCCGGCCCTGGTGGGTACCGGCACCGCAGCCGCGCCGCAGTATCCGGCTGGCGCGGCTGCTTCGGCCAATCCGTTCTCGATCGCCGCGACCTACAGCCAGGGCGCCGTGGCCGCGATGGCCGCCTACGAGCGTAACGCCGTCGAAACCAAGGTCTGGCATGTCGGCGGCTCCGTCATGGCGACGCCGGAACTGAAGCTGATGGCGACCTATGCCCGCCAGGACCAAGGCCACACCAAGCTGACCAATCCGAAGACGACCGGCTGGCTGGTCGGCGCGAACTACAAGCTGGGCGCCGGCCGCGTGCTGTTCGGTTATGGCCAGAAGAAGCCGGACGGCGCGGTGACCACCAAGCAGACTTCGGTCGGGTATGAGTACGACCTGTCCAAGCGCACCTTCCTGTACGCCGACGCGTCGCAGAAGAAGGCCGCGACCAGCGTGAACTACTACGGTGTGGGCGTGCACCACAACTTCTGACGGACTCCGTCAGGGCGCGTGCATCGGCAACGTGATGTCGATGCGCGTGCCGCCCGCGTCCTCGCGGCCGATGACGATCTCGCCGCCCAGGGCCCACACCCGCTCGCGCATGCCGAGCAGGCCGAGCGAACCGGGTTTGGCGAGATCGCCATCTTCGATGCCGATGCCGTTGTCGGCGATGGTGATGAGCAGGCTGCCGTTCAGGCGGTACAGGCTCAAGGTGACGGCACTGGCCTGGGCGTGACGGGCCACGTTGGTCAGGCCCTCCTGCACGATCCGGTAGATGGCCGTGCCGGCCTCGTCCCCCAGCTTCAATTCCTCTTCGTCCGCGAACATCTCGACGCGGATGCCCGTTTTTTCGGCGAACTCCTTGCGGTAGGCCTGCAGGGCGAAATACAGCCCCGCCTCGTCCAGCGCGCGCGGCCGCAGGTCGGTGGCGATCCGGCGCAGCGAGGTGATGGCGGCCAGCAGCCGCTCGTCCATCGACCGTATCTGCCGCTGCGTCGACGCGGGCAAGCCCGGTTCGCGCATCAGTAGGGCCAGGTCGAGGCGCAGTGCCGTCAGCAGCTGGCCCGGATCGTCGTGCAGCTCGCGCGCGATGTGGGCGCGCTCCTGCTCGCGGATGGACTGCAGCGCCGTGGTCAGCTCGCGCAAGCGGGCATGCGACACCCGGTCGCTGGCGCGGCGCCCGCCAAAGCGGTCGATAGGAATGGGATCGGTCATGGAAAGCGTGCCTCCACGCTCCACCATATAACCGGGCTCAGGTCCGCCGTTTGATCGGCGGCAGCTTTACATCTGCTTGAACAGGTGCAGGAAGCTGCGGCTGACTTCGAGCTTCTCGGGGCGGCCCTTGATCATCACCAGGTGGCGGCCGCGGATGTCACGGGTGACCCCTTCGATGGCGTTCACGTTCACCAGCGTGGCGCGGTGGATCTGCCAGAACAGGGCCGGGTCCAGCTCGTCGGCCAGGTCGCGCACCGGCTTGCGGATCAGGGCTTCGAACTTTTCGGTCTGCACGCAGGTGTATTTCTCGTCCGAGCGGAAGAACAGGATTTCCTCGACCGGGATCATGCGCAGGTCCTGGCCGATGCTGGCCTGGATCCACTGCAGGTACTTGGGCTTGGGCGCCGCGATCTTCTCGGCCAGCTGCGACAGCATGGCGGCCACGTTGTCGTTGACCGCTTCGGTGGGCTTGCCCAGGCGTTCCTTGAGGCGGTCGACGGTCAGGCGCAGGCGCTCCGGCTCGGTCGGCTTGAGCAGGTAGTCGACCGCGCCGCGCTCGAATGCTTCCACCGCGTACTGGTCGTAGGCGGTGACGAACACGATGTGGCTCTGGTCGCCGATCTCGCGCGCCGCCTCCATGCCGGTCTTGCCCGGCATGCGGATGTCGAGGAAGGTCAGGTCGGGCTTCAGTTCGCCGACCAGTTCCACCGCTTCCTCGCCGTTCTTGGCTTCGCCCAGGATCTGCAGCTCGGGCCAAGCTTCGGCCAGGCGCATGCGCAGCTGGTCGCGCATCAGTCTTTCGTCGTCGGCAATAATCGCGGTCGGCATGTGTTGATCTTGGTAAAAACGGTCGAGCGCCAATTATTCAACGAATCGGCGGGTCCGGCAAGCGCCCCGGTGAAGGCGGCGCTTGCCGGTGGCTCAGAATGCCTCCCAGGCCTCGCCGGCGCTGGCGCTGGCGGGCAGGCGCGGGGAGCTGGCCGGGACGCGCCGCGCGGCCGGCGCTGGCGGCGGCGCCAGCCGTGCCGGACGCTCGCCGCCGCCATCGGCCAGCTGGAACACGCTGACCGCATGCGCCAGGCGTGCCGCCTGTTCCTGCATGCTGGCCGCGGCCGCAGCAGCCTGCTCGACCAGCGCCGAGTTCTGCTGGGTCATCTCGTCCATCTGGGTGATGGCGCGGTTCACTTCCTCGATGCCGGTGCTTTGCTCCACGCTGGCGGCGGTAATCTCGGCCATGATGTCGGCCACGCGCTTGATCGCGCCGACGATCTGCTCCATCGTGTGGCCCGCTTCGTTGACCAGGCGGCTGCCGGCGTCGACCTTGTCGACCGAGTCGCCGATCAGCGACTTGATCTCCTTGGCCGCGTTGGCCGAGCGCTGGGCCAGGGTGCGGACTTCGGACGCCACGACCGCGAAGCCGCGTCCCTGTTCACCGGCGCGCGCTGCCTCCACCGCCGCGTTCAGCGCGAGGATGTTGGTCTGGAACGCGATGCCGTCGATCACCGAGATGATCTCCACGATCTTGTTCGAGCTGTCCTTGATCGAGCCCATGGTCTGCACCACCTGGGCCACCACGTCGCCGCCCTTGACCGCCACGTCGGACGCGGTCGAGGCCAGCTGGTTGGCCTGG
>DATFBD010000140.1:0-65679 GCA_035254005.1 Burkholderiaceae bacterium | reverse complement strand
GTGGACGTGCGCGAACCGGCGGAGTACGCCGCCGGCCACGTGCCCGGCGCCGTCAACCTGCCGCGCGGCGTGCTGGAATTCCAGCTGGAGGCCGTGCCGGAATGGGCCAAGCGCCAGCGCCCGGTGCTGCTGTATTGTCAGACCAGCAATTGTGCCGCGCTGGCTGCGCTGTCGCTGCTGCAGATGGGCTATACCACGGTGCGTTCCATCGCCGGCGGCTTCGATGATTGGGTCGCCGCCGGGCTGCCGGTGGAAAAGCCGGCGCTGCCGGCGCCGCACTGAGCGGGTAGCGTGTCAAAAAAAAGCGGGAAGGTCGATGACCTTCCCGAAACGCTTCGTTGCAAGGGGTGAGTGCTGGGTCAGCGCTCGACGATCAGGCGCGAGCGCATTTCCAGGTGCAGCGCGTGGCAGAAGTGGGTGCAGTAGACCCAGAACGCACCGGCATGGTCAGCCTTGAAGGTGACCGACTTGGTCTCCTGCGGGTTGACGATGAAGCAGATGTCGTAGGTCGGGATCGCGCAACCGTGGGTCAGGTCTTCCACCTTGTCGTGGTTGGTCAGGATCAGCGTCACTTCGTCGCCCTTCTTGACCTTGATCTCCGGCAGGCTGTAGTTCGGCGCCACCGACATCATGCGCACGGTGACCTTGTTGCCCTGGCGCGTGATGCCGGCGTTCTCCGGTTTCACGGCGTTGGGGAAGTCATCCATGTTGTAGATCTGGCGCGTCTTGACCACGTCGCGGCGCACGATGATGCCGTCGTGCGGTTCCGAATAGGCCGTGTGGTCGGCCACCAGCTTCATGGACGAGCCGCTGATGTCGATCAGCTGTTCCGTTTCCGGATGCAGCGGGCCGCATGGCAGGAAGCGGTCCTTGGAGAACTTGTTACCCGAGTTCAGGTACTTGCCATCCGCTTCCTTGGTTTCGCCCATCGAAGCGTAGTTGTGGCCAGGCTGGTAGTGCACGTCCATCTTCTCGACGATGACCTTGGCGTTCTTGTCGCCCTTGAACTGGGCGATGGCGGCGTCCACGTTCCACTTCACGCACTGGCTGTCGAGGAACAGCGAGGTGTAGGCGTTGCCGCGGCCGTCGAAGGCCGTGTGCAGTGGGCCCAGGCCGATTTCCGGTTCCGCCACCACGGCGTCGCGTTCGGTCTTCAGTTCGCCGGCGAACCACTTGTGCACCAGCGACAGGTCGATCACGGTGGCCGTCGGCGACAGCTTGCCCGAGCAGACGAAGTATTTGCCGTCCGGGCTGGCGTTCACGCCGTGCGGGTTCTTACCGACCGGCACGTAGCAGGTCAGCGCGGTTTTCGGATCGCCATTGGCGGCTTTGCGGCCGTCAACCACGGGCACCTTGGAGCTGCCGATGGTGACGAACTTGCCGGCCTTGACCAGCGCTTCGATACGGGCCACGTTGAAGAACACGCAGGCGTCCCGCTCGGCCGACATCATGCTCGTCAGGTCGTGGCCGTTTTCCGTGTTGTACTGGTTGGAGGCGGCCAGCTTGCCGTCGTACGAGGTGGCCACCAGGTCCATGTTGCCGTCCACGCGCACTTGCCACATCACTTCCATGGAGTCGGCGTTGACGCAGCTGAACAGGCAGCCCCATTTGTCCGGGTCGTTCAGGTCATGGCCATCGTTGGGCAGCGGCACGTGGAATTCGGCGCCGCAGAACACGCGGGTGGTGTAGTTGATCTTGGCGTCGACCGGATCGCACTTGTCCGGGAACATACCGTGGAAGCCCATCACATTGGGCAGCTTGGTGATCTTGTCGCATTCCATCGTATCCATGCGGATACGGGCCAGGCGCGAGTGGATCTTGTCGTTGACCCACATGAAGCGGCCGTCATAGGTGCCGTCCTTGTAGCTGGCGTGCACGTGGTGGGTGTCGCCGGTCTTGTATTCGAGCGAGCCATCGGCCTTGGTGCCCATGATCTTCTTCGATTCGTTGGTGATACCCCAACCGACCATGCAGTCCACGTTGAACACGGGGATGCGCTTGAGGGTACGGCCCGATGGCAGGCCGATCACGCGTGCTTCGCCGCCGTGGCCGGCGCTGGTGAAGGCATAGTAGTCGTCCAGCTGGCCCGGTGCGATCTCGTGACCACCGCCGCCCTTGGCCGCGGCCGCCGCCGACGCGGAAGCACTGCCCTTGGCCGCACCGCCCTCTTCCTTGCAGCCGGCCAGCCCCAGCGTGGCGCCAGCCAGGCCCAGCATTGCGCTCTTGCCGAGGAAACCGCGTCGCGCGTTGACGACGTCGGTGTCCAGTTCATTGCCTGCCTTGTTGCTGCTATCCCTATCCATCTGTTTTTCTCCTGAGTGTGCATACATCGGTACAGCGGGTTGCCGCGCGGCGCGCGCGGTCCCGGGCCAGCGAGCATTGTCTTGCTTCAACAGGGCAATCTTGAATGATCTGAGTCAAGAAATTCCGAAGCCAGAAAGAATGTGCCGAGCGACCTGGGCAGTGTAGGCAGCGCGCGGCGTGCCCGCTATCGGTGAATAGTGGGGCGGGCGACTGCAACGGAACTAGCGCGGCTAAGCCTTAGGAACTAGACGCACGCATCGGAAGGCGTATTGCGCGCGGGGCCGCGCGTGCCGTAGCATGGCCGCTCGCCTACCGCTCCGATACCGCAGGCAGCGCCGGGCGCCATGAAAGAGGAAGTGCGTCTGATGAACGAGCATGTACCAAGCCAGGGGCGCGAATCGGCCCTGAACATCACGATAGACCGCGACGGCACCCGCATCCACCGGCTGGTCGATGACGTGATCTATCCCGTGCGCGCCAGCCGCGCCATCGCCCGCCGCGATCCCATGGTGGAAGCGCTGTTCGGGGCGCCCAAAGTGCGCCGTCCCAAGAACAAACAATAGCGGCGAGGATCAGGACTGCGACGCCTTCCCGGCACCACCCCGGCGCCGTCGTGGCCCCGTCCGACCATATTCCTGTCCAACCGGCTGGCCGCGCACGCGCCCGGCCTTGGCCCGCTTGCGATCTTCAACTGTCTTAATTTTCCAACAGAGCCACAAAAACAATAGCAAATGAAAAATATTTCAGTAAAATGAACTCACAACTTCGCAGCAAAGCAACACCATAACAATGAAATCTGCTCGCGCCACAAGCGCAACCGCAGTGCCGCACAATCTCATCGGGAGAAACACATGTTGTTGAGCACCCTGAGTACCCTGAGCACCTTGCTTACCGCTTTTGACCCGCTCCACGTTCCGCACGTCTTCCATCCCGTCAGTCGCCCCCAACGCTCCCCCGCGTAGCCGCCTTTTTGCGCCGCCACAAATCACTTAACCCATAAGCAATGCCCGTGCTCTTGATGACAAGAGACGGTGCGCTGCCGCAGCATTTTTTCGCGCTCGCCAACAGACGAGAGCGTTAAAATATACTCACGCTTGTTGACGCATGGCAGCATGTAGACAGCGGAGTAAGAGCAGATTGTCCGTTAGCAGGACAACTTTGATGTTCCACCCCCCACGGAGAAATCGACATGACTTTGCGTCTCAAGCTTACTTTGCTCGCTGCCAGCCTGGCATGCGCCACCGCCGCCCATGCCGGCGTGATCAAGGAGTCCAAGGACTCCATCTTCAAACCGACCGGCAAAGGCTGGGGCGAACTGGACCTCGATTCCATGAGCCATCCGGAAAAAGCGGCCACGCTCAAGGCGCGCCGCACTTCCAACCTGACCTACCAGGGCGGCCCCGTGATGGTGGCGCCCACCACCAATGTGTACTACATCTGGTACGGCAGCAACTGGGACACCGGCAACGGCCCGGCCTCGAAAAGCGTGCTGACCACGCTGGCGCAAAGCATCGGCGGCTCGCCCTACTTCAACATCAACACCACCTACTACAACGGCAGCAACACCCACGTCAGCAACAGCGTCAAGCTGGCCGGCAGCATCGTCAACTCGGGCACCCTGGGCACCCAGCTGACGGACGCCAACATCCAGACCGTGGTGACCAACGCCATCTCGTCGGGCGCCCTGCCGCTCGACAGCAACGCCGTGTACTTCGTGATGACCGACAGCGCCACCACGGCCACCTCGGGCTTCTGCACCCAGTACTGCGGCTGGCACACCAACACCACCGTGAGCGGCCAGAACATCAAGTACGCCTTCGTGGGCAATCCGGAAACCCAGTGCCCATCGGCCTGCGGCGCCAACACGCCCAGCCCGAACAACACGCCGGGCGCCGACGCCATGGCCAGCATCTTCGCGCACGAACTGGAAGAAGCCGTCACCGACCCGGACGGCAACGCCTGGTACTCGCTGCAAAGCGGCATGGAGAACGGCGACAAGTGCGCATGGACCTTCGGCACCACCTCGCTGGCGTCCAACGGCGCCAAGTACAACGTGACGCTGGGCGGCCTGAAGTACCTGATCCAGCAGAACTGGACCCTGCTGCCGTCCCAGGCGTGCACCATGCAGTATCCCTAAGCCGGATGGTGTAGCATGAAGTCAGGCCGCCGCGCAGCCAGTGCGGCGGCCATTCTTACCGGAACACGTATGCCCAAGTACCTGCCGAAGCTGCCGACATTGCTCACCCTGCTGTCCCTGGCCGCCGCGCCCGCGCTGGCCGCCGAAGCGCAAAAGCGCATCGTTCCCACCGTGACGCTGACGGTGAAACAATTCTCCGAGCTGGAAGAGGACTGGCTGCAAGCCATCCGCCAGCACGACACGGACACCCTGAACCGGCTGGTGGCCGACAATTTCGAACTACGCACATCGGCCGCCCCCGGCCGCCCCACGGCCCGCGCCGAATGGCTCAAGCAGGCGCAATCCGGCGCGCCGTTCGAATCGCGCATCGAACAGATGGCCGTGCATGAATATGGCCCGCTGATGGTGGTCAGCTTCCTGTGGAAACTGGACGTGCCCAAGACCTCGCCCCTGCCCCGGCAAGTGTTCGTGATCGACACCTGGAAACAGGGCGACAAGGGCTGGCAGGTGGTGACCCGCTACGCCGCGCCGGTGCAAGCCGGCGCCAAGGCCGTGCCAGGCGCCGAACCGGGCCCGCCGGCCGTCGACAAGAAGATCTGAGCCGCGCGCCCCGCCGCGGCCAGCCGTCCATGCACCTCACTTCCTATCTCCGCCAGGGTGGCTACGTGGCCGCCGCACTGGCCAGCGCCGGCCTGATCTGGTACTGGCAGGCCGGCACGCCGGCCGACGCGCCCGTCGCCAGCGGCGCGCCCCCGGCCCCGGCCGCGTGGAATGGCGCCATCGGCCCCGGCACGCTGGCCGCCATGCCCCGCAACGCGGCGCCCGAGGTCGATACCGACGAACTGCCGCCGGACGGCTTCACCATCGGCAGCAATGGCCAACTGGTGGCCAACCGCCAGCTGCGCGCCAGCTTCGACTATTTCCTGATCCGCGGCGACGGCGCCGACCTGGCGGCGCGCGCCGCGCAACTGCGCGCCTACCTGAAGCAGCGCCTGCCCGCCAGCGCCGCCGCCCAGGCCGAAGCGCTGCTGGCGCCGTATGTGGCCTACATCCGCGCCCACGACGACTTGCTGGCGCGCCAGCAACTCACGCTGGCGCCCGGCGCCGTGCCCGACGCCCAGCAAACGGAACGGCTGGCCACCTGGCAGGCGCAGCGCGCGCGGCTGCGCCAGCAAAGCTTCCCGGCGCCCCTGCAGCGCGCCTGGTTCGGTGACGACGATGACGTGCTGGCCGACGCGGTGGCCGAACTGCGTGCGCGCGACGCCGGCACGGACGCCGCCGCCAGCCGTGGCGGCCGCCCCGGTTCCGGCGGCGCAACGGACGCCGAACCGGACTCCAACACGCTGCGCCAGCAACGCCTGCACGGCGCCACCGAACAAGCCGCGCGCGACGCCGAACTGGCCGAGGTTGCCCGCGATGCCACCCGCTCCTACGAAACGGCCGCCGCCGAAGAACGGCAGTGGCGCGCGCATTACGCACGCTACCGCGCCGCCGTCAGCCAGCTGCAAGGGGACGCCGCCAGTCCTGGCGACGCGCGCCGCCGCAAGCTCGAAGCGCTGCGCACCGAACTGTTCCCCACTGCGGGCGAGCGCCTGCGCGCGCGCGCCAGCGGCATCGAATGACCACACCACGAGGATAGAAGATGAAGCACACGTTAGCGCTGTCGGCAGCATTGGTGTTGGCCACCACCCAGCCGGTGCTGGCCCAGGCCAGCGCGGAAACGCCCACCGAAGCGCGCATCCATGCCCTGATCGAGCCACGCATGGGTATCAACATCAAGGTCGATGGCGTGAGCAAGACGCCGTATGGCGGCCTGTACGAGGTGCGCACCAACGGCGACGTGTTCTACACGGACGAAAACGCCAAGTACCTGTTCGTCGGCAAGGTGGTCGACACCACCACCTACCAGGACCTGACGCGCGCCCGCGCCGACCAGCTGGCCACGATCCGCTTCGCCGACCTGCCGCTGGAAGCGGCCATCAAGACCGTGCGCGGCGACGGCCAGCGCGTGATGGCCGTGTTCGAAGACCCCAACTGCCCGTACTGCCGCAAGCTGCACCAGACGCTCAAGAACATCGACAACGTCACCATCTACACCTTCCTGCTCGACATCCTGTCCGACGATTCGGCCGTCAAGTCGCGCAACATCTGGTGCGCCACCGACCGCGCGCAGGCGTGGCGGGCATGGATAGAGGACAGCAAGGCCGCCCCCGCCGCGCCGGCCGGCTGCACGGCGCCGCACGAGCAGGTGCTGGCACTGGGCAAGAAGCTGCACGTGATCGGCACGCCCACCGTCTACTTCGCGGACGGCACCCGCACCGGCAGCGCGTTCGACGTGCGCGCGCTCGAAGGCCGATTGACCGCCGCGGCCGCCCTCAAACCGCATGCCGCCAGCGATGCCGGAGCGCCCTGACACCGCACCGCCGATGCCGACGCCGGACCATGCCGGCGGCGCGATGATGCCGGACGACGCCAGCGGCGCGCTGCCGCCGGCGGCAGCGGCAGCGGCACCTGAGCCGGGGCCAGCGTCCGCGCCGGAGCGCGCCGCGTCGGCCGGCTGGCGCGGCCTGCATCCCGACATCCTCAAGCTGGGCCTGGTCAGCTTCCTGACCGACCTCAGTTCGGAGATGATCTTCTCCGTGTTTGCCATCTTCTTCACCACCGTGGCCGGCGCCTCCAGTTCGCTGCTGGGACTGATCGAAGGACTGGCCGATTTCTCCTCCGCCTCGCTCAACTACCTGTCAGGCTGGCTGTCCGACCGTGGCGGCCGCCGCAAGGTGCTGGTGGTGGCCGGCTACGGCTTCTCCACGCTGGCCAAGACCATCCTGCTGGTGAGCACCGCCATCACGGGCCTGGCCCTGTTCCGCGTGATCGAACGGCTGGGCAAAAGCTTCCGCGGCCCGCCGCGCGACGCCTGGCTGGCCGCCATCGCCACGCCCGAACGGCGCGGCTATGCGTTCGGCGTGCACAAGGCGCTGGACAAGTCGGGCGCCGTGGTCGGCCCGTTGCTGGCGTGGGCGCTGCTCACCTGGCTGGGCGAATCGGATCACGCTTACCGGCTACTGTTCTGGGTGGCCGTGGTGCCGGCCGTCGTCAGCGTGATCGTGCTGGTCACGGTGGACGAGCAGGCCGCCGCGCCCCACGCACGCGAAAGCGTGTGGCAGAACTGGCACGCGCTCAGTCCCGGCTTCAAGCGCTTCCTGCTGCCGGGCGGGCTGTTCGCGCTGGCCTACTACAGCCTGGGCTTCCTGCTGCTCAAGGCGCATGAGGTAGGCTTTGGGGTGACCGAGATCGTGCTGCTGTACGCCCTCTTCAACATCACCTGCGTGCTGGCCGCGCCCGCGATGGGCCGGCTGGGCGACCGCATCGGCCGCCGCCGCGTGATCATGCTGGGCTACCTGCTGTATGGCCTGCTCAACGTATGGCTGGCGCTGGCCCATGGCAAGTGGGAGCTGGTGGCCGCGTTCGGCGTCTACGGCCTGTTCTACGCCATCGACGAAGCCCAGAGCAAGGCCTGGGTGGCCGATCTGGAACCGGAGCGACGCGCCTCGGCCATCGGCATCTACAGCTTCGTGACGGGCGCGCTGTACTTGCCCGCCTCGCTGCTGGCGGGGGCGCTGTGGAGCGTCGACCCGGCCTGGACCTTCGGCGCGGCCGCGCTGCTGTCGCTGCTCGCCTTGGCCGTATTCGCAAACAAAACCGGGGTCAGGTCATACCAGTAAGCAAGATGCGCGCATCTTGCTTATTGGCATGACCTGACCCCGGTTTTCGGTGTCGCTGGCCGCGCTTAGTGCGTGGTCAGGAAGGTCTTCAGCTTGTCCGAACGGGACGGCTGGCGCAGCTTGCTCATGGCCTTCGCTTCGATCTGGCGGATCCGCTCGCGCGTCACGTCGAACTGCTTGCCCACTTCTTCCAGCGTGTGGTCGTTCGACATTTCCACGCCGTAGCGCATGCGCAGCACTTTCGCTTCGCGCGGCGTGAGCGAGTCCAGCACTTCCTTGATCACGTTGCGCATCGAGGCATGCAGCGCGGCGTCCAGCGGCGCCAGCGTGGTGTTGTCTTCAATGAAGTCGCCCAGCTGCGAATCGCCATCCTCGCCCATCGGCGTTTCCATCGAGATCGGCTCCTTGGCGATCTTCATGATTTCGCGCACCTTGTTTTCCGGCATTTCCATCTTGACGGCCAGCGTCGCCAGGTCCGGTTCGCTACCCGTTTCCTGCATGATCTGGCGCGAGATGCGGTTCATCTTGTTGATCGTCTCGATCATGTGCACCGGCACCCGGATGGTGCGCGCCATGTCGGCGATGGAGCGGGTGATGGCCTGGCGGATCCACCACGTGGCGTAAGTCGAGAACTTGTAGCCGCGGCGGTATTCGAACTTGTCGACCGCCTTCAGCAGGCCGATGTTGCCTTCCTGGATCAGGTCGAGGAACTGCAGGCCGCGGTTGATGTACTTCTTCGCGATCGAGATCACCAGGCGCAGGTTGGCCACCGTCATTTCACGCTTGGCCTGGCGGGCGCGCTTCTCGCCGGCCGCCATCTGCTTGTTGATCTTGCGCAGGTCGGCCAGCGGCAGCGCCACGCGCGCCTGCAGGTCGATCATCTTCTTCTGCAGCTCTTTCACGGCCGGCACGTTACGGCCCAGCACGGCGCTGTAGGGATAAGCGCAATCGACTTCCAGGTCCACCCAGTCCAGGTCGCACTCGTTGCCGGGGAAGACCTTGATGAAGTGGGCGCGCGGCATGCCGCACTTGTTCACGCACAGCTCCAGCACGGCGCGCTCGATGTGGCGCACTTCTTCCATCTGGCCGCGCAGCGTGTCGCACAGCTTCTCGACCACCTTGGCCGTGAAGCGGATGCCCAGCAGTTCGTTGGAGATGGCTTCCTGCGCCGCCAGGTAACCCTTGGAGCCGTAGCCGCCGCTGGCCTTGCGCATCTTGTCGTACTGGGCCGAGATGACGGCGAATTTTTCCAGCGCCGCCTTCTTCAGCTGCACCAGCTGTTCGGTCGAGAAGCCGGCCGCGCCGCCATTGGCGTCGCCATCTTCTTCCTCTTCTTCGACTTCCTCTTCGTCCTCATCGTCCGACGCGGCGGCGGCGGCCGTGCTGACGGCCGGCGCGTTGTTGGCTTCATTGAGGTCGACGAAACCATCCACCACTTCATCGACCTTCATTTCGTCCGCTTCGATCTTCTTGGCCAGCGCCACGATCTCGGCGATCGTGGTCGGGCAGGCGGAGATGGCCTGGATCATGTCCTTCAAGCCGCCTTCGATACGCTTGGCGATCTCGATCTCGCCTTCGCGCGTCAGCAGCGCCACAGCGCCCATTTCACGCATGTACATGCGCACCGGGTCGGTGGTACGGCCGAAGTCGGAATCGACGGTCGACAGCGCCGTGGCGGCGGCCGCCTCCACTTCGTCGTCGCTGGTGACGGTGGCCACGCTGTCGGTCAGCAGCAGCGATTCGGCGTCGGGCGCGCGCTCGTAGATGGCGATGCCCATGTCGTTGAAGGTGGCGATGATGCCTTCTATCGCTTCCGGATCGATGATGTTCTCGGGCAGCTGGTCGTTGATCTCGGCATAGGTCAGGAAGCCGCGCTCCTTGCCCATGTTGATCAGGTTCTTGATCTGCTGGCGGCGGCGCTCCAGGTCCTCGGCCGACGCTTTCGGGTCCATGCCCAGCAGGTCGGCGCCACCCTTGGCCTTGCGCTCGCGGGCCTTGGAGACGGCTTTCAGTTCGGCGCGCTCAACAGCGTTCAGTGCCGCCACTTCATCGTTTTCCGGGGTGAACTCGCTCGGCTTGCGGCCACGGCGGCCCGGCACCTTCACGCTCGGCAACAGGTAGCCGGAAGTGTCGATCGAGGCCAGCGTGGCCGCGTCCGTCACCTGGCTCACGGCCGGGCCGGCCGTCACGATCACCACCGGCGCCGGTTCGGCCTTGGCCTTGACCAGCTTCGATTTTGGCGCGGCCGCTGGTTTGGGACCGGCTGGCGCGGCCAGCGACACGGCGGCCGAGGCGGCGCCGGCCTTGCGGGCCACTTTCACTGTCGGGGCCTTGGCCGGCGCTTCCGCTGCCACGCCCGCTTCGGCGCCGGTCTCAACGGCGGCGGCCGCTTCAGCGGCGGCCACGGCGGCCAGGCGCGAACTCTTTTTCTTAACGACCGTTACTTTGCCCGCTGCCTCTTGCGCATTCTCGATGACATAAGATAAAGTCGTCTTCGGCACCACCAGCGGCGCGGAGCTGGTACGGGAAGCCTTGACGGACAACGTTAAAGTTTTCGGCGTTTTTGTCATTAAATTTCTCTCTATGCGAGACCCATGGGCCCATACTCCAATGCCATTGGCCGGCGCTCACCGCATGCGGTCCGCCTGGCTGTGCAATGTTGTATAAAAGTTGACGATGAAGCTGCGGAATAAAAAAAGCCCGCTACCTGATCAACGGGCTTCTGTCTATTTTTCAGTGAAGAATAGAGGAGAGGGCAAATTATGCCGTATCGCGAGACATCAAGATAATTGATAAATCAAATATCCGCTATCTAAAAACCACATAACAAGGGCCAGCGCCCTGTTAAATCTTCCTGTACCAAACTGAAATCGCACCACCCTGCATTTGGTGCGTCAGTCATTATACAAGGTTTGGCGCGCAAAAGCACCTGCCCGGGCCGCATGAAAATCGTGGTCAAAATGATATGATGACTTAAAAGGCACTGCATTGATGGGGCACGCATGATATGCTGGCGCCTCTTGCTACAACCTATGATTCGATGAACACTAGCCTCACCCCCCAGCCGCCAGCCGGCGACGTTGAAACGACCGCCGCCACGACCGCCACCGCGCCCGCGCCGGCGCTGTCTCCGCGCAGCCTGCTGAAAAAGCTGCAAGCGGAATTCCCGGCCTTCCGCGATTGCCTGCCACTGTCCATCGGCATCGACAAGCAACTGCTGGCGCGCATGCCCGACCTGGACCGCAAGACCATGCGCACCGCGCTGGGCATTCACACGGGCTCGCTGCGCTACCTGAAAGTGATGGAAAAAGCCAAGGTGCGCTACGACCTCGACGGCACCGCCGGCGCCGAGGTGACGGATACCCACCGCGCCCACGCCACCCAGGTGCTGCAGGAGCGCTTCAAGAAGGAAGCGGAACGCAAGAAGGCCGAACGGGCCGCCGCCGCCGCCGAGGAAGCAGCCCGCGCGCGCGCCGAAAAGCTCCAGCAGCTGACCGCGAAATTCTCGCGCAAGGGTTGAGTTGATCCCGGAAGCCGAGCCGGCCGACGCGCCTGAACTGCCGCCCTACCAGGGCATCGCGCTGCGCGACGTGCGCGTGGTCACCACGCCGGCGCAAGCCGAGGCGGCGTGCGCCGACCTGCTGGCCTCGGATGCCATCGGCTTCGACACGGAATCCAAGCCCACCTTCCTCAAGGGCGAAAAATCGACCGGGCCGCACCTGATCCAGCTGGCCACGGACCGCATCGCCTACCTGTTCCCCATCGGCGCCCATCCGGCGCGCGAGGTGCTTGAGGTGCTCAAGGCCATCCTGGAATCGGAACAGACCATCAAGGTCGGCTTCGGCCTGTCCGACGACGTCAAGCGTCTGCACGCGAAACTGGAGATCCTGGCCGTGAAGGTGCTTGACCTCTCGGTCGCCCTGCGCACGCCGGGCCAGCGCAACGACCTGGGCGCCAAGACGGCGGTGGCCAAGTTCTTCGGCCAGAAGCTGCAGAAGTCGAAGAAAATCTCCACCACCAACTGGGCCAGTCCGCGCCTGAACGAAAAGCAGATCCTGTACGCGGCCGATGACGCCCAGGTGGCGCTGCGCATCTTCCGCCACTGGATCGCGCACGGCGGCAAGATCCCGCCCTTCAAGCCGCCCAAGCCGCCACGCCAGCACCGGCCGGGCAACCGCCGGCCCGCCGCCGCGCCGGCCCCGGCACCCGCCACAGTTCCCGCATCGGCAACCGCGCCTGCAAGCACGGCCACGAACGCCCCCGCCACAACGCACGACCAGACCGGCAAGCACTGAACGCAGGCGCGCCGCTGCCCACACGCTCGCCCACATTGCGGCACTGCGTCTGTCATTATTCGGCAGCACGGTATATGCTTGCCAAACCGCCAAACTTGCACGCGGCGTTTTGCTGCGGCGTTTCGCTGCGGTGTTTTCCTGCGCATTTTTTCTGCGCATTTTCCTGCGCATTTTCCTGATACTCGGTAAAGCTCATGCCCAAATCCTTGACCGTGGCACCACTCACCGCACTGGCGCTGGCGCTGTCGTGCGCGGTGCTGGCGCCGGCGGCGCACGCCGCCACGCCCGCTGCGCTGCCCGATACGCTGGAACAGCGCGTGGCCGCCTGCACCGCCTGCCACACCATGAAAGAGCGCGGCGACGCCTTCTTCCCGCGCATCGCCGGCAAGCCGGCCGGCTACCTCTACAACCAGCTGCGCAACTTCCGCGAAGGCCGGCGCCGCTATCCCATGATGACCTACATGGTGGAGCACCTGTCGGACGACTACCTGCGCGAGATCGCGCAATACTTCTCCGAACAGCATCCACCCTATCCTGCGCCTGAGACCAGCACCGCCAGCGCCACCACGCTGGAACGGGGCCGCACGCTGGTGCGCCATGGCGACCCGGCGAAAAAGATCCCGGCCTGCGTGGCCTGCCACGGCGAGCGGCTGACCGGCGTGGCGCCCGCCATTCCCGGCCTGGTCGGCCTGCCGCACGATTACATCAACGCCCAATTCGGCGCCTGGCGCAACAAGGTGCGCCGCGCCGCCACGCCCGACTGCATGGCCGAGATCACCAGCCGCCTGTCGGACGCCGACGTGGCCGCCGTCTCGTCCTGGCTGGCCAGCCAGCAAGCCGATGCCGCCGTCCGCCCCGCCACCGCCACCACCCTCGCCAGGCCGCTGCCGCTCCAGTGCGGCAGCGTGCCGGCCCCATGACCCCATGAAGAAACTCACACCCATCCTGGCCGGCGCCGGCGCGCTGCTGGCCACCGTGCTCGCCATCGCCCTGTGGCCCACCGACGACGCCGGCCCGCCGCCCACCGCCACGGCCGCGCAGGCGCCAGCCGAGCGCGTGGCGCGCGGCGCCTACCTGGCCCGCGCCGGCGACTGCATGGCCTGCCACACCACGCGCGGCGGCGCGCCTTACGCGGGCGGGCGCGCGTTGCCGACGCCGTTCGGCACCATGGTCACGCCCAACATCACGTCCGACCGCGAAACGGGAATCGGCGCCTGGAGCGCGGACGACTTCTGGCGCGCGCTGCACAACGGGAAATCGAAGGATGGCCGCCTGCTCTATCCGGCCTTCCCGTACACGAACTACACCAAGGTGTCACGCGACGACGCCGACGCGCTGTACGCCTACTTCCAGAGCGTACCGGCCGCGCACCAGCCGAACCGCCCGCACCAGTTGCGCTTCCCGTACAACCAGCAAGTCATGCTGGCCCTGTGGCGCACGCTGTACTTCAAGCCGGCCGTGTTCCGCCCGCAGGCCACGCAGTCGGCCGACTGGAACCGGGGCGCCTACCTGGTCGAAGGCCTGGGCCATTGCGCGGCCTGCCACAGCGAGCGCAATACGCTGGGCGCCACCAGCGACACGCTGTCGGGCGGCATGATCCCCGTGCTGGGCTGGTACGCGCCCTCGTTGACGGCCGACGCGGAGGCGGGATTGGGCGAATGGAAACCGGGGGATGTGGCGGCGCTGCTGAAGACGGGCGTATCGCCGCGCGCCACCGTGTTCGGCCCGATGGCCGAAGTGGTGCGGCAAAGCCTGCAGCACCTGGACGACGCTGACATCCACGCAATGACGGTCTACCTGCGGGCCTTGCCCGGCGCGGCGGAGAAATCGGATTTCGAGCGCGACACGTCAGCCCAGGCCAAGGAATTCCTGCAGGCCGGCGCGCGGCTGTACAACAACCATTGCGTGGACTGCCACGGCGCCAACGGCAAGGGCTTGCCGCCCGGCGTACCGCCGCTGGCCGGCAATCGCGCGCTGACGATGGAGGAAGCCGTGAACCCGATCCGCATCGTGCTCAATGGCGGCTTCGCGCCCGGCACGGCCGGCAATCCGCGCCCCTACGGCATGCCGCCGTTCGGCCATGTGCTCAATGACACGGAAGTGGCGGCCGTGGTCTCCTACCTGCGCAGCGCGTGGGGCAACAACGCCCCGCCTGTGGCGGGACAGGACGTGAACCGCTACCGCAACGTGCCGCTCGATTAAGAAAACGCGGTGTCAAATTCGGTGTCAGGTCTGTCATTCGGACACGCGCGCATCAGATTTGAGAAACCGCAATGCCCTAATCCACCGCCGTGGATCCAGGAAAAAGCGGGGTCAGTTCCGGCATCGGGCCACATAAGTGGCCCGATGCCGGAACTGACCCCGCTTTTGCCTCAGGCGCGCTCGATCAGGCCGACGCGGTTGGTACTGGCGTTGCGCGCGTCTTCCGCGCTGACCTTGCCGGCCGCCAGCAGCGCGCGCAGCGAGGCGTTCATGGTGTGGCAGCCAGGCGCCGATTTGCCCTCCATCCAGCCACGGATGGCCGACACGTTACCGCTGGCGATCATCTGCACCACTTCCGGGTTCGAGGTCAGGCATTCCGTGGCCAGGTGGTAGCGCTCGCCCTCGACGGACGGCAGCAGCGCCTGGCACAGCACGCCGCGCAGCGCATGGGCCAGCGCCTGCGATTGCGGCTCCGTGTTACCCAGCAGGCGCACCATCTTCTGCAGGCCCAGTTCGGTCGAGCGCGCGTGCAGCGAGGCCAGCACCAGCGGTCCCGATTCGGCCAGCGCCAGCGCTTCCTGCGCCGTCTGGGCGTCGCGGATCTCGCCGATCACGATCACGTCGGGCCGCTCGCGCAGCGCGTCGAGCGCGCCCAGGTAGAAGCTCTCCACGTCGCCGTCGAAGCCCACCTCGCGCTGGGTGATCACGCATTTGCGCTGCGGGATCAGGGTTTCGACCGGATCTTCAATGGTGATGATGTGACCCGAACGGTTCTTGTTGATCTCGTCGAGCATGGAAGCGATGGTGGTCGACTTGCCCTGGCAGGTGTCGCCGATGATCAGCACCAGGCCGCTCGAGAGCTTGGCGAAGTCCTGCTCGTCCTGGCGCAGGCCCAGCTGGCCCAGCGCCATCGGCTCCTTGGGGAAGCGCCGGATCACGCAGCCGAGCCGCTTCTTGCCCTGGAAGGTGAAGCAGTTGGCGCGGATGCGGGCCGTGTGCAGGTCGATGGAACGGTCGAACGCGCGGTCCTGGATGCGCTCGGCCCAGTTGGGCTCGACCACTTCGAAGAATTCCTCCAGCTCCTCGCGCGTGATCGGCGAATCCGTCACGGCCACCAGGCCCTTGGGCTGGCGCAGCAGCAAGGGACTGTTCTGGTGGATCAGGATGTCGCTGAAGATCAGCTTGGAGTTCAGCAGGTGCAGGATCTGCTCGACCAGCGTGCCGAACACGGGATGGTCTTCGTTCTCCACGTAGGACAACGTGCGTATTTGCGACGACAAGTGGTGTTCCATCTTTGCTCTGGTCTCCGGGTCCGTTACGCCGTTGGGTAAGCTTCTCCAACGGCTACGGCGATTATAAGACCAGCGCCAAAGATTGCCACCAGAAAATTAATTTTCTGAAACTTGGGCGCAACAAGGGGCGCCGTCAGCGCGGCTGGCGCGTCCTGGGGTACTCGAAGCCGGTGCGCAAATCCATCTGCCAGCGCTGGCCGGCGTCCGTCACCTCGACCCGGTCCGGCGGCGCATCGCCGGCCAGCGCGCCCGAGAACAGCGGCAAGCCTTCGCCCTTGCGCACCAGTTCCTCGCAGCGCTCGTAGACGTTGGGGCAGCCCGTCTCGGCGATCAGGGCTTGCACGATGGGCACCTTCCACGCATCGACGCCACCGGCCTGGAAGCGGCAGATCAGGTAGCCGGACGGGCCGCCGTAGCTGTCCACCAGCAGGCCGGGCAAGCCATCCTCCTCGCCCAGCACCAGCGGCACCAGCGCCGTGGCCTCGGCCTGGCGCCAGCCGGCGGCGCGCTTCTCGATGGCGGCCTTGACGCGGCGCTTCATCAGCGCGTGGTCGATCGGCTCGTCCTGGCGAAAGCTCCACACCCGCGCGCGGATCTGCGACTTGGCATTGTAGGCGGCGCGGGCCAGGAACTGGCGCGAGGACGTTTGCACGATGGCGGTCGAACCGGGCTTGCCTTTTTCCTGCGGCTTACCGTCGACTTTTTCGATCGCGGACGCGTAAATCCACGGTTCGCCGGCCAGCAAGCTCTTTTCCTTGCCCTGTTTGATGGTGATGATCAGCATGCTATTCCAGTGAGGTTGACCGGCCTGGCCGGTCAGGGTGAAGTGGCGCCGTCAAGCGGCGCATTGCCGGCATGATACCTCATCATGCGGCCGGCCCCGGCGCCTCGCTGGCCCGGCGGACATGAACCTGATACAAAAAATTGTTAAAACTTCAAATAATTGATATACGTCGCATCACAATAGCGCTATATACTTTTTGCTCGAATAACACACCAGGAGACTTATTTGAACCGCATGCCCTCCCCCTCTGATCCGGCACCGGCATCCGGCGCACGGTTGTCCACACGATGGTCCGCGCTGCTGCCGGCCCTGCTGCTGGCCTGCGCCGGCGCCTGGGCCGCCGACAGCGCGCCGGCCCCGCACATCACCGCCGTCAAGGCCGCCCACATGCTCGACGTGCGCAGCGGCGCGATGGTCGAGCAGGCCGTGGTGCTGATCGCCGACGACCGCATCACGGCCGCCGGCAGCAAGCTGGCCATCCCGGCCGGTGCCCAGGTGATCGACCTGGGCGACCAGACCCTGCTGCCCGGCCTGATCGACATGCACACCCACCTGACCGGCAATCCCGAGGATGCCGGCTACGCCAGCGTGGCCATCTCCGTGCCACGCGCCACGCTGACGGGCGCGCGCAACGCGCTGCGCACGCTCAACGCCGGCTTCACCACGGTGCGCAACGTGGGCGCGGAAGGCTATGCCGACATCGGCCTGCGCGACGCCATCAACGCCGGCGACGTGCCCGGCCCCCGCATCTCCGCCTCCGGCCCCGCCCTGGGCATCACCGGCGGCCACTGCGACGACACCATGCACGCGCCCGAATACAAGCTGCAGACCGAAGGCGTGGCCGACGGCGTGGATGAAGTGCTCAAACGCACCCGCCAGGTCATCAAGTACGGCGCCGACGTGATCAAGATCTGCGCCACCGGCGGCGTGCTGTCGTTCGGCGACGACCCGCGCGCCTCGCAATACACGCTCGACGAAATGAAGGCCATCGTCGGCGAAGCGCACCGTCTGGGGCGCAAGGTGGCGGCCCATGCCCACGGCGGCGACGGCATCCGCCTGGCCGTGCTGGCCGGGGTGGACTCGATCGAACACGGCTCCTACATCGACGACGAGGACATCAAGCTGATGAAGGAGCACAAGACCTGGCTGGTGCCCACGCTGTACCTGGGCGACTGGCTGATCGAGAACGCGGAGGCGATCAAGCTGCCCAAGCCGCTGCTGGAAAAGGCCAAGGTGGTGCTGCCGGCCGCGCGCCGCAACTTGGCGCACGCGATCCAGCAAGGCGTGCCGGTGGCGCTGGGCACCGATGCGGCCGTGTACCCGCACGGCTTGAACGGGCGCGAGTTCGCCGTCTACGTCAAACTGGGCATGACGCCGCTGCAGGCGATCCGCAGCGGCACCGTGAACGCCAGCCAGCTGCTGGGCTGGAGCGACCGCGTGGGCACCATAGAAGCGGGCAAGTTCGCCGACCTGATCGCCGTGAACGGCAACCCGCTCAAGGACATCACGGAGCTGGAACGGGTGCAGTGGGTGATGAAAGGCGGCGCGGTAGTGCGCTGACCGCAGGAAGCGGGCGCTGCCGCCCGTCCCATACCAGACCGGCCAAGGCCACGCACCCGGCCCAGGTTTGCGTTGGAACCTCCTCTGCCCTGATTGCCCCAAAAGACTAAAATGCCCGGATCGCTCCGGGCATTTTCGCTTTACAGGTCGTACTTCAGTTCCGCCACCAGCGTGCGCTGGGTGTAGGGGTGGAAGGCCCAGTACTTGGCGTTGTTGAGGTTATCGATGCCGGCCGACGCGGTCCAGTGCGGGTCCAGCCGGTAGCGCAGGCGCACATCCATCACGAGGTATTTCGACACGCCCGTGTAGGTGTTGCCGTTCGGGTCGCTGTTGTCGAGCGTGCCGTACTGCTTGCCGCTGTAGCGCACGCCGTAGGTACCGCTCCACTGCGCGTTGGCCTGGTAGGCAGCCAGGAAATTGGCGCGCCAGCGCGGCACGCGCGGTTGCAGCTTGCCGACGCTGGCCGGGAACGCATCGTTGGCGGCGATGCGCGAATCGGCGTAGGTCAGGCTGTCCGTGATGGCCAGGCCGGGTACCAGCACGTTATCGGCCTGGTGCGAGAACTCCACGCCCGTGGTGCGGATCTTGCCGACGTTCTGGATGGTGTTGACGGTCGGCGTCAGCGGCTGAGAATACAAGGCGTCGCGCGTCACTTCATGGAACAGCGTGGCGCGCAGGCTGGAGTCGGCATTCAGGCGTTCGGCCGTCAGCTCGCTGGTCCACGATTTTTCCGCCTTCAGATTCGGGTCGGTGTACAGGATTTTGCCGTCCACGATGGCGCCCTGGAACAGCTCGGCCGCCGTCGGATTGCGCACGGCACGGCCGGTGGAAGCTTTCATCGTCCATGCGTCGCTGGCGCTCCATGCCAGCGCGGCCTTGGGCGACCATGCCGATTCGCTGCGGTCGGTGAACGGCAGCAGCTTGCCCTTGGCGCCGATCTGGCCATCGAACGCTTGCCAGTGCTCGAAGCGCGCGCCCAGCGTGGCCTTCCAGGCCGGGGCGACACGCCACGTATCCTGCGCGAACAGGCTTTCCAGCCGGGTGTCGCCGTTAAAATCGGACACCGGCGCGCCGTCGGCCGCGTGCAGCCAGTCGCCGCTGCTGAACACGTGGGTGCGCAGCTTGGCGCTGTCGCGCTGCACGCCAAAATCGACGATGTGGGCGCCGGCCATGCCGTCCGGGCGCCACGTGCCTTTCAGCGCCAGCGTGTTCCAGCCGCTGCCGCCCGTGTCCGTGATGTTGCCCTGGCCATTGGTCTGCGCGTTCGCCACCAGCACGGTCGGCGTGCGCACCAGGTCGCGGTGGTAGTCATACAGGCTGGCCGCCAGTTCCCAGTCGAACACGCCCTTGGCATGGCTTTTCAGCGACAGGCCGTGCATCAGGTGTTCGAGGTCGCCCACGCTGGGCGCGAAGTCGGATGCCAGCAAGGTGTAGGTCTTGCCGCCGATGTTGATGCGGTTCTTGTCGTCGCCCGTGTAGACGGCGTTGCCGGCCGCGTCGCGCAGGTAGGAATCCGAATGGCGCTCGGCGTCGTTCTGCCACCAGCCCAGCGTGTAACTGGCCCGCAGCACGGGCGACACGTCATACGCCAGCTTGACCTTGGCGTGGTCCTGGATGGTGTGGATCTGGTTGGTGGCGCCCAGGATCAGCCAGTCCTGGTTGACGGGATTGCGGTCCGCGAGCGCGCCCGTCACGGGCAGGCCGGCGCTGCCGGGCACACCCTTGCTGGCGACCTTGTTGGCGTAGGCGATGGGCTGGCCGTTGCTGTCCAGGCGCGACAGATCCAGCCACCACGACCACGCACCTTGGCGGTCGCCAATCGAGGCGCTGCCCTGCTTGCCGAAGTAATGGGCGTCGGTGCCGTACTGCCGGAACGCCTGGCCGAAGCCGGACAGCTTGAAGTGGGCTTCAAAACGCGTCGGCATGCGGGTCATGAAATCGACCACGGCGCCCACCGAGTTGCCCGCGTAGGCGGCCGAGAACGGGCCATACAGCACGTCCACGCGCTCGATTTCCTCGGGCGTGACAAGGCCCCAGCGCGGCGTGTAGGTGGCGCCGTTGCCGAGCAGGTTGGACAGCAGGATGCCGTCCGCGTACACCATCGAGCGGGCGCTATTGCCGGTGCCCGAAGCGCGGCTGGCCAGCACGGCGTGATCGTAGTCGCCCACGTAGCGCTTGCGCACGTTCAGGCTGGGCAGGTATTTGAGCGCGTCCTCGCTGTCGAGGGCATTGATGCGCTCCTCGATCTGCGGGCCGGTGATGCCCTCGATGGTGGTGGGGATCTGGGTCGGCAGCGAGCTGGGACGGCCGCCGTTGATGGCGATCACCGTCATCGGCTGGGCTTCGTCGGCCACGGCATGGCCGGCGCCCAGCAGGGCAAGCAGCAGGACCAGCGGTTTGATACGGATACGTGATGTCATGGCACGCTCCGTTGGTTCAGTGCTTGGGCGCGGCGTAGTTAAGCGCCTTGACCGGCACCGACAACGAAACCGTTTCGGTCTTCTTGTCCTTATTCTGGATCACCAGCGTCAAGGGCACGCTGTCGCCCTCTTTCAACTGGCGCTTCAAGTCCAGCAACATCACGTGGTAGCCGCCCGATGCGAGGTCCACGGGCTTGCCGGCCGGCAGATCGAGGCCGGTGATGGCGTGCATGCGCATCATCTGGCCTTCCATCGCCATTTCGTGGATCTCGACCACGCCGGCCGCGCTGGAGCGCACTTCCACCAGGCGCGCGTCGCGTGCCGACTGCAATTGCATGAAGGCGCCGGTGGCCTTGGCGCTGGGCACAGTGGCGCGGATCCACGCATCCTTCACGGTGACCTGGGCCATGGCGCAGGAGGCAATCGTCATCGATGCGAGGAAGGTCAGGATTTGCTTGTTCATGTTGGTTCTCTCTTCAAGTGGCGGCACGGGCCGGTGTGCGGTGCTGGCCGGGCTACCTGCCCGGATCGGGGCGGACAGCGGCGGAGGCACAACGGCGGTACTCGCAGGGCCGCGCTGGGCGGCATTTAATCAGGCGCGATCAGATACGATGCGGCGCCTGGGCTAAGCAATTACGGGAGCGGTGCGGGGAGCGGTGCGGCGCGCGGATGGTGACCGGAACGTGATCGGCATCAGGCCGAAGCCGGGTCGTGATCAAACCACATTCAAGCCGCGATCAAGCCGCAATCAGGCCACGGGTGGGCCGCGCGGGCGCGAGGCCGACCACGCCACCAGCGGCGCGGGCGAGCGGTAGAACAGGAATGGTTGTATCGAGTGCGTGCTGAACAGGCCCAGCCCGGAAACCATCGTGGGCAGCAAACCATGGCTGCCGGCGTGCGGGCTGCAATAGCCGCAATCGTCCATGCTGAACATGGCCTTGTGCGGCGCCGGCTGTTTGCCGCTGCCATCGGCCAGCATGGCCTGGAGCACATCGCCGGCCGGCGCGGCCTGCAAGGTGCTGCGGCAGATTTCCCAGCCTGGCGGCTGGCCCTGCATGAAAGCGACGGCGTGGGAAATCGATGGCGCGAGCGCGTTCATGAGAATCGCAAAGCATGCGATCCAGATGTGCAGCGCGCGTAGGTTCGATTTCCTGGACATGGTTCGATTATAGCGGAGTGCCGATTTTCGCCACGCGAACAGCTGCGGCGAACTTGATTTATGCTGTCCTTTTCGGGAAAAGATCAGCGCTCGGCCTTGAACGTTTCGCGGCCGATTTCCACCGTCACCGTGCCGTCCGTGAGCCAGATCTGGCCGTCCTGGATCGTGCACTGCAGCTGCATGGTGCGCTGGGCCATCTTCTCCAGTTCGGCGGTGGCGTCGGCCGGCAGGTTAATCACGGTCAGGTTCTTGCAGCGCTCGACCTTGTTAGCCAGCTGCTTCCACCAGATATGGCTGGTGGCGCTATAGCTGTACACCACCACGTGCTCGGAACGGCCGCATGCCTTGAGCAGCTTCTTCTCGTCCGGCTGGCCCACTTCGATCCACAGCTGGATGGCGCCGGTCAGGTCCTTTTGCCACAGGTCCGGCTCCTCCACGTCGAACAAGCCTTTGGTGAAGGTCAGCGCTTCATTGGCGTGGATGGCGAACGCCAGCAGGCGCACCATCATGCGCTCGTCCGTTTCGGACGGATGGCGCGCCAGCGTCAGCACCTGGCTCTCGTAGTAGTTGCGGTCCATATCCGCGATTTGCAGATCGGCTTTGTAGATTGTCGCTTTGAGGGCCATCTTGTGAATCTTTGTAAATGATATAAACGATTACTTGAAAACGACGGTTTTCTCGCCGTTTTGCAGGATGCGGTGTTCGACGAACCACTTGACGGCGCGCGCCAGCACCACGCACTCCACGTCGCGGCCGATGGCCGACAGCGTCTCGGCATCCATCGAATGGTCAACGCGCTCCACGTCCTGCTCGATGATCGGGCCTTCGTCCAGGTCGCCCGTCACGAAGTGGGCGGTGGCGCCGATCAGCTTCACGCCGCGGTGGTGGGCTTGCGCGTATGGCTTGGCGCCCTTGAAGCTGGGCAGGAACGAGTGGTGGATGTTGATCGCCTTGCCCTTCAGCGCCGCGCACAGTTCGGGCGACAGGATCTGCATGTAGCGGGCCAGCACCACCAGGTCGATGCCATGGGTGTTCATCAGCTCGATGATCTTCGCTTCCTGCGCGGCCTTGGCTTCCTTGGGCGCGCCGGTGGCCAGCGGCAGGTGGTGGAACGGGATGTTGTAGCTGGCCGCCAGCTGGTAGAAGTCCATGTGGTTGGACACGATGGCCGGAATCTCCACCGGCAGCAGGCCGCTCTTGTAGCGGAACAGCAGGTCGTTCAGGCAGTGGCCGATCTTGGACACCATCAGCATCACGCGCGGCTTGTAGCGCGCGTCGCGCAGCTCCCAGTCCAGGCCCATCTCCGCCGCCAGCAAGCCGAAATCGGCGCGCAGCAGCGCGTCGCCCACGGCGCTGTCCTCCAGCGCGAAGTGCACGCGCATGAAGAACAGGCGCGATTCGCCGTCGCCGAACTGGGCCGAGTCGATGATGTTGCAGCCGTGGTCGGCCAGGAAGCCCGATACGCGATGAACGATACCGCGCTGATCCAGGCAGGAGAGAGTCAAAATGTATTCGGGGTGGGTCATGGCTGCTATTGGGCAATGATGCGTTATCTGAACAAGGGCGATATTGTCGCATGCCTGAGCCCCTGCCGTAAAAAAGTGGGCAAAAAGGCATTGCCACTGGCCACAAAATCGGAAATAGCACGGTCGTGCATTTATGCGGTATAGTGGACGCCACCTACCCTTACAGAGGAAGAAAAAATGACAACGAACGTCTTGGAGAACCTGCAATTCCGCCTCGCCGCCCGCCCCGTGGGCATGGTCAAGGCCAGCGACTGGCAGCAGGTGGTGGAGCCGGTGCGCGAACTGGCCGATGGTGAAATCCTGGTCAAGGTGCTGTACCTGTCGCTGGACCCGGCCATGCGCGGCTGGATGAACGATGCCAAGTCCTACATCCGTCCGGTGGCGATCGGCGAAGTGATGCGGGCCGGCGGCATCGGCGTGGTAGTGGCCTCGCGCTCGCCGAAGTTCGCAGTGGGCGACCACGTGTCGGGCGGCACGGGCGTGCAGCGCTACTGGATCGGCAAGGCCGACGACAAGGCCGGCGCGTTCTACAAGGTCGATCCGGCGCTGGCGCCACTGACCACTTACCTGAACACGCTGGGCATGCCCGGCATGACGGCCTACTTCGGCCTGCTCGAATCGGGCCAGCCCAAGGCCGGCGAGACGGTGGTGGTGTCGGGCGCGGCCGGGGCCGTGGGCCAGACCGTGGGCCAGGTGGCCAAGCAGCTCGGCTGCCGCGTGGTCGGCATTGCCGGCGGCAAGGAAAAATGCGATTTCGTCGTCAACGAACTGGGCTTTGATGCCTGCATCGACTACAAGCACGAGTCGGTGCGCGACGGCCTCAAGCAGCACTGCCCGCAAGGCGTGGACGTGTATTTCGACAACGTGGGCGGCGACATCCTCGACACCGTGCTCACCCGCATCAACCTGAAAGCCCGCATCGTGATCTGCGGCGCCATCTCGCAGTACAACAACACGGAGGCCGTGAAGGGACCGGCCAACTACCTGTCGCTGCTGGTCAACCGGGCCCGCATGGAAGGCATCGTCGTGTTCGATTACGCCGACCGCTACCACCTGGGCGTGGCGGCGCTGGGCCAGTGGCTCAAGCAAGGCAAGATCAAGAGCAAGGAAGACGTGGTGCAAGGCATCGAACAATTCCCGCAAGCGCTCAACATGCTGTTCGAAGGCAAGAACTTCGGCAAGCTGGTGCTGCAGGTCGCGCAGGACTAAGCAAGCGCCACACCGCCACGGCGCCGCACCGTTTGCCACCAAACGCCGTGGCGGCGCCGCCCTCCCCTGCTGCACGCAACGGCGGAACTTCCTTGCGCCGCCAGCGTCTATCCCAAGTCTGCCCCAGCCGCCCGGCGCCGCCGGGCGTTTCCAACTGCCAGCTTGAGGATACACCATGGATACACTCATCACCCCCGCGTTACGCTCGCATTGCGACGCGCTGATCACCTATTCCACCGACCTGAGCCAGCACCTGCTCGACACCATGCACAAGGTCGGTGAACTGAACCTGCAACTGGCGCGCGACACGCTGGCCGACCTGGGCCAGGTATGCCAGCACGCACTGGCCAGCGGCAACGCGGCTGAGCTGGGCACGGCGCTGGGCAGCAGGCTCAATCCGGTCAACGGCCCGATGCGCGACTACCAGCGCAAGCTGGCCGATACCATGGCCCACGCGTGCGACGAGCTGGCCCGCACCACGGAAACCCATATGCCCAAGCTGAGCCGCTCGGCCACAGCCGTGGCCGAGGACACCATGCGGCGCGCGTCGGAAGAAGCGGCCAGGGCCACGGAACGCCAGCACGAAGCGGTCCAGCATCTGCAGGCCGGCATCCACGGCGGCGATGGCCACGCAGGCGAACACGCCAGCCCACTACCCCACTGACGCCGGGCGCGCGCGGCACGGAACTTCCACCAGCCGCCCGTCTCTAAACAGGCAGAGCGGCCCGAACGTGTCCGGCTCGCCGGCGGCACGCCGCGGCGCTCTGCGACAAACAACCATTCCCCATGACTAAGGAGATCGATATGGCCAGCAATCAAGGTAGCGATCAGGGTAAGGGCGGTACGCAAAAAGGGACTTCCAAGCGCGGCTTCGCCGCCATGAGCGAAGCGCAGCAGCGCGAGATCGCCAGTAAGGGCGGGCAGGCCGCCCATCAGAAAGGCACGGCACACGAGTTCGATTCGGAGGAAGCGCGCCGCGCCGGCCAGAAAGGCGGCGAGGCCGTCAGCCGCGACCGCGAACACATGGCGGAGATCGGCCGCAAGGGCGGCGAGAACCGGCAACTGGCCGCGCGCCAGAACGGCAAGGCGCGCGCCACAGCAAGCTCGCAGCAACAGGACAAGAGCGGTGCCCGGCAAGGCGGCAAGGAGGACGACAGCTGATCGCCGCCACGGCCGTGGCGGCCACCTTGCGGTAGCCACGGCCGGCGCAATCCGTGTGGCGGCCTGACCGTGGCGCTGACCGCGGTGCTGACCACGGTGCTGACGCCGTGATCGCCTACGCCGCCAGCACCTGCTGCAAGCGCAGCAGCATGGAGGCGTGCACGCGGGGCGGGCCGGCCGCGATGTCGCCCGACAGCAAACGGTACGGCGCGCCATCGACCTGGCTCACCATGCCGCCGGCCTCGCGCACCAGCAGCGCCGGGCCCAGGCAATTGAAGCCATCCTCGCCGAATTCCCAGAACGCGTCGAGGCGGCCGCACGCCACGTAAGCCAGTTGCAGCGAGGTGGGGCCCAGGTTGCGCACGGCCGCCACGTCGGGCAGCATCGCGCTCAGCGCCCGGCCGGCGCGGCCGACGGCCGCCGGTTGCTTGACGGCGAACGGCGGCTGGTTGGTGGCCACCACGCCGTTGTAATGGCTCTCGCGCTCGTTCACGCGCACCGGCTTGCCGTTGCACCACGCCCCGCCGCCCCACACGGCATGGAACATCTCATCGTGGGCCGCGTCGAACACGGCCACGAACACGGGCATGCCCTCGCGCACCAGCGTCAGCGACATGGACCAGTTCGGCATCGCGCGCAGGTATTGGGCGGCGCCGTCGATCGCATCGCAAATCCAGTACTCGCCGCGCGCCAGCAAGGCGATGGCTTCCTCGTAGTCGCTGTCGGCGCCGTCGAACTCCCCTTCCATCCAGCCGATGCGCGGATACAGCTCGGCCAATCCACAGCGCAGCGCGGCCGAGGCCTCGCCATCGATGCGCTGGAACGCGGCCGCCATCTCGTCCAGCTCCACCACCGGTTCCAGTTGCCAGAACGTGTCACACAAGGATGCGCCCACGCTCCGCAACAGCGCCAGCACCTCTTCGGTATCGATTGCAGTCATGTTAAATCCTTGCTATAAATGAAAGTCCTAGCATGCCAGCAGCGCCGTCGTCCGGCTAACTGGCGCCAGACAAGAGATAACGCGATCGGGCCACAATATGCATTTGCACCCTCCTCCTTTCGAAGAACGCCGGCTGTCGGCCGACTTCCCCATGCGGCTCACGCCCACCCATGCCGATCTGTCCGGGACAGACAAGGGCAAACACATCCACCGTCATCCGGAAGGCCAGATGTACATCGCCCTGCAGGGCTTGATTGTGCTGGAAGCCGGAGGCAACCGCACCGTGCTGCCGCCGGGCCGCCTCGGCTGGGTGCCACCGCAGATGGCGCACGGCGCCAGCGTGCACGGCAGCAAGCTGCGCCCCGGCCTGGCCGGCTACACGCTGCACCTGGCGCCGTCGCTGTGCGACGCCTTGCCGGCGCAGCCCCAGGTGCTGCGCCTGTCGCCGGTGGCCAGCGCCCTGTTCGAGCGCATGCGCGGCTGGCCGCAAGGCTCGCCCGCCGACGCGGCCGAGCAGCGCCTGATGATGGTGTTCCTCGATGAGATAGGGCGCGCAGAACCCGACCCGCTGCGCCTGATCATGCCGCGCCATCCGCGCCTGCTGGCCATGGCGGCCAGCATTGCCGAGAATCCGGCCGACGAAACCGACCTCGATGGCTGGGCCGAACGCATAGGCCTGTCGCGGCGCAGCGTGACGCGCCACTTCCGCGCCGAAACGGGGATGTCGCTGGTGGAATGGCGCCAGATCGCGCGCCTGCAGAAAGGCATGGAACTGTTGACGGCCGGCGAGTCCGTGACGACGGTGGCCATGAACCTCGGCTACGACAGCGTCAGCAGTTTCATCGCCCTGTTCCGCCGCATCCTGGGCACCACGCCCGCCAAATTCCTGCCCTGGGGCCAAGTCTAGGAAAACCGGGGGCAGGTCATGCTATCAAGCATCAAGGTCTGGGAGAACCGGGGTCAGGTCATGCTATCAAGCATCAAGCATCCTGCTTGATGCTTGATAGCATGACCTGACCCCGGTATAGCATGATGACCCCGGTTTATGTTTTAGCCGGCCGTGCCGAGGATGACGCTGGAGGCCTTGAAGATGGCCGTGGCCGGCGCGCCCACCGCCAGGTCCAGCGCTTCGGCGCTGTCGCGCGTGATGATGGCGGCGATGGTGCCACCGCCCGGCAACGCGATGCTCACGTCCGTGTTGACGGCGCCCGTTTGCAGCCGCACCACCGTGCCGGCCAACTGGTTGCGGGCCGACAGGCGCGCGCCGGTCGCGTCGGTCATGACGATGATGGACGAGGCCTTGACCAATGCGAACGCCGGTGCGCCCTCGCGCAAGCCCAGGCTGTCGCAACTGTCGCGCGTGATGGTGGCGACGATCCGTTGCCCACCCATGATCTCCAGCACCACTTCATCGTTGACGGCACCGCGCTTCAAGGCCGTGACGGTGCCGCTGAACTGGTTACGCGCGCTGGTTTGCATCTGCATCTTCCGGATCAATAAGAAATCGTCGGCCAGGCAGTGGGACTGGGCGCTCAGGTGGGCAATGAATTTGTCGTGCTCGGCCGCGACCTGGCGGAAGTTGGCCACCAGCTGCGTGCCGCGCGCCGTCAGCCGCGTGCCGCCGCCGCCCTTGCCGCCGGCCACGCGCTCGACCAGCGTGGCGCCGGCAAGATTGTTCATGGCGTCGATAGCATCCCAGGCGCCCTTGTAGCTCATCTTGACGGCCTTGGCCGCGCGCGTGATGGAGCCCGTCTCCGCGATCGCCGCCAGCAGCGCCACGCGGTCCTGGCCGCCCAGCTTTTCGCCGCCCACCGTCATCCACACATTGCCTTGCAGCGCCAGCGGGGGGACCATGTTTTGCGTCATGTTTTGCGCTGTGGTTTGCGTCATATCCTGCACTGCCCCCGGCGCCACCGCGGGCGCGCCGCCCGCCTGCGGATCAGCCTGCGGTTTGTCGTGTTCCATCGTTGGTCTCCGGGAATTCAAATGTGCGCACCGGCGCGATCTTGCCGTCTTCCATGCGCAGGATGTGTTCGCCGAACGCGCGCGCATCGTCGGGATCGTGCGTGATCAAGATCATGGGGATGGCCAGCCGGCGCTGCAGCGCGTCCAGCTCGGCCCGCATGCGCGCGCGCAGGCTGGGGTCGAGCGCGGCGAACGGCTCGTCCAGCAACAAGGCTTGCGGATCGGGCACCAGCGCCCGCGCCAGCGCCACGCGCTGCCGCTGCCCGCCGGACAATTCGTGCGGGAACTGGTGGGCCACATGCTCCAGCTCGAACGCCTGCAACCAGTGCCGCACGGCCGCGTTGTCGGCCCGGGCGCGTGGATTGAACCAGCCGCGCGCCAAACCAAAGGCGATGTTCTGCCGCACATTCAAGTGGGGAAACAGCGCGTAATCCTGGAACAGATAGCCTACCTGGCGCCGCTGCGGCGCCAGGTCCACGCCGCCCTCGCGGTCAAACAGGCAGCGTTCGCCGAGCGCGATACGGCCCGCGTCCGGCGTCATCAGTCCGGCCACGGCTTTCATCAACTGGCTCTTGCCGGCGCCCGAGGGGCCGTAGATGACGATGCGCTCGCTGTCGGAGGCAAACTGCGCGTCCAGCGTGAACGTGCGGGCGCCCGAGCGCAGGGTTTTGTGAATATCGACCTGGATCCGCATGGCGCTTCAGTCGTTGACGAGACGCTTGGGCGTCAGTTTGCTGGCCAGCACCAGCACCACGATGCAGGTGACGGAAGTAATCAGCACCAGTACATTGGCGCTGTCGTCCTGCCCCGCCTGCACGGCTTCGTACACGGCGATCGACAACGTTTGCGTCTTGCCCGGGATGCTGCCGGCCACCATCAGCGTGGCGCCAAACTCGCCCATCGAGCGGGCGAAGGCCAGCAAGGTGCCGGCCAGCACGCCGCGCCACGCCAGCGGCATGGTCACGCGCAGGAACACCCCGAACGTGGACACACCCAGCACATGGGCGGCCTGCTCCAGTTGCCGGTCCACCGTCTCGAACGCGGAACGGGCCGCCTTGAGCACCAGCGGCAACGCCACCACGGCGGCCGCGATCACGGCCGCCTGCCAGGTGAAGATCAGGTTGATGCCGAAGCTGCGCTGCAGCCAGCCGCCGAGCCAGCCGTTGCGGCCGATCAGCACCAGCAGGTAGTAGCCGAGCACGGTGGGCGGCAGCACCATCGGCAAGGTCAGCATGGCGTCCAGCAGCTCGCGGCCCGGAAAGCGGCAACGGGCCAGCAAATAGCCCAGCGCCAGCCCCAGCAGCAGATCGATGGCCGTGGCCCAGCCCGCCACCTTGAGTGACAGCGCCAATGCGGTCCAGGCGGGGCTATCCATCATGACGAAGCGCGCTCAGGGACGGCCGAAACCGTACTTGGCCAGGATGGCCTGGCCAACGGGCGTCAGCACGAAGGCGACGAAGCGGCGCCCGGCCTCGGGCTGGGCGCTGGCGGCCGTGGCGGCGATCGGATAGCTGACCGGCGTCTCGGTCGGCACGGTGGCGACCACTTTCACCTTGTCCTTCTGCACGGCCACGTCGGTGGCGTAGACGAAGCCGGCGTCGGCCTCGCCGCGCGCCACGTAATCGAGGCTCTGGCGCACGGAGGTGGCGTAGATGGCTTTCGGTTCCACGGCCGCCCACAGGCGCGCCTGTTCCAGCGCGTGCCTGGCGTAACGGCCGATCGGCACGCTGGCCGGATTGCCCAGCGTAACGCGCTTGACGCCGGGCTGGGTCAGGTCACCCACGCCGTGCAGTTCCACGCCGGCCGCGGCCGGCATGATCAGCACCACGCGGTTGCTGGCGAAATTGGCGCGGCTGCCCAGGCGCAGCAACTTCTGGCTCTCGGCCTTGTCCATCGCCTCCTGGTCGGCCGAGGCGAGCACGTCCACCGGCGCGCCCTTGGCGATCTGCTGCACCAGCGCGTCGGAGCCGCCAAAATTGAGCTGCACCTTGTCCCCCACATGGGCCTGCTCGTAAGCCTGGGCGATGTCCTTGAACGCATTGGTCAGGCTGGCGGCGGCCGACACCGTGATATCGGCCGCGCTGGCCGTCCCGGCCACACCCAGCAGCACGGTCGCAAGCACACCAAATTTCCGCAACATAAACAATCCTTTCCACGATGGGGAAATCGCAATATACCGCATTATATAGCGCAACGTTTTTTCCCGCCCTACATCGAAATAACTAGCCTCCCTACGCACTTTTCGTAAACCTTCTATAATTTCAGGAATTACTGAAAATTCAAAAGGACACGTATCGTGATGAATCTCACACCATTGGCGCAACGCTTCATCCTCCATTTCGGCGAAATGGGCAGCCGCTGGGGCATCAATCGCACCGTGGGCCAGATCTATGCCCTGCTGTACGTGAGCGCCCGCCCGCTGAACGCGGACGAGATCGCCGAATCGCTGTCGTTCTCGCGCTCCAACGTCTCGATGGGGTTGAAGGAACTGCAATCGTGGCGGCTGGTCAAACTGCTGCACCAGCCCAACGACCGGCGCGAGTATTTCGAGCCGCCCAAGGATGTGTGGGAAATCTTCAAGGCCTTGCTGGAGGAGCGCCGCCGGCGCGAGGTGGAGCCGACCCTGTCCATGCTGCGCGACGCCCTGCTGGAAACGCCCACCACCGACGCCGACCGCGTGGCCCAGCAACGCATGCGTGAAATGTATGAGCTGATCGAACTGTCGAGCGCCTGGTTCGACGACGTGCAGCGCCTGTCGCCGGACACGCTGGCCTCGCTGATGAAGATGGGTTCCACGGTCAAGAAACTGCTCGACGTGGGCGAATCGGTGCGCGACAAATTCCGCTTCGGCCGCCCCGACGCCGCTCCCTCCGCCGGCGACGATACCAGTTTGCCCGCCGCCACCCGCGAACGGGACGGCCAGTGAACCCGCCGCCCACAGCCAGGCGGCGCAGCCTGCCACTGTGGCTCGCCATCAGCCTGGCCCTCCTGCTGAAAGGCGCGCTGCTGTTCTGGCTGTGGCATGCATTCTTCGCCCACCCGCAGGCCAAGCATATGCGCATGCCGGCCGCCCAGGTCCAGCAGCACTTGCTGGACGGCGCGCCGGCATCGATTCCCCCTCCCCCAACTTCCGAGATGAAAAATGACTCCGCTCGATGATGTCGTCAGCCTGTCGCGCCTGCAGTTCGCCGCGACAGCCATGTATCACTTCCTGTTCGTCCCGCTCACGCTAGGGCTGTCCTGGCTGCTGGTCATCATGGAATCCGTCTATGTCATGACGGGCAAGGAAATCTACAAGGACATGACCCGCTTCTGGGGCAAGCTGTTCGGTATCAACTTCGCCATGGGCGTGACCACTGGCATCACGCTGGAATTCCAGTTCGGTACCAACTGGGCCTATTACTCGCACTACGTGGGCGACATCTTCGGTACCCCGCTGGCCATCGAAGGGATGATGGCCTTCTTCCTCGAATCGACCTTCGTCGGCCTGTTCTTCTTCGGCTGGAACAAGCTGAGCAAAGTGCAGCACCTGGGGGTGACCTTCCTGGTCGCGTTCGGCTCCAGCCTGTCGGCCCTGTGGATCCTGATCGCCAATGGCTGGATGAATTACCCGGTGGGCGCCGAATTCAACTACGACACCATGCGCATGGAACTGGTCAGCATCGTTGACGTGATCTTCAACCCGGTGGCGCAGGTGAAATTCGTGCACACGGTGGCGGCCGGCTATGTGACGGCCTCCATGTTCGTGCTGGGCATCTCCGCCTTCTACCTGCTCAAGGCGCGCGACATCCCGTTCGCGCTGCGCTCGTTCGCCATCGCGGCCGGCTTCGGCCTGGCCTCCTCGCTGTCGGTGATCGTGCTGGGCGACGAATCGGGCTACACGGCTGGCGAAGTGAACAAGGTCAAGCTGGCCGCCATCGAGGCGGAATGGGAGACGGAACCGGCGCCGGCCGGCATCACCGTCGTGGGTCTGCCCAACGACGCGGCCGAACGCACCGACTACGCCGTCAAGATCCCCTACGTGCTGGGCCTGATCGCCACCCGTTCGGCCGACAAGCAAGTGGTCGGCATCAAGCAGCTCAAGCAGGAACACGCTGCCCGCATCCGGCGCGGCATGACGGCCTACGCGGCGCTGGCCCGGCTCAAGGGCGGCGACACCTCGCCCGCCGCGCGCGCCGCCTTCGACGCCGTCAAGGCCGACCTCGGCTACGGCCTGCTGCTGAAGAAATACACGCCCAACGTGACCGACGCCACCGACGAACAGATCCGGCTGGCCGTGAACGACACCATTCCCAAGGTGGCGCCGCTGTTCTGGTCGTTCCGCGCCATGGTGGGGCTGGGCCTGCTGTTCCTGTTCATCTTCAGCAGCGCGTTCTACTTCCTGGTACGCAAGCGCTTGGCGCCGCAACGCTGGCTGCTGCGGCTGGCCGTGTGCGCCATTCCGCTGCCGTGGCTGGCGGCCGAGCTGGGCTGGGTGGTGGCCGAGTATGGCCGCCAGCCGTGGACCATCGCCGGCATCCTGCCCACCCACTTGTCGGCCTCGTCGCTGCAAGCGGGCAGCCTGTACTTCAGCCTGGCCGGCTTCATCGGTTTCTACACGCTGCTGCTGGTGATCGAAATGGGCTTGATGTTCAAGTTCGCGCGGCTGGGGCCGAGCAGCCTGCATACCGGCCAGTACCACTGGGAACAAGCAGGCCACGCGCCCGCGCACTAAGGAGCGACCATGTTATTCGACTATCAAACCTACAAGATCATCTGGTGGTGCTTCGTCGGCGTGCTGCTGCTGGGCTTCGCGCTGACGGACGGCTTCGACTTCGGCGTCGGCATGTCGCTGCCCTTCCTGGGCCGCAATGACGGCGAACGGCGCGTCATCATCAACACCATCGGCCCCACGTGGGAAGGCAACCAGACCTGGTTCATCGCCGCCGGCGGCACCGTGTTCGCGGCCTGGCCGCTGGTGTACGCGGCCGCGTTCTCCGGCTTCTACATCGCCCTGATGCTGTGCCTGTTCGCGCTGTTCTTCCGTCCGGTCGGCTTCGATTACCGCAGCAAACTGGCCGACCCGCGCTGGCGCAACGCCTGGGACTGGGGCCTGTTCGCGGGCGGCCTGGTGCCACCGCTGATCTTCGGCGTGGCCTTCGGCAACCTGCTGCAAGGCGTGCCGTTCCGGTACGACAGCACCATGCGCATGGAATACGCGGGCAATTTCTTCCAGCTGCTCAATCCCTTCGGCCTGCTGGCAGGCCTGCTCAGCGTGGCCATGCTGGCCATGCACGGCGCCACCTTCCTGCAACAGAAGACGGACGGCGCCATCGCGCGCCGCGCCCGCACGCTGGCCATCGTCGCCGCCGTCGTGACGATGGCGCTGTTCGCGGCCGGCGGCCTGTGGGTGGCCTACGGCATAGCCGGCTACCGCATCACAGCCATGCCTGATGCGAACACGGCCTTCATGCCCGTCGCCAAGACGGTGACGCGCGCCACGGGCGCGTGGCTAGACAACTACGCCCGCTGGCCGCTCACGCGCGCCTTCCCGGTCGCCGCGTTCGCCGGCGCGGCGCTGGTCATCATGCTGAGCCTGCTGCGCCGCACGGTGGCGGCCTTCCTGGCCAGCGGCCTGACGGTGGCGGCCATCATCCTCACGGCGGGCACGGCCATGTTCCCCTTCGTACTGCCCTCGTCGCTGGCGCCGGGCAGCAGCCTGACGGCCTGGGACGCCGTGGCCAGCCACAAGAGCCTGGCCGTGATGTTCTGGGTGGTGGTGGTCATGCTGCCCATCGTGGTCAGCTACACGGGCTGGGTCTACCGCGTGGTGCGCGGCAAGGTCACGCTGGAACATATCCGCGACAACGAACACACGGCATACTGAAAGGACATCATCATGTGGTATTTCACCTGGATACTGGGCCTGGGGCTGGCGCTGTCGGCCGCCATCATCAACGTCATGTGGCTGGAAGCGCACTACGCGTTCGGCCAGCGCGACGAGGACACCACCCGCGCCAGCTTCGAGCGCGCGCGGGAACGGTCCTAGGGCAGCTCCAGCGTCAGGCCGCCTTGCGACAGCGGCCTGACGAGGATCTGGTAGACGTCGAAATCAAACTGCGGCGCGGCCTTGCTGCGCCGCCGGCCCTTGCCGCGCGGCCCCAGGTAGCACCAGTGGTCGACCACGTGCACCTGCCGCACGCCATCCGCTTGCTCGACAATGCCAACGGCGCCCGCGAACGGCCACGGCGCGATATGCAAGGGTTCCAGCGCCGCCCGCACGCGCGCGCCGTGTGCCTCGGCAGTCTCGGCGCCCACGCACACCCCGGCGCAGCGGCGCAACTGCCGTGCGAAACAGGGCCGGCCGCGCGCCACCTTTTCCAGCCCCAGCGTGGCACAGCACAGGCCGGCGCGATCGGCCACCTCGCGCAGCGTCTCCATCGCCGCCGCCCGTGTGCCGAACAGGCCATACAGCCCTTGTGTGCGGGCGAAATCCACCTCGCTGGAAAACACCACCTCGGGCAGGTTGCCGGCCATGCGCAGCGAGCACATCTCGCGCAAGCCGCGCAGCTTCTGGTTGAACGGCGGTTGCAACTGCTTGATCAATTGCGATTCGCGCAGCAGCGCGCCGATCTCCCCGCCGGTGCACTCGAAATCGACGCGGCGGCTGCATTGCAGCAGCTTGCCTTCCTCGGCCGTGCGCAAGTGGCTTAGCACGCGCTGGCGGATGTTGACGCTCTTGCCCACGTACAGCGCTTCGCCATCGTCATCGCGAAAAATGTAAATGCCGGGCCGGGACGGCAAGGCGTCGAGGCTGGCACGGGCTATGTGATCCGGATAAACAAACGGAATGACGGGATCGCCGTGGATCAGCAAGCCCAGGGAATTGACGTGGGTACGCATGGGAGGAAAGAGCGGGACGAGCACAGCGGTGAAGACACGGCCTCATCATACGGCGTTTTGAGCGGCTGTGGTATATTTCCGCCTCCCCCGCCCGGCCCGCTCTTGCCTTTCCATCATGTCCGTCCTCAAGTACCTCAGCGCCTATTCCGAACAGACCCAGCAACAGGTGTCGCAACTGATCGCGCAAAACCGCCTGGGCGAAGTGCTGCTCAAGCGCTACCCGAAGGCGCACGACATCCGCACCGACAAGGCGCTGTACCAGTACGTGCAGGATTTGAAAACTGAACACTTGCGCAACGCGGAGCCGATCAACAAGGTGGAATTCGACAGCAAGATCCACGTGATCAACCACGCGCTGGGTTTGCACACGTCGATTTCACGCGTGCAGGGCGGCAAGCTCAAGGCCAAACACGAGATCCGCGTGGCCACCGTGTTCAAGGAAGTGCCGCTGGAATTCCTGCGCATGATCGCCGTCCATGAACTGGCGCACGTGAAGGAAAAACAGCACGACAAGGCGTTCTACAAGCTGTGCACCTACATGGAACCGAACTACCACCAGTATGAGTTCGACTTGCGGCTGTACCTGACCCAGCTCGATACGGCCGGCCAGCGGCTCTGGTCTTAAGCGGCGGCGTGGCGTGAGCGCAGGCGTTGCACCAGCGCTTGCGGATCGGATTCCACCATCATCAGGGCCGCGTGCTGCGGGCGGATGAAACCTTCGCCGCTGGCATGGCCGATGAAGCCCATCAGGCCGTCATAAAAACCGTCCACGTTGAGCAGCCCGACCGGCTTGCTATGGATGCCCAGCTGCGACCACGTCAGCATCTCGAACAATTCCTCGAGCGTGCCCATGCCGCCGGGCATGGCGATGAAGCCGTCGGCCAGCTTGGCCATCATGGCCTTGCGTTCGTGCATGTCCTTGACGATGAACTGGCGCGTCAAGCCCATGTGGCCCACTTCGCGCTCCAGCAGCGCCGTCGGGATCACGCCCGTCACGTCGCCGCCCAGGCGCAGCACTTCGTCGGCGATGATGCCCATCAGGCCCACATTGCCGCCGCCGTACACTAGCGCGATATTGTCATCGACCAGCGCGCGGCCCAGCGCGCGGGCCGCGTCCGCATAACGGGGGCTGGCGCCGGGGTTGGCGCCGCAGTACACGCAGATCGATTTTGTCACGGCCGATTAATCCTCAAGTTCCTCTTTCGCCAGTTCCACGTCCAGCCGCTCCATCGCATCGCGCGGTTCGCAGGCGGCCGCGGCCTCGTACAGGGCGACGGCTTCGTCCATCTTCTTTTTGCCGTCGAGCATGACCAGGGCGTTAGCATACTCGATGCGGGCGATGGCCGAGTCGGGATTGAGTTCCAGCGCCTTCTTGAAGTGCTTGAAGCCTTCTTCCTTCTTCACGCCGTAAGTCAGGCCGCCGATCATGGCGCCCACCTTGTCGATGATCTCGCTGTGGTAGGTGCCCAGCGCGATGTGGGCGTCCGCATGCTTGGGCGCCAGCTTGAGCGTCATGTCCAGGCTGTGCTTGACCTTGGCACCGACGCCCTGGGCCAGCGCCTTGACCACGGAGATGCCCTGGGCATAGCGGCCCAGCGCATAGGCATGCCAGTAGTAGCCGTTCGCGTTGTCGGGCTGTTCCTGCTGCTGGCGCTCGCAGCGCTCGGCCACTTCCTCGAAAGTGGCGATCTTTTTCTTCTCGCTCTTTTCCAGGTAGGTGGCGTACATGCAGGTAGCCTTGTGCGCCACGGAATAACCGTCCACACCCACGTCCAGCCCGATCTGGGTGGCGCGTTCGAAATCGCCCGCATGGAAGGCGATCCACGCCTCGACCAGGCGCGCGTCTTTGGGGAACGGTTCCGCATCGCCCACGTGCAAACGGGCCCAGTTCTTCTTCAGGCTGGCCGCCGTGTACACATAAGCATCGTCAGGATGCGGGAATTTACTCCATGCCATAGTTTTCTCCGAGAGTTATTTCGATTTTTTATTTCAACTTCTTCAAATATTCTTCAGACAACTTCTGGAACAGCACGCTGGTCTCGCCGCGCAGGTAAGGGCCGATCTGCGACAGCACCTGGTAGCAGCCGCGCGCCAGCGCGTCCGCCATCGATTGCTGCTCCGTGTATTTGCGCGGGTTGCGCACGTATTCATACGACAGCCAGTAGGTCGCCACCACCACCATGTTGGTGGCCATGGCGTCGATGGCGACGTCGCTCGCTTCCATCGACTGTTCGCTGCGCAAGTCTTCGCACAGCTGCTTGGCGACCTTGATCTTGTGCGCCAGGATCTGCTTGAAATGCAGTTCCAGCTTGCGGTTGCGCGACAACAGATCGTTCAGGTCGCGGTAAAAGAAACGGTAGCGCCAGATCAGTTCAAACATCAGGTGCAAATACAGCCACACGTCCTCGATATTCGAACGGCGGCCATCGGGCACCGTCAGGATGCGTTCGATTTCCGCTTCGAATTGCGAAAAGATCGAATTGACGATGTCGTCCTTGTTGCGGAAGTGGTAGTACAGATTACCCGGCGAGATATTCATCTCCTCGGCTATCACGGTGGTCGTGATATTCGGCTCGCCAAATTCGTTAAATAAGCGCAGGGATAATTCCAGGATGCGTTCTCGGGTGCGGCGGGGAGCTTTTTGTAGCATAGCAGGCGATCTCTCTTTATTCTCCTGCAAGCATAACACCGAAGCTGCTACTTTAGAAACTGCCGTGCGTTGGATGGCCATGGACTACTTTTAAATACCGTTCAAGGTCGTTGAGCACATTGTCCAGCCGCGTGGTGGCCTTGCGGGCCGGCTTCTGGCTTACCAGGGACAAGCTGGTGTCGCTGAGCACGGACAATTTGAGACGCATGCCATGGCGCGCCAGCTTGGGCCCCAGCGTTTCGCGCTGTTCCCACAGCATCAAACGGGTGTTCTGGTAAGCCTGCTCGCACATCCGGCGCCGGTTGTTGTAGCTGAAAATGTTGGTAAAAAACAGCTCCGCGTCATCCTCGCTGGGCTGGAACAACAGGATGTCGACCTCCGGATGGCTGATCTGGTAGCTGGCCAGGCCCGTTTCCAGGCGCGAATGCAGAATCGAGCGCAGCGTTTGCGACAACACATCGAGCAAGCCGCCATTGGCCAGCTTGCGCGCGCCCTCCTGGAAGCGCGCGTTGTAGGGCACGATGGGATTGACGCACAGCAGCAGGTCCACGCCCTCTTCCAGCGCGATCGAGGCGTGCATGGTCTTGCGCAGCGCGCCGTCGACGAAATGGTGGCCATCGACCTCCACCGGCGGGAACAGGCCAGGTACGGCCGAACTGGCTTGCACGGCGACGGAAATGGGCGTCTTGTCCCAGCCCGGCGTGCCAAAGCGCACGGCCTTGCCCGTATCGAGATCGGTGGCCACGATCACCAGCTTGCGGCGCAGCTTGCGGAAGTCGTTGCTGCGGCCGGCCTGGGAAAACGTGGCGGCCAGGAAATCGCCAATCGCGTCGCCCGAGAAGAAGCCGGCCGGTAGCAATTCCTTGAGGCGCTCGAACGAGGCGGCCAGCGTGCCGCGCCGGCTCACGTAATGGAACAGCGCACTGGCGAACAAGCCCGGCGCCGCGCTCACGCGCTTGCCGAATTCCTTCAGTGCCGGCCGCAACAATGTTTCCGGCTTAAACAGGATGGCGCCATCGACGGCATCCACATCGCTCTCGATGAACAGCCGGCACATCTGGTGCGGCGTGACGCCATTGGCCAGGCCGGCGGCGATGATGCCGCCCGCGCTCACGCCCACATAGATTTTCGCGTCATTCAGGTCCAGCCCTTCCACCGCCTCCTCCAGCGCGGCCAGCGCGCCGATTTCATACACGGCGGCCAGTGGCCCGCCGCCGGCCAGTGCCAGGCCGATGCGGGGCTTGGGTGGCGCTGCGCGGGGCGCCCGGCGCGGCGCGGCGGCGCCAGCGCGGCGGGTGGACTTGCGGGGTGTTGCGGCAATCTTGGGCATGGCGATACTACAATTCTTCAGGTGTTACCGGCGATACTTACTCGTGGGGTGTTTCCATGCCACAAGAGTGAGGACGATACTGTGCAAAAAAAAGAGTGCTTCATCAATTAATTGGGGACGTACCCCAATTAATCGGGGATGCAACCCGGTTAATTGGGGTACGTCCCCATTTATCTGCTACGCAAGTGTTCCCCCCGGACCCGGCCCGTGCACAGGCCGGGGTGAGGACCGAGGGGAATCGGCGCCGTGTCCGCTGGCTCAGGCCGCCGGCGTTTCCGCCGGGGCGACAGCGTTCACAGGGGCGGCTGCTGGCTTCTTGGTCTCGGCGGCCGCTTTGACGGAAGCGACGGTCGGGAAGCTGATGGCGGCCTTGGCGGCTGGCTTGGCCTTGGCGGCTGGCTTGGCTTTCGCAGCAGGCTTGGCGGCGGCTTTCGCTGCAGGCTTGGCAGCGGCTTTGGCGGCAGGCTTGGCGGCGGCCTTAGCCGCAGGCTTGGCGGCAGGCTTGGCCGCAGCTTTCGGTGCAGCCTTGGCGGCTGGCTTGGCGGCGGCTTTAGCGGCAGGCTTCTTGGCGGCGGCCGCTTTCGGCTCAGCCTTGGCGGCGGGCAGCTTCTTGCCGGTCAGCTGCTCAACGGCCTTGCTCAGTTGTTCCACGCGCTTGCTCAGGGTCTGCACGTCCTTGCTGGTCGGCACGCCGATCGAGCTCAGGGCACGCGCCACGCGCTCTTCGAACACTTGCTCCAGCTTGTCCCACGAACCGGCCGCTTGCTTACCCATGCCATCGGCCAGGCCGCTGACGGTATCGCGCACGTCCGATACTTTTTCTTCGGCCAGGCTGCGGGTACGCTTTTGCAGCTCGGTGCCTTCCTTGACCAGCTTGGCGAACACACGGCCACCTTCCTCTTGCGCCTTGGCGAATGCGCCCAGGCCGGCCTGCCAGATTTGCTGGGCCGAATTACGCACGGCGTTCGCCAGTTGTTTGTCGTCGTCTTTTGCCAGAGTCTTCAGTTTCTTTACCATGGTGCGCTCCTGTTTGTTTTCATTGATTCGGATTTACATAATTTCATTTTAGACAGCAAAACTAGAGACGTGATTCTAATGCGATAGAGCCGCCGTTCTAATGTGTCTCGCCCTTAAAACACGGCACTTGCCAATCATAAGCGGGCCTGTAATGATGCGGCAGCGGATTACCAAAAACACAAAAGGAGAAGTCGAATGCAGTATTTTGTTACAGGGGCAACTGGATTCATCGGCAAACGGTTGGTAAAGAAGCTGCTGGCGCGCAAAGGCAGTGTCGTGCATATCCTGATGCGGGACAGCAGCCGCGACAAGCTGCCCGCCCTGCTCGAATATTGGGGCACCACCAAGACCCGTGTCATCCCAGTATATGGTGATCTGCGCAAACCGAAGCTGGGCGTTTCCAAGGATGAAATCAAGAACCTGACGAAAAAAATCGATCACTTCTATCACCTGGCGGCGATCTACGACATGGCGGCCGATCCCGAGGAGGAACTGGCCACCAACATCGGCGGTACCCGTAACGCGGTCGAGTTCGCCAACGCGATCCAGGCTGGCACCTTCCACCACGTGAGCTCGATCGCGGCCGCCGGCATGTTCGAAGGCATCTTCCGCGAAGACATGTTCGACGAAGCCGAAGGCCTGGACCACCCCTACTTCGCCTCCAAGCATGAATCGGAAAAAATCGTGCGCCAGGAATGCAAGACCCCGTGGCGCGTGTACCGCCCTGGCATGGTGGTGGGCGACTCTAAAACGGGCGAGATGGACAAGATCGACGGCCCCTATTACTTCTTCAAGCTGATCCAGCGCATCCGCCAGATGCTGCCACCGTGGATGCCCACCATCGGCATCGAAGGCGGCCGCATCAACATCGTCCCGGTCGACTACGTGGTCAACGCGATGGACCACATTTCCCACCTGCCCAAGCTCGACGGGCGCGCCTTCCACCTGACCGACCCCGACCCGATGCGCGTGGGCGAAGTGCTCAACACCCTGTGCCGCGCGGCCCACGCGCCCACCATGAGCCTGCGCATCAACGCGGCCCTGTTCGGCTTCATCCCCAAATCGATCCGCAAGGGCGTGTTCGCGCTGACGCCGGTGCGCCGCCTGCGCGAAGCCATCATGAAAGACCTGGGCTTGCCGGACGATCTGATGCGCTTCATCAACTACCCCACCCGCTTCGACAACCGCGACGCGGCCGCCGCGCTCAAGGGCAGCGGCATCAGCTGCCCGCCGCTCGACAGCTACGCGGCCAAGATCTGGGATTACTGGGAGCGCAACCTGGACCCGGCCCTGCAGATCGACCATACGCTGCGCGGCCAGGTAGCCGGCAAGGTGGTGCTGGTGACGGGCGGCTCGTCGGGCATCGGCCTGGCCGCCGCGCACAAGCTGGCTGAAGCGGGCGCCATCACCATCATCTGCGGCCGCGACCTGGACAAGCTGGCCGAAGCCAAGGCCGAAGTGGAAGCACGCGGCCATCAGCTGATCACCTACCAGGCCGACGTGGCCGACATGGCCGATTGCGACCGCTTCGTGCAGCTGCTGCTCGAAAACCACGGCGGTGTGGACGTGCTGGTCAACAACGCCGGCCGTTCGATCCGGCGCGCCATCGAATCGAGCTTCGACCGCTTCCACGACTTCGAACGCACCATGCAGCTCAACTACTTCGGCTGCCTGCGCCTGACCATGGGCTTGCTGCCCTCGATGATCGCCAACAAGCGCGGCCACATCATCAACATCTCCTCGATTGGCACGCTGACCAACGCCCCGCGCTTCTCGGCCTACGTGGCCTCGAAGGCGGCGCTGGAAGCGTGGACCCGCTGCGCCTCGTCCGAACTGTCGGACGTGGGCATCAAGTTCACCACCATCAACATGCCGCTGGTGCGCACGCCGATGATCGCGCCGACCAAGATCTACCAGAACGTGCCGACGCTGTCGCCGGAGGAAGCGGCCGACATGATCGGCCAGGCCATCGTCTACAAGCCGGTGCGCATCGCCACCCGGGTTGGCATCTTCGGCCAGGTGCTGCACGCGCTGATGCCGCGCGTGGCGCAGATCGTGCTCAACACGACCTTCCGCATGTTCCCCGACTCCGACGCGGCCAAGGGCGGCGACGGCAAGAAGGCGCCACAACTGTCGTCGGAGCAGATCGCCATGCAGCAGCTGCTGCGCGGGGTGCACTTCTAACGCCAGCAACCGGGCTCATGTCCTAACTTAAAACCGGGGTCAGTTCATGCCGTTATGCAATCTCGCAGAATGCGTGATTGCATAACGGCATGACCTGACCCCGGTTCTCTTTTTTACAAGCTGGCGCGCAGCTCGACGCCTATCCGGCGCGGCTCCGACACCGTCGCGAACGGCGTGCCCATGATGCCGGCCGAGGTGTTGTCGATGCGGTTCACGTAGCGCTTGTCGAACACGTTGTTGACGAACAGCGCCACGCCCCAGTTGCCGCTGTCGGCCTCCCACCCCAGCCGCAGGTCGCTATGCTGGCGCGCCGCGCCCACCGTGAACGCGGGCGTGCGCAGGCAGGCGCCTTGCAGCGCGTCCGCATTGCAGCGCGTGGCGCCCGTGTAGGCGTGCTGCGCGCTGACGTTGACTGTGCCGCCGAACGCATCGCGCCACGTGTAATCGACACCGGCAGCCGCCGACCACAATGGCGCGCCCACCGGCTGGTCGCTCAGGTCCACCCCATCGCCGGTGACGAAATGCTGGTACTTCTGGTTGATGTACTCGGACGAGAACGTGAGCCGCAAGTCGCGCGTGGCCTGCCAGCGTGCTTCCGCATCGAGACCCGTGGCGACCTGGTTGCTGCTGCTGACCTGGTAGCTGGGGATGGCCGACCCGGTATTGCCGATCAGGCTGAGCGACTGCAAATTGGAGAACTTGTAGTGGAACAGCGAGGCATTGACCAGCAGGTGCTGTTCGCGGAAATAGCTCTTCAAGCCCACTTCGTAGTTCCTGATCGTCTCCGGTTCGTACTTGCCCGCCACGGCCAGCGCATTGAAGCCGCCGGCCTGATAGCCCTTGGTGACCGAGCCGTACACCATCACGGCCGGCGTCAGCTTGTAGTCCAGCACCACGCGCGGGCTGACGTCGGTCCAGCCCTTGTGGGCGCTGACGGCCGCCGTGGCCGCGGATGGATTATTGAACTCGATGTTCTGCGTCAGCGCGCCCATCACCTGCTGCAACTGGTCCGGCGTCAGCGCGCCGGCCTGCACCAGGCCGGGGAAGAAGCCCTGCGCGTTCAGGGCCGCCAGCGTGGCGTCCAGTCCCGGCGCATCGCGGTTCGGGCTGTACCACGAGAAGCGTTTGTCGTCGTGCGTCAGCCGCACGCCGGCCGTCAGGTTGGTCTTCGGCGCGACGTGCCAGATGGTGTCGGCGAACAGCGCGTAGGCCTTGGACTGGCCGCGGTTGATCATGCTCTCCTGCCAGCCGTTGCCGAAGAACTTGGCCGGGACGCCGAACTGCTGCGCCGCGCCGTCCAGCAGCGTGTAGACGGGCATGCCGGCCAGGTTGCCGAACACGGTGTCGAGCGTATCCGTGTTCATGCCGATCTGGCTGGTCTGGTGCGCGTTCTCGTAGAAGAAGCTGGCGCCACCCACCCAGTCCACCAGCGCCGTCTTGCCGGACAGTTTGAACTCCTGCTGCCAGCTGCCGTTGCTCTCGTAGTTGATGGTGTCGAGATGGGTGTTGATACGGTTGGTGCCGTCGCTGTCCTCCAGGTTGCGCGACTTGAAGTGGCGGTAGGCCGTGGTGGAATTGAAGGTGCCCCATTCAAACGGACGTTCCACGCGCAAGGTCACGCCATCGAAATCGCGCGCCTCGGCGTTGCCGATGGCGTCGTTGTAGACGGGCGCCGTGCGCGGATCCAGGTAGGCTTGCGGGTTGACGGGCACAGTCGGCACGCCGGGCGCGGCCGGCAGGGCTACCAGGCCGATGGCGGGACGCGCCTTCTGGTCCAGCTTCTCGTGTTCCCACGACAGCAGCACCTTGGTCTGCAGCGGCGCGTTCCAGCGCAGCGTGGCGCGCGTGCCCCAGTCGCTGTTGCCGTTCAGGTGCTCGCCGGTGGCCGCGTCGCGCAGCCAACCCTTGCTGTACTGGTCCACCACCGTCACGCGCAGCGCCATCGACTCGCTGAGCGGCACGTTGAGCAGGCCATCCATGTAGGCCAGGCCGTGGTTGCCCGCCCGCAGATGCACCTCCCCCGCGCGCTCCTGCGACGGCTCGCGCGTGATGACAGAGATGGCACCGCCCGCGCTGTTACGGCCGAACAGCGTCCCCTGCGGCCCTTTCAGCACTTCGACGCGTTGCGTGTCGTTGAAGTTCATCAGCGCGCCGCCGGTCTTGCCCGTGTAGACGCCATCCACATACACGCCCACCGGCGAATCGGTGCCGATGCCAAAGTCGCTGGTGCCGATGCCGCGCATCGCATACTTCGGCTGGGTCGGTTGCTCGGCGTCGACAGCCAGGCCGGGAATGTAGCCGTTCATGGCCGACAGGTTGGGCGCAGCCAGCTTGCCGATCTGGTCGGAACTGATCAGCTGCATGGCGATCGGCACGGACTGCGCGGCCTGGGTGCGGCTTTGCGCCGTGATGGTGACGATGCCGATGGCGGCGTCTTCGCCCTGCCCTGCCGGCGCGCCTGGCTGCGCGTCAGCCGCCGCCGCCGGTTCAAGCAGTGCGCCGGCGGCGAACGCGCCACCCAGCAGCGCGCGCCAGATGGCCAGCGCCAGCGGACGCGCGCGTGCGGCGGAGGATGGGGAACGGGCGGCTGCCCAAGGGTCTCGATTCTGCATGCACTGGTCTCCTTTGTTGTCGTTGTTGTCGTTGTTGTCGTCGTTGTTGTCGTTGTTGTTATCGTCTTCGCCGCTCCTGGTCGCTGGCGGCTTTTGCATCGTGGTGGTCGTTACAGCGCCGCCGTCAGCACCGGCCAGCGTGCGGCCACCTTGTCGCCGCGCAGCGCCAGCAGTTCGCCGAACTGCAGCAGCACGGCCTCGCTCTGGAGCGGACGCAGGAACACAAAATCGTCCACTTCCAGCGGCACCCTGGCCGAACCGTTCAAGCCCTGCTGGTTCGAGCTGACGTAGGCGAAGTGCGGATGCAATCCCGGCGGCGCCTCGGGTTCGGCCAGCCAGTTGCCGCTGTAGATGAAGTAGGTCTGCGCCATGTTTGGATTCCACCCTTCCAGCAATGGCGCGGTCCATTCGAGCGCCGGCAGCCGCGTGTGCGCCAGCCGCTTGAGCACGGGCGTGGCGATGAAGGCGGATGGCTCGAATTCGGCCAAGGTCGGCAAGTCGTAATGACTGGGCTTCATCAAACAGGTGCCGGCCGAAATGTCGTTCAGCAGCGCGTCGCCTTCGTAGAGACGGAAGGTGGGACTACCCGCGCCGTTCAGGCACAAGGGCCTGGCGGCCATGGCAGGCTGGCTGGCCTTGAGCAGGTCGATAAAGCCCTGGTAGCGCGCCCGCACCTTGGGGAATTCACGCTCGGCCAGGAACGCGGGAAGCCCCATCAGGTGGGCGTCGTAGCCCATGAAACCCGCGAATTCGAGATGCTGCGGATCGGCGGCGATGGTGGCCAGCGCCTGCGCCATCGCGCCGTGGTCGTCGAAGCCGCCCCGGTGCAGGCCCACGTCCAGCTCGAAATTGATGCGCATCTTCACTCCCAGTTCGCGTGCCAGTTGCTGGTACTGCGCCAGCCGCGCGTTGGTGTCGATCAGCCATTGCAGCTGGCGTTCGGGCTTGAATCCGCCCTGCAGGTCGGCGTAGAAGTGGCGCGCCGCGTCCACCGGCATCGGCTTGCCGAGCAGGATGTCGGCATCCGGCCGCAGGGCCGCCATCGCGTTCAGGAACGGCCGGTGGAATACCATGAAGGCATTGGTGCCGGCCGCCCTGGCTACGTAGTCGATCAGCGCCGGGCTGGGGAGCGACTTGACGACGATGCGGTAAGTCTTGGCCGGCGCCACGGCGGCCGACTGGCGCACGCGGGCGATGTTGCGGTCCAGCCGGTCCAGGTCGATCACCAGCACCGGACGGTCGATGCGCTGCGCCCGCAAGGTGCGGTTCATGGCGGCGAAGTAGGCTGGATAAGGGCCGCCTTCGTCGTGCGGCCTGGCGATGGCGGCGGCGGCGACGGCGGCGGCGCCACCGGCCGCCAGGAAGGTGCGGCGTGTCACCATTTCAGGCTCCGAAGATGTGTTTCAAATGGGGGTTGAGCATGCGGCCCTGCGGATCGAGGCTGCGCCGCACTTCATGGAAGTCCTTCCAGTGGCGCGGATAAAGCGCCGCCAGCCGCGCCGCGTCCAGCGTGTGGATCTTGCCCCAGTGCGGGCGGCCTTCGTATTTCCAGAAGATCGGCTCGATCTCGGCGAAATAGGCGCGGTGGTCGGTGTCGCCGTACTGGTGCACGGAGATCGAACAACCGTCGCGGCCTTCGAACATGGACAGCCAGATATCGTCCGCCTTCACGTAGCGGTATTCGAGTGGGAACGCAATCGGCAGGCGCCGCTCGCGGATGGTGCGCAGGATCTCGCGCACGCAGGCCGGGCCAGCTTCCGCCGGCACCGTGTACTCCATCTCGCGAAAGCGCACCACGCGCACGTGCGGGAACACCTCGTAGGACTGCCCTACGCGCACTTGCGAACCCTCGCCCGCCATGAAGGTGGTGAGCAGCTTGTCGTAGGCCGCCTCGCCCATGCCCGGCATCCAGCCCACAGCCTGCCACAGGGTGCGCAGCGACTTGACGGCTTGCGGATCGTCCTCGCCGGCGGGCTTGTCGTGCGGCCCCGCCTCGTCGGTGGCGATGGTGACGCACAGCGAGGAATGCGGCAGCGGCATGCATTCGAAATTGCGGTGCATGGCGCAGCGCCTGGCGATTTCGGCCAGCACGTCCTCGGTGGCTTCGATGCGCGTGGTCTCCACCAGCCGGAACGGCGCCACGTTCTGCAAGGTCATGCGCGAAATGATGCCCAGCGCGCCGACCGAGGTGCGGGCCGCGTGGAACACTTCCGCGTTGCGCTCGGCCGAGCAATCGATCAGCTGGCCCGACGGCGTGGCCAGCGTCAGCGCCGTCACGCACGAGGACATGGAACCGAAACGCTGCCCCGTGCCGTGCACGGCATTGACGATGGCGCCGCCCATGGCCGGGTAATCCATGTCCGGCATATTCGGCACCGACTGGCCCACGCCGTGCAGCATGGAGCCCAGCGCATGCATGCGGGTGCCGGCCAGGATCTCGGCGCGCAGCGTGGCCGGGTCGTGCGACACCAGCCCGCTCAGCAGATCGGTGGCCACCAGCGTGCCATCGGTCGGCACCACGGCGCTGAAGGAATGGCTGGCGCCCACGGCGCGCACCACGCCCCTGGCGCGGGCCAGCACGTCGACCAGTTCCGCTTCGCTGGCCGGCGCCGCGCGCCAGGCCGGGGTGCAGCTCTGGTTGCCGGACCAGTTCATCCACGGCAGGGCTTTGCCGGGCACAAAATCGACGGGACTTTGCGGCACGGCCTCGCTGCGGCCGCAACCGGCCAGCACCCCGGCCGCCGCTGCCACACCGGCACCGGCGGCCGCCTGCAGGAAGGTGCGGCGCTTCATTTGGCCACTCCCTGTGCGCTGCCGCCGCTGGCCGCAGCCGCTGGCGCCAGCCTGGCCATGAAGCGGATCAGGGCGCGGAAATCATCCTCGGTGCAGGCGCTGCAATAGCCGAGCGGCGGCATGCCGCCCGTGCCCTGCACGGCGTTGACCAACATGGCCGGCTCGCCCTTGGCCACGTAGGGCTTCCAGGCCTGTGCGTCGCCCGCCTGCGGCGCGCCCACGCCCGCGCGCGCATGGCATTGCAGGCAGTTATTGGCCAACAACTGGGACTGGCGCGCGCTCAACTCCGCCGCGCCAGCCTGGCCCAGCAGGCAGGCCAGCGCGGCCGCCGAACATGCCAGCGATGCCAGCGACTTGATTGACTTTCGATTCCGCATCAATGCTCCGGTCTTGAACAACATCAAAATTGGACAGTCGTCCAATATTCACATTGATTAAAACCGCTGTCAACCAAACTGTTGTCAAATCAACTCAGAGGATCGGTGTGACGCCGCGCGCCATCAGCAGGCCCAGCAGCAGGCGGAACAGCGGCAGCTTGATGTCGGCCACGGGGCTGACCACGCCGGTGGACACCTGCGTGAATTCAAGCTGGCGGATGGTGGCCAGCAGCACCGCGCTGTCCACTTCGGGCGCGCGGCTGCCCAACTGGGCGAACACGCGGGCCGCCAGTTGCACCAGCCCCTTGCTGTGCTGGTCCACTTTCTGGCGCAAGGTGGGCGACAGGTTCCAGGCGAACAGGAAGCTGCATTCAACAGCGAGGTCGGTACGGTGCTCGCGCACGCCGGCGTGGATGTAGGCGGCCAGCGTATCGGCCATGGTGTCGGCGATGGCGGTCAGCACCTCCGGCGTCAGCTTGTTGGGCAACTGCCCCATCTGCTGATCTACCTGGGCCACCAGGGCCGTGCGGCGCTGCTCGGTGTGGGCGTGGTAGGCGTCGAACGCTGCCTCCAGCAACTCCTCCAGCGAACCGAAGTGATAGCTGGTCAGCGACAGCCGCACATCGGCCCTGGCCGCGATGGCGCGATGGCTCACGCCCGACAGGCCGTGGGCGGCGATGATCTCCAGCGTGGCGCGCAGGATCTGCTCGCGCGTGCGCCCGCCGCGGTCGGACGCACCGCCCGCGCGCGCGCGCGATGGCGCTGCCGGCGCCGCTGGTGTGGACACGGCTGGCTGGGTAGCGGTAGCGGCTTTCGTCATGATCGTCGGTCGGGCGCGGGGCGCCAGTGGGGCAAGGCCCGCCAGTATAAATGCCAGTCCGGGGTCAGCGCCAACAAAGCTGCACGCGCCCATGTATGATTGCTGGCATTGATCCCAACTTTTCATTTTATGCAAACCTATCTCGCCGCCAGTACCTACATCGATTTCGACCATCCGGACGTGGCCGCCAAGGCCGCCGCACTGGCCGAAGGCGCCACCGAAGCGCTCACCGTGGCGCAACGCTGCTTCGAATTCGTGCGCGACGAGATCCGCCACAGCGCGGACTACCAGCTCAATCCCGTCACCTGCAAGGCGTCGGACGTGCTGCGCCACCGCACCGGCTATTGCTACGCCAAGAGCCACCTGCTGGCCGCCCTGCTGCGCGCCAACGGCATCCCGGCCGGACTGTGCTACCAGCGCCTGACCGTGGGCACCGATGGTGCGCCCTACTGCCTGCACGGCCTGAACGCGGTCCACCTGCCGCAGTTCGGCTGGTACCGCATCGACGCGCGCGGCAACAAGCCCGGCGTGGACGCCCGCTTCTCGCCGCCCACCGAGGCGCTGGCCTTCGCCGTCCGCCCGCCCATGGAACGCGATCTGCCGGAAATCTGGGCCGAACCGCTGCCCGTCGTCATCCACGCGCTGGAAACCCACACCACCTACGACCAGGTGCTGACCAACCTGCCGGACGTCGCCCTGCTCGGCTGACCCTGCGCGCGCCGCGACCAGAGCCCTGTCCTGGACAGGGCTCCCGGCCTGCGCCGGCCATCCTGGCGCGGCCGTTGCGTTGTCGGCCATACCACTGCAATTAAACTTGCACCAACAAAAGCAATTCTGCAATACTTATCGTCTTGGCAGCGTCCGCACGGCATACCCGCACGACCCTCCCTAACCCTGACGAAAAGCACCTCCCCATGACTATCTCCAAGCGTCTTATCCTGACTCTGTCGGCGGCCCTGCTGGCCCTGATCTTTGTAGGCGCCAATGGACTGTGGCAGTTGTCGGCCGCGCAGCAACGGCTGGACATGGTCCAGGCCCGCCTGATCCCCAGCATCGAAGGCTTGAACAGCGCCAAGGGCGCGCTGGCCGACAGCCGGCTGGCCGGCTACCGCCTGTCCGTGTTCTCCAACCTGGACGACAAATCGGCGCTCGACAAGGCCTACAACGAGGCCCACGCCAAGTTCGACGAAGTGATCGCCACCTACGAGAAAGAGCATATCTACGACGACGCCGACCGCAAGCTGCTGGAAGCGGACAAGGCCAACATGGCGGCCTACCGCCAGGCGCTGGTGCCCTTCCTGGCCGCCTCGCACGCCGGCGACATGGACGGCGTGCGTGCCACGCTGCTGGCCGGCACCCCGCTGGCCGTGTCGGCGGCCGGCGTCAAGAAAGGGCTGGACGAACACATTGCGTTCAACAAGAAACTGATCGAGGAAGTGCGCAAGAGCAGCGACGCCGCCTACAGCTCGGCCGTGCGCCTGCTGGTCGCGGTGACGCTGGCCGGCCTGCTGGTGACGGCCGTGCTGGCCGTGCAGCTGTACCGCATCATCAACGCCAGCCTGGGCAACATTCGCGGCACGCTGGAACAGGTCAGCCAGTCGCTGGACCTGACGCACCAGGTGGAAATCGAACGCATGGATGAGATCGGCCACACGGCGCAGGCCTTCAACCGCCTGCTGCGCCAGATCGCCGGCGTGGTGGGCACGGCCCGCAGCTCGGCCGACGCGGTGCAACTGGCCTCGCAGCAGATCGCCGAAGGCACGGCCGACCTGGCCTCGCGCACGGCCCAGCAAGCGGCCGCGCTCGAAGAAACGGCGTCCTGCATGGACCAGCTGCGCTCGACCGTGAGCCAGAACGCCGACAACGCGCGCCAGGCCAACCAGCTGGCCCAGTCGGCCTCGCAGGTGGCGGCCGACGGCGGCGGCGTGGTGGATCAGGTGATCCAGACCATGGGCTCGATCAACGAATCGTCGCGCAAGATCGTCGACATCATCAGCGTGATCGACGGCATCGCCTTCCAGACCAATATCCTGGCCCTGAACGCGGCCGTGGAGGCGGCCCGCGCCGGCGAACAGGGCCGCGGCTTCGCCGTGGTGGCGGGAGAAGTGCGCAGCCTGGCCCAGCGTTCGGCGGCGGCGGCCAAGGAAATCAAGGTGCTGATCGACGATTCGGTGGAAAAAGTGGACAGCGGTACCCGCCTGGTGGAACAGGCCGGCACCACCATGGGCCACGTGGTCACCAGCGTGCAGCAGGTGTCGGACATCGTGGCCGAAATCAGCTCGGCGACGGCGGAACAGAATTCCGGCATCGCCCAGGTGCACGAGGCGGTGGCGCAGATGGACCAGGGCACGCAGCAGAACGCGGCGCTGGTGGAGCAGACGGCGGCCGCCTCGCAGAACATGCAGGACCAGGCCAGCGACCTGGCGCAGGCGGTGAGCGCGTTCACCATCGACATGGCCGGCGCACCGGTCGCGCCACGCCGTGCGGCTCCGGTGCCGGCCAAGCCGGCGGCCTCGGCCCGCGCCCTGGCGCCCACGCCCGCTCCCGCGGCCGTGCGCCAGCCCGCCAAGGCCGCCGCAGCCAGCGAGTGGGAAGAGTTTTAAGGCGGCGCCCGGACGGCAGCGATGTGCGCCAAGTCTTGCTGGCGCACGCTAAAACCAGGGTCTGCCGCAATAGGGGCAGCCCCTCGGCATGCGCCGGCGCAGCTGTTCAGCCGCTGACGACGGCGCTGGGGCCGTGCAGCTGGGCGTGCAGCCGGAACCCTTCGCGGATGTTCTCGCGCAGCACGGCGCCCTTCCATGGCTTGGTGTAGAAGCGGTCGATGGCGCCGTGGTTGATGGCGGCCATGATGGGCGTCAGGTCCGCGTAGGCCGACAGCATGATGCGGAAGGTGTCCGGCGCCAGGTTCTTGACCCGCTCCATGAATTCCGTCCCGCTCATCAGCGGCATGCACTGGTCGCACAGGATCACCTGCACCCGGTGCCGCGCCAGCACGTCGAAGCCCTCGGCCGCCGTTTGCGCCGTCAGGATGCGGTAGCCGTCCTGGGCCAGGAAATCGGTCAGCACGTCCAGCATGAACGCGTCGTCATCGACAATCAGCAGGGTCTGCTGCTCAAGCACCGTCTCGTCGGCCGGCGTCTGCAGGGATTTTCCTTCGCTTAGCATTTGTTCGAACTCCTCTTCCGGCAGCGGCCGGCTGAAATAGTAGCCCTGCATTTCGTCGCAGCCATGGCGGCGCAGATAAGCCAGTTGCGCATCCTTCTCCACGCCCTCGGCGATCACTTCCAGTTTCATGCTGTGCGCCATGTTGATGATGGCCAGCACGATGGCGGCATCGTCGGGATTGCTCGTCACCTCGCGCACGAAGGCGATGTCGATCTTGAGCTTGTCGATCGGGAAGCGCTTCAGGTAAGCCAGGCTGGAATAGCCGGTGCCGAAGTCGTCGATCGAGATCTGGATCCCCAGCGCCTTGAGGTTCTGCAGCACCGTGATGGTGTCCTCGGCGTTCGACATCAGCGAGCTTTCCGTCAGCTCCAGCTCCAGCAATTCGGGCGCGATGTCGTGCTGCTTGATCACCTTCATCACCTCCTCCTCCAGCCCGCCGACGAAGAACTGGATGCCCGACACGTTGACGGACAGGTGCACGGGGCCGATATTGCTGCGGCTCCATTGGGCGATCTTGCGGCAAGCCTCGTTGAGCACCCAGGTGCCGACCCGCACGATCAGCCCGGTCTCCTCCAGGATGGGGATGAACAGGGCCGGCGACACCATGCCGTGGCCGGGCCGGCGCCAGCGGATCAGGGCTTCGGCACCGCTGATGCGGCCCGAGCCGATGTCCACCTTGGGCTGGAAGTACAGCACGAATTCGTCGTTCTCGATGGCGCGGCGCAGCGCGTTCTCCAGGTCCAGCCGCGCCAGCGACTGCGCGTTCATCTCGGCCGTGAAGAAGCGGAACGCGTCGCGCCCGGCTTCCTTGGCGCGGTACATGGCCGTGTCGGCGTACTGGATCAGGGTGTCGGCGTCGGTGCCGTCGTCGGGGAACACGGAGATGCCGATGCTGGCCGTGACCGTCACCTCATGGCCCTTCAGGTCGAACGGACGGCGCATCGCTTCGCGGATCTTGTCGACCACGGCGATGGCGTTCTGCGCGCCCTCGGGCAGCATCAGGATGGCCGCGAACTCGTCGCCGCCGAAGCGGCCTATCGTGTCGCGCACGCGCAGGCAATCGACCAGCCGGTTGGAGAACTGGCGCAGCAGCTCGTCGCCGATGGTGTGGCCGAGCGTGTCGTTGACGTTCTTGAAGCGGTCCACGTCCAGGAACAGCACGGCCAGCGCCCATTTGTGCTCGCTGGCCTGGTGCAGCGAATGGGTCAGCGATTCGTAGAACTGGCTGCGGTTGGGCAGGCCCGTGAGGGTGTCGAAATGGGCCAGCTTGAGCAGGCGCTGCTCGGCTTCCTTGCGCTCGGTGATGTCGCGCGCCACGGCCACCAGAATCCAGCTCTGGCCCGAGCGCAGCGTGCGGCGCTGCACTTCCACCGACAGCAGCGAGCCGTCGCGGCGCGTGAGCAGCAGTTCGGTCATGGCGCCGCTCTGGTCGCCGGCCAGCAGCTTGTCGTACAAATCCTCCAGCCGGCTCAAATCGCCCGTGGCCTTCTTGTCCGGCCCCACTTCGAGGAAATCCTCGCGCTTGTAGCCGAGCATGCGGCAAGCTGTCACGTTCACATCCACGAAGCACATGCCGGCCCGGTCCACCAGGAAGATGGCGTCGGCCGTGGCGTCCATCGCCAGCCGGAAGCGACGCAAGTCCTCGTCGAGCCGGATGCGGGCGTTCATGTCCAGCGTGAGCTGGGCATGGTGGCGTTTGATCTGCTCGTACAGCAGCAGGTTCTCGTAGGCGACGGCGATCTGCGCCGCCACCGTGGCGGCCACCCGCTCATCGACTTCGGAGAATTCGTCGGCGCCCAGTTTGTCCACCAGGTACAGCCAGCCGTGGGTGCGCTCGCGCGACACGATGGGCACGCCCAGGAACGAGTGCACGGGCGGATGGCCGGCCGGCAGGCCGATGCGGCCGGGGTCGCCATCGACATCGTTGATGCGCACCGGCAGCCGCTGTTCGAGCAGGCCGCGCAGCACGCCGGCGCGCGGCGCGCTCGTCACCACGCGCGCCTGCGGCCCGGTGCCGCAGGCGGCGAAATAGCTGAGCTCGGAGGCGCCATTGTCGAGCACGCCGATGCAGGCGTACTTGGACACGCAGATGTTCTGCGCCACCCGGCAGCCGATCTCCACCAGCGCCTGCGGGTCGCGCTCGGCGCCCAGTTCGATGCCCAGCTCGATCAGGGCCGTCAGGCGCAAGCTCACGGCCTGCAGGCTCGACAGGGAACTGGACAGGCGGGCCGTCATCAGCGACAGGTGCTCGGGCGCCGGCTCCTCGCCTTCGCCCTGGTTGGCCAGCTGGGTGATCTGCTGGCTGCTGGCCTCCAGCACGTCGAGGTACTCGGCCACCTTGTGGTCGATGCCGTGGAAGCGGCCCTCGGACGGCGGCTCGGGCGCGAACGTCGGCATGGTCTCCACTTCCGGCGCCATGCCCAGCGCCTCGTGCACGGTGCGCAGGATCACGTCCGGGTCGGACGGCTTGGGCAGCACCCAGCGCACCCCGCACGACTGGGCCACGGCCATCGCCTCGCGCTCGCGGTAGGTGGCGGTGTAGAAGATGATGGGCACGTCGGCCGTGGCCGGGTCGCTGTGCATGCGGGTGACGAATTCGTAGCCATCCATGTTGGGCATCAGGATGTCCGAGATCACCAGATCCGGATGCTCGGCGTGCACCATCTTCAAGCCTTCGGCGCCGTTGGAGGCCTCCAGCAGCCGGTGGCCGCCGTAGCCGAGCAGCGTCATCAGGAATTCCCGGTTCAGGACGTGGTCATCGACGATGAGGATGGTGGCGACATCGCTTTTACCGGGGGCCGACGCCCCCGGCAAAAAAGACTCGATCTGGCTCACGAACGTATCCGGTTCGATCGGCTTGCCGATGTAGCCGTCAAAGCCGGCCGCCAGCAGCTTTTCCCGGTCGCCCACCATGGCCAGCGCCGTCACGGCCAGCGCCGGGATCGCGCGCAGGGCCGGGTCGCCCTTGAGCGCGGCCACCACGCCATAACCATCGAGCTTGGGCAGGTGCACGTCGCAGATGATCAGGTCCGGCACCTCCTGTCGGGCCACCGCCACGCCCGCCTCGCCATCGCTGGCCGTGAGCGGGGTGTAGCCGAAGGCGCGCAGCAGATACACCATCAGCTCCATGTTGGTGGGATTGTCTTCAATGATAAGGATGCGTGCCGACACGTTAGCGCTCCAGGTTAATCATTTCGCCCATGCGGGCTCATCGTCGCACCGCCCTCGATCGAGCGGCAACACCAGCGTGAACGTACTGCCCACGCCGTACTCGCTTTCAAATTCGATCTGTCCATGCAGCAGGCCGGCCAGCTTCTGGCTCAGGTGCAGGCCCAGGCCGGTGCCCTCGTGCTCGCGCGCCGTGTTCGCGTCGAGCTGGGCGAAGGCCTGGAACAGCCTGCCCTGCTGCCCGGGCGCGATGCCCGGCCCGGTGTCGCGCACGCTGATCTCGGCCCGCGCCTCGCCATCGCGCATGGCCACCGCCAGCCCCACCCGCACTTCACCGCGTACCGTAAACTTGATCGCGTTATTAATCAGGTTCATCAGGATCTGCTGCAGCGCGCGCCGGTCGGCCATCAGGCCCACGTCCTGCGGCACGCTGTCGAACACCAGCTCCAGGCCCTTTTGCTGGGCCGGCTGGCGGAACAGCTGCAGCACCTCCTCGATCAGGGCCCGGCATTGCAGCGGCTGGAAATTGAGCTCCACCTTGCCCGATTCGATCTTGGTCAAATCCAGTAAATCATTGATCAGGGACAGCAAGTGGCGGGCGCTGCCCTGGATGGTGCGCAACTGGCGCTCCTGCTCGGCGTTGACGGGGCCGGGCAACTTCATCAGCATAGTACCCGTAAAACCGATGATCGCGTTGAGCGGGGTGCGCAATTCATGGGACATGCCGGCCAAAAAACGGTCCTTGGCCGCGTTGGCGTTGGCCAGTTCGATGTTCTTTTCGTGCAGGGTGTGCTCGATATGGCGGCGCTCGCTGCTGTCGCGGATGGCGCTCATGATCAGCATGCCCTCCTCCGTCTCGACCGGGCTCAGGCTGATCTCGACGGGGAATTCCTCGCCATCCTTGCGCAAGCCGTACAGGTCGCGCCCCGAGCCCATGGGCCGCACCTGGGGCTGGGTGAAGTAACCGCTGCGGTAGCCCACGTGCGCGGCGCGGAAGCGGTCCGGCATCAATTCCTCCAGCAAGGTGCCGCGCAATTCGCCGCGGGCATAGCCGAACATGGTTTCGGCCTGGCGGTTAGCCAGCACCACGCGGCCGCTGGCGTTGGCCATGATGATGGCGTCCGGCATCGATTCCAGCAAGCCGCCGAAACGGGCTTCGACCAGCTTGGCGTCGCGCATCACCTTGAGGTGGGTGACGTCCTTCTTGCACCACAAAATATACCGGACCGCGCCGTGCTCGCCCCGGATCACCTTGCTGGAACTGTCGATATAGACCAGCGTGCCATCCTTGGCGCGGCGCACGGTTTCGTAGGTGGCCGCGCCGTTTTCCAGCGTCTGCCGCATCACGGCAGCTTCCTCGCTGACGCGGTCGGCCGGCACGATCAGCTCGCGCAGCACATGGCCGGCCGCCTCCTCGGCGCTGTAGCCGAACACGGCTTGCGCGCCCGGCGTCCAGCACAACACCTCCCCCGCGGGCGAGGTCAGGATCACCGCGTCCGGCGTTTCGTTGAGGATTAAGGTACCGAAGTCTGTTGCCATCGTCGCGCCTTGGAGGAAATCAAATCGCGGCCTGCGACGGCCATGGCGGCCTGCGTAAGTACGTGCCGCGCTGCTTAGGAATAACCATACAGCAACGCACAGGCGAAAATCTCACAAAATATCACGCGCCGGCCGCCAATTCGGGCCCGCCAGCGCAAGTGTGACTTTGCCTACGCATCAACAACAGTCTATCGAAGCTGGCCGGGGCTGTCCACGCGCTGCGCCGCAGGCGGAACGGCGGCGATTTCATCGAGCACATGGCGCGCGATGGCAGGATGGCGGCCCAGCGCCACGTGGCCGATGGCGCCCACCGCCACGTGGCGCGCGCCGGCCAGCTGGCTGGAGTCCTGCGGCGCAACAATGTTGTCGTGATGGGAATAGATGGAAGTAATCAGGCCACGTTGCGAATTTGCGTCAGCCGCGTCCAGCGCCCGCAGCCACGCGCTGTGGTGCCGCATCTGCGCGGCGTTGCGGCCCAGGCCCCAGCTGGCCAGCGCCGTGCCGTGATGAGGCGTGCCCAACGTGATCAGGCGCGCCACCCGGGCACCGCCATGGCGGCGCAGGTAGGCGCGCGCCACCAGCCCGCCCATGCTGTGGGCCACGATCACCACTTGCCGCGCGCCGGCCGCCGCGCACAATTGTTCGATGCTGGCCTGCACCTGGGCCACGTAATGGTCGATGTCGGCGCCCAGCGGTTCCAGGTCCGGCGCCAGGTGGCTGATGCCGGCCTGGCGCAAGCGGGCGCTCAGCTGGGTCCAGTAGCCGCTGTTGCAGGCATAGCCGTGCAGCAGCAGCACCGGCGGCTGGGCACCGCCGGGCGCCACATGGGGCGCCGTACTATGCAGCATGTGTATGGAAGAAGCGGCCAAAGATGCATGAAATTCATACAGCACGAGGCCCAGCCAGCCCAGCGGCGACAGCTTGAACGGGGGCGGCACGGCGCTGCCGGCGCGCCAGCTCAGGTAGAAATTGTGCAGCGAGATCAGCAAGCGCAGCGCCAGCACGGCGCCCACGCCGGTGGCCAGCGCGGCCCACCAGTCTAGCCCCCACGCCTGCCGCGCGGCCAGCGCCAGGCCCAGCGCGGCGGCGGCCTGTACCAGCAACAACACGATCAGGATACGTTTCAACATGCTGGTCCTCGTTGCGCGGGCCGTCGTGCCATTCACATGCCCTGCGCTGCTGATTGGCTTGTCATGCGCTGGCGCGCGGCGCCGGCTTGCCCGTCATCTGCTGCGCCAGCGCGCTGGCCAGCCGCGCCGTGATGCCGTAGATCGACAACTGCGGATTGGCGCCGATCGAGGTCGGGAACAACGAACCGTCATGCACCGACAGGTTGCTGATGCCATGGTAGCGGCCATCGGCACCGACCACGCCCAGCCGCTCGTCGTCCGACAGCGTGCAGCCACCCATCACGTGGGCCGACACCACCCTGGCCTGCAACACCTTGTACGGCAGGTTGTTGATGGCTTTCCTGGCCGCCTCCCAGGTACTGTAGCGCCCGGCCTGCTCGTGCACCGGCGCGACCTGTTTGGCGCCAGCGGCGAACTGGACCTCGGCCATGGTGAGCAGCGAACGGCGCACGCCATCCCACATGAAATCGGTGATCGGGTAATCGAGCACCGGCGCGCCGCCGCTGTTGAGCATCACGGTGCCGCCCACCGATTCGGGATGGAAGCCGTCGCGCAGCAGCGCCAGCATGCCTTGCAGGTGCGGGAACTGGCGCATCATGTCGGCGTGGCGGGCGCCGAAGCCGGGCATGGTGGACGACAGCAGCAGCGGATGCAGCGGCGGCGCCTCCAGCTTGTAGCCGACCGGGCCATCGATCGGCCCCGTGTGCAGGAAATGGTCCGAGTACACGGACTGCGGCGCGCCCGCGTAGCCGTCGACGCGCTGCTCGAACAGGCCGGCCGAGATGATGGTCGGATGCAGGAAGGTGCGTTTGCCCAGCAGGCCATGCGGGTCGGGCGCGGCCGAGCGCATCAGCAGCGCCGGCGAATTGATGGCGCCGCCGGCCAGCACGAAGTGTTTGGCGCGCAGCGTCACCTTGCGGCCGGTGGGCGCCAGGCCCGCCGTGTCGAGCGCCACGCAATCGAGCTGATCGACCCGATCGCCCTTGAACTGAAAGCGTTCCGCGCGCAGGCGGGTGAGCAGCACGGCGCCGCGCTTGAGCGCCGACGGCAAGGTCGTCACCAGCATCGACTGCTTGGCGTTGGTGGGGCAACCCATGCCGCAGTAACCGAGGTTCCAGCAGCCGTTGACGTTGCGGTGAATGGTGGCGGTGGGAATGCCGAGCTTGGCCGCGCCCTGGCGCAGCAAGTCATTGTTGGCGTTGGGCGCCGTGCCCCACTCGTGGATGCTGAGCCGTTCCTCCATCATGGCGAACCACGGCGCCAGCGCCTCGGGCGTGTAGCTCTTGAGGCCGAAGCGCTCGGTCCAGTAGTTGAGCGTGCCCGGCGGCGTGCGGAAGCTGGTGGTCCAGTTGACGACGGTGGTGCCGCCCACGGTGCGGCCCTGCAGGATGTTGATCCCCTTGTCGCGCGTCTTGCGCGCGCCCGACTCCTGGTACAGCGCGGGATAGGCGTCCGACTCGCGCATCTTGAAGTCGCGCGAGGACTTGAGCGCGCCCTCCTCCACGATCAGCACCTTGAGGCCGGCCAGCGTCAGGATCTCGGCCGTGACCCCGCCGCCGGCACCGCTGCCGACGATGACCACGTCCGCCTCCAGCGTGCGGTCGGCGTCCAGTTGGGCGCAATCGGTGACGTCCCAGCCGGCCGCCAGGCCAGCCTGGATGGGATCGGGAATCGGGCCCGTGGCGGGCGTGAGAGGGATATTCGTTTTGATCATTGCGGCTTCCAGAAAGATGGCGGGCGGTTCAGCTCAATTCCTTGATCGGGCCGGGATAGCCGATCGCATCCCAGTGCGCGGGATCGGAATACCAGGCACCGGCAATCAGGTCATGCAAGGCCTGGTAGGCCGTGACCAGCATGGCGATGCGATGGTACTGCCAGCTTTGCAGGAAAGCGTCGATCTGGGCCGGCGTGGCTTCGTTCCAGCTGGCCGGCACACCGGCCAGGAAACGGCGAGCCGGTCCCAGCGACAGCAGGCCGAACAGGTCCTGCACTTCCTTCTGGGTGGCCAGCGGCAAGCCGTGGACGGCGCCGGCCACCCGCTCGACCGTGTTGGCCACGGCGGCCGCGCGCGCGGCCGGCGCGTCTGGCAGCACCGGGCCCAGCATGGACGGGATGATGGCCGTCAACACGGCGCGCGCGTTGTCGTCCAGCGCGAACGCGTGCGGCTGGGCCGGGCCGTGCACGACGCGATACAACGCGCCGCCAGCGGCCAGCGTCACCGCGCCGATGATGCCGATCTTCAAAAACGATCTGCGGGAAGTGGTCATGTCTCCGTCCAGTTCTGGTGTCTTTTTTTATGTGGGGGTATGGCTTATTTTTCTAGTGTACGTCAAAGGCAAGCTTGATTTTGAAGGGAAAAATAGAGTGCCGCGTCTACCAAGTTCTGGTAAAACGGTGCCATGAAGAAAGAAGATCTGGTACGAACGCTGCAGGAACAACTGCACGCGGTGCAGGCGGAACGGCAAGGCGCGCAACGCGATCCGGCCCTGCTGGCGGCGCGCACGGCGCTCAAGCAATTCCAGTCGCAGCGGCTGGCCGCCACCCACGCCGACCTGCTGGCCGCGCCCAATACGCGCGAGGCCGCGCTGTTTTTCCTCGAAGAACTGTACGGCGCGCACGACCTGAGCCAGCGCGATGCGGACCTGGAACGCATCATCCCCACCATGCAACGCTTGTTGCCCGTCAACGCATTGCAAACGATCACGGAAGCGATCGTGCTCGACGCCCTGTCGGAGCGGCTGGATACAGCCATGGCGCGCGAACTGGGCACGCGATTCGACCTCGACGATTACGTGGCCGCCTACCGCGCCCGCACCACGGCGCCCGAGCGCACGCGTCAGCTGGCGCTGGTGCAGGCGCTGGGCATGTCCCTGTGCGAGCTGGTGCGCATCCCCTTCCTGAACGCCACGCTGCACATGATGCGCGGGCCCGCCAGGCTGGCCGGACTGGGCGACTTGCAGCAATTCCTGGAACGGGGCTTCACGGCCTTCAAGCGCATGAAGCAGGCCGAGCAATTCGTGACCACCATCGTCGGCCGCGAACGGCGGGCGATGGAGAACATCTACGCCGGCGCGGGCGCGCCGTTTGATGTGGTGTAGGAACACCGGGGTCAGGTCATGCCTTCGCGCAAGATGCCCGCATCTTGCGCGAAGGCATGACCTGACCCCGGTTTGTGCTTGATCAGCGCCGGCGCGGGTCCTTGCCTTGCGCCACGGCCGCCATCTGGCGCGCGATGCCGCGCAGGATGTTGACTTCCTCGGTTTCCAGCCCGGCCCGCGAGAACAGCCGCTTCAGGCGCGGCATCAGCTTGCGCGGGTTGCTGGCATCGAGAAAGCCAATCTCCACCAGCGCCTGTTCCAGGTGGGTGTACATGCCTTCGATCTGGGCCAGGCTGGCCGCCTCGCCCTGAAAACCCACTTCCGTGGCCGCGCGCTGGCCATCGAGCGCGGCCATGCGGCACTCGTAGGCCAGCACCTGGGCCGCCTGCGATAAATTGAGCGACGAATAGTCAGGATTGGCGGGGATGTTGATCAGCACATTGCACTGGGCCACGACCTCGTTGGGCAGGCCGAAACGTTCATTGCCGAAAATCACGGCCGCGCGCAGCTCGCCATTGGCCACCAGCTGGCCGGCCAGTTCGCGCGGGGTGAGCACGGGCGGCGAGTATTCCCGCAGCCGGGCCGACACGGCGGCCGCGAAGTTGATGCCCTCTAACGCCTCGGCCATGCTGCCGACCACGCGCGCGTGCTGCAGGATGTCGAGCGCGCCGCTGGCGAAGGCCACCGCTTCCGGGTCGTCCAGCATGCCGTCGAAACGGGGCGACACCAGCACCAGCTCGCTGAAGCCCATGGTTTTCATGGCCCTGGCCACAGCCCCGATATTGCCCGCCCGGCTGGTCTGGACCAGAATAAATCGCAGCCGGTGAAAAAGAGTCGTGTTGATTTCGGGCAGGTTCATTTAAAATAGCGCTATCGCGCGGTTTCGATACAAAAAATTCAATATTGCAAGCTTGCCACCAGAGGCAGCCTGCAACCCCGGATTTTACCCTGTCGCCGCCGCTTCGCTCTTTAATTCATTCTTGTACCCCATTGTGCCGCCGGGACGACTTGGTCCGGGCGGGCAGTGGCGTTCTTTTAACGGAAAAGCTTACATGCACCCAATGCTCAACACGGCGATCAAGGCCGCCCGCCGCGGCGCCGCCGTCATCAACCGCGCCTCCTTCGACCTCGATCGCGTCACTGTGACCGAGAAACAACATAACGATTTCGTCACCGATGTCGACCAGGCCGCCGAACAGGCCATCATTGAAGTGCTGTCCAAGGCCTATCCCGACCACGCCTTCCTGGCCGAGGAATCGGGCCCATCCAAGAACGCCAACGACGAGAGTGAATACACCTGGATCATCGACCCGCTCGATGGCACCACCAACTTCATGCACGGCTTCCCGCAGTACTCGATCTCGATCGCCCTGTCCCAGCGCGGCGTGATCACCCAGGCCGTGATCTACGACCCCGTGCGCAACGACCTGTTCACGGCCACCAAGGGCGCCGGCGCCTACCTGAACGACAAGCGTATCCGCGTCACCAAGCTCGACCGCCTGGCCAACGCCCTGCTGTCGACCGGCTACGTGGCCGGCTCGGCCAAGGCGCTCGATGAATACCTGAAGATGTACGGCATCATGGCCGAACGCTGCCATGGCGTGCGCCGCCCCGGCAGCGCCGCGCTGGACCTGGCCTACGTGGCCGCCGGCCGCCTCGACGGCTTCTATGAAAAAGGCTTGAAGCCCTGGGATATCGCGGCCGGTGCGCTGATGGTGACGGAAGCGGGCGGCATCGTCGGCGAGTTCAGCGGCGAATCGGACTACCTGTACAAGGGCGACATCATCGCCGCCAGCCCGAAGATCTTCGGCCAGATGGTCGGCCTGCTGACCCCGTTTATCTGAGATAACAGGCCCACGGCTGAAAATTAGAAGTTTTGTTACAAAAAAAAGGGAGCATTTGCTCCCTTTTTCGTTTCCGTGGCGAAACAATTGGCAAAGGATGCTGTTATACTCCGGCCTGCGGCGCCCTGACCAGTCCTCTGCCGCTGTCTTACCTAATCCGATTGCCTGCGACTGGCGCCAACGATGGCGACAGGCCGATCTTAACAAAAAGCTACCATGTCCTTTTCCAAACTCGGTTTGTCCGACGCTATCGTCCGTGCCGTAACCGAAACGGGTTACACCACCCCGACCCCGATCCAGGCGCAGGCGATCCCTGCCGTATTGAATGGCGGCGACCTGCTGGCCGGCGCCCAGACCGGCACCGGCAAGACGGCCGGCTTCACCCTGCCCGTGCTGCACCGCCTGTCGACTGACGCCAACGGCGCGGCCATGACCGGCAACACGTCCCAGCGCCCGATCCGCGCCCTGATCCTGACCCCCACCCGCGAACTGGCGGCCCAGGTCGAGGAAAGCGTGCGCGTGTACGGCAAATACACCAAACTGAATTCGACCGTGATCTTCGGCGGCGTAGGCATCAATCCGCAAATCAAGCAGCTCAAGCATGGCGTCGACATCCTGGTCGCCACGCCGGGCCGCCTGCTGGACCACATGGAGCAGCGCACGGTCGACCTGTCGAAGATCGAAATCCTGATCCTCGACGAAGCCGACCGCATGCTCGACATGGGCTTCATCCGCGACATCCGCAAGGTGCTGGCCGCGCTGCCGTCCAAGCGCCAGAACCTGCTGTTCTCGGCCACCTTCTCGGACGAGATCAAGGCGCTGGCCGACGGCCTGCTGAACAAGCCAGCCACCATCGAAGTGGCGCGCCGCAATTCGACCGTGGAAGTGATCGCGCAAAAGATCCACCCGGTCGACCGCGACAAGAAGCACCCGATGCTGGCGCACCTGATCAAGAGCAACAACTGGCACCAGGTGCTGGTGTTCACGCGCACCAAGCACGGCGCCAACAAGCTGGTCGAGCAACTCGGCGGCGACGGCATCGGCGCCATGGCCATCCACGGCAACAAGAGCCAGTCGGCGCGCACCAAGGCGCTGTCCGAATTCAAGGACAACAAGCTGCAAGTGCTGGTGGCCACCGACATCGCCGCGCGCGGCATCGACATCGACCAGTTGCCGCACGTGGTCAACTATGACCTGCCCAACATTCCGGAAGACTATGTGCACCGCATCGGCCGCACGGGCCGCGCCGGCGCCACCGGCGAAGCCGTGTCGCTGGTGTGCGTGGACGAGCACGATATGCTGAAGGACATCGAAAAGCTCATCAAGCAGACCCTCCCGCGCGCCGTGATCCCCGGCTTCGAGCCGGACCCGAACGCCCGTCCGCAGCCGGTGCAGCTGCGCAGCGGCGGCCCTGGTCATCGTAATCCCGGCCAGCGCAACGGCGGTGGCAACCGCGGCGCCAATGGTGGCGGTGGCGGCGGGGGCGGCCAGGTAATCCGCGTCAAGACCGGCGGCGGCGCCAAGCCGCGCGGCGCTGGCGGTGGCGGCGGCGGTGGTGGCGGCGGTGGCCGTCCCGCCGCATCGCGCTCGGCAGCCCAGCACCGCTCGGGCGGTCGCGGCCGCTAAGCCCCAGGCACACGCAAGCGGGGGCCAAAACCGGGGTCAGGTCATGCCCTCATGCAAGATGCACGCATCTTGCATGAGGGCATGACCTGACCCCGGTTTTGGCCCCGCTTTTTTTTGGTTCTTCACGGATTTCCGGGAATGTGCTTTTGTGTCCGGCGCTTGCGGCGAGCACTTCTTCCGGCGCCATGCTTGCGCTGCTCGCCTTCACTTTGCACCTTCGCCGCCAGATTGGATGGGCGAGCCGCCTTTTTCTTCGGCTTGGACTGGGGCTTTCCAGTGCGCTTCGCACGGCTCGCCGGCACCGGCTGTGGCGGTGTGGCGCGAGCGGCTGTCCGTGCATCGCCACCAAACAGGCGTGCGATCGCTGCGTTCTGCTGTGCCCGGCATATATCGGCCTGCAACCATTGCTCACTGCCGGGAAAGCGCAACCAAATCGCCTTCCACGCATTGCGGTTGCCGCACCCTTGCTGGTTGGCGAAGCCAGAAGGCGAGACAGTCTGTCCGTCGCATAGGATATCGTCACCTTCCACGACAGCAAAGCTGGGCCTTCCCCCAAAACTGGCACGCAGCTTGGTCCCTGCCGGGAGAAACAGTTGCTTCCATTGATACCCGCCCGCATCCGTACCGGCCGGCTGCTGTCGCGTGGCCGCAGCAGGTTTGATGAAGGCGCGGATAGCCTCGACGATGACCGGTTCCAGCTCGGGGGCCGACCACCAATGACCTGAGTGATCTCCTAATGCTTCCAGCACATCGGCGGGCAAACGGACC
>DATFBD010000139.1:0-27199 GCA_035254005.1 Burkholderiaceae bacterium | reverse complement strand
CACCAGTGCACCCAGTTCGGCCGCCGCCTCGAACAGCTTGGCCGTCTTGGAGCGGATCACTTGCAGGTAGCGTTCCTCGTTCACGTCCGGGTCGTGCATGTTCAGCAGTTGCAGCACTTCGCCTTCGGCGATCACGTTGGTGGCGTCCGACAGGATCTGCATCACCCGCATGTTGTTCAGGCCCACCATCATCTGGAACGCGCGCGAGTACAGGAAGTCGCCCACCAGCACGGAAGCGGCGTTGCCGAACAGCGCGTTGGCCGTGGCACGGCCGCGGCGCAGCGACGACTCGTCCACCACGTCGTCGTGCAGCAGGGTCGCCGTGTGGATGAATTCGACCACGGCCGCCAGCTCGTGGTGCGCCGTGCCCTCATAGGCGTAGGCGTTGGCCACCAGCAGCACCAGCACCGGCCGGATACGCTTGCCGCCGGCGCTGATGATGTATTCAGCGATTTGGTTGACGAGGCTGACCTCGGAATGCAATTTCTGGCGGATCACCGTGTTGACCGCGTCCATGTCGGCGGCGATCGTTTGGGCGATGGTGTTTTGCTTGGTGTGTTGGGTAGCGTCGGACAAGGCGAACCTGCGATGGACTGTATAGGGTGCCGCGATTATACGACATGGCCCTGCGCCAAGGGGCATTTGGCCGCCAGGGCCTGCAACTTGGATGTCGTTCGCATAACATCGCGCACGGCGGCCCGGGGTGACATACCACGCCACGTCAAGTTTGTGAATAGTTTTTGACGCGAAATCCCAACGCATGTATAATCAGCGGTTCCCCCGTTTTCAGCCTGCTTGCAACGCCGAGCCGGGAGGGATTTTTCTAAACATTTGATGAGGTTTCAAATCATGTACGCGGTCATAAAAACCGGTGGCAAACAGTATAAAGTTGTCGCTGGCGAAAAACTCAAAGTAGAACAGATACCGGCAGACATTGGTTCCGAAATCACCATCGATCAGGTCCTCGCCGTTGGCGCGGGCGACAGCATCAAGTTTGGTGCTCCATTGGTCGAAGGTGCGAAGGTACTGGTAACTGTTGTGGCACACGGTCGTCACGATAAGGTGAAGATTTTCAAGATGCGTCGTCGTAAGCACTACCAGAAGCATCAGGGCCATCGCCAGAATTACACCGAAATCCAAATCGTTTCGATCAACGGCTAATCGCTGCTTGCCCGAATCACACTAGTATCGAAGGAGCTTTAGAATGGCACACAAAAAAGGCGGCGGCACTACGCGAAACGGCCGTGACTCAGAATCAAAACGTCTGGGCGTTAAAGTCTACGGCGGCCAGGCGATCAACGCCGGCGGCATCATCATTCGTCAACGCGGCACCCCAGTGCGCGCCGGCGAAGGCGTAGGCATGGGCAAGGACCACACCCTGTTCGCCCTGGTGGACGGCAAGGTGAAGTTCGTTGTCAAGGGCCCGAACTCGCACCAGTTCGTGACCGTCGTACCAGCGTAATTGGTACCGGCATGCCCTTGCGGCATGCCACCCCGTAAGGCGCAAGCCTTCAATCGAAAGGCTCTGCCCAAGGTAGAGCCTTTTTAGTTTTATGGCGGCACACTATGAAGTTTATCGACGAAGCAAAAATTGAAGTCATCGCCGGCAACGGCGGCAATGGCTGCGCCTCTTTTTGCCGTGAAAAATTTAGACCCTTCGGCGGCCCGGACGGCGGCGACGGCGGCAAAGGCGGCTCGATCTGGGCCATCGCCGACCGCAACGTCAACACCCTGGTCGATTACCGCTACTCCAAGATGCACAAGGCCAAGGACGGCGAGCCTGGACGCGGCGCCGACTGCTACGGCAAGGGCGCGGAAGACATCCAGCTGCGCATGCCGGTGGGCACCCTGATCATCGACAACACCAGCGGCGAAATCATCGCCGACCTGACCGAGCACGGCCAGATCGAATTGCTGGCCAAGGGCGGTGAAGGCGGCTGGGGCAATATCCACTTCAAGACGTCGACTAACCGTGCGCCGCGCCAGAAGACCGAAGGCAAGGAAGGCGAACGGCGCGAACTGCGCCTGGAGCTGAAGGTGCTGGCCGACGTGGGCCTGCTGGGCATGCCCAACGCGGGCAAGTCCACCTTCATCACGGCCGTCTCGAACGCCCGTCCCAAGATCGCCGACTACCCGTTCACCACCTTGCACCCCAACCTGGGCGTGGTGCGCGTGTCGCATGAGCGCAGCTTCGTGATCGCCGACATTCCCGGCCTGATCGAGGGCGCGGCCGAAGGCGCGGGCCTGGGCCACCAGTTCCTGCGCCACCTGCAGCGCACCGGCCTGCTGCTGCACATCGTCGACCTGGCACCGTTCGAAGCGAACGTCGATCCGGTCAAGGAAGCCAAGGCCCTGGTCAAGGAACTCAAGAAGTACGACGAAGCGCTGGCCGACAAGCCGCGCTGGCTGGTGCTCAACAAGCTGGACATGGTGCCGGAAGCGGAGCGCAAGACGGTGGTCAAGGACTTCCTCAAGCGCTTTGGCTGGAAGGGGCCCGTGTTCGAGATCTCGGCCCTGAGCCACGAAGGCACGCAGGAACTGGTCAACGCCATCTATCTGCACCTGGAGCAGAAGAAGCACGAGGAACAGCGCGCGGAAGAAACCCAGATGACGGAAGAGGCGCGCGGCATCTCGTCCATCGATCCGGACGATCCCCGCTTTAAAATCCTGGACTAAGATCCTGGACTGATCGACCTGAACGGCAAGCCCGTCTTCGATTACAATCACAGTACGTGATTCCCGTTCGGCCGCCTCGCGCGGCCGATTCGCATTTTTCCCTTTGATATAAACGGTTACCATCGTTTGTGTCATCCATGTCGGCGCAAACCCCGCTACCACGGGCGCGGCGCCGGTTGCGGCAAGACCGGGCGACCCGCCCGTCCCCGGCGATATCACAGCAATCCTTGTCCTGGCGCGCGCGCCGGGGTGTTTGATAGTCATGCGCGGCCGGGCCGCGCTTTGAGATGAGAACCGCCGCACCATGAATTCCGTCATACAGAAAGCCACTCGCGTCATCATCAAGGTCGGTTCCTCGCTCGTCACCAACGACGGCCGGGGCCTGGACCACGCCGCCATCGCGCGCTGGGCCGCGCAGATCGCCGGCCTGCGGGCGCTGGGCAAGGAAGTGGTGCTGGTGTCGTCCGGCGCGGTGGCCGAGGGCATGCTGCGCCTGGGCTTCGAGCAGCGCCCCACCGATATCCACGAACTGCAGGCTTGCGCCGCCGTGGGCCAGATGGGCCTGGCGCAAATCTACGAAACCAGCTTCCGCGCGCACCAGCTGGGCACGGCGCAGGTGCTGCTCACGCATGCCGACCTGGCCGACCGCGAACGCTACCTGAACGCGCGCTCCACGCTCACCACCTTGCTGCGCCTGGGCGTGGTCCCCATCATCAACGAGAACGATACGGTGGTGACGGACGAGATCAAGTTCGGCGACAATGACACGCTGGGCGCGCTGGTGGCCAACCTGATCGAAGCCGACGCGCTCATCATCCTGACCGACCAGCATGGCCTGTACTCGGCCGATCCGCGCAAGGACCCGAACGCGCAACTGATCCGCCAGGGCCGCGCCGGTGACCCGGCGCTGGAAGCGATGGCCGGCGGCGCCGGCAGCAGCATCGGCCGTGGCGGCATGCTGACCAAGATCCTGGCCGCCAAGCGCGCCGCCAAGTCGGGCGCCCACACCATCATCGCCTGGGGCCGCGACAGCGATGTGCTGAGCCGCCTCGCGCAGGGTGAAGCCATCGGCACCGAGCTGACGGCGCAGACCGGCCACCTGACGGCGCGCAAGCAGTGGATGGCCGATCACCTGCACACGGTGGGCCAGGTGGTGCTGGACGCGGGCGCCGTCCAGAAGCTGAGGGACGAAGGCAAGTCCCTGCTGCCGATCGGCGTGACGGAAGTGAAGGGTGAATTCGGCCGTGGCGCCGTCATCACCTGCGTCAGCCCGGAAGGCCATCCGGTGGCGCGTGGCCTGTCCAATTACACGAGCGCGGAAGCGCGCCGCATCATGCGCAAGCCGTCGACCGAGATCGAAGCCATCCTCGGCTTCGTGGAAGGCCCGGAGCTGATCCACCGCGACAACCTGGTGCTGGTGTAAGGCGAGGCCGCTGTCCCGCTGATCTTCGCCGGGACGTTCGTGCGCCCCGTGCGGCGGCTCAGGCGCCTTCCGGCGCCGGCGTCTTGTGGCGGTAGTCGCACAGGTCGGCCACCATGCAGTTCCAGCATTCGGGCTTGCGCGCCTTGCAGGTGTAGCGGCCGTGCAGGATCAGCCAGTGGTGGGCATCGTGCAGGAATTCCCTGGGCACGAACTTGAGCAGCTTCTGCTCCACGATATCGACATTCTTGCCCGGCGCGAGGCCGGTGCGGTTGGCGACCCGGAAGATATGGGTATCGACTGCCATGGTCGGCTCGCCGAAGGCCGTATTCATCACCACGTTGGCCGTCTTGCGGCCCACGCCGGGCAGCGCCTCCAGCGACGCGCGGTCGCGCGGCACTTCGCCACCGTGCTGTTCCAGCAGGATCTTGCAGGTGGCGATCACGTTCTTGGCCTTGGTCTTGTACAGGCCGATGGTCTGGATGTAGCTCTTGAGTTCTTCTTCGCCCAGCGCCAGGATCTTGGCCGGCGTATTGGCCACCGGGTACAGCTTGCGGGTGGCCTTGTTCACGCCCACGTCCGTAGCCTGGGCCGACAGCAGCACGGCGATCAGCAGTTCGAACGGTGTCGTGTATTCCAGTTCCGTGACGGGTTTGGGGTTGGCCGCGCGAAAGCGCGTGAACATTTCGTAGCGTTTGGCTGCATTCATTCGGGTTTGTTTTCCTTGGCGGCGCTGCCTTGCGGCGTTGCCTGCTGCTGCGCCGCTTCCTTCTTCAGGCGCGCCCGTTCCATGGCGGCCGCGATGATGGCGCGCTTGCGTTCCTTCTCCGCTTCGTCGGCCGCCGTGGCCGGGTCCAGCGCGTCCACCGCCTTCATCTTGGCCACGGCCTTGGCGGCCAGGCGCGCATCGTTTTCCTCGGCGTCGCGGCGCAGGCGCAGCGCGCGGAAGTCATGCCGTTCGCGCGCGGCGTCGGCCAGCGGCTGGCTCCAGGCATCCCAACCGGTCGTTTCCGTGACCGGGTACATGACGATGCAATCGACCGGACATGGGTTCACGCACAGGTCGCAGCCCGTGCACAGGTCGGGCACGATGGTGTGCATCTGCTTGGCCGCGCCGACGATGGCGTCCACCGGGCAGGCCTGGATGCACAGCGTGCAGCCGATGCACAGCGCCTCGTCGATGTAGGCCACGGCGCGCGGGCGCTCGATGCCGTTGACGGGATTGATGGGAATGATTTTCTGGCCCGTCAGCGCGGCCAGGCGGGCCACGCCGTCGGCGCCGCCAGGCGGACACTGGTTGATCCCGGCCTGGCCGGCCGCGATCGCCTCCGCGTACGGGCGGCAGCCCTGGTAGCCGCACTTGGTGCACTGGGTCTGCGGCAGCAGGTCTTCGATGCGGTCGGCGAGGGTGGGGGTATTGGTGAGTGACACGGTCAGCTTGCATGCGGTAAAACGCTATTATCCAATATCCGCGTGACCAGGGCCGTAAAATATCCCGCAACATTGCGCTGTGGGGCTATGGCGGGAAAGTTGCTGAAATACAACCGTGCGGTGCGGCCTTTTGTGGGACGATAGTGACCGATCATACGGGCGGCGCGGTGACCGTCCGGTAACAGATGGAGTATGTGGATGGGGCGGTTAAAGTCTGGCATCGTGATCGCTTGGCTGGCCTGCGCGGTTTGGCCGGCGTGGCTGGCGGCGGCGCCGTTGCCGGTGGTGCGTTTCTCCGCCGACGAGTGGCCGCCGTTCGTCACGGCCGCGCTGCCGGGAGATGGCCTGTCCGGCGCACTGGTGGCCGCGGTGTACCAGCGGCTGGGCATGCGCTCGGAGATCGAGTACTTTCCGTGGAAGCGGGCCATGGAATTTGGCCTGCACAATCCCCGCTATGCTGGCCTGTTGCCCGTGTGGCGCACGCCCGAGCGGGAAAAACTTTGCCATTTTTCTTCCCCGATCGGCAGCACGCAGACCGTGCTCGCCTACCTGAAAACGGCGCCGGTGCGGCCCGACACGCTGGCCGGCCTGCGCGGCGTGCGGTTGGGCACAGTGGCGGGCTACGCCTATGGCGAGCAGTTCGACGCGGCCCGCGCGCGCGGCGACGTGTCGCCCGAGGAGGGCGTCAACGACGAGACCAATTTGCGCAAGCTGTTGATCGGGCGCTATTCCGTGATCGTGATCGAGCGCCACGTGCTCGATTATTTGCTGCACGAGCCGCAGTTCGGCCCGGCCGAGCGCGAGCGCGTGGGCATCGCCGACAACCTGTTCAAGGAGCGGCCGGTGGCGGTGTGCTTCAAGCACACGGCGCAGGGACTGGAACAGCAGAAGGCCTTCAACAGCGCGGCCCATGAACTGGACCTGGAGCGGCTGGAAAAGGAATACTGGCAGCGTGCCCACCTCGACGGTGGCGCCACGCCGCGCCGGAATGGCGTACCGCGCATGCGGCCACAGGCCGATTGACGCCGCCGCGCGGCGGGCCAAAAGAATCGGGGACGGCCCCTGGTTTTCCCGCGCGGGAGAACCAGGGGGCGTCCCCGATTTGCTGGGGTGGAAACGCGCTTAGCCGTGCTTGCGGATGAACTCGCCGATCTTCGGGCAGATCACTTCGCGCCAGCGGCGGCCCGAGAAGATGCCGTAGTGGCCCGCTTGCGGCGCCACGAAGTCTTGCTGCATGTGGGCCGGGATGCCGCTGCACAGCTCGTGCGCGGCCTGGGTCTGGCCGGCGCCGGAGATGTCGTCCAGCTCGCCTTCGACCGTGAACAGCGCCACCGTCTTGATGTCTTGCGGGCGCACCGGCTTGCCGCCGACCATCCACGTACCTTTCGGCAGCCGGAATTCCTGGAACACGGTCTTGATGGTGTCGAGGTAGTATTCGGCCGGCATGTCGAGCACGGCGTTGTATTCATCGTAGAACTTGCGGTGGCTTTCAGCCGGTTCGTCGTCGCCTTCCACCAGGTGCATGTAGAACTCGCGGTGGCTCTGGGCGTGGCGGCCCGGGTTCATGGCGATGAAGCCGGCGTGCTGCAGGAAGCCCGGATAGACCTTGCGGCCAAAGCCCGGGTAGTTGGGCGGCACGGCATAGATCACCGTGTTCTCGAACCACGAGAATTTCTTTTCCGTGGCCAGGTTGTTGACCTGGGTGGGCGATTTGCGCGGATCGATCGGGCCGCCCATCATGGTCATGGTCTTGGGCAGCTTGGGATCGTTGTCCGACGCCATCAGCGAGATGGCGGCCAGCACCGGCACCGTCGGCTGGCACACGGAAATCACGTTCAGGTCCGGCGCCAGCAGGCGGATGAAGTCCTGGACGTAGAATATGTAATCGTCCAGGTGGAACGGGCCGGCCGAGACCGGCACCATGCGCGCATCGGTCCAGTCCGTGATGTAGACGTCGTGTTCGACCAGCAGGCCGCGCACGGTGTCGCGCAGCAGCGTGGAGTGGTGGCCCGACAGCGGCGCCACCAGCAACACCTTCGGTTGCTGCAGGGCGCGCAGCGCTTTCTCGCTCAAGTCCTTGCGGAAGTGGATCAGGCGGCAGAACGGCTTGGTTTCCACCACTTGTTCGATAATGCCGACCTGTTCGCCGTTGATCTCGGTGCTGTCGATCTCGAACGCCGGCTTTTCGTAATCCTTGCCCAAACGGTACATCAACTCGTAGCCGGCCGCGATCCGCTGCGAGAAGGGCGTGTGCGCCAGCGGCGAAACGGGGTTGGTAAACAGTTTGGAGGACGCGTCGGCCCAATGCATCAAAGGCGTCAGGAACGAGCGTTGCATTTCGTGCAGTTGGTAGAGCATAAATATTCCTGGCAGTGAGGATGGTGCGGCGCACCAAACCTATACATCATGGATCAATTATAGGATATTTGTTCGTGTCGTAAAGCATTTCGAGATTCCCGCGAGAAAGGCGGGAGCGGCATGTTTACAGGCGCCTTGCATGATGATACTGCTGTTTCCGCAAGGGAATGAGCGAATTTTTTGGCTCGATGAGCCATCATAACGCAGCCAGAATAAAAAAAAGCAGCGGTTCCGCTGCTTTTTTGTAGGACGAACGGCAGGGCCGTTGACAGATTCCTAGTCGAACACCGGGGTTTCCACACCCAGCACCTTGTGCAGCTTGGGCGAGGTGGTCGTGTATTGCATGTGGATTTTTTTGTCCGGGAAAATGTATGGCGCTGCACCAAAAGCGGCCAGAGCAGCTTCATGGAAGCCCGACAGGATCAGCTTTTTCTTGCCCGGATAGGTGTTGATGTCGCCCACGGCGAAGATGCCGGGCACGTTGGTTTCGAATTTCTCCGTGCTTTGCACCTTGAGCTGGCGGCGCTCGATGTCCAGACCCCATTCGGCGATCGGACCCAGCTTGGGCGACAGGCCGAAGAACACCAGCAGCATGTCGAGCGGCACGCGGCGCGTGACGCCATCGGCGCCGGTCACCTTGAGGTCGGTCAGCTTGCCATCTTTGGCTTCGAAGCCGGTGGCCTGGCCGATGATCAGCTGCATTTCGTAGTCGTCGCACAGGGCCTTCATCTTGGCCACCGAGGCCGGCGCGGCGCGGAAGTCCTCGCGGCGGTGTACCAGCACCACCGATTCGGCCTTGCCGACAAAGTTCAGGGCCCAGTCCAGCGCCGAGTCGCCGCCGCCGCAGATGACGAGGTTCTTGCCCTCGAACAGGGCGGGGTCCTTGACGCGGTAGAACAGCTGGCTGTTTTCGAACTGTTCGATGCCCTCGACCTTGAGCGTGCGGGCCTGGAACGAGCCGACGCCGGCGGCGATGAAGATGGTCTTGGCCAGGAAACGGGTGCCGGTGCTCGTTTCAACATTGAAACGGCCATCCTCGCGCCGTTCGACGATGGTCACTTCCTGGCCCAGGTGGAAGGTGGGCTCGAACGGGGCGATCTGCTTGAGCAGGTTGTCCGTCAGTTCCTGGCCGGTGCACGAGGGCACGGCGGGAATGTCGTAGATGGGTTTGTCCGGGTACAGTTCCACGCACTGACCGCCGACGGCGTGCAGCGAATCGATCACGTGGGCCTTGATTTCCAGCAGGCCCAGTTCGAAGACCTGGAACAGGCCGACCGGGCCGGCGCCGATAATGACGGCATCGGCTTCAATCACGCCGGCGGGGGTGGGGGTGACGCTTTGCATACGATTTTCCCTGTTGTGGCATAAACTTTCAGGCAAAATTCAGGCAACAACGGGGCGCGCCGCGCGCACGCGGCGAACACGCCTGAACACTGCCAGCTGCTGCCTGGTGTCGCCTGCCAGCCGGCCGTGCCGGACGCGCGCCGGTGTGGAGCGGGACGCGCTCAGCGTACCAGCAGGTGCAGCTTCTCTTTGACGTCCTTGAACTCTTCGGCTTCCGGCAGGGCCGCCTTGGTCTTGGTGATCGAGGGCCAGTTGCGGGCCAGCTCGACGTTGATCTTGATGAATTGCTGCTGGTCCGACGGCACATCTTCCTCAGCGAAAATGGCGTTGACGGGGCATTCGGCCACGCACACGGCGCAGTCGATGCATTCGTCCGGGTCGATCGCCAGGAAATTCGGGCCTTCGCGGAAACAATCTACCGGGCAAACATCGACGCAATCGGTGTAACGACAGCTGATGCAAGATTCGGTGACAACGTGAGTCATAACAGTCCTATCAATGTTGGTGCGCTGGTCCGTCAGCGGCGTCGTATTGGCCCTGCCGACTTCAGCAAAGCACTGTATTTTAAGGTAATTTGTCCCATCTCACAAATTGCGCTTATATACAATCTCTATAAGCAAATGCGCGCCGCGCGCTTGCCGCGTGCGCTCAGGCGCCGCCGGCGCCGGGGCCTGGCGGGGTGCTTACAGGTGCTTTTTTCTACTGGGGAACGACAGTAGCACACCCCGGCGGGCGCGGTGATGACGCTAGTCAAGATTGGCCCGAACAGGCCGGGCACCTCGGTCAGGTGGCCGCGCGGATCTGGTTCAGCAGCTTTTGCCAGCGCTGGTTGGCCGGCCGCCCATCCTCGCAGAACGAGACGCTGTGGCGCCGGCCCCGGTCCTCGACCGTGATGGTCCAGCGCAACTGGTCGGCCCCGGCCGGGGGCATGGCCGTGGGCGGGGTGGCGAAGAAGTGATCGTTGTTCAGGGTCGCCTCCAGGGCCTTGCCCTGCACGTTGCTGCCGGTATCGACCTCGTAATGTCCGCCCTGGCCGGCGATGCCGCCCTGGGCTGTGGCTAGAATTTTCATGCGCGCTCCTTGCTTGGTGAGTGTGGGGGATGGCGCTGGCGCGCCATCCAGCGTCCATCGTCGCCCCGCGCGGGCGGCCCGGGTTTGCGTGGCCGCAAACGATCGGGCATTGGCCGCTGCCGGGCCCGGTGCGCTAGAATCCAAGCCAAACACGACAGCCGGCCCAGCCGGCGCACCTACCTGGAGACCGCATGCCCCATCCCGTCACCCCAGCCCTGGCTGGCATCCCGTTGGAATTCCTGTTGTTCGCCGCGGTGCTGGCCATGGTCGCTTTTGCCCATGTCTCCACCATGCTGACGGCGCTGGGCGGGGCGCTCGTCATCACGCTCTACAAGGTGCTGTGGGCGCCGTTCGGCGAAGGCGAGGGCGTGGCCGGCCTGCTGGCCCATGCCGGCCACGAGTGGGTGGGGCTGGCCAACCTGCTGGCGCTGCTGCTCGGTTTCGCCCTGCTGGCCAAGCACTTCGAACGCAGCCGCATCCCCGACATTCTGCCCGACTACCTGCCCGACGACTGGAAAGGGCCGTTCATGCTGCTGGTGCTGGTGTTCTTCATTTCCAGCTTCCTCGACAACATCGCCGCCGCCATCATCGGCGGCACCGTGGCCCATAGCGTGTTCCGGGGCAAGGTGCACATCGGCTATCTGGCGGCCATCGTGGCCGCCTCCAACGCGGGCGGCTCGGGCAGCGTGGTGGGCGACACCACCACCACCATGATGTGGCTGGCCGGGGTGGCGCCGTCGCAGGTGCTGCACGCCTACGTGGCGGCCGGCGTGGCGCTGCTGGTGTGCGCGCTGCCGGCCGCGCGCCAGCAGCAGGCCTACAGCCCCATCGTCAAGGATGCGCCGGCCGGCGTGCGCGTCGACTGGGCCCGGGTGGCCATCGTGGCCGGCGTGCTGGTGGCGGCCGTGCTGACCAACGTGCTGCTCAGCGTGCGCTTCCCGGCCTGGATCGGCGTGTTCCCTTTCCTGGGCGCGGCCGTGTGGCTGACGCTGGCCGTGAGCGCGCTGTGGCGCCGGCCCGACTGGCACGAGTTGCCCGGCGCCTTGCGTGGCGCCGTGTTCCTGCTGGCGCTGGTGTGGTCGGCCTCCATGATGCCGGTGCACGCGCTGCCAGCCGCATCGTGGCCCAGCGCGCTCACGCTCGGTTTCGTGTCGGCCGTGTTCGACAATATCCCGCTGACCGCGCTGGCGCTGCGCCAGGGCGGCTTCGACTGGGGCTTCCTGGCCTACGCGGTGGGCTTTGGCGGCTCCATGATCTGGTTCGGTTCCTCGGCCGGGGTGGCGCTCAGCGGCCAGTATCCGGAAGCCCGTTCGGTGCTGCTGTGGCTGCGCCACGGCTGGCATGTGGCGCTCGCTTACGTGGCCGGTTTCGCGGCCTTGCTGGCGGTGATGGGCTGGCGGCCGTAGGTTGGGGGCACTGGCGCCGGGCGGCCTCAACTGGCATCATGGCGGCTGGTTCAACTAGTGAGGAAGGCCAGATGGCGGACATCAACATCGTGCAGGATCACCACCTGTCACACAAGAAAGCCCGCGAAGCGGCAGAGAAAGTGGCCGAGCAGATGGCCGAGGAATTCGACATTGAGTGCAACTGGCAGGGCGATGTGCTGCACTTCGAGCGCAGCGGCGTGTCCGGTTCGCTCACGCTGCACAAGCATCAGGCGCAGATGCAGATCAAGCTGGGATTCCTGCTGAGCGCGTTCGCCCACAAGATCGAGCACAAGGTGGCGGAAAATATGCAGAAGGTCTTTGGCGGCAAGGCCTGAACGGCTGCCGGAATGGAAGGGGAGCGGCGCGCGCCACTCCCCGGCGGGCGTGATCAGCCCTTCAGTTCTTCGATCAGGTCGATGTATTGCTGCATCGCCTCTTCCTGGCTGTTGCCCTTGAGGGCGGCCCAGGCATCATACTTGGCGCGGCCCACCATGTCGGTGAAGCCAGGACGCGCACCTTCCACGTCACCGCTGCTGGCCTGCTTGTACAGGGCGTAGATCTTCAGCAGGGTCATATTGTCCGGACGCTCGGGCAGGTTCTTGGAATCGGCCTGCGCCTGCGCGAATTGCTCTTGTAAACTCATAACAGCTCCTGTGGGCGAAAAGTGTTGCACATATTGTTGTTAGAGCAATGTCACTATAAATACTTAGCGCATTGACATCCCGTTCAGCGACATAATACAAACAAACCGACCACAAACCTTAGAGGAGATGCTCGAATGTTGTCCAAAGCCTTGTTTGGCCGTAAGAAGATGTCGACCGTGGATACGGCATGGCTGAGGATGGATTCGGAAGGCAACCAGATGATGATCGTGGGCGTGGCCATGATGAGCCAGCCCATCGCGCTCGATGGCCTCAAGGAGGCGCTCACCACCCGTTTCCTCGCCTATCGCCGCTTCCGCAGCCGCGTGGTGCAGGACGTGGCGGGCGCCTGGTGGCAGGAACAGGACGTGAACCTGGACGATCACGTGGTCAACCTGCGCCTGCATGACGGGCCCGATGGCGGCTGCAACAAGCCGGCCTTGCAGGGACTGGTGGGCCGGCTGTCGCAGCAGCCGCTGGACCCGGTGCTGCCGCTGTGGCAGATGCACCTGGTCGACAATTGCGTGGGCGAGGATGGCAAGGTGCGCCAGGCCCTGATCGTGCGCATCCACCACTGCATCGCCGACGGCGTGGCGCTGGTGGGCGTGTTCATGTCCATGTTCGGCGCCCATCCGGACAGCCAGTTGCACCGGCCCTCCGAAGTGGCCGTCGAGCTGGCCGAGGAAAATCCATGGGAACAGATCCTGCTGCCGATCACGGCCACCACCGTCAAGGCCATCGACCTGTCGTCGGCCATGTGGCTCAAGTCGATGCGGCTGTGGACCGACATGCCGGCGGTGGTCGGCAAGATCGGCCAGCTGGGCCAGACCGCCACCAAGCTGGCGCTGGACGCCGTCAAGCTCACCACCATGGAGTCCGACAGCGCCACGCGCCTGAAAGGCAAGCCCAATGGCCGCAAGCACGTGGCCTGGAGCGAGCCGCTGCCATTGTCGGAAGTGAAGGCCATCAGCAAGGCCTACGGCTGCTCGATCAACGACGTGCTGATGGCCAGCGTGGCCGGCGCCCTGCGCGCCTACCTGCGCGCCTGCGGCGACACGGTGGACCCGGCCTGCGAAGTGCGGGTGATGGTGCCGGTCAACCTGCGCAAGGCCGACGGTCATCAAAAACTCGGTAACGCCTTCGGCCTGGTGCCGCTGGTGCTGCCGGTGGGCCTGGAAGACCCGGTGGCGCGGCTGCGCGAAGTGCGGCGCCGCATGGACGAACTCAAGGGTGGCTACACGGCGCTGGTGGCCATGTCGGTGCTCGGCGTGCTGGGCGCCACGCCCAAGCAGGTGCAGAATGAGATTCAGAATTATTTCGCCCGCAAGGCCACGGCCGTGATGAGCAATGTGCCCGGTCCGCGCACGCCGCTGTACCTGGCCGGCAGCCAGCTCGACCAGGTGATGTTCTGGGTGCCGCAGTCGGGCGACATTGGTATCGGGGTATCTATCCTCAGCTACAACGGCGGGGTGCAGTTCGGCATCGTGACGGACGACGCGCTGGCGCGCGATCCGGAGAACATCATCCGCCGCTTCGAACCGGAGTTCGAGAAGCTGGTGCTGCTGGCGCTGATGGACGAGCTCTAGAAAACAGAACGGCGGCCTGGGCTTGCGCCCCGGGCCGCCGGTTCCGGTGCCTGGATCGGCACTTGTTCAGTATTGCTACTGCGCGTGGATTACTTCTTCTTCGGGTTGACCGCGGCCTTCAGGGTCGCGCCAGCGGAGAATTTCGGGGTCTTCGACGCGGCGATCTTGATCGCTTCGCCGGTGGCAGGATTACGGCCTTTGCGTGCGGCGCGCTTGGCAACGGCGAAAGTGCCGAAGCCGGTGATGCCTACCGTGTCACCCTTTTTCAGGCGCTCGGTGATGATGGCGATCAGCGTGTTCACCGCACCGTTGGCGGCAGCAGCGGACATCTCGGTGCGTTTCGCAAACTCTGCAATCAATTCGCCTTTTTTCATTACTACCTCCTTGGTTAATAGAGCGCGCAGATTAGCATAAATATTGTCAAATGTAATGGTTTCTCGTTGAAGCAGGCCATACAGTAGCTGACATGCCACGCCGCGCGTGCCAAAAACGCCTGTGTTGACGGGCTTTATGACGCGCCGCACCACGTTTTGCCTTGTCTGGCGCTGTCCCGCGCGGCATGAGAAAAAGCCGCAACGCCGGCGCCAGTGGCGCGCCCGCGCGGCCTCGCAAAGGGTTATGATCTGTACCAGCGAGGACACCATCATGAGTTTTTCGGACGAGACCCTGATTGCGTACGCGGACGGCGAGCTGGACGAGGCCACCCGCCGCGCCGTCGAGGAAGCCATGCGGCTGGACGACAGCGTGGCGCGCCGCGTGGCCCACTACCGCGCGCTGCGCGATGGCCAGTATGCGGCCCAGGCCCCGCGCGAGAGCGCACGCACGCGGCGCAACGCCAACGTGGTGCAGCTGGACGCCGTGCGGGCCAGCCGGGCCGCCAACCACAGCGCGGCGCGGCGCGCGCGCCGCCGTCACTGGGGCTGGCTGGAAGGGGGCGCGCTGGCGCTGGCGCTGGTGGTGGGCGTGGTGGCCGGCAAATTCGGCCTGGCCCGCTGGCAGCCCGCGTGGTTCGGTCCGCCGGCGCCGGTGACGGCCGTGGCCAGTCACGACGGCATGCTGGCCGCGCAGGGCGCGCTGGCGTCGGCGCTCAGCTTGCAGATGGGGGGCGCCGCCACGGCGTCGAGCGAGGTGCGGGTCGGCCTCAGTTTCCTGTCGCGCGAAGGCGGCTACTGCCGCACCTTCACCCTGGCCGGCACCGGCCAGGAGCTGACGGGGCTGGCTTGCCGCGCCAGCGATGAATGGCGCGTGCCGGTACTGGTGCAGGTCGGCAAACCGATGCCGCCGATGGGCAGTTACAAGCGCGGCGGGGCGGAACTGCCGACGGCCTTGCTGGAGGCGATAGACCAGCGCATCGTCGGCGACATGCTGGAGCCGAGGGCGGAACTGGAAGCGCTGCGGCGCGGCTGGCAGCGCTGAGCACAGACAAAACCGGGGCCACGCAAGCAAACAAAAGCGGGGTCAGGTCCGGCATGCGGCGATGCTGGACCTGACCCCGCTTGTGCGCGATGCCGGACCTGACCCCGCTCTTGCGCCGGACCTGGCCCCGGTTTCCTGAATTGGCCGGCGATGAAACTTAAACGGCCAGCAGTTCCACGTCGAAGATCAGGGTGGCATTCGGCGGGATCACGCCGCCGGCGCCGCGCGAGCCGTAGCCCAGGTCGGCCGGGATGATCAGCTGGCGCACGCCGCCGATCTTCATGCCTTGCACGCCTTCGTCCCAGCCGCGGATCACCATGCCGGCGCCCAGGGCGAATTCAAACGGATCGTTGCGGTCTTTGCTCGAATCGAATTTCGGGCCCTTGCTGCCGTCGTCGTTGCGCAGCCAGCCGGTGTAGTGCACGGTGACGTTCTGGCCGGCCTTGGCTTCGGCGCCTTCGCCGACGGTCAGTTCGATGTATTGCAGGCCCGAGGCGGTGGTGATGGTGGACATGGTTTTCCTTGGTGTGGTCGTTGACGATAATCCCGCATTGTAGAACAAGCGGCCCCGGCCCGCCAAAATGTGGCCACCCTGGAGTATCATCGCCAGGCGTCGCCGGCAGGGGCCGGCCACCACCCTGGAATGGAAGCAAACACACCATGTCACACCTCTTGATGCCCGCGCCGCGCGGGAACCTGCGCTGATGGGCGCGCTGATGCGGTCCTATGGCCGCGCGTGGATGTCGCAGCTGCACGGGCGTATGCTGTTGCTGAGCGTGATCCCGTTCGTGCTGGCCGTCGTGCTGTGGGCCGGCCTGCTGTACCTGGGCCTGCAGCCGCTGATCGATTACCTGCACGCGCTGTTCGTCCAATATGACGCATTTTCATACAGCAGCAACCTGCTCACCTCGCTGGGCCTGGGCATGCTGAAGACCGTGGTGGTGCCCATGATCGCCATGCTGCTGCTGTTGCCGCTGATGATATTGACGGCCCTGGTGTTCATCGGCGTGGCCGCCATGCCGGCCATCGTTCGCCACGTGGGCCAGCGCCGCTACGGCCAGCTCGAACGCAAGCACGGCGGCAGCCTGGTTGGCAGCGCGCTGACGGCGCTGGTGGGCATGGCCGTGTTCATCGGCCTGTGGCTGCTGACCTTGCCCTTGTACGCGTTGCCGCCGCTGGCGCTGGTGGTGCAGGCCGTGCTGTGGGGCTGGCTCACCTGCCGGGTGATGGTGTACGACACGCTGGCCGACCATGCCAGCGCCGAGGAGCGGGCCGAAGTGCTGCGCCGCCACCGCTGGCCGCTGCTGGCCATCGGCGTGCTGTCCGGCCTGGCCGGCGCGCTGCCGGGCATGCTGTGGCTGGGCGGCACGGCCTTGTCCGTCGTGCTGTTCCCGTTCCTGGCGGCCGCCTCGATCTGGCTGTACGTGGTGATCTTCATCTTCACCGGCTTGTGGTTCGCCCATTACTGCCTGGAGGCGCTGGACCGGCTGCGCGCGGCGCCACCGATGCGCGATCTCAACGCGGCTTTCACTTCAGGGTCAGACCCTGGGGTCTGACCCTTACGCATACTAGGGTCTGCCCCTTACGCATCGTGCGTTTTCATACAAAGGAAAAAAATGGCCATCGGATTGATCATCATCGGCGACGAAATCCTGTCGGGCCGGCGCACCGACCAGCACTTCACCAAAGTGGTGCAGATGCTGGCTGAGCGCGGCCTGCAACTGGACTGGGCCGAAGTGCTGGGCGACGACCCGGCCCGCATCACGGCCACGCTGCGCCGCACCTTCGCCAGCGGCGACATCGTGTTCAGTTGCGGCGGCATCGGCGCCACGCCGGACGACCACACGCGCCAGGCCGCCGCCGACGCGCTGGGCCTGCCGCTGGTGCTGCACGAACAGGGCAAGCGCAACATCCAGCAGCGCATCGTCCAGATGGGCGAGGAAAGCGGCCAGCCGGCCGACCTCAATTCGCCCGAGAACCTGCACCGCCTGAAGATGGCCGAATTCGCCGCAGGCGCCGAACTGATCCCCAACCCGTACAACAACGTGGCCGGTTTCGCGCTGCGCGAGCATTATTTCGTGCCCGGTTTTCCCGTCATGGCCCATCCCATGATCGCCTGGGTGCTCGACCACCATTACGCCCACCTGTTCCACCGCGCGCCGCACAGCGAACAGTCGGTGCTGGTGTACGGCACGGCCGAATCGGCGCTGACGCCGCTGATGGAGGCGCTCGAAGCGCAGTTCGCCGGCGTGAAAGTGTTCAGCCTGCCCAGCGTGGGCGATGCCAACACGCGCCGCCACATCGAACTGGGCGTGAAGGGCGCGCCCGAGCCGACGGCCGCCGCGTTCGCCCAACTGTGCGCCGAATTGTCGCGCCTGCAGGTAGAGTACCAGCACCTCTCTTGAAGCCTCGCGGCGCGCCGTCTTCACGGCGATTCGCGCCGGGCGCGAACGGCGTTCCCCATAGCCGGCAGACGGCGTTCCCCATAGCCGGCAGACGGCGTTCCCCGTAGCCGGCGAACGCCGTTGTTTTTTTGCGAAAAGCCCCGGTGAACGCACATTTTTCTGCACACCGGCCCATCCATGTGGCGCCGATGTGGTGGAATGGATGGCAGGCTGCGCGTGTTGTACGACCCGGTCAACGGGGTGTGCACCACGCGAGTTAAGTGCAAATGTACGTGCGCTTGTAACGCAGCCAACTAAGTAGTGAACATGGCAAGCATCCGCTGTCGCGCGCCCGTTGTTCACGACGACCAGGTGGATGCGGTGCGGCGCGCGGTGTGACTGAACAAACGACTGACCGGTTTGAATCATATGTTAAGCAATCGACGTTTCCGCCGGCCCCGCATCGTCCTGCGCGCGGTGCGCAAGCTGCGCGCAGGCGCGGCCGCCATGGGCTATGGGCGGCGCCGCCACCTGCGTGCCGTCCCGCCACCCGCTCCCGTTGACGACGCCGTGCTGCTGGCCCACACCCAGCCGGCCTCGCCGCCGCCATCCGAGCCAGTCAAGAGCAAGCGTTCGCGCAACGCCTTCATCGTCGCCATGCTGGTGCTGCTGTCGTGCGGCGTGTATTGGGTGTTGCAGGAAATCCGCACCTCGACCATGCAAGCCCAGTTCTTCTCCGGCCTGGTGGGCAAACTCAGCTGGCGCGTCGAGCCCGGCCCCAGCGCGGCCATCCGCTTCCCCAAGGACAGCCCGTACGACGAACGCCTGGGTTACGCCAACATTCCCGACTACCTGGGCAAGCTGAAGACGCGCGACTACACGGTCACGGCCCAGTCGCGCTTCTCGCCCAAGCTGGTCGAGCTGACCGACATGGGGGTGTTCACCACCTACCGCGAAAAGACCAAGACCGGCCTGGCCATCGTCGATTGCCGCGCCCAGCCGCTGTTTACGGCCAGCTATCCGGAGCGCGTGTACGGCAAGTTCGACGAGGCGCCGCCGGCGCTGGTGCGCAGCCTGCTGTTCATCGAGAACCGTGAACTGCTTGACAGCAAATACCCGAAACGCAATCCGGCCGTCGAATGGGACCGCCTGAGCAAGGCGGTGCTGGAGAAGACGGCCAGCACTTTCGCCGGCGGCCACCGGCCGGCCGGCGGCAGCACGCTGGCGACCCAGATCGAGAAGTACCGCCACTCGCCGGAAGGGCGCACCAGCACCCTCAAGGACAAGCTGCAGCAAATGGTGTCGGCCAGCCTGCGCGCCTACCAGCAGGGCGAGGACACCTCGGCCGTGCGGCGCCAGATCGTGATCGATTACCTCAACACGGTGCCGCTGTCGGCCAAGCCCGGCTACGGTGAAGTGAACGGCATCGGCGATGGCATGTGGGTCTGGTACGGCCGCGATTTCGCGCAAGTGAACCACCTGCTGGCCGGCAAGCTGGACCAGCCCGACAACGCGCTGGTGTTCAAGGAGGCGCTGAGCCTGATGATCGCCCAGCGCCGCCCCAGCTACTACCTGGGCGAGGGCACGGCCGACCTGGAAACGCTGGCCAATGCCCACCTGCGCCTGCTGGCCCAGGAAGGCGTGATCACGCCGGCCGTGCGCGACGCGGCCCTCAGGCAGCGCCTGCATCCATCGGCCGGCTCCGGCGTGCAGGCCGCGCCGGCCATGACCTATGTGACGCGCAAGGCCTCGAACGCGGTGCGCACCCACCTGGCCAGCCTGCTTGGCGACAACCGCCTGTACAACCTGGACCGCCTGGACCTGAGCGTGGTCAGCACGCTGGACGCGCGCGCGCAGAAGGCCGTCACGCAAGTGCTGCGCGATTTGCGCGACCCCGAGATGGCCAAGGCGGCCGGCCTGACCGGCAAGGGCATGCTGGGCAACGGCGACCCGGCCCATGTGGTGTACAGCTTCACGCTGCTGGAAAAGGGCGAGCAGGCCAATTTGCTGCGGCTGCAGACCGATAACTTCGACCAGCCGCTCGACATCAACGAAGGCGCCAAGCTGGACCTCGGCTCGACGGCCAAGCTGCGCACGCTGGTCACCTACCTCGACATCGTCGACCAGCTGCACACGCGCTACGGCGGCATGGACACGGCGGCGCTGAACAAGGTGGTGGTCGATCCGCAGGACAAGCTGTCGCAGTGGGCCATCGACTACTTCAAGGCACTGCCGATCGAGAAGGGCGGGCGCGAGCTGACCCCGATGCTGAACGCGGCCATGGAGCGCAAGTATTCGGGCAATCCCGGCGAAGGCTTCTTCACCGGCGGCGGCCTGCACCATTTCGGCAACTTCTCCAAGGAAGACAACAGCAAGATCCTGACCGTGACGGAAGCGCTGCGCCATTCGACCAACCTGGTGTTCGTGCGCCTGATGCGCGACGTGGCCAAGTTCTACATGTTCCAGTCGCCCGGTTCCTCGGCCTCGCTGCTGCAGGACGCCGACGATCCGCGCCGCGCCGAATACCTGGCCCGCTTCGCCGACAAGGAAGGGCGCGAGTTCATGAACCGCTTCTACGTCAAGTACAAGGGCAAGAAGGGTGACGAGCTGGAAAAAACGCTGCTGGCCAACATCCGCGGCACGCCGGTGCGGCTGGCCGTGATCCACCGCACGCTGTATCCGGATGCGACCCAGGAGCAGTTCGCCACCTTCCTGAAGGACAATCTGCCGTCGCAAAACGAGGTGCCGCCCGAGCGCGTGGCCAAGCTGTACGAGCAGTACGCGATCGACAAGTGGTCGCTGGCCGACCGTGGCTACCTGGCCTCGGTGCACCCGCTGGAGATGTGGATGGCGGCCTACATGCTGACCCACCCGGGCGCCACGCTGAGCGAGATGACGGCCGCCAGCGAGCAGCAGCGCCAGGAGGTCTACCAGTGGCTGTTCAAGACCCACCACAAGCACGCCCAGGACAAGCGCATCGCCGGCCTGCTGGAGATGGAAGGCTTCATGAAGATCCACGCCCAGTGGAAGAAGATGGGCTATCCGTTCGACTCGCTGGTGCCGTCCTACGCCACCACGCTGGGCGCGTCGGCCGACCGGCCGGCCGCGCTGGCCGAGCTGATGGGCATCATCGTCAACGGCGGCATCCGCAAGCCCAGCCAGCGCATCTCGTCGCTGCACTTCGCGGCCGGCACGCCATACGACACCCAGGTCGCGCCCGGCAAGAGCACGCTCAGCGAGCGGGTGCTGTCGGCGGAAGTGGCGCGCGTGGTGGCGGACGCGATCCGTGGCGTGGTCTCGGACGGCACGGCCAAGCGCGCCCGCATGGCCTTCGTCAAGTCGGACGGCAGCGTGATTCCCGTCGGCGGCAAGACCGGTACCGGCGACCAGCGCTTCGACATCTTCGCTGCCGGTGGCCGTTTGATCGAGTCGCGCTACGTGAACCGTTCGGCCACCTTCGTGTTCAACATCGGCGAGCGCTTCTTCGGCAGCATGACGGCCTACGTGCGCGGGCCGGAATCGAAGAACTACGACTTCACCAGCGCGCTGCCGGTGCAGTTGCTGACGGTGCTGGCGCCCAGCCTGATGCCGCTGATCGAACCCAATCCGGTCAAGCCGGCCACCATCCAGAACGTGGCCGCCGGCACGGCCGCCACCGCTGCCGCCGCGCCGCTGCCGCCCTGCGGCGGGGGCAGCACCGGCGGCTGACGCAATCCAGGGCCGCGCGGTCGCGGACCGCGCGCGCCCGGCCAGCCGCCGTGCGCACGCGGCCGGGCGTGCGCGCGGTGCTTGCAAAACCGCACGATTGTTGGCAAGGTGACAGCCCATGAAACCTGTACGCCAAACCATGTCCAAGATCCTCAAGTTCACGCAATTCTCCGTGCGTGACCTGCTCGTCGCCGCCGCGCCCACCTTGCTCGCCATCGTCGGCGTGTGTGCGCTGGCCTATGTGCTGGTGGATCCGTCGCCGCCGCGCCAGGTGGTGCTGTCCACGGGCCATGAAAACAGCGCCTACGAACAGATCGGCAAGAAATACGCGGCCGCGCTGGCCAGGCACGGCGTCAAGGTGACCTTGCTGCAATCGGCCGGCTCGGGCGAGAACCTGCGCCGGCTCAAGAGCGGCGCCGTCGATATCGCCTTCGTGCAAAGCGGCTCGACCGACGAGGCGGCCGCGGAACGGGAAGGGCTGGTGTCGCTGGGCAGCCTGTTCACCGAACCGATGTGGCTGTTCCTGCGCGAGACCAAGGGCAAACCGATAACCCGGCTCACTGAGCTCAAGGGCAAGAAGATCAACTTCGGCCCCAGGGGCGCCGGCGCGCCCAGGCTGTTCAAGCAGGTGCTGGCGCTGAACGGCATCGAACCGAATGAAGTGATCCGCAGTTCGCTGGCCAACACGCCGGCCACGGTGGAATTGCTGGAAGGGCGCATCGACGGCCTGGTGTTCACCTCGGCGCCGGAAGCGCCGCTGATCCAGATGCTGCTGCAAACGCCGGGCATCCAGCTGTTCGATTTCGACCAGGCCGAAGCCTATGCGCGCAAGCTGCCCTTCCTCAGTCACGTGGTGCTGCCGCGCGGCATCGTCGACCTGGGCCGCGACCTGCCGCCCGTCGATTACAACCTGATCGCGCCCACGGCCACGCTGGTGGCGCGCGACAGCCTGCATCCGGCCCTGATCGATCTGTTCGTGCAGGCGGCCGCCTCGATCCACAGCGGCGCCGGCTGGTTCCAGCAGCAGGGCCAGTTCCCGTCGGCGCGCTACACGGAGATTCCTGTCGCACCGGGCGCGGCCAAGTTCTACAAGGATGGCCCGCCGTTCCTGCAGCGCTACATGAGCTTCTGGCTGGCCAATTTCTTCGACCGCATGTGGGTGCTGGTGCTGGGGCTGGGCGCGCTGATCCTGCCGCTGTCCAAGGTGGTGCCGCCGCTGTACGTATGGCGCGTCCGGTCGCGCGTGTACCGCTGGTATGGGCAGTTGCGCACGGTGGAACAGGCGCTGGAGGATGCGCATTCGCAGGGCGAGCGCCGCATGGAAATCTACGCGGCGCAGCTGGTGCGCCTGAATGAGATCGAGGAGATGGTGAACCAGATTTCCATCCCGCTGTCGTTCGCCGATGGCTTGTACGGCTTGCGCAGCCATATCAATTTCGTGCGCGAGCGGGTGCTCAGCCTGTTGAGCGAGGCGGCACCGGTGGCGCCGGCGGCCGTGCCTGTTTAGGGGCAGACTCCCCGCCCTGGCGCCAGGGGCTGACCCTGGGGTGGCGTTTCGATTTGTTCAGGCCTGATGCAGCGCCGCATAAGGCGAGGGTCAGACCCCAGGGTCTGACCCTGGGGTGGCGTTTTTATTCTTTCAGGCCTGATGGACCAACGCATGAGGCGAGGGTCAGACGCCCCGCCCTGGCGCTGGGGTCTGCCCCTGCGGGCACGCTCAAGCGCCCAGCCACGGCAGGCCGGCCCGGCACCAGCCGTTGACGTTCTTGCGGTGGCCGTTCTCGTCCTTGTCGCCTTCGAAGCCTTCCAGCACGTCGTAGCAATGCTGATAACCGAATTCCGTGGCCAGCTTGGCCGCGTGGCGCGAACGCACGCCGGAGCGGCATAAAAACAACAGTACCTGGTCCTTGCGGGCCTGGCTGTTGAGCTGTTCGATGAACTCATGGTTGGCCACGCCGCCCGGGTAGGTGGCCCACTGCACCGCACCATGTTGGGTCTCCGGGATGGCCACGCGGCCCACCCAGTCGCGCTCGGCGTTGGTGCGCACGTCGATCAGCTTGATGTGCGGGTCCGCCTGCAGCAGGTCCCACGCTTCCTGCGGGTTGACGGCACCGGCATAAGGCCAGTCCTTGCTGCGGGCGCGGGCGCGGGCCAGGATCGCATCGACATCGGCATCTACATCGCTCATGTTATGTTCCAGAAAGGAGATTAAGTTTATTATAGATGCCCTGACCGTCCGTGCTGCGCGCACGCACCAAACGAGGGCATTTTTAACGGTTTTTTGGAAAATGCACGAAATCGGTGCAGTTTCGCAAAATCGCACCATAATGGAGCAGTCTTGCGCTGGCGCAAATCAGGCTCATTTGGCTGGCCGGACGATTTTAGAATCATTTGCCAGCAAGTTCCAAGTTGGTTCTGGCAGATGGTGAGAATTTTGAGCTGGCACGGATACTGCTTAAACCCGTGATGAGTTTCGGTCGCACTACACGGGGACGCGCAGAGCATCCGCGCACGCACAGTTGGTCGGCTCACCCACACATTCCCTTTAGGAGATACGCATGGCAATGACAGCCGCAGAAGTGATGAAAATGGTAAAAGACAACGAAGTCAAATTCGTTGATTTTCGTTTCGCCGATACCCGTGGTAAAGAACAGCACGTGACCGTGCCCGTGTCGCACTTCGACATGGACAAATTCGAGTCGGGCCACGCCTTCGACGGTTCGTCGATCGCCGGCTGGAAAGGCATCGAAGCGTCCGACATGATCCTGCTGCCGGATCCAAACACGGCCAATATCGACCCGTTCATGGAAGAAACCACCCTGTTCATGCAGTGCGACGTGATCGAACCGTCGGACGGCAAGGGCTACGACCGTGACCCACGCTCGATCGCCAAGCGCGCTGAAGCCTACCTGAAATCGTCGGGCCTGGGCGACACCGCCTACTTCGGTCCTGAGCCAGAATTCTTCATCTTCGACAGCGTGCGCTGGAAGGTCGACATGTCCGGCTGCTTCGTCAAGATCGAATCGGACGAAGCTTCGTGGAGCACCGACAAGGAAATCGAAGGCGGCAACAGCGGCCACCGTCCAGCGGTCAAGGGCGGCTACTTCCCAGTGCCACCAGTGGACAGCTTCCAGGACATGCGTTCGGAAATGTGCCTGATCCTCGAATCGCTGGGCATCCCGGTCGAAGTGCACCACCACGAAGTGGCCGGCGCCGGCCAGAACGAAATCGGCACCAAGTTCTCGACCCTGGTCGAGCGCGCCGACTGGACCCAGAACCTGAAGTACGTGGTGTGGAACGTGGCCCACAGCTACGGCAAGACCGCCACCTTCATGCCTAAGCCTATCGTGGGCGACAACGGCTCGGGCATGCACGTGCACCAGTCGATCTGGAAAGATGGCGTGAACCTGTTCGCCGGTGACGGCTACGCCGGCCTGTCCGAAACCGCCCTGTACTACATCGGCGGTATCATCAAGCACGCCAAGTCCCTGAACGCCATCACCAACCCGGGCACCAACTCGTACAAGCGTCTGGTTCCGCACTATGAAGCTCCTGTGAAACTGGCCTACTCCGCCAAGAACCGCTCCGCTTCGATCCGCATTCCGCACGTGGCGAGCCCGAAAGGCCGTCGTATCGAAGCCCGCTTCCCGGATCCGTTGGCCAACCCGTACCTGTGCTTCGCCGCGCTGATGATGGCCGGTCTGGATGGTATCCAGAACAAGATTCACCCGGGCGATGCCGCCGACAAGAACCTGTACGATCTGCCGCCGGAAGAGGACAAGCTGATCCCGACCGTGTGCGCCTCGCTCGACGAAGCCCTGGCCGCTCTGGACGCCGACCGTGAGTTCCTGACCCGTGGTGGCGTGTTCTCCAACGAGTGGATCGACGCTTACATCGAACTGAAGATGCAGGAAGTGAACCTGACCCGCATGACCACCCACCCGGTGGAGTTCTCGATGTACTACAGCCTGTAATTTACAGCCTGTATCCGAATCAAACGGCAGCCTCGGCTGCCGTTTTTTTATTGACTGCCGCACGCCCCACCGACGGGTAGCAGTTTATCCCGATGTGACGGATGACGCGGATTTGCTTATGATGAAATCACCTATCAGGATAGACCATGCAGGTTTCCCACCCACCCATGAAGACCATGATTTTCGGCCTGTTGCTAGCGTGCAGCCTGGCGCAGGCGCAGACCATTTACAAGTACGTCGACCCGAGCGGCCACGTCACCTTCTCGAATACCCCGATGAAAGGCGGCGCGCCGGTCAAGCTGACGCCGTTGTCGACCTATTCGAACAGCGATGCCTCCCCAAGCGGACCGGCTCCAGCCGCGGCCCCGAGCACACCGCCCTTCAGCGGCGGCCGTTATCCCAATGTCGATAACGCCACCCAGCAGCAGCGCGACAACGGCCGGCGCAAGATTCTGGAGCAGGAACTAGCCAACGAGCAGAAGGCGCTGGCCGAGGCCCAGAAGGCGCTGGAGGAAGGCCGTGCCACGCGGCTGGGCAACGAGCGCAATTACCAGAAATACCTCGACCGGGTGCAGCAGTTGCAGGACCAGGTTACCGAGCACCAGAAGAACGTGGAAGCCCTGCGTCGCGAGTTGGGGCAGTCCGCTTCCAATGCACCAAAATAAGGCATAACATCCCCGTAAAGAGGCTTGGGTCCGCTTGCCGTGCTGGCGTGGATATTGCTATATGGATAGCGGACACACTCTTCACGACCGGATTTCCATGACACCATCCAGCTTTGCCGGGCTCGAACTGCTCGACACCCCGGTGCTGATCGTGCGGACCGACGGTTCGCTCGACTACGTCAATCCCGCCAGTGAAAACCTGTTGGCACTGGGACGGCGCGAGCTGTTGCGCCATCAACTGACCGGACTGTTCCAAAGCAGTGCAGCGCTGAAGCAGGCGCTGGATACTGCCTTCAAGAACAACGTCAGCTTCATCGAACACGACCTCGAACTGAAACTGCTGCACAACGAGCAGCCGCTGCACGTCGCGCTGTCGATCACGCCGATCGACAACGACGGCTCGCGCGCCCTGGTCGAGCTGCGCCCGCTCGACCAGCAACTGAAGATCGCCAACGAGGAACGGCTGCTGCTACAGCAGCAGGCCAACCGCGAGCTGATCCGCAACCTGGCGCACGAGATCAAGAACCCGCTGGGCGGCATCCGCGGCGCGGCGCAGCTGCTGGAGCACGAGCTGGGCGACCGCGACGACCTCAAGGAATACACCGAAGTCATCAAGGAGGAGGCGCTCCGGCTGCAGTCGCTGGTGGACCGCCTGCTGGCGCCGCACCGCCGCCACGTCTCCAGCGAGATCAATATCCACGAAGTGCTGGAGCGGGTGCGCAGCATCGTGCTGGCCGAGTACCCGCACGGCCTGATCATCTGGCGCGACTACGACATCAGCCTGCCGACGATGGTGGCCGACAAGGAGCAGCTGATCCAGGTGGTGCTGAACATCACCCGCAACGCCATCCAGGCGATGAAGGGCAAGGGCGAGATCATCCTGCGCACCCGGGTAGCGCGCCAGGTCACGCTGGCCCGCAAGCGCTACACCCTGGCACTGAAATTGCAGATCATCGACAACGGCCCGGGCATCCCGGAAGAGATCCGCGACCACATCTTCTACCCGCTGGTCACCGGGCGCGCCGAGGGCACCGGCCTCGGCCTGACGCTGGCGCAGGCCTTCGTCCACCAGCACGGCGGCAGCATCGAGTTCGAGTC
>DATFBD010000138.1:0-125781 GCA_035254005.1 Burkholderiaceae bacterium | reverse complement strand
GTCGGCCGGCGCAAACGCGGTATACAGCGAGTGATCGCGCATCCTTTCGGCCACCCTTTTTGCATCGTATTTCTCGTTCTTACCGATGCCGACCACCTGCGCAGTGCCGGTTTTGCCGGCCGATTCGTAGCCGGTGTGGCCAAAGATGCGCGATGATGTGCCTTCTTTCGTCACGCCGACCATCGCCCGCTTGATGACGTCGATGTTTTCCTGCTTCAGGTTGATGCGGTAGCTTTCTTTCGGCACGGTCAGCGTGCGCACACGGGTTTGCGCATTTTCCATCACCTTTACCAGATGCGGCTTCATCACGATCCCGTTATTGGCCAGGATCGCGGTCGCATAGGCCAGTTGCAATGGCGTAAACGCGTTATAGCCTTGACCGATGCCGAGCGAAATCGTTTCGCCCGCATACCATTTTTGTTGCGCCGCTTTTTTGTACGAAGTGCGTTTCCACGCAGTGGACGGCAGCAGGCCAGTGCGTTCGTGCTCCAGATCGATGCCGGTTAGTTGACCAAATCCGAACGGCTTCATGAAGTCGTGAATCGCATCAACCCCCATGTCATTGGCCAGCATGTAGTAATAGGTATCGCACGACTGCACGATCGACCTGTACATGTCGACCCGGCCGTGCCCGCCCTCCTTGTCATCGCGGAACTGATGGTTGCCCAGGATGAAAAAACCGGGGTCGAAGATAGTGGTTTCCGGCGTGCGTTTGCCCAGCTCCAGCGCGGCCAGCGCCATGAAGGGTTTGTAAGTCGAGCCCGGCGGATAGGTGCCGGTCAGCGGGCGGTTCAGCAGGGGCCGATCCGGCGAGGTGTTCAGCTCATCCCAGCTTTGCTGGTCGATGCCCTCGACGAACAGGTTGGGATCGAAGCCCGGCCGCGATACATAGGCCAGCACGTCGCCGGTGGCAGGCTCGATTGCCACCAGCGCACCGCGCCGCTCTCCGAATGCTTGTTCGATGATTTTCTGTAGTTCGATATCGATCGACAGAATCAGGTTGTCGCCAGGGCTGGCCGCAGTGCGGGACAGGGTTCGTACCGCCCGCCCGCCGGCCGAGACTTCGACCTCTTCGAAGCCGGTCACGCCATGCAGAGCCTTTTCGTAGCTTTTTTCCAGTCCGTCCTTGCCGATGTAATTGGTGCCGTTATAGTTCGCAGCATCTTCCATTTCGTCGATATTCTCGGCATCGCGCTGGCTGATGCGGCCGATATAGCCAATCACGTGGGCCGCAGTTTCTCCCAGCGGATATTGGCGAAACAGACGGGCCTGGATCTCGACGCCGGGAAAGCGGTAGCGCTGCACCGTGAAGCGCGCCACTTCCTCGTCGGTCAGGCGGGTACGGATCGGCAGGCTTTCAAAATTTTTCGATTCGTCCAGCAAGCGCTTGAAACGCTTGCGATCCCTCGGCTGGATGTCAATCAATTGCGCCAGTGCATCGATTACCGAGTCCAGATCGGCATTGAGCTTGGACGGCGTGACTTCCAGCGTGTAAGCGGAATAATTGCGCGCCAGCACCGCGCCATTACGGTCCAGAATCAGGCCCCGGTTCGGGACTACCGGCACCACCGAGATACGGTTGTCTTCTGCTTGTGCAACATAGTGTTCATGCCTGACCACCTGCAGCCAGACAAAGCGCGCGAACAGCAGCGCAAAGCAAACGAATACGAAGACGCCCACCGCTGACAAGCGCAGCCGGAAATAATGCAGTTCACGTTCCGTGTTCTTGAATTCAGTCATTCTGTTTCATGCGTAGGAGGCAGCAGGGTGGCGGAGACGGATGCATTGTGCGGGCAGTGCACGTGCGGCTCACAAGATCTCTGCCAGCTTAAATCGGACGCGTGTCATCCCGGTCGATGGCGCGACGTTGCGGCGCCAGTAATAGCCATGTCACCAACGGCCACAAGGCCACGGAAATGAAGCTTTCAATAAAATAAGTCCAGCCGGGAAAATTGCCATGTACGCTGAGCCGGACCAAGAGCTGCACGATTTGCGTCATCAGAAAAAGCGGCAGGATATGCAGCGCCTGCGTCGGCACCTGAAACCACAGTACACGGCGATGAATCATGATCGCAAAATAAGACAGCAGGGTGTAGGCCAGCGCGTTTTCGCCTAACAGTGTCGCGTCGTGCACATCCATCAGCAAACCCATCAGGAAAGCCACGCCGATGCCGACCTTGCGTGGCTGATGAATGCTCCAGAACACCAGTACCAGCGCGACAAAATCAGGCACCCCGACCCATCTGCCCCAAGGCTGCAAATTGAGCACGAAGGCGATGAACAGGCTGAAAGCGATAAATGCTGCGCTGGCCGGCAGCAGTATGTAGTGGGGACGATTCATGGGGCCGCCTTCGGCTGTTGCATCACATTTTTTGTATTGACGCTGGCGGCGTCCGCATGTTTTTTACCCGATTTATCTTTTTTTGCCTTGCCGTCTTCGGTTGTCGGCGGCGCCGGTTGCAAGCTGGCGTCGGCCAGCAGGATCAGCAACTGCTTGTTGTTGTCAATTCCGGCCAGCGGCTGACATACGACGTGATCGAAGGCATCGGTCGATTTGTTTTCAACCAATACGACTTTTGCCACCGAGAGTCCAGGCGGATAAATGCCATCGATGCCGGAAGTCACAAGCACATCGCCTTTCTGGATATCGGCATTGGCTGCCATGAAACGCAAGTCGAGGATACCGGACTGGCCGCGGCCGTAGGCGACGCTGCGCAAGCCGTTGCGCAGCACTTGCACCGGAATTGCCTGATCCTTGTCGGTCAACAGGGTCACTTCGGATGAAAACGGAAATACGCGCGTGATCTGTCCGACAATGCCGACGTCGTCGATCACAGGCTGACCCAGTGCAACACCGTCATGGGTGCCGTGGTCGAGTACGATTTTGCGCGTAAACGGATCGCGCGCATCGTACAGAATTTCACTGACCAGCGATTTTACCGGCAGTCGCTCACGCATCCCGGACAACCTGCGCAGCCGGGTATTTTCCGCTACCAATTGTTGTGATTGTTGCAGCAACTGGGCATTGGCGATTTGCTGCAGCTTCAGGTCGCGAACTTCTTTTTGCAGCATGGACACCGATGAAAAATAATCGCCCGCCCGATAGGCGGCGTCGCGCGGCAGCAGCGCGACCATTTGCGCCGGGTACAGTGCTGCGCCAACGACCTGGCGGATCAGACCGAGCGAACGCATGCGCGCATCAACGACCAGTAATACGATTGCGATCAGTGCAAAAAATACCACTTTGACGCGTGCGGATGCGCCTTGCTTGAAAAGTGGCGGTGGACTGTATTCCATGAGACGCCTTGCAAATCAGCCTGCTGCAGAACAGCCATGCGATATGGCAGTTCAATCCAGCAGGCTTGCTGTGCGAAATAGTGGTTACTCGTAAGAGAAAATCGAACCGAGCTTGTCCATCCGCTCCAGCGCCATGCCGGAACCGCGCACCACGCAGGTCAGCGGATCTTCGGCGACGATGACGGGCAGGCCGGTTTCTTCCATCAGCAGGCGGTCGAGGTCGCGTAACAGCGCACCGCCGCCGGTCAGCATCATGCCTTTTTCGGCAATATCGGCGCCCAGTTCCGGCGGCGTTTGTTCCAGCGCATTCTTGACGGCGGACACGATGTTGTTGAGCGGGTCAGTCAGCGCTTCCAGGATTTCATTGCTGGAAATGGTGAAGGAGCGCGGGATCCCTTCCGACAGGTTGCGTCCCTTGACTTCCATTTCCTTGACTTCCGAGCCGGGGAAAGCGGAGCCGATGGTTTTCTTGATCGCCTCGGCGGTTTGCTCGCCGATCAGCATCCCGTAGTTGCGGCGGATATAGTTGACGATCGCTTCGTCGAACTTGTCGCCGCCGACGCGGATCGAGCCCTTGTAGACCATGCCGCCGAGCGAGATGATGCCGACTTCGGTGGTGCCGCCGCCGATATCGACTACCATCGAACCGGTCGCGTCCGACACTGGCAAACCGGCGCCGATCGCAGCCGCCATCGGCTCTTCAATCAGGAATACCTGGGAAGCACCGGCTCCCAGCGCCGATTCGCGGATTGCGCGGCGCTCGACCTGGGTCGAGCCGCAGGGCACGCAAATGATGATGCGCGGCGATGGCTTGAAGAACTTGGTGTCGTGCACCATCCGGATGAATTGCTTGAGCATTTGCTCGGTGACGGTGAAGTCGGCGATCACGCCGTCTTTCATCGGCCGGATCGCCTCGATGTTGCCGGGCACCTTGCCCAGCATCTGCTTGGCTTCCTTGCCGACCGCCATGATGGTCTTCTTGCCGTTCGGTCCGCCTTCCTGGCGGATCGCAACCACCGATGGCTCATCCAGTACGATACTCTGGCCACGCACATAGATCAGCGTGTTGGCGGTACCCAGGTCGATTGCCAGATCATTCGAAAAATAACTACGTAAAAATCCAAACATGAATTGTCCTGATGCGCAACAATAGTGCGCTTAAGCATTATGGGGTGTCGATAGAGGTCGATATATGTGCCTGCAGCGACGGTAGTTCTGCGCCAGCAAGGCATCAACCCGCCATTCTACCTTATAATTTAAGCTGATTTAGTCGGCATTCCCTTCAATAATTGTTGCTTAATGTAAGATTTTGACTAAGTTTTGTCGGCATTAAAGCACTTTTTTAAACATTTGCACGCGTGGTTCGCACCACGTCATCCAGCCATGTCACTTGCACTTTCAGACGTCAAACGTATCGCCCACCTGGCGCAGCTCGAGCTCACCGGGGAGCAGGCTAACCATACCCTGGAGCAGCTGAACCAGATTTTCGCCCTGGTCGAACAAATGAGCGCGGTCGACACCAGCGGTATCGAACCACTGAATCATCCGATTGCCGCGCATCTGCAGGACTTGTCTTTGCGCCTGCGGGAAGACGTGGTCACCGAGCCCAACCGCCGCGCCGACTATCAGCAAGTTGCTCCGGCCACGCAGGACGGTCTGTATCTGGTGCCTGTCGTGATCGAATAAGATCGGGAATAACGCTGTTGCCGAGCCGGTACGACCGGCGGTATTGCACCTAGAAACCGAACGCACCCCCGCACCCATTACGCCATGCATACAAAGACCCTTAAAGAATTATCGGCGGCATTGCACGCCAAACACATTTCCGCCACCGAACTGGCCCAGCTTTATCTGGCCCGCATGCGGCACAGCGATCTCAATGCCTTCACCCATGTCGATCAGGCGCTCACGCTGCAACAGGCTGCCGCAGCCGACTTGCGCCTTGCACAAGGCGATACCACGCCGCTGACCGGCATCCCGATTGCGCACAAGGATATTTTCGTTACCCGCGGCTGGCGCTCGACCGCCGGTTCGAAGATGCTGGAAAATTACATCAGCCCGTTCGACGCAGCGGTGGTCGAACAGTTCAATGCGGCCGGCATGGTGACACTCGGCAAACTGAACTGCGACGAATTCGCGATGGGCGGCTCGAATGAAAACTCCTATTTCGGCCCGGTCAGAAACCCGTGGGACAAGACAGCGGTTTCCGGCGGTTCGTCCGGCGGCTCGGCTGCCGCGATTGCCGCGCGCCTGACGCCGGCCGCGACCGGCACCGATACCGGCGGCTCGATCCGTCAGCCGGCCGCGCTGTGCGGCATCACCGGCATCAAGCCGACCTATGGCCGGGTTTCGCGTTTCGGCATGATCGCGTTTGCCTCGTCGCTGGACCAGGGCGGGCCGATGGCCAAGACCGCCGAAGATTGCGCCCTGCTGCTCAGCGCGATGGCCGGTTTCGATGCGCGCGACTCGACCAGCCTCGAAGTGGGCAAAGGCGGCGACAGGGAAGATTTCACGCGCGACCTGAATCTGCCTTTGCGCGGCCTGCGCATCGGTGTGCCGCGTGAGTATTTCGGCGCCGGCCTGGCATCCGACGTCGAACAGGCGGTGCGCGCGGCACTGGGCCAATACCAGAAACTCGGCGCCACGCTGGTCGATATCTCGTTGCCGAAAACAGAATTGTCGATCCCTGTCTATTACGTGATCGCACCAGCCGAAGCGTCCTCCAACCTGTCGCGCTTCGACGGTGTGCGTTACGGCCATCGCGCCAAGGAATACACCGACCTGTCTGACATGTACCGCAAGACGCGCGCGGAAGGCTTCGGCGACGAAGTCAAGCGCCGCATCCTGGTCGGGACCTATGTGCTGTGCCACGGCTATTACGATGCGTATTACTTGCAGGCGCAGAAAATCCGCCGCCTGATCGCGCAGGATTTCCAGCAGGCATTCCAGCAATGCGACGTGATCATGGGGCCGGTGTCGCCCACCGTGGCCTGGGATATCGGCGACAAGGCCGACGATCCGGTGGCGAATTACCTGGCCGATATTTTCACTCTGTCGACCAGCCTGGCCGGTCTGCCCGGGATGTCGATTCCTTGCGGTTTCGGCCAGGGCGAGAAGAACGCGCAACGCCCGGTCGGCTTGCAAATCATCGGCAATTATTTCAGCGAAGCCAAATTGCTGAACGTCGCGCATCAGTATCAGTGCGCCACCGATTGGCATCAGCGGGCGCCGGCCGGAACATGACTGTGAATGCCGGATCATCGCTGCGTCTGATGTGCTCGGCATTGCTGTGCCTGAGTGCTGCGCCGGCCATCGCGCAGGATCTGGACATAGGTTTTTCCTGTAGCGTGAAGCGCGAGGACGATACCGGACCGGTCATCTATGCGGATAGCGGAAAATTCCGCCTTGATGGCAATCAGATCAGGGAATTTTATTGGGAGTCCTCGCTGTTTCACAGTACCCATGGTTTCGATTGCAGCATCGACCAGGGCGATGGCTTGCAGGCGGAAACGACCGGGAACGGCTGGCGCGTCACGCTAGCCAATCCGCGCATGGCGCGCGACCGGCGCGGCTACGATTGGGATCATGGGCTCAATTGCAGCATCCGGCTCGAGCCCAGCGGCGACACGTTGCAGGTCAAGCCAAGCTGCCCCGCCTTGTGCGGGTCACGCAGTAATTTTTCGGCATTGTCGGTCGATCTGAAAACCGGCAACTGCCATATTGAAGAATAAGCGTTAGAACAAATTAGACGAGGTCATTATGCAGTGGGAAGTCGTAATCGGTCTGGAGACGCATGCGCAACTCTCGACCCAATCAAAAATTTTCAGCGGCGCATCAACCCGTTTCGGCGCCGAGCCGAACACCCAGGCCAGCCCGGTCGATCTGGCCTTGCCCGGAGTATTGCCGGTGATGAACAAGGGCGCGGTGGAACGTGCAATCCAGTTCGGACTGGCGATCGGCGCCACCGTTGCGCCGCGCTCGGTGTTTGCTCGCAAGAATTATTTTTATCCCGATTTGCCGAAAGGCTATCAGATCAGCCAGTTTGAACTGCCGGTAGTCGTGGGCGGAAAAGTGCCGTTCGTGCTGGAAAAAGACGGCAAACCCGAACTGCGTTCGCTGCAATTGACGCGCGCCCATCTGGAAGAAGACGCCGGCAAATCGCTGCATGAAGACTATCACGGGATGACCGGCATCGACCTCAATCGTGCCGGCACGCCGCTGCTGGAAATCGTCACCGAACCGGACCTGCGCAGCGCCGCCGAGGCGGTCGCCTATGCGAAGGCCTTGCACTCGCTGGTGATGTGGCTCGGGATTTGCGACGGCAACATGCAGGAAGGTTCGTTCCGCTGCGACGCCAACGTTTCGGTGCGCCCGCTCGGGCAGACAGAATACGGCACCCGTTGCGAGATCAAGAACCTGAACTCGTTCCGCTTCATGGAAGATGCGATCAACTACGAAATCCGGCGCCAGATCGAACTGATCGAGGATGGCGGCCGCGTGCAGCAGGCGACCCGTCTGTACGACCCGGACAAGAAGGAGACGCGCGCTATGCGCAGCAAGGAAGATGCGCAGGATTACCGCTATTTTCCGGACCCCGACTTGCCGCCGCTGGTGATTGCGCAAGACTGGATAGAGCGCGTCAAGGCCACGATGCCGGAACTGCCGGGCGCGATGCGCGAGCGCTTCGTCAACGATTACGGGCTGTCCGAATACGATGCGGTGGTACTGACCCAGTCGAAGGCGATGGCGGTCTACTTCGAGGCAGTGGTGGCAAAGGCCGGGAAAGAGCAGGCCAAGCCGAGCGCCAACTGGCTGATGGGCGATATGTCTTCCGCGCTGAACCGCGAGAATGTCGATATCGGCAGCGCGCCGGTATCGGCGGTGCAACTGGCGCTGTTGTTGCAGCGCATCGCCGACGGCACCATTTCCAACAAGATCGCGAAAGAAGTGTTTGCGGCGATGTGGGAAGCCCGATCGCAGCAGGACAATGCGGCTGATGAGATCATCGAATCGAAGGGTCTGAAGCAGATTTCCGACATCGGCGCGCTGGAAAAAATCATCGACGAAGTGATGGCCGCGAATGCCAAATCGGTCGAGGAATTCCGCGCCGGCAAGGAAAAAGCCTTCAATGCGCTGATCGGCCAGGCGATGAAAGCGACCAAGGGCAAGGCCAACCCGGCCCAGGTGACTGAGTTGCTGAAACGGAAGCTGGCAGGCTGAACCAGCTGTCCTGACAAAAAAAGCCCGCAGAATGTAAGGTTCTGCGGGTTTTTTTATTTTGCCTGAAGCTACGCTTGCGGACTGCGCTTGACGAAGAAAAGCGCCATGCCGACCGCCACCAGAACGCCGCCGAAAAAGCGGTTCTGCTTTTTGACCGCTTTGGCATCCCTGAAATAACGCTGCATCGACGATGCCGCAAACGCATAGCCATGCATCACGGCCAGATCGATCGCGCACATGGTCGCGGCCAGTATCAGCAATTGTGGCAGCAGTGCCGCGCTGTGGGTGATGAATTGCGGCAATACCGCGACCATGAAAATGATGCCTTTCGGATTGGTCGCATTGGTCAGGAAACCGAGCAGAAAGCGCTTGCGCAGCGTCGGCGGTGCGCTGTGCGATGCCTGCAGCAGCGTGTCATCGGAACGCACATCGACCCTGGCGCGCCACTGGCTGATGCCGAGATAGATCAGGTACAAGGCACCGACGGTCTTGACGACGCTGAAGGCGACTTCGGACGCCAGCAGGATCGAGCCGACCCCGGCGCCTGCAATCACCAGTATCAGGAGCAGGCCGGCTTGCAGGCCAAGGATGGTGGCGCTGGTTTTTTTCACGCCAAACGACAAGCCGTGCGACATCGACAGCACCGCGCCCGAACCGGGCGAGACGGCAATGATGCAGGCTGCGAAGAAGAAAGTGATCCAGGTTTCAAAAGTCATGCTGTGTCCCGATAAGGTTTTTTTATGATGCTATCACGCGCGGTATTTTCCGGCAGCGCCTCAGTTGAACTTGAATGAGGTGAAAAAGGTGTCCACCGCGTCGCGCGACAGCGCTTGTTCCGGGCCGAGCGCGATGGCCTGGTAGACCCGCTTATCCTTTGTCGCAAAACGTGCGAACAGGCGCGCCGGCTGGCCGCCGATGCTGCCTGCCGCCTCGATGTCGGTCGCGATGCTGCCGGTCGCCGCAGCGCCTGAGGCTGCTGCGGCCGCAGCCGACTTTTCGGTCTGGATCGTGCCCTTGATGTTGTTGAGCATCGCTCTTTTCATCGCCAGCAGCGCCAGTTGCGCGGTACCGGCATCGGGCAATTCCGCGCTGCCGACCGCAAACGTGACGCCGCCGACTTCGGCGGCCGTCATCGCCATCGTGACCTGCACCCCGTCCAGATTGACCGGGCGGGAAAGCGTCGTCGGTTTGGCCGGCAGCAGCACCACAAACGGCGCATCGGTGCCATGCACTTCCCGCCAGTCGTATTTCGGGCTGCAGCCGGCAAGCGCAATGACCGCAGCAATCGCCATCAGGGAGCGCGGACGGTGACAGAACAATGAGAATTTCAGCACGATAGGAGAGCAAAAAATTAGGCTGGAAAAGCCGATACCGCATTATGCGCCAAAGCGTGCCGGCCGATCCGGCGCCATCGTGTCATACATGATGGCGGAAGAGGCGCACCCCGAATATCACCCCGATGCACAACAGGGCAACACCGGCCAGCACTTGCGTGGATGGAAACACGCCGCGAAAAATGAATGCATACAGCAGCGCCGCCAGTGTCTCGAAGACGATCAGCTGCCCCGCCAGCGAAGTCGGCAGGCGCTGGCTGGCATGATTCCACAGCAGCGTGCCGAGCCATGAAGCGCACAGGCCGATCACCAGCATCAGCCCAGTGAAACGCGCCGGCTGTGGCCCCAGCGGGAATGCATAAGCGCTGCCGGTGATGGCGTCAAACGTGCCGTAGGCCGCCAGGCCGAGTACGGCCATCGGCAAGCTGGCCAGGCCTTGCGCGGTGGCCCAGGTGCTGGAGCGGAGTTGCGGATGGGCTTTCATGTGACGCGCATTCATGATCGGATACCAGGTCCAGGCCGCCACCGCCGCCAGCGCGACGCCGCAGCCCAGCGCATAGTCGGCCAGCGTGCGGCGGCCATCCATCTGCGCCAGTTCGCTGGCATTCACCAGCAGCAGGCCGCACAGGATCACGGCCAGGATCGGCAGCAGCTTGTTCCATGCGACCGATTCCGACGGATGGCCGGGCGACCAGTTCGAGCAAACCGAAATTACCACCGGCAAGGTGCCGATCAACATGGTCGGCAAGGGCGCATCGGCCAACTGAATCGCGGTCGCCAGCGCCGCGTAATACAGCAGGTTGCCGACCAGCGCGAGCTTGAATGCGGCGCGCCAGTCGACTGCCGTCAGCGCCGCGATCTGCTTGCGGCCGAGCAAGGCGGGAATCAGCGCGATCAGGCCGAAGGCGACATAGCGCCCCATCGACAACACGACGCCCGGATAATCCGGCAATAGCAGCGGCGCAATGAAAACCAGGCCCCACATCAGGCCTGCGCCGAGGGCGCACAGAATGCCGATCAACATAAATAGTATCGCGATGAACAAGAAGCTGCGATGATGCCTGACTTTCGGCACGCGGTCTTGTACCGAATTGCGGTCGTGAGCGGCAGTGTCATGCATGCGCAAAATAAAATCAGAAACGAAATATTTCATTTGCGCATCACTTAAGATGCATTTAAAATATATCTTAAATGATGGCTTGCAACTCGATGCCGATTCATCGCAAGCAATCGGTTTTTAATGAGCTCAATCATATTTGCTGTCCTGATCGGATATTTTTCACGGTTTTTTAAAAGGAGTTTCCATGAACATCGATAAATTTAAGCAGCAACACATTGAAATCATCGGGGGCGTGGCGGCACTGAGGCAATGTGCGAAGGAAGGGATCAGCGAGAATGCAGCGGAAATATCGCAGCTCATTATTTCGATGAGTTCGATCATCAAATTGCATCTGGCGGTGGAAGACAAGATACTGTATCCGGCACTGCAAAACGGGAACAATTCTGCGCTGGCGAGAATGGGCAAGAAATTCCAGGACGAAATGACGGCCATTGCCTCAGCCTATATGGATTTCGCCAGAAGGTGGAACAGTGCCAGCAAGGTTTCTCACGATCCAGAGGGATTCAGGTCGGACGCCAACAAGGTGCTGAAAATATTGCATGACCGGATGCAGAAGGAAAATACCGATTTCTATCCGGCGATTGAAGCGCTCTGAGGCGTCGGTCGCTGTCGCGTTTTGAACAGGCTATCCGGAGAGTTGTATGGCGCTGCCATCGGAAGAAATTGACATCAAATTATTCGATATGGTGCTCTGTTTTTCCAGGGCAATCGATTTCCTGCATCCGAGAATTTCCGAACATCATCTCAGAGTGGCCTACGTTGCCGCCTGCCTGGCCGAGGAACTGGGCCTTGACCAGGAGCCAACGCAGGATGTGCTGATCGCCGGTGCGCTGCACGATGTGGCTGCCGTGTCTTCAGCCATGCAGCACGACTTGTTTGACGATGCATTGGCCCACTATCATTCCGGCAGCAATCGGATTCCCGATAATCTCCACCGGCACGGGTTTGACGGCTACCTGCTGCTGCGCGATTTTCCGCCGTTTGCGAATGCCGCATCGACCATCCGTTTCCATCACGTGGACTGGGCCTTTGGCCGCGGCTGCGAGTTCGGCGGAGAGCCGGTGCCCTTGGCCAGCCATGTGCTGCGGCTTGCCGACCGCGTTGCGGTACTGCCGGATGACAATACAAATATTCTCGGACAGGTTGCCGCAATCCGCGCCACGGTCAGCGCCGGAGCGTCTCGCCTGTTCAAGCCGGAGGTTGTCGCGGCATTCGAAGAGATTGCCGAAAAGGAATCCTTCTGGCTCGATCTGGCCAGCCGGCATAAAGAAGAAATTATCAGGCGTCGCTTCGGCGCGCCCGAAGTGCGCCTGAATCTGGACGGCCTGTACCGATTGTCCAGAGTGTTCGGCAGGATCATCGATTACCGCAGCCCCTTCACCGCGACCCATTCGAGCGGCGTCGCCGCGACCAGCGAGGCACTTGCCGTCCGGCTTGGCATGTCGCATTCGGAGGGAAGGCTGGCCGGGGTTGCCGGTTATCTGCACGACATCGGCAAGCTTGCGGTACCAGCCGAGATACTCGACAAGCCGGGAAAGCTGACGCCGGCGGAGATGCTCGTCATCAGGCAGCATCCTTACTATACGCACCGGATTCTGTCGATGGTGCCCGGCCTGGAAACGGTAAACACCTGGGCTTCGCTGCACCATGAGCGTCTTGATGGCACCGGCTACCCATTCCGGCCGCGCGAAATCCCGCTCGGTTCGCGCATCATCGCGGTGGCCGATATCTTCACCGCAATTACCGAGAATCGCCCCTATCGCAGCGGCATGGGCCGGACGCAATGTCTGGCGGTTCTCGACCAGCTGGTTGCCGAGCGGGCAATCGATGGCGATATCGTGGCGCTGCTGCGCAATGATTTCGATCAGATTCACCACATCCGCAGCCTGTCGCAGCAAGCGAACCCGGACCAGCATGAGCGCGACGATATATCGCTGTCGTTGCCTTGCTAAGGCAGCGGCGCTCACCGAAGGCGCCCGGAACGAAAAATATACTGGGATGTGTATTTTTTAGAGGCCAATAAAATCAAGCTATAAACAGCATGTTTATTATCATACTCCCGATTAAACAAAAAATTCAGGAGGCCGGCGGCGCCTTGCGGCCAGCCTTCATCACCCTGTCATAAATGCCGCCTATCATTCCCTGTTGTAACTTTTGCCCGCAATCAACAATGCGGTGATTTTTTGAGATTTAACCAGTGTAAGGAACGAAGGCGATCATGCTGACTGCACAACAGAGGCCAGGCGCATTGCCCATTGGCGATGCCTCCATCGCGCCCCAGACGATCTTTTCCGGCACGGCCGACAACGGCGCCCTGTTGCATGCCGGGCAGCATGCAACGATCCCTGAATACACGCTGGCGCAATTCCCGGCGAATCAAGGCCTGATGTCGCCTCTGGCAAAGGACGGCAATCAGATGATGCTGGCGCAACTCAATGAAATCATCGACCAGCGCCAGCTGAATGCGCTGCTGCAGCCGATCATCCATCTGCAGAGCGGTGAAATCATCGGCTATGAAGGCCTGATCCGCGGCCCGTCCGACAGCCCGCTGCATTCGCCGCTGAACCTGTTCAAGGTCGCATGGGCCAACAATCTGACCGTCAAGGTCGAACACCTGTGCCGCCGCGTGGTGCTGGAGCGCTTTGCCGAGCTGGGGCTGCCGGGAAAGTTATTCCTCAATGTCAGCCCGGAATGCCTGCTGCAAAGAGATGCGAAGCATGGCGAGACGCTCGATTTCATCCACGAGATCGGCATCAATCCGGAAAACGTGATCATCGAGCTGACCGAGAGCCAGCCCACCTATGATTACGATTTGCTGCGGGAAGCGGTCATGCATTACCGCGAGATGGGCTTCCGGATCGCGATTGACGATCTGGGCGAGGGATTTTCCAGCCTGCGGCTGTGGTCCGAGCTGCGTCCGGAATACGTGAAGATCGACATGCACTTTGTGCAGGGCATCAATCGCGATCCGGTCAAGCTCCAGTTCGTCCGTTCGATCCAGGAAATCGCGGAGAAATCCGGCACCATCGTGATCGCCGAAGGGATCGAGACCCAGGCCGAGTTGCTGCTGATCCGCGACCTCGGCGTGGCCTGCGGACAGGGCTATCATATCGCCCGGCCGCGCGCCTCCCCGGCCATTGCCTTGTCGGCCGAAGTGGCGAAGGCGCTGACCCGCAACGGCGTGGCGGTCTACCCTCAGGAAAACGGATTCGGACAAAACATGGTGACTGTACAAAAACTGTTGCGCTGCGTGCCCACCGTCACCTCCGACGTCCTCAACAATGAGGTCTACGACATCTTCTTGAGCCAGCCCGAGCTGCAGATCATCCCGGTGGTCGACCACGGCCAGCCGCTGGGGCTGATCAACCGCTTCAACATGATCGACCGCTTTGCCCGGCCCTACCAGCGCGAACTGTACGGCAAGAAATCCTGCCGCTTTTTCATGGATGCCAATCCGCTGCTGACCGAAAAGAATACCAGCCTGCAGGATTTGAGCCACACCATCGTGGCAGCCGACCCGCATCACCTGGCCAACGGCTTCATCATCATGGACCAGGGCCAATATATGGGCATGGGCACCGGCCACGACCTGATGCGCGAGATCACGCAAATGCAGATCACCGCCGCGCGCTATGCCAATCCGCTCACGCAGCTGCCCGGCAATGTCCCGATCAACGAGCATATGGACCGCCTGCTGCAAAGCGACACGCAGTTTTGCGCGTGCTACTGCGACCTCGACTCTTTCAAGCCGTTCAACGATGTGTACGGCTATCGCAAGGGCGACGACGTGATCCAGATGACCGGCAAGATACTTAGCGAGCATTGCGACCCGGACCGCGACTTCATCGGCCATATCGGCGGCGATGACTTCATGGTGCTGTTCCAGAGCGAGGATTGGGAGCCGCGCTGCCGCGCGATGCTGGCTGCTTTCGAGTCGGCGATCCAGTACTATTACAGCATCGAGGACCGCGAGCGGGGCGGCTATATAGGCGAAGACCGGCAGGGCAGAAAAGTATTCCATGCGCTGATCAGCCTGTCGCTCGGCGTGGTCAGGGTCGGGCCAGGGCAGTACTATTCGCACCACCAGATCGCCACCGCCGCCGCCGATGCGAAGAAACAGTCCAAGAAGGTCCACGGCAACAGCCTGTTCATCGACCGCCGCAGCAATCCTGAGGCCAGGGCCTGACCCAAGCGTTCGGCCGGCTCCCGCAAGCCTTCGGGGATGGTATAAATATACTGGCATGTGTATTTTTCGAATGCCAATGAACTCGTGCGGGAAATCGCATGTTTATCAACATACTCCCCCAATATAGCTGCAAATGCCGGGACTGGCGCAGGATGGAGTCCTGGGCCGCAGCCGAGCGGCTTTCAGGTGGCGCTGGATTCGCATGCAGCGGCCTGCTGCGTGCGCTGCTATGTTGCCAATTGGAAAAATTCGATTATGCTTATTGCATAGCGCAGGCACGGAATGCGGTCCGGGAAGGGCGGATGCATGCCGCGCAGCCGTTGCTGCTCATGTGACCCGCTCACCAGGGAGATTCTGCATGGTCCAATTCAAATTCACCAAAAAAGAGCCGCCCAGGCAGATGGGCGGACGCAACCCGAACTGGCGCATTCTGGTCGTCGACAACGACCCGGAAGTCCACGCAGCGACCCGGCTGGCGCTCAAAGAGCTGCAGTTTGCCGGTCGCGGCATCGAAATCCTGAGCGCGTCCAGTGCCGCGCAGGCGCATACCGCGCTGGAGGCCGAGGACGACATCGCGCTCGTGCTGCTCGACGCCGTCATGGAGCGCGGCGGCGCCGGTCTGCTGCAATATATCCGCAATGAATTGAAGAACGCGACGGTGCGCATCATCCTGCGCACCGGACAAGCCGGCCAGACGCCCGAGGCAGAGCTCATCGTCAGCTACGACATCAACGATTGCAAGGCCAAGACCGAGTTGACGGTGCAGAAGCTGTTCGCCACCACCGTGACCGCGCTGCGCGCGTATGACTATCTGTGCGCTCTCGACTCCCAACGCCGCGGGCTGCAGCAGATCATCGAAAACGCCGACGCGCTGTTCCGGGAACACTCACTGCAGCGCTTCGCTTCCGGCATCCTGATCCAGCTTGGCACTTTTCTCGATGTCGGCGCGAATGGCATCCTGTGCGTGCAATCCACCGAGTCCTGCAGCGCCGGCGAACGCATGCAGCTGCTGGCGGCCAGCAATCCGGACTGGTTGGGGCCGGGCCAGAACTGGCAGACATCGGGCATGGCGCCCGAGGTGCGCGAACTGATACTGGCTACTTTTGATCGCAAGAAAAACCAGTATGGCGCCAGCCATACCGCGCTCTATCTCGGTCGCGAAGACGGTCAGGCGGTGGTCGCCTGTCTGCATTGCCCGCCGCCGGAGGATCCGGCGCGCAGTCTGATCGAGCTGTTTTGTGCGAAGATCGCGATCGGCTTTGGCAACGTCCGCCTCTACGAACAACTGAACCAGGCCAATGCACTGCTGGAGCAAAAAGTCGAGGCGCGCACCTACCGGCTGGCGAAGGCCAACCAGAAACTGGCTTATCTGGCCACCACCGATGCCTTGACCGGGATTTCGAATCGCCGCCATTTCCTCGATGAGCTGGGCTTGATGAGCACCGAGGCGGTTGCGCAGCGTGAGCCATTTTGTGTCGTGATGCTCGACATCGATCATTTCAAGGAAGTCAATGACAACCACGGTCATGCGGCGGGCGACGGCGTATTGCAGGTAGTGGCGCAGCGGCTCGGGCACGGCCTCAGGGACATCGACCGGATCGCACGCATAGGAGGCGAGGAATTCGCGATATTGCTGCCTTGCAGCACTGTGTCCGAGGCGCTGGTCGTGGCGGAACGCCTGCGTGCCCGCATCGCAGAGTCGCCGGTGGAAATCGGCCGCGCCTCGGTCCCGGTGACCGTCAGTCTGGGAATCGCGCAGGCGGCAGCCGGCGCAACGGCAGAGAGGCTGCTGTCGCTGGCCGACAACGCGCTCACTTGCGCCAAGAACAGCGGCCGCAATCGCGTCTGCTGCGCGCCGCTGGCCGCGCCGTCACCGGGGGCGGCGCTCGTCAGCGCGGCATAAGCTTATGCAAGCAACCCGCGCCATGTCGGAGCCGATAATTTGGCGCCGATGAAGCGGGGTCAAACGATCGGCCTGGTCCCGATCTGGCGCTGGTATTGCGCCGGCGTGACGCCGTAAGCACGCATGAACCAGCGATTCAGATGGCTTTGGTCGGCCAGGCCGGTCGCGGCAGCGGCATCGGCCGGCGTGGCCCGCTGCGCCAGCAGGGATTTGGCGCGCGCGGCGCGCCTGGCCTGCAGGTATTGATGCGGGGTGACATGAAATTCTGCGCTGAAGGCCCGGATGAAATGAAACGGCGACAAGCCGGACTCGGCCGCCAGGGTCGCGATCGGCAAGGACGACGCCAGATTCGCCTCGATGCAGTCGATCACGCGCCGCATTGACGCGATCCGACGCATCTTCTCCAGCGACACAGCGGATGCGGGCTGCGCATTGCGACCGTAATGCGCGACGATCGCATCGAGCAGGCCCACGAAATGCGAGACAAACGCCAGTTCGTCCGGCGCATCCCACATCTGGCGGAAGCTATTTTTGAATGCGGTCGCCAGCGCCGGATCATGGGCGGTCGCCGCCGGGAAATAGGCTTCGGTTCCGGTCAGGCTGCGCAGGGTTTGCGGCGCGATATACAGCATCTGGTAGGTCCAGCCAGCACGCACTTCGGCCTGTCCGGTATGCAATTCATCCGGATTGAGCATGACCAGCGCGCCGACCGGCGCCAGGTGTTCGGCGCCTTTGTAGCGGAAGCGTTCGACGCCGGCTTCAATCGCCCCCAGCGAATAGGCGTCATGCACATGCGGCGCAAAAGCATGCTCGACGATGCGCGCCGAATACAGTTCGACGCCCGGCAGGTGCGGGCTGGCCTTGAACCTGACGAATTCGGATGGATGTTTGAACACGGAACGGCTGGCCGCGGATCAAGGGCGGGCATGAGCGCTGCGGCGATCAGTGCTCGCGCAGCGCGCGCCGGTACTGGATCGCCTCTGCCACGTGGCTTGGACCGATGCCGGCCGCGCCCGCCAGGTCGGCGATGGTGCGCGCCACTTTCAGCACCCGGTGATAGGCGCGCGCCGACCAGTTCAGGCGGATCATCGCGCTGCGCAACAGCTGCTCGGCGGCCGCATCCGGCTGGCAATGGGTGTCGATCTCAATCGTCGAGAGCGCGTAGTTGCCCTTGCCCTGGCGCTGCAACTGGGCCGCGAACGCCTGTTCGACCCGGCTCGTGATCGCGCTCGACGGTTCGCCGTCGGCCTGTTTCAGCAAATCCTCGTGCGCCAGCGCGCCGACCTGGATCTGCATGTCGATACGATCCAGCAAGGGGCCGGAAATCCGCTCCTGGTAACGGCTGATATGGTCCGGCGTGCAGCGGCATTTGCCGGACGCATGGCCGAAGTAGCCGCAGGGGCAGGGATTCATCGCCGCAATCAGCTGGAAGCGGGCCGGAAAGTCGGCCTGGCGCGCGGCGCGCGAAATCGTGATGCGGCCGGACTCCAGCGGTTCGCGCAATACTTCCAGCACCTTGCGCTCGAATTCGGGCAGTTCGTCCAGAAACAGCACGCCGCGGTGCGCCAGCGAGATTTCGCCCGGACGCGGGGTGCTGCCGCCGCCGACCAGCGCCACGCCGGAAGCGGTATGGTGCGGCGCGCGGTAGGGTCGCACTTTCCAGCGCGCAATCGAAAATCCGCTGGTCAGCGATTGCACCGCGGCCGATTCCAGCGCCTCGTCGTCGGTCATCGACGGCAGGATGCCGGGGAAGCGGGCGGCCAGCATCGATTTCCCGGTGCCGGGCGGGCCGACCATCAATACGCTGTGACCGCCGGCAGCGGCCACTTCGAGCGCCCGTTTCACCTGTTGCTGACCTTTGACATCGGAGAAATCCGGGTAGTCGGGGCGCGTTACCTGTGCGCTGGGGACGTGCCGCGTCAGCCGCGCATCGGCATCGGTGGCGGCGAAGTGGGCGCACACGTCGAGCAGCGAGTCGGCCGGCAAGATGGTCGCGTCCCTGACCAGCGCCGCTTCGTCGGCATTGGCGCGCGGCAGGATGAACGCGCGCTGTTTGCCGCCGGCATCGGTACCCTTGTGCATCGCAAAGGTCATCGCCAGCGCGCCGCGGATCGGGCTCAACGCGCCCGACAGCGACAGTTCTCCGGCGAATTCGTACCGGTCCAGCGTGTCGCCCGGAATCTGGCCGGAGGCGGCCAGGATGCCGAGTGCGATCGGCAGGTCGAAGCGGCCGGATTCCTTCGGCAGGTCGGCCGGCGCCAGATTGACGGTAATGCGCCGGGCCGGGAACTCGAAGCGCGCATTTTGCAGCGCCGCGCGGACCCGGTCCTTGGATTCCTTGACTTCGGTTTCCGGCAGTCCGACGATGGTGAAGGAGGGCAGCCCATTGGCCAGATGCACCTCGACGGTGACTTCCGGCGCTTGCATGCCGTTCAGTGCGCGGCTCCTCAGGACGGCCAGGCTCATGCGGGCTATTTCTTCAGTTGCGCTTCAAGTTCGGCGACCCGCGCTTCCAGCGCCTCCAGTTTGCTGCGGGTCTTGGCCAGTACCTGGGTCTGTATCTCGAATTCTTCGCGGGTGACCAGATCGAGCTTGGAAAAACCCTGGTTCAGCATCGCTTTCATGTTTTTTTCGATGCCTTTGGCGGGGGAACTCTCCAGCGCCTGGTTGATCTTGGCCTGGAAATCGCTCAGAAAATCGGTTTTGCTCATGATGCTTCTTTCTTTTTTGTCACTATTCGCACCAAGATGGTGAGAATCGAGTTTATATTGATAGCCAACGCGCCCAATCGTGGTGCGCTCATTTGGTGCGCTGCAGGCCATGCGGACCCCGTTGCAGCGGTGTTCAGGCAAAATCATACCGCATGGCGCTGCACCAGGGGTGGCACGAGTTCTGCTAATGGTTCTGTAAAACCATTTTTAGTTCAATCGCTTGAAGAGGAACTTGCCATGAAAATCATTACCGCCATCATTAAACCGTTCAAACTGGATGAAGTGCGCGAAGCCCTGTCCGACATCGGTGTCCAAGGCATCACCGTGACCGAGGTCAAGGGTTTCGGTCGCCAAAAAGGCCATACCGAACTGTACCGCGGCGCCGAGTATGTGGTCGATTTCCTGCCGAAAACCAAGATCGAGGCGGCCATCGATGACGATATCGTCGAGCGTGCGATCGAAGCGATTGAATCCGCCGCACGCACCGGCAAGATTGGCGATGGCAAAATTTTTGTCCAGGATCTGCTGGAAGTCGTTCGTATCCGCACCGGTGAAACCGGCAAAGACGCACTTTAAGACTTTTAAGGGGTAGCTCACATGAAAAAAATATTTGCACGCCTACTGCTCGGCTGCAGCCTGCTGGCTGCGGTAGGGTTCCTGTCTCCTGCGATGGCGGCAGATGAAGCCTCGGCCAAGGCCGAAGCGGTTGCATCCGCGCCTGCTGCTGCCTCGGCGGCTCCGGCAGCGGTGGTTCCTGCAGCGCCTGCGGCTGCCGCTGCAGCGGCGCCTGCCGCACCGGCGGCACCGGCCGCGGCGCCGACGCCGAACAAGGGCGATACCGCCTGGATGATGGTCGCGACGCTGCTGGTGATCCTGATGACGATTCCCGGCCTGGCGCTGTTCTACGGCGGCCTGGTGCGCTCCAAGAACATGCTGTCGATCCTGATGCAGGTGTTCATGATCTTCGCGGTGATCATCGTGCTGTGGTGCATCTACGGCTATTCGCTGGCATTTACCGAGGGCGGCAGATTCATCGGTTCCTTCGACCGTCTGTTCCTGAACGGGATCTGGGATCCGGCCAAGGGCGCATTCTCGGTTGCGGCCACCTTCAGCAAGGGCGTCGTGATTCCCGAGTTCGTGTATGCGGCGTTCCAGGCGACGTTCGCGGCGATTACCTGCGGTTTGCTGATCGGCGCCTTTGCCGAGCGCGCCAAATTCGTTGCGGTGCTGCTGTTCGTGGTGCTGTGGTTCACTTTCTCGTACCTGCCGATTGCGCACATGGTCTGGTTCTGGACCGGCCCGGATGCAATCAAGGATGCGGCCACGCTGGCGTCTGAAACTGCGAAGGCCGGCTTCCTGTTCCAAAAAGGTGCGCTCGACTTCGCCGGCGGTACCGTGGTCCATATCAATGCCGCGGTGGCCGGTCTGGTCGGTGCGTATGTGATCGGCAAGCGGGTCGGTTACGGCAAGGAATCGATGGCGCCGCATTCGCTGACGATGACCATGATCGGCGCGTCGCTGTTGTGGGTAGGCTGGTTCGGCTTCAATGCCGGCTCCGCACTCGAAGCCGGCGATATCGCGGCGCTGGCCTTCATCAACACGCTGCTGGCGACTGCTGCGGCAACCGTATCCTGGGTCGGCGGCGAGTGGATGACCAAAGGCAAGCCATCGATGCTGGGCGGCGCATCCGGTGCGGTGGCGGGTCTGGTGGCGATCACGCCGGCCTGCGGTTTCGTCGGCCCGATGGGGGCGCTGGTGATCGGTTTGCTGGCCGGCATCGTCTGCCTGTGGGGTGTGAACGGCCTGAAGCGCCTGCTGGGTGCGGATGACTCGCTCGACGTGTTCGGCGTGCATGGCGTCGGCGGCATCCTCGGCGCGTTGCTGACCGGTGTATTCGCTGCTCCGTCGCTGGGCGGCCAGGGCATCTTCGATTACGTGACCAACAAGGCGTCGGCCGATGCGTATTCGATCGCCGGTCAGGTCTGGATCCAGGCGCAAGCGGTCGGCACCACCATCATCTGGTCTGCGGTGGTATCGCTGATCGCCTACAAGCTGGTCGATCTGCTGATCGGGATGCGGGTGCCGGAAGATCAAGAGCGCGAAGGCCTGGATATCAGCAGCCATGGCGAGACTGCTTACCACTCCTGATCGGGTGGTGTAATGCGGGGGCCGGTGCGCCGGACCCCGCCCACGGAATTGCCGCACGCTGTGCGGCAATTTGCATTTTGGCCGCAATATTTGCAAAATCGGCGGGGTATGGATGAATACCAACCAGTTGCCGCATACATATCAAGGGCAATAAAATATACAGGGGTCAGTATATAGAACATGCGGGAGCCGTGCCGGCTGCCGGCCGGAGGTCAAGCGCGGTCGCCGCGACTTGATAAATCGACACAGCATCCCAATCTGGGAAGTTGTCTGCAATTGAACATGTTCGCGCGCAAGTTGCCGTTTGCCGCTAGAATTTACGCTACCCATTCGCTGCCAACGCGCATCACCCCTGCCTCGTCAAGCAAAAAAGGTTTTATATGGTTCCACACCTCGTCACAGCCTTAAGCGGCCCGCTGCTCGACCTCGAAAAGAAAATTCTGGCGGCGACTCCCGCCATTGAACGCTGGTTCCGGATGGAGTGGCAGGAGCATACGCCGCCGTTTTATTGCTCGGTCGATTTGCGCAATGCCGGATTCAAGCTGGCGCCGGTCGATACCAACCTGTATCCGGGCGGCTTCAACAACCTGTCGCTGGAAATGCTGCCGCTGGCGGTGCAGGCGTCGATGGCGGCGATCGAAAAATATTGTCCCGATGCCAAGAACCTGTTGCTGATCCCCGAGCGCCATACGCGCAACAGCTTCTATCTGCAAAATCTGGCGCGCCTGATCCAGATTTTCCGCCAGACCGGACTCAATGTGCGGCTCGGCTCGCTGTCGGAGGAGGTCACGGAACCGACCCCGATCAATCTGCCGGACGGCAGCACGCTGATGCTGGAGCCGCTGCTGCGCTCGAAAAACGGGCGCCGGGTCGGGCTGAAGGATTTCGACCCGTGCACCATCCTGCTCAACAACGACCTGTCGGCCGGGATTCCATCGATCCTGGAAAACCTGCACGAGCAGACGGTGCTGCCGCCGCTGCATGCCGGCTGGGCGATGCGCCGCAAGAGCAACCATTTCGCCGCGTATGACGAAGTCGCGAAGAAATTCTCGAAACTGGTCGATATCGACCCGTGGATGATCAATCCTTTTTTCGGCAAATGCAGCGGCATCGATTTCCAGGAGCGCGTCGGCGAAGAGTGCCTGGCGTCGAATGTGGATACGCTGCTGGCCAAGATCCGCAAGAAGTACAAGGAATACGGGATCAAGGAAAAGCCGTTCGTGATCATCAAGGCCGATGCCGGCACCTACGGCATGGGCATCATGACCGTCACCGATGCGGCCGAGGTGAAAGACCTGAACCGCAAGCAGCGCAACAAGATGGCGGTCGGCAAGGAAGGGCTGGAGGTCAACAACGTGATCCTGCAGGAAGGCGTCCATTCGTTCGAGAAAATCAACGAGGCGGTGGCCGAACCGGTGGTCTACATGATCGACCGCTATGTGATCGGCGGCTTTTATCGGGTCCATGCCGAGCGCGCGATCAACGAAAACCTGAATGCGCCGGGCGCGCATTTCGTCCCGCTGGCGTTCCAGCACCAGCATTCGCTGCCTGATCCGACCGCCAAGCCGGGCACCACCGCGCCGAATCGCTTCTACATGTATGGCGTGGTGGCGCGGCTGGCGCTGCTGGCCGCCTCGCTGGAACTCGAACGAACCGACCCGAACCCGGAAATCTACTGATGAAAATCGCCTTTCTCGCCGATCCGCTGGCCAGCTTCAAGACTTACAAGGACACCACTTACGCGATGATCACGGAGGCCGCCCGGCGCGGCCACACGATCTACGCGTTCGAACAGACGGACATGGCCTGCGACAGCGGCAGCATCGTCGCCAATGCGGCGCAGATCAGCATCACCGGCGACAGCGCCGACTGGTTCCGCGCGGCGGCGCCGGTGGCGCAGCCTTTGTCGGGCTTCGATGCGGTCGTGGTGCGCAAGGACCCGCCGTTCGACATGGAATACATCTACGCGACCTATCTGCTGGAACTGGCGCAGCGCCAGGGCGCGCGCGTGTTCAACAAGCCGGAGGCGATCCGCAGCCACAATGAAAAGCTGGCGATCGTGCAATTCCCGCAATTTACTGCGCCGACGCTGATCAGCAGCGACGACGCCCGCTTGCGCGCGTTCCATGAGCTGCACCGCGACATCATCCTCAAGCCGCTCGACGGCATGGGCGGCACCGGTGTGTTCCGGGTCAAGGACGACGGCATGAACCTCGGCTCCATCATCGAGACCCTGACCGACAACGGCAGGCAAACCATCATGGTGCAGCGCTTCATCCCTGAAATCAAGCAGGGCGACAAGCGCATCCTGCTGATCGGCGGCAAGGTGGTGCCGTTCTCGCTGGCGCGCATCCCGCAAGGCAGCGAAGTGCGCGGCAATCTGGCCGCAGGCGGGGTCGGCGTCGCGCAGGAACTGTCGGCCCGCGACCGTGAAATCGCCGAAACCCTGGCGCCGGAGCTGTACCAGCGCGGCCTGTTGCTGGTAGGATTGGATGTGATCGGCGATTATCTGACGGAAGTCAACGTCACCAGCCCCACCTGCTTCCAGGAAATCAAGCAGCAGAAAGGCTTCGATGTCGCCGCAATGTTCATTGATGCGCTTGAAAAGGCGCTTTGAGCCGAAAATATACCCGGAGGGAGTATGTGTAACGCTCGCAGTGTTCATGCGCGGCTTACAATGCATTTTTAACATACTCCCGTTATCGTGATGGAATAATATGGTTGGAATCCTGCTTTTGACGCACGCGCCGCTCGGTCAGGCATTCATCGAAGCTGCCGGCCATGTATTCCACGGCCGGCCCGAGCGCATCGAGGCGGTCGACGTGGTGGCCGACCAGGACCCGGCCGAAGTCAACCGTCTGGCCCAGGCCGCCATCGCACGGCTGGATGACGGCAGCGGCGTGCTGGTGATCACCGACGTGATGGGCGGCACCCCATCCAATTGCTGCAACAAGCTGAGCCTGCCCGGCCACATCGATGTCATCGCCGGCATCAGCCTGCCGATGCTGTTGCGCGCGCTGACTTACCGCCAGGATACGCTCGATGTGGTGGTCGAAATGGCACTCGCGGGCGGCCAGAATGGTGCGGTCCGTGTCGATAATCGTGTTCGTCTTTCTCCAAACTAAAATATGATCCAGCAAGAAATTGAAATCCCGAACAAGCTTGGCCTGCATGCCCGCGCCTCCGCCAAACTGACCCAGCTCGCAGCGAAATACCAGAGCGAGATCTGGATGAGCCGCAACAGCCGCCGCGTCAACGCCAAATCGATCATGGGCGTAATGATGCTGGCTGCCGGCAAGGGCGCAAAAGTCATGCTGGAAGCAAACGGCCCGGACGAACAGGCCTGCGTGACTGCGCTGACCGCGCTGATCAACGACAAGTTCGGCGAAGGCGAGTAATCGCCCCCAGCTATCCTCCCCTAATAAGAACGATGCATACAGGTTGATACGGATGGCTTCTTTCACATTGCACGGGATTCCCGTTTCGCAAGGCATCGCGATCGGCCGCGCCCATTTGCTCACGCCCGCGGCACTGGATGTCACGCACTACCTGATTCCGCGCGAGCAGGTCGAGGCCGAAGTCCAGCGCCTGCGGGATGCGATCGCCACCGTGAACCAGGAGCTGCAGGCGCTGTGGGCCGACCTGCCGCCGGATGCGCCGACCGAGCTGGGCGCTTTCATCGATGTCCACGCGCTGATCCTGGCCGACCCGATGCTGTCGGAGGTGCCGCTCGAGATCATCCGCAGCCGCTACTACAACGCCGAATGGGCGCTGCTGACCCAGATCGACGAGCTGTCCGCGCAGTTCGACGAAATCGAAGACGCCTACCTGCGCGCGCGCAAGGCCGATGTCCAGCAAATCGGCGAGCGCGTGCTGAAAGTGCTGACCGGCAGCGCGCACCAGCTGCCGCCGGTGCAGGATGCGGATGGCAGTGCGGCAAACATGATCGTGGTGGCGCACGACATCTCGCCGGCCGACATGCTGCAGTTCAGGAATCGCGCCTTCGGCGGCTTCGTCACCGATGTCGGCGGCCAGAATTCGCACACTGCGCTGGTCGCGCGCAGCCTCAACATCCCGGCCGTGATCGGCATGTCCAACGCGTCCTCGCTGATCAAGCAGGATGACTGGCTGATCGTCGACGGCGATGCCGGCGTGATCGTGGTCGCGCCGCCGCCGATCGTGCTCGAACAATACCGCGAACGTCTGGCCAAGCTGCAGCGCGATCGCAAAAAGCTGTCGAGAATCCGCAAGATGCCGGCCGTCACGCAAGACGGCACCGCGGTCACCCTGCTGGCCAATATCGAGTTGCCCGACGATTGCGCGGCCGCCATCGACGCCGGCGCCACCGGGGTCGGCCTGTTCCGCTCGGAATTCCTGTTCATGGGGCGGGTCGGCGGCGCCGGCAACCTGCCGCCGGAACAGGAGCAATTCGAGGCCTACAAGAAAGCGGTGGTCGCGATGAAGGGCCGCCCGGTCACGATCCGCACGCTCGACATCGGCGCCGACAAGCAGCTCGACGGCGCCGAGCAGACCGCGCTCAATCCGTCGCTGGGCCTGCGCGCAATCCGCTATTGCCTGGCCGAGCCGCAGCTGTTCCTGACCCAGTTGCGCGCGATTTTGCGGGCGTCGGCTTTCGGACCGGTCAAGCTGCTGATTCCGATGATGGCGCACGCGTTCGAAATCGAGCAGACGCTGGCGCTGATCGAGCGCGCCAAGACGCAACTCAGAAACGCCAGCATCAAGTTCGACGAGCAGATCGCGGTCGGCGCGATGATTGAGATACCGGCCGCCGCGCTGGCGCTGCCGATGTTCGTCAAGCGGCTGGATTTCCTGTCGATCGGCACCAACGACCTGATCCAGTACACGCTGGCCATCGACCGCGCCGATTACGAGGTCGCGCACCTGTACAACCCGCTGCATCCGGCCATTCTGCATCTGCTGGCACTGACGCTGGCCGCCAGCCAGAAAGCCGGGATTCCGGTCTCGATCTGCGGCGAGATGGCGGCCGACACCAAGCTCACGCGGCTGCTGATCGGCATGGGTTTCCGCGAATTGTCGATGCAGCCGGCCGCATTGTTGCCGGTCAAGCATGAAATCCTGAACAGCGCGCTGCCGGTGATTGCGCCGCAGGCCAAAAAGATCCTGCGCAGCTACGATCCGGACACAATCACCATGCTGGTGCGGCAATTGCAGACCATGGACATGCCGACCCTGGACCTGTCGGCCGCTGCCGTTTGACGATGGCGGCAGACTTGGTTATTCTTACCGTCATTGCGCCGATTTGATATCAGCTTGCGGGCGCGTGGGATCTCCGGCATCGGCGATCCTGCATAAATACGGCTAAAGCGTGCTTGCAGACAACAAGTGATGATTTAGCCCGATAAGCTGATAGTTATCGGGCTTTTTTGCGTTTTGCGCCTTAATTCGGAGGCTGCTTGCAGCGCAGGCGGCCCCCTCGAACACGGAATAACATGTCATCTGTCGGAATCGTCTCCCCGCAATCGATGCACTTCGCCACGCCGCTGCCGCTGCAGAGCGGCGCGGCGCTGGCCGATTACACCCTGATGTACGAAACATACGGCACGCTCAATGCGGACCGCTCCAACGCGGTGCTGGTGTGCCATGCACTGAATGCCTCGCACCATGTGGCCGGCATGTATGCCGGCCAGGCCAAGAGCACCGGCTGGTGGGACAATATGGTGGGGCCCGGCAAGGCGCTCGACACCGACAAGTTCTTCGTCATCGGCGTCAACAATCTCGGCTCCTGTTTCGGCTCGACCGGCCCGATGCACCCGAACCCGGCCAGCGGCAAACCCTACGGCGCATCGTTCCCGGTGGTGACGGTGGAGGACTGGGTCAATGCGCAGGCGCTGCTGGCCGACGCGCTCGGCATCCGCCAGTTCGCAGCGGTGATGGGCGGCTCGCTGGGCGGCATGCAGGCGCTGGCCTGGAGCATCATGTATCCGCAGCGCCTGCGGCACTGCGTGGTGATCGCATCGACGCCGACGCTGTCGGCGCAGAACATTGCGTTCAACGACGTCGCGCGGCAGGCGATCCTGACCGACCCCGACTTCCACGGCGGCGATTATTACGCGCACGGCGTGGTGCCGAAAAACGGCCTGTCGGTGGCGCGCATGATCGGCCACATCACCTATCTGTCGGATGACAGCATGGCCGAGAAATTCGGCCGCGACCTGCGCAACGGCGGCTACCAGTTCGGCTTCGGCGTCGATTTCGAGATCGAATCCTATCTGCGCTACCAGGGCCTGAAGTTTTCCGAATACTTCGATGCCAATACCTATCTGCTGATCACCAAGGCGCTCGATTATTTCGACCCGGCGCGCCAGTTCGGCGGCGACCTGACCCGCGCGCTGGCCAATACCCGGGCGCAGTTCCTGCTGGCGTCGTTTACCACCGACTGGCGCTTCGCCCCGGCGCGCAGCCGCGAAATCGTGCAGGCGCTGGTCAACAACCAGCGCCGCGTCACCTATGCCGAGATCGATGCGCCGCACGGCCACGATGCGTTCCTGCTGGAAGACCCGCGCTATCACAATGTGGTGCGCGCCTATTACGACCGCGTCGCCCGGGAGTGCGCATGAATTTCAATGAACTCAGCGTGCTGCGCCCCGACCTGGCCTTCATCGCGCACTGGATCAAGAATGGCGCCCACATCCTCGACGTCGGTTGCGGCGACGGCGTGATGCTCGACTACCTGCAGACCGACAAGCATTGCAGCGGCTACGGCATCGAAATCGCCGATGAGCGGGTGCTGGCTTCCACCCGGCGCGGCATCAACGTGATCCAGCAGGACATGGAAAACGGGCTGGCGATCTTTGCCGACAAGGCCTTCGATACCGTGCTGTGCCTGTCGTCGCTGCAGATGATGGTCAATGTGGAGGCGATCCTGCGCGACATCGCGCGGGTCGGGCGCGAGGCGATCGTGTCGTTTCCGAATTTCGCGCACTGGCCGCACCGGCTGGCGCTGATCCGCGGCCGCATGCCGGTCTCCAAATCGCTGCCTTACGAATGGTATGACACGCCCAACATCCGCTGTGCGACCATCTATGATTTCGAGGAACTGGCGAACCGGGTCGGACTCGAAGTGATCGAGCGCGTCGCATTGAAAGACGGCCGGCCGGTGACGCTGCTGCCGAACTGGCGCGGCAGCCTGGCGGTGTTCCGGCTCAAGAAGAAGTGACCGTGCAGCGATGCCGATTGAATTTCCTTCCCTTGAAGTGGCCGTAGCAGACCGCTCCGCAAGAACATAAGCCGATGACGACAAGCGCCGCCCGCAGCTGGCACAGCTACCTCAACCGCCGCACGCTGATCTGCGTGTTCCTCGGCTTTAGCTCCGGCTTGCCGCTGTTCATCCTGCTCAGCCTGATGCAGGCCTGGCTGGCCAAGTCGGGGCTCAACGTCAAGACCCTCGGCCTGTTCGCGCTGGTGATGTTCCCGTACACCTGGAAGTTCCTGTGGTCGCCGCTGATGGACCGCTACAGCTTCGGCGCGCTGGGGCGCCGCCGCGGCTGGATGGCGGTCACGCAAAGCGCGCTGTTCTTCGGCATCGGCGCGATGGGCATGCTCGACCCGCTGACGCAATTGCCGGCGATCGCGACGGTGGCGGCGCTGGTGGCGTTCCTGTCGGCCAGCCAGGACATCGTGATCGACGCCTACCGGCGCGAGATCCTGCCCGACAACGAGCAGGGACTGGGCAGCGCGGTGCACGTGAATGCGTACAAGGTGGCCGGCATGGTGCCGGGCGCGCTGTCGCTGATCCTGGCCGATCTGATGGCCTGGCAGCCGGTATTCTGGATCACCGCCGCCTTCATGCTGCCCGGACTGGCCTGCACGCTGCTGATCAAGGAGCCGGCGGTGTACGGCGCGCCGCCGAAAAACATGCGCGAAGCGGTCGTGCTGCCGTTTCGCGAATTCGTCCATCGCGACGGCTGGCGCGGCGCGCTGTGGGTGCTCGGCTTCATCTTCCTGTACAAGCTGGGCGACAGCATGGCCACCGCGCTGGCGACCAAGTTCTATCTCGACCTCGGTTTCTCGATGACGCAGATCGGCGCAATCGCCAAGACCACCGGCTTCTGGGCCAGCATCGGCGGCGGCATCGTCGGCGGCGTCTGGATGGTGCAACTCGGCATCAACCGCGGGCTGTGGATCTTCGGCATCGCGCAGGCGATCGCGATCCTGGGCTTCGCCTGGCTGGCGCAGGTCGGCGCCAATGTGATCGTGCTGGCGGCCGTGATCGGCTTCGAGGCGTTCGGGGTCGGTCTCGGCACCGCCGCCTTTGTCGCCTACATCGCCAAAACCACCGATCCGCGCTATACCGCGACCCAGTTCGCGCTGTTTACCAGCCTGGCCGCGGTACCGCGCACCTTCGTCAATTCCTCGGTCGGCTTCATCGTGGCCGAGACCGGCTGGTTCAGTTTTTTCATCCTGTGCTTCATCCTGGCGCTGCCCGGCATGCTGATGCTGCCGCGGGTGGCGCCGTGGCGCGAACCCTGCCGCTGACAGCATGCCCGCTCGCGCCTCGCGCTTACTGGCCAAAATTACGCACTGCCCGCCTGATTTTGTGTTCTGCGCGAGGACCTGGCCAGAAAATATACTCGGGCATGTATTTTTTAACAGCCAAATGAATCAAGCGGGAACTGCATTGTTTTTTCATATACCCCATCAATTATCCTGATATCAGGGGTAAAAACCGGATCGAACGCAACGAATATGAACCTGACCACGCCCGCCTTGCTGTTCCCGGCCATCTCGCTGCTGCTGCTGGCCTATACCAACCGCTTCCTGGTGCTGGCGCAGCTGATCCGCCAGCTGCACGGCCAGTACAAGGATGATCAAAAGGAGGTGGCGGTGCGCCAGATCGCCAACCTGCGCCAGCGCATCACGCTGATCCGGCGCATGCAGGCGCTCGGCGTGATGAGCTTCATCCTGTGCGCAGTGTCGATGTTTCTGGTGTTCGTCCGGCTGGAAGTGGTCGCCCAGTATGCGTTCGGCCTGAGCATCTTCCTGCTGCTGCTGTCGCTGATCTGTTCCTTCTACGAAATCACGATCAGCACCCGCGCGATTGAGATCGAGCTGGAAGGCCTGGAGCAAAAGCTCAATCAGCCGGTGTAGTTTGGGCTGGCGAACGCGGGCGCTGCGCTTGCGAGCCCGGCATTCGACCATTAACACTCATGCGATAGGCACGTCGATCGCGACCGCGGCGGCAGCCGGGTAAAAAGGGGCGGGGCATTGTTCATCTGGACGCGGCGATGGGTGTTTAGATTGTTTGCGGGACTGTCGATTTTCCTGTGCCAGGCTTGCGGCATGCTTGGCAAGGTGCCGACGATCGATTCAGCTTCGAAGGTGCCGGCGCAACAATTCCAGTTCGGCGATGGCGGCCGCGCGATCTTTTTTTCGCTCGATAAAAGCATTTCGCTGGAGCCGGCAGGCAAGCCGGAGACATTTGTATTTGTAATCAGCGGCTCCGGCTGCACCAGCATGCAGTATTTTTTGCCGCGCTATTTTCGCGGGCTGGAGGGCGAGTCGGGCCCGCTTCGCATCTTCATCCTGCAAAAACGTTTCATTGAAGAGCGCACCTGGAGCCGCACATCAGGCTGCAGTCGCGAATTCGTCAAGGCGGATCACCCGAGCCGCTGGATTTCCGACCAGACCGAATTCATCCATGCACAGCTCGATCTGGCGCAGCGGAACCACGCGTCGCCGCAGCGTATCGCGATCGTCGGGATTTCCGAGGGCGGCGATATCGTGCCGGTACTGGCGCAGGCGATTCCTGGCGTCACGCATGCGGTGATCATCGCCAACGGCGGCATGAACCCGCTCGACGCCTATCGATTGCAGGCAGAAAAGCACGGATTTGCTGCCGCGCTCAGCGCGCTCGATGATCCGCCGGCGGACCCGGACGCGCCAATGCGCGCCATCGGCGGGCGCACCTGGCGCTATTGGGCGGAACTGCGGACGCTCAGGCACACCGAAAACCTGCTGGCGCTGTCGATCCCGATCTGGATGGCAATGGGAGATGCGGACCGGGCGGTACCCGTTGAGTCCGCCTTGTATTTACGCGATCAGTTTGCGCTGCATGGCAAAACCAATCTGACTTTGAAGGTATATCCGGGGGCCGATCACGGATTGCAAGCAGGAAATTTTATTTATTTGTTGAATTTTTGGCATGAATTAGACTTAAAAATGAGAAAATAGTTCAATTGGGAAATAAATTATTATTTGTTGCCTGGTTAACTAATTGGTCCAAATGCAACTAATCCGGCATTTGGCCACCTTTTCTGCTTTTTTAACAGACGATCATTTATGCGCTTATATTTCATACCTGTCGCGGCAACCCTTATCCTGACTGCTTGCGCCACCAACCCCACTCACGACAGCAAGGTCGCCGGGACGCTGGTTGCGACCCGCCAAGGCGATATCAGCGGGGCGATCAAGCAGCTTGAAAGCCAGACCGAAGGCGCAAAAAAGAATGATTTGCTGTTGAATCTCGAAAAAGGTGAGCTGATGCGTATCGGTTCACGCTACAAGGAAAGCCTGTCGGCATTTGAAGTCGCCGACGTCAAGGTCAACGAGTGGGAAGCTGCGGCCAAGAGCAACCCGGCCAAGCTGATGGCGCAGGTCGGCGCGCTCTTGATGGGTGACAACTCGCGCGATTACGAAGGGCAGGACTATGAAAAAGTCATGCTGACCACACGCATGGCGATGAACCGTGTGAGTCTGGGCGACCTCGATATGGCGCGCGTCGATATCAAGCGCACCCACGAGCGCGAAGCAGTCATTGCGGCGTTCCGCGCCAAGGAAACCGAGGCGGCGGAAAAGGAAGCCAAGGACAAAGGCGTCAAGCCGGGCGCCAAGGAACTTGATGGCTATCCGGTCGAAACCCTGAACGATCCGGAAGTCCTGAAACTGAAAAATGGCTTTCAAAATGCATGGAGCCATTACATGGCTGGCTTCGTGTACGAAGCGCTGAACGAACCGAGCCTGGCCGCTCCCGGCTATCGCAAGGCAATCGAATTGCGGCCCGACCTGCCGGTGCTCGAAGAAGGCCTGCGCGGGTTGGACAAGCGCACCAGCTTTCGCCGGCAGAAAGGCGTGACCGATGTGCTGTTCATCGTCGAATCGGGCAACGCACCAGCCCGCAGCTCGCAGAAATTCATGCTTCCGGTCCCGACCGGCAATGGCTTGATCACGGTCGCAATGGCGTTCCCGGTGATCCATCCGGACAAGGATGCGCAAAACATCGACCAGATCAATCTCGGCAGCCTGTCGCTGCCTACCGCCCTGATCACCGACTTCAACGTGATGGCGCGCAAGGCGCTGAAAGACGAATTGCCCGGCATTCAGTTGCGCTCTGCGCTGCGCGCGATCGGCAAGGGCGTATTGCAAGATCAGGCCAACAAACAGCTGGGCCCGCTCGCCGGCCTGATCGGCAACGTGGTGGCGGCGGCGACCGAGCCGGAGTCCGATGACCGCATGTGGCGTGCGCTGCCTGGACGCGTCTTCATTGCGCGTTCGTTCGTGACGCCAGGCGAATACGATTTTCGCATTCCCGGCCAGCCTGACGGCGTAAAAAAAATGACCATCGGCGGCCGTTACATGGTGGTGCCGATGCGCGTGTTCGGCAGCAAGACCTACTTCGGCGAGCCGGTCCAGTTTGGCAATGCCGGCGTGATCGCAGCCGTCGCGCCCGACGCTGCGGAAAAGCCGGTCAAGCCTGCGCGGGCCAAGCGCCGTGCAGCCAAGCCGGCGGTGAAATAAAAGCCGATGCCCCCCAAATTTATTTTCTGACAGGACCAGCATGACCATTTTCATCCGACAGATTGCAGTTGCATGCAGTATCGCCTTGGCCGGGGTTACCGCCCAAGCCCAAACCCAGCCCGGGACGCCGGCCGCGGCGTCCGGCGGGATCGCGTCCAGGCTGATCGTGCGCGGTGATTTGCAAGGCTTGCAGGTCGTCGATTTGCGCTCGCAGCGGCGCAACGACATGCTGGTGGTGCAGGCCGAAATGATCAATGCCGAATCGAAGGATTTGCGCTTGTATTATCGCTTCCGCTGGCTCGATGCCGGCGGCATGCAGGTCGGCGATGGCGAAGTCTGGAAACCGCTGGTCTTCATGGGCAAGCAGAGTCAGTTCCTCAAAGGTACCGGCTACGGCCCGCAGGCGACCGATTTTCGCATCGAGATGAGTTCCGAGCCGCGCTGATTCTTGCCTGCCGGATCGCAACCATAGCTTCAGACACATTCAATCTTACCTAGGAGTCTTACATGAAACGCTCGCTTTCCCTGTCGCTGACGCTGTGCGCAGTCGCGCTTGCCACCCTATCCCTGACCGGCTGCCCAAGCCTGTCGCAGCCGAGCGTGAGCTTCGCGCGCCAGGTCAGTTACGGCGATAGCAAGGCAGTCGAAACGGTCACCAATGAATTCGGTTCCACCGATCTGCAGATGATCGCCGAAAAGATGGTCGGCTCCCTGCTGGAAGACCCGATCCTGGCGCATCGCCCGACCATGACGCTGGCTCCGGTGCGCAACAAGACCAGCGAATACATCGACACCAAGTCGATCATGAACTCGATTCAAACCGCGATGGTCAAGAGCCACAAGGTCAAGTTTACCCGCAGCAACGATGAAATGCAGGCCGGCGTGGACGAACTGCAGCGGCAGAACCAAAGCGGCCTCTACAAGAGCCAGGGCAAGGCCCAGATCGGCAAAATGGCTGCAGCCAAATACACGCTCGAAGGCGAAATCACCTCCATCGTCAAGCAGAACGCCGGCACCAAGGACGTGTTCTACAAGATGACGCTGAAACTGTACGACGTCGAGGAAGGCTCGATCGAATGGCAGGATGAAAAAGAAATCCGCAAAACTTCCAAACTTTAATTCCTGCCGGCGCCTTGCGTGTTTGCCAGGCGTCGGCATTCATCGGGAAACTCACTATGCTTAAAAAAGCCCAGCTTGTCATCGGCCTGGCCTTGGCCGCAAGCGTCGGCATCGCAACTGCAGCCGAGCCGAAAATCGCCGTCACCGACCTGACCTACGAAGAAAAAGTCAGCGAGTATTTTCGCGTCGTGTCCGCCAGCAGCAAGAGCAGCATCAACGCCAGCGGCAGCGAGCGCGAAACCGACCGCGGTTATTCATCCCGCGGCCGCGTCAACGCCAAAGCGGAAAGCAGTTACTACGAAGCCGAAGGCACCTATACCTACATCGATCGCGGCGAACTGCGTACCTATACGGCCGATCTGAAAGGAGCACTGCTGAAGGGCGGAGGCGTGCGTCTGGTGCAGGCCCGTCCTTACGAGGGCAAGCCGACCGACAAGATTTACGACATCATCGGCCGCATCAAGCAAGGTCTTTACCCGGGCGCGGATTACGTCTTATTCGGCACCATCAGCAATATTGCTTTTCGTCAGGAAACCATGCCGCTGGCAATGGGGAACTCGACCACGGCCAACCTGACGCTCGATCTGGTAGCTGACTTCAGCCTGATCAATACCCGCACCTATGAAATCAAGGCGGCATTCAGCGCCAGCGGTTCCGGTCAGGACACCAAAATTCTGAGCCGTCCCGGCGACCGCGTGGTGTTGAATCGCGGCAAGGTCATGCAGGAGACATCCAGAAGCCTGGCCGACAATGCCTACACCGAATTGATGGATCAGTTCGGCGTGCCGCGCAGCAGTCGCCGTTCTCCGACATCGGGCAGCATGATGGCCGGCACCGAGGGGCGCCCGGCCCCGGAACCGAGAAACGAGCCGGTGATGATCTACAAGTAGCGCCGCGCGAACAATCAATACTGCCCGGCGGTTTCTGCAAGATCTGAAGCAAGATGCGTCTTGTGCCTGTCAGACGGGACTCAAGAGACCACCGGCGTACCAGCGTTGCACGCGACTTGAATTCGGCGCCGCCCTCGAAGGCCTGAAAAAAGTGCGCATCACGCTGAAGGATCAGTTGTTCCAGTTGCCGCAGGCTCGTAGCCTGACCCGGCGTCAGGCATCAAGCAAAAACGGACAGCGCCGACTGTCCGTTTTTGCTTCCGGTTCACACCGATGCGCTGCCGGCGGCGTATTTTTGCTTGAAATATACTCGTGCATGTATTTTTCAACAGCCAATGAAGTCCAGCGTAAAGTGCCGGCTTTTTGAATATACCCCTGTCAAATTTTCAACGGTGAGTGAAATATGCGGCCCAGCCGGGAGCGCGCAGCGCAGCGATCGGCGCTGAGTAGGTATACTGGCGTGTCAGGACAGCTGCGGCTATTGTGCAGACGGCAATTGTGCCGGTAGTGGCGTCATCCATCCTGTGCACCGGATAAGCATGAAGTTTTTCAACAAATTCATGAGCCTGATGCCGCCGGCAAGCGCCCCGCCGCGGTGTCCGGGTTCGATCTGAGAGTACTTTTTCTTATGCATAACGTAGCACCGATGACAAAGGACCAGGCCGATCCGGCGGCGCCTGTCGGCGGCATGCGCCGCCACGCACTGCCGGCTGCGCTGCTGCTGGCGGCCGCGCTGGGGGCCGGTTTTCTGGTCCGCGCTGCGCCATCCCGGACTGCCCCGCCGGTGGCGCTGCCGAAGCCGCCGCAGCTGAAAACGGTTGCGCTGCAGCGCGGCGCGATCGAGCAGGCGGTGCTGGCCGATGGCAAATTGCAGCTGCACGAGTATGCCGATGTCGGCGCCCAGATAGCGGGCCAGATCAGGGACGTGCAGGTGATGATCGGCGACGAGGTCAAGCGCGACCGGCTGCTGCTCGAGATCACCCCGACCCAGCCGCTGCAGCGGCTGGAGAGCAACCGGGCGCAGTTGGCGCGGCTGCAGGCCGAGCTGGCCGATCAGCGCGCGCAGCTCGATTTTGCCGAGTTGCAGTTCAACCGCCAGACCCAGCTGAAGGCTGAAAATGCGACCCGCGAAGAAACCTTCGAGTCCAGCCGGATGAGCCTGCATTCGGCGGCGGCGCGGGTCGAGGCGATCAATGCGCAGATCCGCCAGACCGAATCGACCATCAGCGACGATGAGGAAATGCGCAAGCATACGCAGATACGGGCGCCGATTGCCGGCACCGTGGTGTCGCTGGCGGCGCGCCCCGGACAAATGGTGAGCGCCAGCCAGCCAAGCCCGGCGCTGTTGCGGATTGCCGACCTGTCGACCCTGACGGTCAAGGCGCAGGTGGCCGAGATCGATGTCCCGCAGTTGCGCAAGGGCATGACCGCGTATTTCACGACTCCAGCTTATCCGGGCAAGCAATGGTCGGGCAAATTGCGGCAGCTGATTCCGGTGCCGGCCGGGGCGTCCGGCGAGCAGGGCAAGCAGGCTTTTTACAACGTCTTGTTTGAAGTCGGCAATCCCGGACAGAAACTGTTGAGCGGCATGAGCACACGGGTGCATTTCGTGGTGGCGCAGGCGCATGATGCAGTGCTGCTGCCGGTCGGGCTGCTGGGCCGGCCGGATGCCGGCGGCAATTACAGCGTCCGGGTGGTCGGCGCCGACCGCCGGCCCGGTTCGCGCACGGTGCGCATCGGCCTGCGCAATGCGCAATACGCGCAGGTGCTGTCGGGGCTGGCAGCGGGCGAACAAGTGTTGCTCGGCCAGCCGCCAGCGCCGCCTTCCGCCGCGGCCGGCAACGCGCCGGCATCGATGCCGCGCTAGCAGGAAAATCCAGATGCGACACATCATGATTCGCCTGGCGCTGGCATCGACGCCGCTGCTGGCCGGTTGCGCGCATCAGGCCGTGGCGCCGGAAGCGGCGCCCGGCATCGAAATACCGGCCGCCTGGAGCCTGCCTGTCAAGCAGGACCAGCCGGATGAGCCGGCCTGGACCGACAGCAGCTGGTGGCAGCAATTCGGCAGCGACGAGCTGACCCGGCTGGTCGAGCAAGGCCAGAGCAATAATCCGGATATCGGGGTGGCGATCTCGCGGGTGCGGCAAGCCGAAGCCAAGGCGCGCATCGCCGGTGTCGCGCTGTTGCCGACCGCCGATCTTTCCGTCGCCGCCAATCGTTCTTTGCCGCGCGATGGTGGCAATGCGTTCAGCGCGGCGCTGGAGATCGGCTACGAAATCGATTTCTGGGGCAAGAACAAGGCCGGCCAGGCCGCCGCGCAGGCGGCGCTGCAGGCCAATCGCTTCGACAGCCAGACGGTGGCGCTGACCGTCACCAGCGGCATTGTCTCGACCTATCTGCAGGTGCTGTCGCTGCGCGATCAATTAAGCATTGCGCGGCAGAATGCCGCCAATGCGCAACGGGTGCTGAACCTGGTCGATGCGCAAAGCCGCGCCGGCGCCGCCTCGCCGCTCGATCTGGCGCGCCAGCGCGCGGTGCTGGCAGGGCAGAAGGCGGTGATCCCGGATTTGCTGCAGCAGGAGCGCGAAGCGTTGTCGGCGCTGGCGATCCTGCTCGGCCGTCCGGCGCACACCGTCAAGGTCGCCGCCAGCGGGCTGGCCCATATCAGCTTGCCGGAAGTTGCGCCCGGCATGCCGTCCTCGATCCTGGCGCGCCGTCCCGACATCCGGCGCGCCGAGGCGCGGCTGGCGCAGGCCAATGCGAATGTCGCGCAGGCGCGCGCCGCGCTGTTCCCGGCGCTCCGGCTGACCGGGTCGATCGGCGCCGAGAGCGATTCGATGCTTTCCTTGTTGAGCGGCAGCCATCTGCTGGCCAATCTGGGCGCCGGCTTGCTGGCGCCGATCTTCGATGCCGGCCGTCTCGGCAGCCAGCGCGATATCAGCATCGCCGAAAAACAGGAGCTGGTGCAGGTGTATCGGGCGGCGGTGATGACCGCGTTGTCGGAAGTCGAAACCGCATTGGGGCAGATTCGCAGCCTGGATGCGCAATGGCGCTTCAAGACCACCGAGATGGAGCAGGCGCGCCATGCGTTCGAGCTGTCGGAAATCCGCTACCGGATCGGCTCCGAATACCTGATGACGGTGCTCGACACCCAGCGCACGCTGTCGGGCGCACAGAACGAACTGGGGCAGATCAAGCTCAAGCGCCTGCAGGCCACGGTATCGCTGTACAAGGCGCTGGGCAGCCTGTGATGCCGTTTCTAAATCAGCCGTGCACTTTGGGCTTCGCTTGCCGTACCTGCGTACTGTCTGCGCTGCGCCTTCGGGTTCACGCCTGACTTAGAAACGGCATGACAGGTTGTTATGCCGCGTCGCGATACTCGATGATCAGCGGCGCATGGTCGGAAAAGCGCGCGTCCTTGTAGATCGATACCGCCGCGGCCCTGGCCGCGATGCCGGGCGTGGCGACGTGGTAATCGATGCGCCAGCCGACGTTCTTGGCCCAGGCCTGGCCGCGATTGCTCCACCAGGTGTATTGCTCCTCGCGGCTGTCGATGCTGCGATGCACATCGACGAAGCCGACCTGATCGAACAGATGCGTCATCCATGCCCGCTCTTCGGGCAGGAAGCCGGAATTCTTCCGATTGCCTTTCCAGTTCTTGAGGTCGATTTCCTTGTGCGCGATGTTCCAGTCGCCGCAGATCACGAACTCGCGGCCTTCGGCCCTGAGCGCCGCCAGATGGGTCAGGAAAGTCGCCATGAAGCGGAACTTGGCTTCCTGCCGTTCCGGCGAGGACGAACCGGACGGGCAATATACCGAGATCACGCTCAGCTTGCCGAAATCGCAGCGCACATAACGCCCTTCGGCGTCGAATTCCGGGTCGCCGTAGCCGGTGTGGACCGCATCCGGTGCGGCCTTGCTGTAGACGCCGGTGCCGGAATAGCCCTTCTTTTCCGCATAGTGGAAGTGGCCGTGGTAGCCGTCCGGCGCAAGGAATTCCGGGCTCATGTCGGGCGCTTGCGCCTTGAGCTCCTGAACGCAGACGAAGTCGGCATCCTGCCGGTTCATCCAGTCGAAAAAGCCTTTTTTGGCGGCCGAGCGCACGCCGTTGAGATTGGCGGAAATGATTTTTGGCATGGGTAACGATGCGATGAGTGCGAAGCCGCCAAGGATAACCGATTCGTTGCGCGGCTGCGGCTGGCACGCTGCTTGCAGTCCGGGATGAACAGAAGGGTTGACGTTAAAATAGCGGCTGTCGTGCGCCAATATTGCTTATTGGCGACAATTTTTGTCACATCACTGGATTCCGGGGAAAATTTGAACAACTTACGTCAACAATTTATCGCGTTCTCGGTCTCGGCCGGGGTACTCCAATTCGGCCAATTCGTCACCAAGGCCGGGCGCACTTCGCCCTATTTTTTCAATGCCGGGCTGTTCAATTACGGCGACACGCTGGGCCAGCTGGCCGAATTCTACGCGCAGACCCTGATCGATTCCGGGATCGAATTCGACATGCTGTTCGGCCCGGCCTACAAGGGCATCACGCTGGCTTCGGCGACCGCGGTCGCGCTCGCCAAAAAAGGCCGCAACGTGCCGTTCGCCTACAACCGCAAGGAAGCCAAGGACCACGGCGAAGGCGGCACCATCGTCGGCGCCAAGCTGCACGGCAAGGTCGTCATCATCGACGACGTGATCTCGGCCGGCACCTCGGTGCGCGAATCGGTGGATATGATCCGCGCCGCCGGCGCCGAACCGTGCGCCGTGCTGATCGCGCTCGATCGCATGGAGCGTTCGGGCAAGGATGGCGCACTGTCGCCCAATTCGGCGGTGCAGGAAGTGAGCAAGACGTATAACATTCCCGTCATCTCGATCGGCAACCTCGACGACCTGTTCAGCTACCTGAACGGCGCTGGCGCCGATCCCCAGTTGCAGCAGTACAAGGACGCCGTGGCCGCCTACCGGGCGCGCTACGGGGTGGCGGCCGGCGCTTGATGCCGCGCAGCGTCGCCGCGTAGACTTTGAAATTGCTTTGGCGTAACATTCAACCGTAGTCCCCAAGCGTATCGCTTATCGGCCCCGGCCGGGAAAATAAAGGCTGCATGATGAACATCGCGACTTTGAAAGTGCACGGCGACGCTGAGGGCCTGGCGGACATCCGCGACGGCCTGCCGACCGAGCCCGACCACACCTGGAGCAAGGGCGATCCCCGCCCCGACGGCCGGGCGCGCATCGATTCCGGCTTTTACCTGGGCGTGGCGACGCACCAGGATCCGGACGTGCTGCTGCGCCAGATCCGTTCCTACCTGGCCGAATGCTCGGCGCGCGGCATCCACTTCGAGCGTTCCGACGTGGCGGCCGAGCTGCGTATCGCCATCAGCCACACGGACGGTGAAACCGTCGTGCCCAGCCTCGATTTCGAGCTGTCGGACCTGCGGCTGTTGGTTGACATGGGTATTTCACTCAGTATTGCCACGCAGTGACGGCGAGGCGCTCCCTGCGCCCCGGGAATTGCGTTAAGCTAACGGTTTTGCTAAAAGCATAACTGGAGTGTAGCAATGCGATTTTCCGAAGACAGACTGGCCCGCCTGCCAGTTGGCGGCCAGACTGAACGCCAGATCCACATCTGGGAACCGGCCGCGCCGCGCGCCGTCATCATGGCGCTGCATGGCGGCATGGCCCACGCGGGCGATTACGTCACGCCAGCCCTGTACTTCCGCGCCCACGGCATCGCCACCGTCAGCTACGACATGGTGGGCCACGAGATGGCGCGCCGGGTCGACATTCCCGGCTTCCACGTGTTCCTCGATGAAAGCGAACTGCTGCTGGCCTGGGTCAAGCAACAGTATCCGGGCCTGCCCATCTTCATCATGGGCCACTCGATGGGTGGCCTGATCGCCACCCACCTGGCGCTGCACCGGATTCCGGCCGACCCGGCGGTGAAAGGTTTCATCCTGTCCTCGCCGTACTACGTCAACGCCATCAAGGTGGCGCCGGTGCTGCTGGCGCTGTCGGGCGTGCTGGCCGCGCTGCTGCCACGCATGAAGGTGCCGCTCGATTCGCTGACCGACGTGCTGACCCACGACGCCACCATCACGGCCCGCCACCACGCCGACGAGCGTGACAATGTGCGTGCGACCGAAGTGACGGTGCGTTTCGGCCACGCGCTGAACCAGGCGCAGGCCGGCCTGGCGGCCCATATGCCTGCCTGGCGCTACCCGCTGTTCGCCGCCATCGCCGGCGACGACCGGCTGGCCGATGCCGACGCAGGCGAGGCCATGCTGCGCTCGATCAAGCCGGAACTGGTGGAGCTGCACCGCTATCCGCAGAACTACCACGAGAACTTCAACGAACTCAACCGCGAGCAAATTTTCGCCGCCATCCTGCAATGGATGGGGGCGCACGGCTTGCCGGCCTGATCCGGAAAATCGGGCACGAACCCTGATTTTCACGATGCGCAAGTCGGGGTTCGTAGCAATTTAGAGGATTCATGCAAGCATTTATGCAACTGGTTGCGTAAATAAAAAAGCGGGCCTACAATCGTGCAACTGATTGCATAAACGGAGACCCGCATGACCGCATACCCACACCTGTTGACCCCACTGGACCTGGGCTTCACCACGCTGCGCAACCGCGTGCTGATGGGTTCCATGCACGTGGGCCTGGAAGAAGCGCCTAACGGCTTCGCCCGCATGGCCGCGTTCTACGCCGAACGCGCGCGTGGCGGCGTGGGCCTGATGGTCACGGGTGGCATTTCGCCCAACGAAGCAGGCCGCCCGGTGCGCGGCGGCTCCATGATGACCACCGAGGCTGACGCCGAACACCACCGCCAGGTCACCACGGCCGTGCACGCGGCCGGTGGCAAGATCGCCATGCAGATCCTGCACTTTGGCCGTTACTCCTACCAGCCCGGCTTGGTGGCGCCCAGCGCGCTGCAGGCACCGATCAACGCCTTCGAGCCGCACGAGCTGACCACCGAGGAAGTGGAGCAGACCATCGCCGACTTCGTGCGCTGCGCCGGCCTGGCCCAGTCGGCCGGCTACGATGGTGTCGAGATCATGGGCTCGGAAGGTTACCTGATCAACGAATTCGTCGCCGCCCGCACCAATATGCGCGACGACGAGTGGGGCGGCAGCTACGAGAAGCGCATGCGCTTCCCGGTCGAGATCGTGCGCCGCACGCGCGAAAAAGTGGGCCCCAATTTCATCATCATCTACCGCCTGTCGATGCTGGACCTGGTGGAAGACGGCTCCACGCTGGATGAAGTGATTGCGCTGGCCAAGGCAGTGGAAGCGGCCGGCGCCACCATCATCAACACCGGCATCGGCTGGCACGAGGCGCGCATTCCGACCATCGCCACCAAGGTGCCGCGCGCCGCCTTCGCCTGGGTCACCAAGCAGTTGCGCGGCCACGTGAAGGTGCCGCTGATCGCCACCAATCGCATCAACACGCCCGAAGTGGCGGAGCAGGTGCTGGCCGACGGCTACAGCGACATGGTCTCGATGGCCCGTCCGCTGCTGGCCGATCCGGAATTTGTCGTCAAGGCCGAACAGGGCCGCGCCGACGAGATCAACACCTGCATCGGCTGCAACCAGGCCTGCCTGGACCACACCTTCAGCGGCAAGATCACGTCCTGCCTGGTCAACCCGCGCGCCTGCCACGAGACGGAACTGGTGTTCGCGCCGATGGCCCAGCGCAAGCGCGTGGCCGTGGTGGGCGCCGGCCCTGCGGGCCTGAGCTTCGCCGTGGCGGCTGCAGAGCGTGGCCATGCAGTGGAACTGTACGAAGCGGCCGGCGAAATCGGCGGCCAGCTGAACGTGGCCAAGCAGGTGCCGGGCAAGGAAGAATTCCACGAGATGCTGCGCTACTTCGGCAAGCAGATCGAACTGCGCGGCGTGCAGGTCAAGCTGAATACCCGTGCCACGGCCCAGCAGCTGAAGGAAGGCGGCTACGACGAGATCGTGGTGGCCACCGGCGTCACGCCGCGCCTGCCGGACATCGAAGGCGTGCATCATCCCAAGGTGATGGGCTACCTGGACGTGCTGCGTGAACGCAAGCCTGTGGGCAAGTCGGTGGCCATCATCGGCGCCGGTGGTATCGGCTTCGACGTGGCCGAGTTCCTGACTCACAGCGGCGAGAGCGCCACCCTGCATCCGGAGAAGTTCTACGCCGAGTGGGGCATCGACACGGCCTACCGCGAGGCCGGCGGCTTGCGCGCGGCCGAAGTGGAAGCGTCGCCGCGCCGCGTCTACCTGTTGCAGCGCAAGGAGAGCAAGGTGGGCGCCAACCTGGGCAAGACCACCGGCTGGATCCACCGTACTGGCCTGAAGGCGCGCCGCGTGGCCATGGCTTCCGGCGTCAGCTACCGCAAGATCGACGATGAAGGCCTGCACGTGACGGTCGATGGCGAAGATCGCGTGCTGCCGGTCGATAACGTGATCCTGTGCGCCGGCCAGAACCCGTTGCGCGAACTGTACGACGAGCTGCAGGCAGCCGGCTGCGCCGCGCACCTGATCGGCGGCGCGGACGTGGCGGCGGAGCTGGACGCCAAGCGCGCCATCGACCAGGGCGTGCGCCTGGCGGCCACGATCTGATCTGATCCCGGCCACACGGCCCAATCCTGCGTAACCTTGAACTGGTGGAGAACGGCATGACAGAGCAACTCGCATCCTTGCATCCTTCCGTAGCGGCCTCGCTGGCCAGCTGGCACGACATGCTGCGCCGGCGCGACCTGGCGGCGCTGCCGTCCATTGTCCACCCGGACGCCGTGTTCCGCTCGCCGCTGGCGTTCACGCCCTACCAGTCGGCGCAGGCCGTGGTGCTGGTGTTGAATACAGTGATCAATGTGTTCGAGGACTTTGTCTATCACCGCCAATTTGCCACCGGCGATGGCCTGAGCGTGGTGCTGGAATTCAGCGCCCGCGTGGGCGACAAGCAGCTCAAGGGCGCCGATTTCATCCGCTTCGACGAGGATGGCAAGATCGTTGAATTCGAGGTGATGGTGCGTCCGCTGAGCGGCTTGCAGGCGCTGGGCGCGGAGATGGGCCAGCGCATCGGCCACCTGATCCCGGCGTTCAAAGGCTAGGCTGCCTGCAATGTTGGCGGGTGGCATGGGATAATGTCGTCTTTGCCACATCGGGCCACGCCCGCGAACACCATGTCCTTACCCCATGCCTTGCTCACGGCCTTGCTGGAGCGCCCCTGCTCCGGTGTGGAACTGGCGCGCCGTTTCGACAAATCCATCGGCTTCTTCTGGCACGCCACGCACCAGCAAATCTACCGCGAACTGGGGCGGCTGGAGCAGGCGGGGCTGGTGGAATCGCTGGAACCGGAATCGGGGCGGGGCCGCAAGCGCGCTTACCGGGTGCTGCCGTCCGGGCGCGAGGAGCTGCGGCGCTGGACGGCGGAAAGCCAGGACCCCAAGCCGATGCGCAATGAACTGATGCTGCGCCTGCGCGCCGAAGCCGTGATCGGCCCCACCGGGCTGGATCAGGACATCGCCCGCCGGCTCGACATGCATCGCCAGCAGCTGGCGCTGTACCAGCAGATCGAAGCGCGCGATTTTCCTCCCAATGGCCAGACCCGCGAACAGCAATTGCAGCACCTCGTTCTCATCGCCGGCATCAAGATGGAAACCTTCTGGATCGAGTGGTCCGAGCAGGCGCTGGCCGTGCTGGCGCAGAAGCCGGCAGCGTAGGCTGCCTACGGTTTTTTGCTTATTTGACGTTTGAATAGCCGGCTTCGCGCTGGCTGCGAACGGCGAGGACAAAGACGATATCCGCTTGTTCCAGATAACGGTAAAGGGCCACATAGCCGTGCGAGCGTCGCCCGATGATCAGCTCTCGTTTGCCGTGCGCCGCCGGTTTGCCGATCAGCGGGCTATGTGCGAGTACATCGATGGCATGAACAATGTCGTCGATCCGCGCTGCGGCATTTGGCACTTGATGTTGAACCAGATAGTCCAGAATGCGCTCAAGGTCGCCAAGTACTCGGGCATGAGTTCGACGTGGGCCACGCTAGCGGCTAGTTTTCTTTGCCGTTGGGGATGGCGCCGAATTGCCTGCGGCGCGTTCCAGCAGATAGCGCCGCATATCAGCCCAAGGGATGGATTCGCCCGTAGCGACGAACCGATCGAAACGCGCATCAGCGGCACCGGCGAACTGGGCGCGCCGTTCTTCCATTTCCGTCTTTTCGACGATGGCTTCCAGCATAAAATTTTGCGCCGATTGGCCGGCTTGCTCGGCCGCCGCCGCGATGCGCGCCTTGAGCTCTTCAGATAACCGAATAGTTGTGGTCGACATCAGCCTCTCCCTGAACCTATGCTCAATGTAGCACAATTGTGCGGCGCAAGCCGCAAGGCGCCGTCCGTCATCGCCCAAACAAAAATGGCCGGGGATCGCTCCCCGGCCATGTCGTGACGCCTTGTGCGTTTAGCCTGCCAGCTTGGCTTTCAGCAGCTCGGTCAGCTGGGCCGGATTGGCCTTGCCGCGCGACGCCTTCATGGCCTGGCCGATCAGCGCGTTGATGGCCGCTTCCTTGCCGGCGCGGTACTGCTCGACCGACTTGGCGTTCGCCGCGATCACGTCGTTGACGATCGCTTCCAGCGCGCCCGTGTCGGAAATCTGCTTCAGACCCTTGGCTTCGATGATGGTGTCCACCAGGTTGTCGTCGGCCGACTTGGCTTCCCACATGGCTGCGAACACTTCCTTGGCGATCTTGTTGGAGATGGTGCCGTCGGCAATGCGCTTGAGCATACCGGCCAGTTGCGCCGGCGTGACGGGCGCGTCGGCGATGTCCACGTTCTCGCGGTTCAGCGTGGACGACACGTCGCCCATCAGCCAGTTGGCTGCCGCCTTGGCGTTCTCCTTGCCCGCCTTGTCCACCACGGCCACGAAGTAGGTAGCCATGGCTTTCGACTGGGTCAGCACCAGCGCGTCGTATTCCGGCAGCGCGTATTCGCTCACGAAGCGGGTGCGCATGGCGCCCGGCAGTTCCGGCATGGTGGCCTTGACCTCATCGATCCACTGCTGCGAAATCATCAGCGGCGGCAGGTCGGGATCGGGGAAGTAGCGGTAGTCCTGCGCGTCTTCCTTGCTGCGCATTTCGCGCGTTTCCTTGCGGTCCGGATCGTACAGGCGGGTCGCTTGCTGCACCTTGCCGCCATCTTCGATCAATTCAATTTGACGGCGCACTTCCACGTGCACGGCTTCCTCGATGAAGCGGAACGAGTTCAGGTTCTTGATCTCGCAGCGGGTGCCGAATTCCTTCTGGCCCTTGGGGCGCACGGACACGTTCACGTCGCAGCGGAACGAGCCTTCCTGCATGTTGCCGTCGCACACGCCCAGCCACATCACCAGCGAATGCAGGGCCTTGGCGTAGGCCACGGCTTCGGCGGCGCTGCGGATTTCCGGCTCGGAGACGATCTCCAGCAGCGGCGTGCCGGCGCGGTTCAGGTCGATGCCGCTCATGCCGTGGTAGTCCTCGTGCAGCGACTTGCCTGCGTCTTCTTCCAGGTGCGCGCGCGTCAGGTTGACGGTCTTGGTGACGAATTCGCCATCTTTCTCGTAGCCGAAGGTGAGCGAGCCGCCTTGCACCACGGGGTCTTCGAACTGGCTGATCTGGTAGCCCTTGGGCAGGTCGGGGTAGAAGTAGTTCTTGCGGGCGAACACGGACTGCGGCGCCACCTTGGCGCCCACGGCCAGGCCGAAGCGGATCGCGCGGTCCACGGCCTGCTTGTTCATCACCGGCAGCACGCCCGGCAGCGCCAGGTCGATGGCGCTGGCCTGGGTGTTCGGCTCGGCGCCGAACTTGATCGGCGAACCGCTGAAAATTTTAGATTCGGTCGTGAGCTGCACGTGGTTCTCAAGACCGATGACGACTTCCCATTCCATATTGGTGTTCTCGCTGATGTATTCGTTGTTGGGAGCTTAGATGCCGGCCGGCGCGCGCAGGTGCCAGTCGGTGGCCTGCTGGAACTGGTGCGCCACGTTCAGCAGCTTGGCCTCGCCGAAGTAATTGCCGATGATCTGCAGGCCCACGGGGCGCTTGCCGTTCTTCTCGCCCTGGCCGAAACCGCAGGGGATGGACATGCCGGGCAGGCCGGCCAGGCTGGTCGACAGGGTGTAGATGTCGGCCAGGTAGGCGGCCACCGGGTCGTCCGACTTGTCGCCCAGGTCCCACGCCACGGTCGGGGCCACCGGGCCCATGATCACGTCGCACACGGCGTTGGGGCCATTGAGCACGGCTTCGAAGTCCTGCGCGATCAGGCGGCGGATCTTTTGCGCCTTCAGGTAGTAGGCGTCGTAGTAGCCGTGGCACAGCACGTAGGTGCCGACCATGATGCGGCGCTTCACTTCCGCGCCAAAGCCTTCGGCGCGGGTTTTCTTGTACATGTCCTGCAGGTCCTTGTACTCGGCCGCGCGGTGGCCGTAGCGCACGCCGTCAAAGCGCGACAGGTTGGACGATGCTTCGGCCGGCGCGATCATGTAGTAGGCCGGAATCGACAGCGCCGTGTTGGGCAGCGAGATGTCGACCAGCGTGGCGCCCAGTTTCACAAACTGTTCCAGCGCGGCGCGCACGGCTTGCTCGACGTCGGCCGCCAGGCCTTCGCCGAAGTATTCCTTGGGTACGCCGATGCGCAGGCCCGTCAGCGGCTGGTTCAGCGCGCGCGTGTAGTCTTCGGCCACGCCGCCCTGTTCCGGGGTCAGGCTGGTCGAGTCGCGCTCGTCGAAGCCGGCCATGGCCGACAGCAGCAGGGCGCAATCCTCGGCCGTCTGCGCCATCGGGCCGCCCTGGTCGAGCGAGGAGGCGAACGCGATCATGCCAAAGCGCGACACGCGGCCGTAGGTGGGCTTGATGCCGGTGATGCCGCAGAACGAAGCGGGTTGGCGGATCGAGCCGCCCGTGTCGGTGCCCGTCACGCCGGGCGCCAGGCGCGCGGCCACGGCGGCGGCCGAACCGCCCGAGGAACCGCCCGGCACGGCCGTCTTGTCCCACGGGTTCTTGACGGCGCCGAAGGCCGAGTTTTCATTGGCCGAGCCCATGGCGAATTCGTCGCAATTGAGCTTGCCCAGCGTGACCATGCCGGCCGCGTTGAGCTTTTCCACCACGGTGGCGTTGAACGGGCTGACGTAGTTGGCCAGCATCTTCGAGCCGGCCGTCGAGCGCCAGCCCTGGGTCACGAAAATATCCTTGTGGGCGATGGGCACGCCCGTCAGCGCGGTGGCGGTGCCGGCGGCGATACGGGCATCCGCTTCGGCCGCTTGCGCCAGCGTCAGCGCGCGGTCCACGTGCAGGAAGGCGTTCAGGTCGCTCGCTTCGATGCGGTCAAGGAAGTGCTTGGCCAGGTCGGTGGCGGAAATCGCTTTGCTTTGCAGCAGGGCGGACAGCTCTTTAATGGTTTTGGTGTGCATGGCGTTTCAATTCGAATTCGGTTCGGCGGGACGGACGGCGCGCGGCGCGCCAGGCAGGAGCCGGCGCGCCGCGTGCAAGGGCGGGGCCCTGTCGGTCGCTTGGTTGGTCGCTCAGTTGGTCGCTTAGTTCCTCGATCACTTACTCGATTACCTTCGGCACCAGGTACAGGCCATCCTCCGTCTTGGGGGCGACGGCCTGGTAGGCGTCGCGGCGATTCGGTTCGGTGGCCACGTCTTCGCGCAGGCGCAGCGCGATATTGTTCATGTGGGCCGCCAGCGGATGGCTGAGCGGGGCGACGCCGTCGGTGTCGACCGCCTGCATCTGTTCGGCCAGCGCGAAGATGCCGTTCAGTTGGCCCAGCGCCGTGGCGGACTGCTCCTCGCTCATTTCGAGCTGGGCCAGGTGGGCGATGCGTTTTACGTCGGAAAGGGTCAGGGACATGGCGAGTGGCGCGGCCGGGCCGCGCGGTTTAATTGTAATATTAATAAAAATCTGGAATATACGGCAATCAGCCGCCAAAAGTTCATGAAAGCCGCTTAATTCGTGGCCTGAAGGGATACACTTTTGGCTGGATATTCGGCAAATCGCATTCAAATTATAAGGTAGAATGGCGGGTTGATGCGTTGCCGGCGCCGAATGAAGCTGCCGCCGCGTCGGAACTGATCGCGCAGCGCCCCCCGGGCGGGCGCGCCGATACTCCCTATAACGGCTTACGCGCACACTAGAGGCGCCACAGGATACTCATGTTTGGTTTTTTACGCAGGTATATTTCCACCGATCTGGCCATTGACTTGGGCACGGCCAATACCCTGATTTATGTACGCGGCCAGGGCATCGTCCTGGACGAACCGTCCGTCGTCGCGATCCGCCAGGAAGGCGGCCCGAACGGCAAGAAAACCATCCAGGCCGTCGGTAAGGAAGCCAAGCAGATGCTGGGCAAGGTACCGGGCAACATCGAGGCGATCCGCCCGATGAAGGATGGCGTGATCGCCGACTTCACCGTCACCGAACAGATGCTCAAGCAGTTCATCCGCATGGTGCACGACTCCAAGTTCTTCCGCCCGTCGCCGCGCATCATCATCTGCGTGCCGTGCGGTTCGACCCAGGTGGAACGCCGCGCGATCCGCGAATCGGCGCTCGGCGCCGGCGCCTCGCAGGTGTACCTGATCGAGGAACCGATGGCGGCCGCCATCGGCGCCGGCCTGCCCGTGTCCGACGCCACCGGTTCGATGGTGGTCGACATCGGCGGCGGCACCACGGAAGTGGGCATCATCTCGCTGGGCGGCATGGTGTACAAGGGTTCGGTGCGCGTGGGCGGCGACAAGTTCGATGAAGCCATCGTCAACTACATCCGCCGCAACTATGGCATGCTGATCGGCGAACAGACGGCCGAAGCGATCAAGAAGGCCATCGGTTCGGCCTTCCCCGGTTCGGAAGTGAAGGAGATGGAAGTCAAGGGCCGGAATCTGTCCGAAGGCATCCCGCGCTCGTTCACCATCTCGTCCAACGAGATCCTGGAGGCGCTGACCGACCCGCTCAACAACATCGTCTCGGCCGTCAAGAACGCGCTGGAACAGACCCCGCCGGAACTGGGCGCCGACATCGCCGAAAAAGGCATGATGCTGACCGGCGGTGGCGCACTGCTGCGCGACCTGGACCGCCTGCTGATGGAAGAGACGGGCCTGCCCGTGTTGGTGGCCGAAGACCCGCTGACCTGCGTGGTGCGCGGTTCGGGCATGGCGCTGGAGCGGATGGACCAACTGGGCTCGATCTTCTCGTACGAATGAGGTCCAGGCCCGGCGCCGCCGGTGGCGCCGGGTTGATGAAAGAGCATAGGCCGTTAGTTGGTTGGCGCGCGAGCGCCGGATAATTGGAAGTCATGGAATACAGTCCTCCGCCACTATTCAAACAAGGCGCCCCGGCCCGCGTCAAGATGACGGTGTTCGCGTGCATATCGATCGCACTGCTGCTGGTCGATGCGCGCATGCATACCCTGGCCACGGTGCGCCAGGTAGCCGGCACCGTGCTGTATCCGCTGCAAATGGCGGCCTTGCTGCCGCGCGACGCCATCTACGGCGTGGGCGATTATTTCTCCACCTTGTCGTCGCTGGAAAAACAGGTGCGCGAGCTCAAACGCCAGCAGATCGCCAGCGCCCAGGCCTTGCAGCAAGCCCAGTTCCAGGCCGCCGAAAACAGCCAGCTGCGCAAGTTGATGGATGCGCGCCAGCGCCTGCCCGTCAAGTCCATGCTGGCCGAAGTGCTGTATGACGCGCGCGACCCCAACAGCCGCAAGATCGTGCTGGACCGGGGCACCCAGCAGGGCGTCTCGCTCGGCCTGCCCGTGATCGATAACATGGGTGTGGTGGGCCAGGTCACGCGCGTGTTCCCGTTCACCTCCGAAGTCACGCTGCTGACCGACAAGGAGCAAGCCATTCCCGTCGAACTGCTGCGCACCGGCCTGCGCAGCGTGGCCTATGGGCGCGGCAAGTCCGGCATGCTGGAACTGCGCTTCACGGCGCCCAACGCCGACATCCAGGTCAACGACGTGGTGGTCACTTCCGGCCTGGATGGCGTGTACCCGGCCGGCCTGGCCGTGGCCCGCGTGACGCAGGTGGAAAACAGCGCCGGCGGTTCGTTCGGCGGCGTCGTCTGCCAGCCGCTGGCCGGCATTTCCAACCACACCCAGTTGCTGATCCTGATGACGCCACCGGACATGCCGCCCCGGCCGCCGGAGGAGGAGGTGCGTCAACCGAAGAAACACGTGGGCAAGATGGGCCCCGTCAAGGAGACCGGCGCGATCGTCGGCGCCACACCGGGTGCCGCACCGGGCGCCGCTGCACCGGCCGCCGTCCCTGGCGCCGCCGCGCCGGCTGCGGCCAAGCCGGCTGCGCCGGCCCCGGCCCCGGCCCAGCCCAAACCGAAGGAGACCGCGCAGTGAATCGTCCTCACTACATTCTGCTGCCTGTCAGCCCGCTGTTCATCGCGTTCAGCCTGTTCTGCGCCTTCCTGCTCAACCTTCTGCCGTGGGGGAATTTCATCGGCACGCCCGACTTCGTGGCGCTGGTGCTGGTATTCTGGGGCGTGCACCAGCCGCGCAAGGTCGGCATCGGCACAGCCTTCTTCCTCGGCTTGCTGATGGACGTGCATGATTCCACGCTGCTGGGCGAAAACGCGCTGGCCTACACGCTGCTGTCCTATTTCGCCATCATGCTGCACCGGCGCGTGCTGTGGTTCCCGCTCATGACGCAAGCCATGCACGTGTTCCCGCTGCTGCTGATGGCGCAGTCGGTGCAGCTGGGCATACGCTTCATGGTGTCGGGTAAATTCCCCGGCTGGTTCTATTTCCTGGAAAGCGCGGTGGCCGTCGCCTTGTGGCCGCTGGCCACCTGGCTGCTGCTGGCGCCCCAGCGGCGCGCTGTCGACCGCGATCACACGCGGCCGATCTGAGCGCCGCCCCTTACACGCACGTGATGTACCCGCATGACTGAACTGAAGAACACGGAACGCGAACTGCACCTGTTCCGCCTGCGCCTGACGGCGCTGGGCTTGCTGGTGTTCGTCTGCTTTGGCCTGCTACTGGCGCGCTTTATCTGGCTGCAAGTGGTCAAGCATAGCGACTACGCGGCCCAGGCCGAGGAAAACCGCATCGCCGTGGTGCCGATCGAGCCGAACCGCGGCCTGATCCTGGACCGCAACGGCGTGGTCCTGGCCCGCAACTACTCGGCCTACACGCTGGAAGTGACGCCGTCCAAGCTGCGCATGACGCTCGACGAGACCATCGACGAACTGGCCAAGCTGATCCAGATCGAGGCCAAGGACCGCAAGCGCTTCAAGAAGCTGCTGGAGGAATCGAAGAACTTCGAGAGCGTGCCGCTGCGTTCGCGCCTGACGGACGAGGAAGTGGCCCGCTTCTCGGCCCAGCGTTTCCGCTTCCCTGGCGTGGAGATCCAGGCCCGCTTGTTCCGCCAGTATCCGCTCGGTGAGCTGGCTTCGCACGTGATCGGCTACATCGGCCGCATCAACCAGGCCGAGGCCAAGGCCATCGAGGACACCGACGACGCGGCCAACTACAACGGCACCGACCATATCGGCAAGGAAGGGCTGGAAAAGAGCTACGAGCGCCAGCTGCACGGCACCACCGGCTACGAGGAAGTGGAGGTGTCGGCCGGCGGCCGCGCCATCCGCACGCTGTCGCGCACCCCGGCCGCACCGGGCAACAACCTGATCCTGTCGATCGACATCGAACTGCAGAAGGTGATCGAGGAAGCGTTCGGTGAGTGGCGCGGCGCGCTGGTGGCGATCGAACCGGAGACGGGCGATATCCTGGCCTACGTCTCGCGCCCCGGCTACGACCCCAACCTGTTCGTGGACGGCATCGATTCGCAAAGCTGGTCCGACCTCAACACCTCGCTCGACAAACCGATGGTGAACCGTCCGCTGTCGGGCACCTATCCTCCCGGTTCCACCTTCAAGCCCTTCATGGCGCTGGCCGCGCTGGAGCTGGGCAAACGCACGCCGGGCCAGACCATCTTCGACCCCGGCTCGTTCACGCTGGGCGGCCACAAATTCCGCGACGATAAACCGGGCGGCCACGGCACGGTGGACATGTACAAGTCCATCGTCGAATCGTGCGACACCTACTACTACATGCTCGGCAACGACATGGGCATCGACGCCATCCACGACTTCATGAAGCCGTTCGGCTTTGGCGAACTGACCGGCATCGACCTGGAACACGAGAAGGCCGGCATCCTGCCATCGAAGGAATGGAAGCGGGCCCGTTTCAAGAAGAATCCGGCGGCCCAGAAGTGGGTGGGCGGCGACACCATCTCGGTCTCCATCGGCAATGGCTTTAACAGCTACACGCCGCTGCAGATGGCCCACGCCATCGCCAACCTGGCCAACAATGGCGTGGTGATGAAGCCGCACCTGGTCAAGATCATCGAGGACGGCGTCACGCGCGCGCGCAAGCTGACCGTGCCCAAGGAAAGCTACCGCATCCCGCTCAAGCAGGAAAACATCGACATCATCAAGAACGCCATGGTGGGCGTGACGCTGGGCGGCACGGCGGCCAAGGCCTTCGCCGGCGCCGGCTACACCTCGGGCGGCAAGACCGGCACGGCGCAGCTGATCGCCATCAAGAAGAACGAGAAGTACAACGCCAACCTGATCGCCGAACGGCTGCGCGACAACGCGCTGTACACGGCCTTCGCCCCGGCCGACAAGCCGCGCATCGCCATCGCCGTGGTGGTGGAGAACGGCGGCTTTGGCGCCGGCGTGGCCGCGCCCATCGTGCGCAAGGCGCTCGACTTCTACCTGCTGGGCAAGCGTCCGCACGAGAAGGAGACCACCAAGGTGCCGAAGGAGGACGCCGAGCTGCGTTCCGTGGAAGACATCAAGGCCGAGCAGGGCGTGAGCGGCGAACCCAAGCCCGGCGCCGAAACGCCCGGCAATACCGAATAAGGAAGCCATCATGCCGATCAACGAAAGGCGTTCGCTGTGGCGCCGCATGCGCCCCTATTTCACCGTGTTCGACGGCCCGCTGGCCATCATCATCCTGATGCTGCTGTCCACCGGACTGGTGACGCTGTATTCCGCCAGCATCGGCATCCCCGGCAAGGTGGAGGACCAGCTGCGCAATATCTTCATGGCCTTCCTGGTGATGTGGATGGTTGCCAATATCACGCCGCAGATGATGATGCGCATCGCCGTTCCCGCCTACGTGGTGGCGGTGGCGCTGCTGCTGGCGGTGGCGCTGTTCGGCACCGTCAAGCTGGGCGCGCGGCGCTGGCTGCATGTGGGCGTCGATATCCAGCCGTCCGAATTCATGAAGATCGCCATGCCGCTGATGCTGGCCTGGTTCTTCCAGCAGCGCGCCGGCCAGCTGCGCTGGCATTCCTACCTGATCGCGGCGATTTTACTGGCCATCCCCGTCGGCCTGATCGCCAAGCAGCCCGACCTGGGCACGGCGCTGCTGGTGGTGGCGGCCGGCTTCTGCGTGATCTTCCTGGCCGGCCTGTCATGGAAGGCGCTGGTGGCGCTGTTCGTGATGGGGGCGGCCAGCCTGCCCGTGATCTGGTCCGTGATGCACGACTACCAGCGCGAGCGCGTGATGACGCTGATCGACCCCACCTCCGACCCCTTGGGCAAGGGCTTCCACATCATCCAGTCCACCATCGCCGTCGGCTCCGGCGGCCTCACCGGGAAGGGCTGGACGCACGGCACACAGGCCCACCTGGAATTCATCCCTGAGCGCACCACGGACTTCATCTTCGCCGTGTTCTCGGAGGAGTTCGGCCTGACGGGTAACCTGGTCCTGATGGTGTTGTATTTGCTGCTGATCGGGCGCGGCCTGATGATCGCGGCCAACGCGCCCAACTTCTTCACCCGCCTGCTGGCCGGCGCCATCACCATGATTTACTTCACCTACGCCTTCGTCAACATGGGCATGGTCAGCGGCATCCTGCCGGTGGTCGGCGTGCCATTGCCGTTCATGAGCTACGGCGGCACGGCGCTGCTGACGCTGGGCCTGGGCGGCGGCATCCTGATGAGCATCCAGCGCCACCGCAAGCTGGTGCAGACCTGATTCCTTCCTTCGCGGCGCAGGGTTCAACTGCGCCGCCAAAACCAGTGTGGCGCGGCCGTCTGGCCGTTTGAGCGATAATGCACGGCTGGCGGCGCATGCACGCCGGCCGGCGGCGTGATGCTGCCATGGTAAAAATAACAAGGATGGCAAGATGGTTATGTACAAAAACGGTTACTTGAAAGCGGCGGGCCTGGCGGCGATGCTGGCGCTGGCTGCCTGCGGCACGGTGCCGCAGCAAGGCGCGCCGTCCGCCACCGTGCCCAAGCCGGGCGGCGTGGCCAAGGCGCCCGCCCGCAACGAACCAGGTGTGCCGGCGCTGCCTGCGGCCGGCTCTGGCCGTGGTGGTTACTACCAGGACGACGGGCCGGGCGAGAATCCGCCGCCCAACCTGGCCGACGTGCCGGACGCGGAAGTGCGCAACGACCCGCTGCTGCCGCGCTCCAACCGGCCCTACGTCGTCTTCGGCAAGACTTATACGCCCATCACGGACGACCAGCCCTATGTGCAGCGCGGCATTGGCAGCTGGTACGGCAAGAAGTTCCATGGCCAGCGCACTTCGTCGGGCGAGCTGTATGACATGTACAAGATGACGGCCGCCCATCCCACGCTGCCGATTCCATCCTATGCGCGGCTGACCAACCTGGCCACCGGTGCGCAGGTGATCGTGCGCGTCAACGACCGTGGCCCGTTCCACTCGAACCGGGCGATCGACGTGTCGTACACGGCCGCGCTGAAACTGGGCTTGCTGGGCAAGGGCAGTCATGAACTGCAGATCGAACGTATCCTGCCGGCCGAAATCGACCGCATGCTGGCCGCGCGCGCGGCCGGGCAACCGGCCACCACGCCACTGGTGCTGGCGCCCAAGCCGGTGACGCCGGCCACGGCGGCCATGGCGACGACGACAGCGCCGGCCGGAGCGCCGGAATTCGAATCGCTGGTGCAGGGGGCCGGGCAGGGGAGTTCGGCCGCAGGTGCGGGCAGCGCCGACAAGGGCGGCTACTACCTGCAACTGGGCGCCTTCGCCCGTGCCGAGAATGCGGAAGCCGTGCGCAGCCGGCTGGCGCGCCTGATCGGTAATCTGGGATCGCTGGAAGTGGTGCAGGGCGGCACCGTGCACCGCCTGTTCAGCGGGCCGTTCGCCAGCCGCCAGGCGGCGCTGCAGGCGGCGCAAGCATTGCCGGTGGCACTGGCCCTCAAGCCCATCGTCATCCAGCGCTAAAAAATCAGGGACGGCCCCCGGTTTTCCCGTGCGGGACGGGAAAGCCGGGGGCCGTCCCTGATTCTTCTTATTTGCAGGCGCGCGTTTCCGTATTCGGGAAGCCGTCGCGCAGCTTGTCCAGGCGGGCCTTGATGTCGGTGTCGATGTCGCGGAACTGGAAGGCCAGCAGTTTGCCGCCGCTCATGCGCGGTTCGATGCGGGCGCTGTGCACGCCCTGCTTGACCAGCGCCGCCAGCTGGTTCTGGGCCGCGCCTTCCGTCTTGAACACGCCCAGCGAAATGGCCCAGCGCATGGTTTGCGAATCGGCCATCACGAAATAATTGGTCACGCCCAGCGCGCGCAGTTCGGCCGCCTTCTTATTGGCGCCTTCCTTGCTGCCTTGCGGCGGGATGAACACAATGTAGCTCGACGCTTCGGTGCCGGGCAGGTTGTGGCGCGACTGGCGGTCGCCCAGGTCCAGCGGTTCCAGCAGTTTTTCAAAGCGGCGCGCTTCGGCCAGCAAGAAGTTGCCGACTTCGACGCAGGCCAGCGCTTGCGGTCCCGCCTTGGCCGATGCCGATGCGCTGGCGCTGCTGGCGGCGGCGGTCGCCTTCTCGGCCGGGATCACTGCCAGCTTGTCGGCATTGAGCTGGTTCTTGAGCCGCGCCGGCTCGCGTTCATTGCCGCTGAAGTGGCCCAGGTAGCCCTGTCCATACGCGAACAGCGCGCCATTGACTGCCAGCAGGGACCAGAAGATAAATTTCAGCACGGGCTATCCAGGGTGGTTACGGGTTCGGCACCGCACGCCGCGTGCAGGCCGGTCAGCACGATGTTGTCGACCACGCGGTATGGCACCTTCAGCATGGGCGCCACGAACGGCGCTGCGCCACCCGAGATCAGGCACAGGCTGGCGCCATGCAGCGTGCACGCATGCTCGATGGCGCCGCTCTGGGCCGCCAGGCAGCCGCTGAGAATGGCGTCGTCCGTGTTGTCGGCAAATCCAGCGGGCAGCTTACCGTCTTGCGCGATCTGCGGCAACTGCGCCGTGTTGCGCGCCAGCGCGCTGGCCATCAGGCCCAGGCCGGGCAGGATCATCCCGCCCAGGAAGGCGCCGTCGGCCGTGACGGCGTCGATGGTGGTAGCCGTGCCGCAGGTGGCCACGATCACGTCGCACCCCGGCGCCAGCGCGTGCGCGCCGATGGCGGCGGCGAAGCGGTCGCAGCCCAGTTGGGCCGGGTTGCGGTAGCCGTTGCGCACGCCGGCCAGTTCCGGCAGCGAGGCGAACCAAGCCACTTCGGCCAGTCCGGCCGGCAGGATGTGTTCCAGCCGTTCGCGCAGCGCGGCGCCGGCCACGTTGGCCAGCAGCGCGCGGTTGACGCTGCGGTTGGCCAGCGCCCGCTGCCAGGCGGCCGGCAGTTGTTCCAGTTCCGCGTGCGCGACGGCGCCCGTGGCCAGCCACGCACCCAGCGGCGCGTCGGCCGCCACCAGCGCCCATTTGACGCGGGTGTTGCCGGCGTCGATCAGCAGGATCATGGTTGCACCAGCCGCAGCGACACGTCGCCCGACAGCACTTCGGTCCGGCCCTGGGCCGTGTCGAGCAGCAGGCGGCCGCTGTGGTCCACGCCGGCCGCGCGGCCCTGTTGCAGCACCTGGCCGCCGTCCATGATGGTCACGTCCTGGCCCTGCCATGCGTGCAGTGCGTTCCAGCGTTCGCAGAACGGGGCGAAGCCGGTGTCGTCGAATTCGGCCAGCACGGCGGCCAGGCGGCTGAGCAGGGTGGCCATCAGTGCGTTGCGGTCCATCTGGGCCAGCCACGGGGCGCCAGCCACGTCGCGCCCGATTCGCGCTTCCAGTTCGTCCGGCATGACGAGGTTCAGGCCCACGCCGATCACGGCCCAGTAGCCGCCGCTGGCGTCTTGCTGGGCTTCGACCAGGATGCCGGCCAGCTTTTTCCCGTCGCGCAGCACGTCGTTGGGCCATTTGAGCTGGACCGGCACGCCGAGCGAGCCCAAAGTCTCGGCCAGCGCCACGCCCACCGCCAGCGGCAGGCCGGCCATCGTGTGCAAGCCGCCCTTGAACTGCCAGGCCAGCGAGAACGTCAGCGTGGCGCCGGGGGCGGACAGCCACGGGCGGCCGGCCCGGCCCCGTCCCGCCGTCTGGCGTTCGGCGATGCGCAGCACGGGGCCGGGCAACTGGCCCAGGCGCGCCATCAGGTCGGCGTTGGTGGAACCGGTTTCGTCCACCACCTCGATGGCAACGTGGCTGGCGCTGGATGCGCAGCGCTCGGTGATGGCGCTGGCCGACAGGATGAACGATGCGGTGGTGGTCATGGCATTACAGGACTTTGGCTGGCTGGCGCGGCTTGTGCGGCGCCTTGCCGAACGCCAGATCGTACAGCGCATTCGGCAGCAGGCGCAGGAGTTTGGCGACGATCCCCATCTGCCATGGGATCACGGCGTAGCTGCGGCCGGCCGCGATGGTGCGCACGGCGGCTACGGCGAAGCGTTCCACCGGCATCAGGAACGGCATCGGGTAGGGATTGTGGCGCGTCATCGGGGTATCGATGTAGCCGGGGCAGATGGTCACCACGCGGATGCCGTACGGTTTCAATTCCAGCCGCAGCGATTCGCAGTAGCTGATCACTGCCGCCTTCGACGCGCTGTACGCTTCCGCGCCCGGCAAGCCGCGGATGCCGGCCACGCTGCCGATGCCCACCAGCCGCGCGGGCGTGGATTGCGCCCGCATGGTGGCGATGAAGGGGGCGAAGGTGGCGGCCGTGGCCACCACGTTGGTGGCGATGATGGCTTCGAACGCGGCCAGGTCTTCCGCGTGTTCGGTCAATGTTCCGGCCGAGATGCCGGCGTTGGCGATGACGACGTCGCAGCCGCCCGCATGCGCGATGAACGCTTGCGCGGCGGCGGCGATGGCGGCATGGTCGCGCACGTCGGCCGCATAGGCGCGGTGGCGTTCGGGGTGGGGCAGGGTGGCGATCAGCTGGTCCAGCGCGTCCTTGCGGCGCGCCAGCAAACCGAGCGTGGCCCCTTCGGCGGCGTAGCGCGCGGCCAGCGCCGCGCCGATGCCGCTTGAGGCGCCGGTGATGAAGACGCGCGGCGGCGTCATGCTGAGCAAATGAGAACGGTCGCGCGGGTCGCTGGCATCGTTATTTCTTTTCCGCCTTGGCCTTGGCCACCAGCGCGTCCATCACCTGCAGCGCTTCCGCGTGCAGCTGGGCTTCCGAGTTGGCGGACTTGCTGCCCGCGTCGGCCAGCGACGGGGAGGTGATGAAGCGGCCGTCGATGGCCACCATTGGCCACGAATCGACATGGTAGGCTTCCATCAGCGCGTTGACGTGGCGGATGCGGCCGCCGATGCCGAACGAACGGTAGGTGTCGATGAACTTCTGGCGGTCGATGCCTTGCTTGGCCACGAAGTCGAACACCAGGTCGTCGCGGTTCATGCGGTTGTGCGCCACATGCATCTCGTTGAAGATCTTGTTGTGCATCTGGTCGTTCATCAGGCCCATGGCGTCCAGCGTCAGGTACAGCTTCTGCTGGGGCGACACGCTGTCGCCGCCCGACACGTGCACGCGCTTGAAGACGATGTTGTCACCCTGCTTCTTGATCCACGCTTCCAGCGACGGTTCAAAGGCGTAGCAATGGGGGCAGTAGTAGGCGAAGAACTCCAGCACTTCGACTTTCTTGCCGGTGTCGGTCGGCTGCGGCGTGGACAGCACCTGGTACTCCACGCCCGCCTTGGGATCGGCAGGCGAGGCGGCGGCGGTGACGGCGATGGCGCTCAAGGTCAGCGCGCCCAGAATCAGCTTCAGAAATCGCATTGCTACTCCTGTGGTTTATTTTTGATTGCGCACGACGGCCACGTCGACGCCGTTTTCGGACAATTTGCTGCGTACCCGGTTCATCGCCTCGACCTGGGTGTAAGGGCCCAGGCGCACGCGGTGCAGTACGCCCGTGTCGGTGCTGCGGTCGGACACATTCGCTTCGAAGCCCAGCAGGGCCAGCTTGGCGCGCGCGCTTTCGGCATCGGCCAGTTCGCGGAACGCGCCGGCCTGCAGGTAGTAGATGTACTTGTCTTCGGCGGCGGCAGCGGGTGCCGCAGCCGCCGCTGGCGCGGTGGCGGCGGCGGGCAGGGCGGGCTTGCTCCTGTCGGTCACCACAGGTGCGGCCGGTGCCGGCGCGGCGGCAGGCGCCTTGGGCGCGGCATTGCTGTCGGCCTGGATCTTGTCGACCGCCTGCTGCAGCGGATCGGCGGCCGGCGGTTTGGGCTCTTTGGCGAAGTCCCTGGCCGCCTCGCGGGCCGCGTCCTTGTTGCCGTACATCGGCTTGTTCGGATCGGCCACCTGGCCGGCCGTCGGCTCGGCCGCCTTGCCGGTCTTGCCCTTGTCGGTGAACGGCGTGGCGCCCTTGGTGATCATGAGGGCGACCACCACGGCGATCGCCAGGCCGACCACCAGGCCGCTGATAAAGCCGATCAGGAAATTGCCTTGCTGGCGTTGACGCGGGATAAAACCGGAGCGGTGATTCATTGTGCGCGATATCCTTCGCAATTACATTTTGTCGGGAGCGGAGACGCCGATCAGCGCCAGGCCGTTGCGCAGCACCTGGCGGGTAGCCACCATCAGTGCCAGACGCGCCAGCTTGAGCGCCTCGTCGTCCACCAGCACGCGCTCGGCGAAGTAGAAGCTGTGCAGGTTGGCGGCCAGGTCGCGCAGGTAGAACGCGATCTGGTGCGGGCCCAGTTCGGCCTGGGCGCGCGCCAGCACTTCGGGGTAGGCCGCCAGCGTGGCCAGCAGGGCCGCTTCCGATGGTGCCGTCAGCGGCGAGAGGTCGACGCCGGCCAGCGTGGCTTGGTCGCCGGTCCACTGTTCCAGCATGCGGCAGATACGCGCGTGGGCGTACTGCACGTAGTACACGGGATTCTCGTCCGAGGTCTTGAGCGCCACGTCCACGTCGAACACGAATTCGGTGTCGGCCTTGCGCGAGATGAGGAAGAAGCGCACCGCGTCGCGGCCCTTGCCGATGTCGCCGCCGCCGGACCATTCGATCAGGTCGCGCACGGTCACGTAGGAACCGGCGCGCTTGGAGATCTTCACTTCCTCGCCGCCCTTCATCACGGTGACCATCTTGTGCAGCACGTAGTCGGGGTAGCCCTGCGGGATGCCCATGCCGACTGCCTGCAGGCCGGCGCGCACGCGCGCGATGGTGCCGTGGTGGTCCGAACCCTGGACGTTGATGGCCTGGGTGTAGCCGCGCTGGAACTTGACGATGTGGTAGGCCACGTCCGGCACGAAATAGGTGTAGGTGCCGTCGGACTTGCGCATCACGCGGTCCTTGTCATCGCCGTACTCGGTGGTGCGCAGCCACAGCGCGCCTTCCTGCTCGTAGGTCTTGCCGGACTTGACCAGCGACTCCACGGCGGCGTTGACCTTGCCGTCCTTGTAGAGCGACGATTCGAGGTAGTAGTTGTCGAACTTGACGCCGAAGGCCTGCAGGTCGATGTCCTGCTCGTTGCGCAAGTAGGTCACGGCGAAGGCGCGGATCGACTCGATGTCGTTGACGTCGCCCGAGCCGGTGACGGGCGCACCGTCCGAGGCCGACACCGTCTTCTTGGCCAGGAAGTCGTTGGCGATGTCCTGGATGTAGTCGCCGTTGTAGGCCGATTCCGGCCATTCGGCGTCACCGGGCTTGAAGCCGCGCGCGCGCGCCTGCACCGAGGTGGCCAGGGTCTGGATCTGCACGCCGGCGTCGTTGTAATAGAACTCGCGGGTGACCTGGTAGCCCTGCGAGATGAACAGCGACGACAGCGCGTCGCCCAGCGCCGCCTGGCGGCCGTGGCCCACGTGCAGCGGGCCGGTCGGGTTGGCGGACACGAATTCGATGATCACATGCTTGCCGGTGCCGGCCGTGCTCATGCCGTAATTGGCGCCCTGTTCGATGACGGTCTTGACCACCGCCTGCTTGGAAGCGGCCGTCACGCGCAGGTTGATGAAGCCGGGGCCGGCGATGTCGGCCGATTCCACCAGACCCTTGCCGGCCGGGTTCTCCAGCAGCGCGGCGACCACCTTGGTGGCCAGTTCGCGCGGGTTCATCTTGAGCTGTTTGGCCAGCTGCATGGCGACGTTGCAGGCGACGTCACCGTGCGACGGGTCGCGCGGGCGCTCCAGTACGACGTTGGCGGCGATGCCGGTGCCGTCGAGCAGGGGAGCGAGGGCGGCCTGGAACAGGGCGGTGATGTCTTGTTTTTGTTGGGCGAGCATGTGCGAAATGGCGGCTTGGCCGCGCTAAAGAAACGTCCGTAAGCGAAAACGGCCGGCGCACGGGCACCGGCCAAACAGCGGTAATTATACTGGTTTGCCGCTGCCGGGTCACCGCGCGGCCGGGGCGCGCGCCTGCGGAGCGGGCCCCGGGGCCGCGGCCTGCTACTATCGGTAAAAACATCGGTACCAACCCGCCGCCGGGGCCGTGCGCATGGCCCATCTCGCGGGCACTACTGTATACTGCGCGATCGCGGCTGCCGGCCCGCCCTGGATCGCGCGCGGAACCCACCTGGAATTAGCATATGAACAAGCGTCCGACGCTCACCTTGAAGTCTTCCGCCCCGGCGGCGCCCAAGCTGCGCGCCAGCCATGCGCGCGCCCTGAAACCGGCCCTGCAGACCGGCTTCCAGACGGCGCTCAAGCCCGACGCGCTGGCCTACAGCCTGCTGGGCGCGGCGCATGCCGTGGCCCAGGTGCGCACCGGCACCGCCTTGCCGCAGGCGCTGGCCACCGTGTTCGCCCGGCAGGACGCGCCGCCGCAGGCGCGTGGCGCCATGCAGGACATCGCCTACCGCTGCATGCGCCAGCTGGGCCAGAGCGAAACCCTGATCGGCCTGATGGCGCCCAAGGCGCCCGAGCCGCTGGTGGCGGCCTTGCTGGCCTGCGCGCTGGCGCTGCTGACGGCGCCCGACACCGTGGCCCCGTATGAACCCTTCACCGTGGTCGACCAGACCGTGACGGCGGCCGACGCCCATCCCGATACGGCGCGCGCCAAAGGCATGGTCAACGCCGTGTTGCGCCGCTTCCTGCGCGAGCGCCAGGCCCTGCTCGACACGGCCCGGCTGCAGCCGCTGGCCAAGTGGAATTACCCGCAGTGGTGGCTGGACGCCATGAAAACGGCCTGGCCCCAGCAATGGCAAGCCATCCTGGCGGCCGGCGACACGGCGCCGCCGCTGACCTTGCGCGTCAACGCCCGCAAGGCCACGGTGACCCAGTACCTGGCCACGCTGGAGGCGGCCGGCATGGCCGCCACCCAGATCGGCCCCTACGCCGTGCGGCTGGCCAAGCCGGTGGCCGTGGCCCAGATTCCCGGTTTCGCCGATGGCGTGGTGTCGGTGCAGGACGCCGGCGCGCAACTGGCCGCGCCGCTGCTGGACGTGGCCGACGGCATGCGCGTGCTCGATGCCTGCGCGGCGCCGGGCGGCAAGACCTGCCACATCCTGGAACTGGCCGATGCCGACCTGACGGCGCTGGACGCCGACCCCAAGCGCCTGGCCCGCGTGGGCGAGAACCTGGAGCGGCTCGGATTGCGGGCGACGCTGCAGGCGGCCGAGGCGCAGTCGGCCGGCTGGTGGGACGGCCGCCCGTTCGACCGCATCCTGGCCGACGTGCCCTGCACGGCCTCCGGCATCGTGCGCCGCCACCCCGATATCCGCTGGCTGCGGCGCAAGGGCGACACGCTCCAACTTGCAACACTTTCGGCCAAAATCCTCGACAACCTTTGGCAGATGCTTGCACCGGGTGGTAAATTGCTGTTCGTGACATGCTCCTTGTGGCCGCAGGAATCGGAGGCGCAAGCGGCCGCATTCGCCGTCCGTCACGGGGCGACCCGGCTGGAGGCGCCCGGTCAGCTGCTGCCGGTGGGTGGCCAGGAGCAGGATCACGATGGATTGTTTTACGCGCTGTTCCAGAAAAATGCGTGACCGTTTTGCCCGCCATTTTCCGACGGATCTACTGAGCACCGGCCCACTCGTGACACGACGCATCCTCCGACTCATCGCCTGGCAATTGCTGCTGACGGTGGCCTGCGCACTGGCCCCGGCGGCGCGGGCGGCCGAAGGAGTCGAGATCAAGCGCGCCTACATCGAGGCGGCCGACGAGGGTTACCGGCTGGCGGCCAATTATGCTTTTGATCTCAATCACGGCCTGGAAGACGCCATCCAGCACGGCGTGCAGCTGTACTTCACCACCGAGATCGAATTCACCCGGCCGCGCTGGTACTGGTTCGACGAGAAGGCCATCGTGGCCCACCAGACGGCCCGCATCTCCTACAACGTGCTCACCCGCCAGTACCACGTGTCCGTGATCGGCAGCGTGCAGCAGAGCTTTTCGTCGCTGGAGGACGCGCTGTTCCTGATCCGCCGGCCCAGCCGCTGGCTGGTGGCGCCGCGCGGCGCGCTCAAGGTGGGCGAGACCTACAACGTGACGCTGCGCATGGGCATGGACCGCGACTACCTGCCCAAGCCGATCCAGGTCAACGCCTTCAATAACAGTGAATGGCGCCTGGCGTCAGACAAGAAAACCTTCCAGTACAGGGCGGAGTAAGTGACCAAGGCCCTGCGGTACCTGTTCGTCGTTGGCGGCGCCATCGTCAGCATCCTGCTGTTCCTGCTCGCTTCGGCCTCCGACAATTCCGGCTTTTTCGACCGCTATTATTCCTGGCTGCTGGGGCTGAACGCGGCCATGGCCGTGGCGCTGCTGGTGCTGGTGGCCGTGTCGCTGTTCCGGCTGTACGCGCGTTTCAAGAGCGGCAAGTTCGGCTCGCGCCTGATGACGCGGCTGGTGCTGCTGTTCGCCGCCATCGGTGTGCTGCCGGGGCTGGTGATCTTCCTCGTCTCGGTGCAGTTCGTGTCCCACTCGATCGAATCGTGGTTCAACGTGCACGTGGAGGAGGCGCTGGAATCGGGCATCAACCTGGGCCGCGCCGGGCTGGATACGGTGCTGGCCGAACTCGATAGCACGGCGCGCAAGACGGTGCAGCAGCTGGCCGACAATCCTTACGGCAGCGAACCGGCCATGCTGGCACGGCTGGTCAAGCTGCAGCCGGGCATGCAGAACGCCATCATCGTCGATGCCGAGGGCGGCCTGATCGTCAGCGCCCGCGCCAACAACAGCGGCAACCTGAGCGCCGACCTGCCCACCACCGAGATGATGGAGAAGGCCAAGACCGACGCCTCCTACGGCGCGGCCGAGGGCGGCAGCGAGCTGCGCAGCGACATGACGACGGCGGCACCGCGCGAACTGCCCGAGGCCAGCAGCAAGCTGCGCCTGCGCGTGCTGATGGCCATTCCCGACCACGTGCAACCGAACGGCACCCACCTGGCGCCGCGCTTCCTGCAACTGATCCAGCTGGCGCCGGCCCAGCTGGCCAGTAACGGCGAAACCATCCGCAGCGCCTACAGCGAATACAAGGAGCGCTTCGTGGCCCGCGTGGGCTTGCGCAAAATGTATATCGAAACGCTGACCCTGACGCTGCTGCTGGCCGTGTTCGGCGCCATCGCCAGCGCCTTCCTGATCGCCAGCGACCTGGCCCAGCCGCTGCTGCTGCTGGCCGAAGGCACGCGCGCCGTGGCCGAGGGCGACCTGTCGCCGCGTCCCATCGTGGCCACCTCCGACGAGCTGGGCACGCTGACCCAGTCGTTCAACACCATGACGCGCCAGTTGTCCGAAGCGCGCAGCGCCGTCGAGCGCAACCGGGCCGCGCTGCAGAACGCCAAGGCCCACCTGGAATCCGTGCTGGCCAATATGTCGGCCGGGGTGGTGGTGTTCGACGGCGAATTCCACCTGGTCAGCTGCAACGACTCGGCCGAGCGCATCCTGCAGCAGCCGGGGCCGGCCCTGATCGGGCGCCGCCTGACGGACGTCGATGGCCTGCAGGAATTCGGCGCCGCCATCGTCAACGCCTTTGCGGCCCAGAACGCGCAGTCGGCCGCCGGCCGCAGCGCCGGTCGCCTGCACTGGCAGCGCCAGATCGAAGTGCCGCGCCGCCCCGGCGGCGGCGAGGACAGCGAACTGACCCTGCTCACGCGCGGCTCGCGCCTGCCGGTCGAAAGCGGCAGCGGCTACATCGTCGTGTTCGACGATATTTCGGACGTGATCTCGGCCCAGCGCTCGGTGGCCTGGGGCGAGGTGGCGCGCCGGCTGGCGCACGAGATCAAGAACCCGTTGACGCCGATCCAGCTGTCGGCCGAGCGGCTGCAAATGAAACTGGAAGACAAGCTGGCCCCGCCTGAGGCGGAACTGCTGAACCGCGGCACCACCACCATCGTCAACCAGGTGGCGGCCATGAAGCGCATGGTGGACGACTTCCGCGACTACGCGAAAACCCCGCCGGCCGTGCTGGAACCGCTGGACCTGAACGCGCTGGTGGACGAGATCTTGCACCTGTATGTGAGCGGCGAAGGGGACGACATCATCCATCCGCAGCTGGCCGCCGGCCTGCCGCTGGTGATGGGCGACGCCACCCAGCTGCGCCAGGTGATCCACAACCTGCTGCAGAACGCCCAGGACGCCATGGCCGAGCAGCCCGAGGGCGCCATGACGCCGCGGATTGACGTCGTCACCGAAGCCATTCATTATCAGGGCGCGGACGGCAGCACGCGCACGGCGGTGCGGCTGGCCATCAGCGACAATGGCCCCGGTTTCGCGCCCAAGATCCTGGCCAGGGCGTTCGAACCGTATGTCACGTCCAAGGCGCGCGGCACCGGCCTGGGCCTGGCGATGGTGAAAAAAATTATCGACGAACATGGCGGCAGGATCGATATCCAGAACCATGTCGATAGAAGTGGTGCGTCCGTGCTGATTTTGCTGTTAAAGTTAGCGCCGGCGACGCAAAATACCTAACGTTGCAATGACCACAAAAAATCATTGCCGAATAAAGCGGCGAAATGAGGAAGGGCAGGGATAGATGGCAAACATACTGGTAGTGGATGATGAAATGGGGATCCGTGAGTTGCTCTCGGAAATCCTCAGTGATGAAGGACATGCAATTCAGCTGGCCGAGAACGCCCAGCAGGCACGGGAAGCGCGGGCGGGCGGGGCGCCGGACCTGGTGCTGCTCGATATCTGGATGCCGGACACCGATGGCGTCACCCTGCTCAAGGAATGGCAGCGCGACGGCTTGCTGACCATGCCGGTGATCATGATGTCGGGCCACGCCACCATCGATACGGCCGTGGAAGCGACCCGCATCGGCGCCCTGAACTTCCTGGAAAAGCCGATCGCACTGCAAAAGCTGCTCAAGGCGGTGCAGCAAGGCTTGACCCGGGCCCAGGAAACCGTGCGCGCGCCGACGCTGGCGGCCCGTCCCGCCCAGCAGGCCCAGCCTGAAGAAAGCACCAGCACCGGCTTTGGCGCCCAGGCGCCCCAGGCGGCCGCGGCCCGTCCCGGCGTGGCCGTTGGCGGCAGCGATAACCACCTGTTCAATCTGTCGTTCGACTTGCCGCTGCGCGAAGCGCGCGACGCGTTCGAGCGCATGTATTTCGAGCACCACCTGGGACGCGAAGGCGGCAGCATGACGCGCGTGGCCGAGAAAACGGGCCTGGAGCGCACCCACCTGTACCGCAAGCTCAAGCAGCTGGGCGTGGAACCGGGCAAGCTGGCCAAGAAAGGCGCATGACGGCGCAGGGGCAGGGCGGCCCGGCGCCGCGTGCCCCCCGGGGGGACCCCATTCCCACCTGGCTGGTCACGGGCGCCGCGCCCGGCGCGCGCGAGGCCGCCATCGCCGCCCACCTGCAGCCGGGCCTGGCCACCACCGTCATCCTGGAAGGTTTACCGGATGGCAACTCCGCGCTGGCCGGCCTAGCTGACCTGGACCAGGGATCGGCCGCGTCCCCGGCCTTGCAGCTGTTGCGTATTGCCCCAGGCTGTCTGCATTGCAGCGGCAATCTCGTTTTGCGCGTAACATTGAACCGTGTGCTGCGCCATGCCCCCGCGCGGCTCTACATCAGCCTGGCAACGTCCAGCCACCTCGACCAGCTGCGCGACTGGCTGTCCGAGGCGCCCTATGGTTCCTTGCTGGCATTGCAAGCCGACATCGCGGCCTGAGGCCGCTTGCCTCCGGGGCCGTCCAGAGGTCCCTTGAAAACGCCCGCCGCCAGCCCCAAGTGGGTGCTGAAGGCGGACCGCCAGCGTTCCGTCCCTTAGCGTGAAGGATGCAAAATGAACCTCATCTACAATAGCGAGCAATACAGTGTGGTCGAATTCGGCGCCGACCGGGACCTTGAGGCCCTGCGGTTTGGTGGCTATGAAATCGTGGACAAGGGCGGCAAGCGCGAGATCTTCATCGCCGGCGTGCTGGCCCAGTCGTTCCGGCGCGACGTCAACCAGCTGATCGCCGGTGAACCCACCATGGCCGAAATCGATGAATTCCTCGGCAATTATGACTCGCTGATGAGTCAGCCCGTCCTGCTGCACTGAGCGGTTTCCGGACGGATGACGGGGGCGCGCGCCGGATTCCGGCGACGCCGCCTCCGGGCCATGGTATGGTTGGGATTTTGCACCGCCCCCCATCTGAACCATGTGCCAACTTCTCGCAATGAACTGCAATGTCCCGACCGACATCGTGTTCAGCTTCACCGGCTTCGCCATGCGCGGCGGCCAGACCGATACCCACCATGACGGTTGGGGCATCGCCTTTTTCGAGGGCGCCGGCGTGCGCCATTTCGTCGACCACCAGGCCGCCGTCGCCTCGCCTGTGGCCGAACTGATCAAACGCTACCCGATCAAGTCCAAGAACGTCATCGCCCATATCCGCAAGGCCACCCAGGGCCAGGTGGCGCTGGAGAATTGCCATCCGTTCGTGCGCGAGCTGTGGGGCCGCTACTGGGTGTTCGCCCATAATGGCGACCTCAAGCAGTTCGCGCCCGTGCTCGATGGCGCCTATCGTCCGGTGGGCGACACGGACAGTGAGCGGGCCTTCTGCTACCTGTTGCAGCAACTGCGCGCCCGCTTCGGCGATACCCGTCCGCCGCTGGACCAATTGCGCGCCGCGCTCGCTGAGCTGGTGCGCGAGATCGCCACCCATGGCACCTTCAACATGCTGTTGTCGAGCGGCACGGAGCTGTTCGCCCACTGTTCCACGGCCCTGTACTACCTGGTGCGCCAATACCCGTTCGACACGGCCAAGCTGTCCGACGAGGACGTGAGCGTGGACTTTTCGCAAGTGACGACACCGAACGACCGGGTCGCCATCATCGTCACCCAGCCACTGACGACCAACGAGCAATGGACGCCGTTCGCGCCCGGCGAGCTGAAACTATTTGTAGATGGCATGCCGCAAGTAGGGGATAGCATTGAAATAGTATAAGAATCGGGCTTAAACGGACGGCAAAATATTAGTAATAGGGAATAAATGCAGTAAAGTAGAGATATTCTCCGTTTTCAACCGCGCGTAGTGGTGCTAGGTGTCGCCTGTGCGGCGCCGCCGCTGCCGCCCGACCAGAGCTGGCAATGATCGATTTATCCCGCAACGATACGTCCCCGCAAAGCTTGCGCGTGCGCGAGTTTTACCTGGGCCGCCAACCGATACTGGACCGCCAACAGGCCCTGTTTGGCTACGAGCTGTTGTTCCGCAACGCTCCCGTGGGCCCGGCCCATGTCACCGACGACCTGTCGGCCACCGCGTCCGTCATCGCCCACGCGGCCCAGCTGGGCATGGAGCGGGTGGTGGGCGACGCGCTGGGCTTCGTGCATGCCGATGCCGACGTCATCATGAGCGACATCTTCTCCTTCCTGCCGCGCGAGAAGGTGGTGCTGGAAGTGACCGATGCCGTGACCCTCACGCCGTCCGTGCTGCAACGCATGACGGAACTGGTGGGCCAGGGCTTCAGCTTCGCGCTCGATGACGTGACGACCGACACGGGCCACGTCCAGGCCCTGTTGCCGCTGGTGGAATACGTCAAGCTGGACATGCGCAACCTGCCGCTGGCGGACCTGATGAAGCTGGCGCCGCGCTTGCGCCAGGACAACAAGAAGCTGGTGGCGGAAAAAGTGGAAACCCGCGACGAGTTCAAGAATTGCCTGGACCTGGGCTTTGATTACTTCCAGGGCTATTATTTCGCCAAGCCCGTCATCATGAGCGGCAAGAAGCTGTCGCCGTCGCAGCTGGCCGTGATGGAGCTGATGACGCTGGTGACGTCGGACGCCGACAACCTGGAAATCGAGCGCGCCATCAAGCGCGATGTGTCGCTGGCCCTGAACCTGCTGCGCCTGGTCAACACCCCGGCCGTGGGCGCGCGCCAGCGCATCGATTCCCTGAGCCAGGCCGTTACCATCCTGGGACGGCGCCAGTTGCAGCGCTGGCTGCAGATCATGCTGTACGCGGAACCGAGCAAGCGGGGCCATAGCATGACCCCGCTGCTGATGCTGGCCACCACGCGTGGCCGCCTGCTGGAGCTGCTGGCCAGCAAGCTGCGCCCCAGCCACCGCCATGCGGCCGATATCGCCTTCACGGTCGGCATCATGTCGCTGATGGATACCCTGTTCGGCATCCCCATGGCCGATATCTTGCAGCAAATCCCCGTCAATGACGAAGTGGCCGAAGCGCTCATGTTCCGTGGCGGTTTCTTCGGCGACCTGCTCAAGCTGGCCGAATGCATCGAACGCATCGAGGAAATGGACGGCCACATCATTCCCACCCTGCGCGACCTGGCCATGTCCACCGATGAACTGGTGGAACTGGAAATGGCCGCCTTCGAGTGGAGCGACAACGTGGTGCGTTACGCGCTGTAACGACGCCATCCCTCCGGCCCGCTTTTCTCCGACCGCCGCGCCATGCGCGGCGTTTTTTTGCGCCTCAGGTGGCGTGCCCGGCGCCCGGCCAGTGCTTGTGCAGTTCGGGATCGGTCTGCATTTCCCACAGCGCCAGCACGACCACGGCCAGCCCCACGATTACTTCGTTCCACATCAGCGGGCGCTGGTCCGCCACTTTCAGCACCCATGGCGAGATCGCCACCCAGATGCCGACGAACAGGTTGAGCAATACGGCCCAGAAATAGGTACGGTACAACTCGAACGCGGCCAGGATCGCGATCACGGCGCCCGAGATGAAGGCGTTCCAGGCCGGTGCCGATGGAATCGCGTAGGAAAACACCCACGGGGTGATGAACAGCCACAGCCCCAGCAGCAGGATCAGCTGGTCCTGCCATCGCTTGGCCGAAACGGGAGTATTGATATCAGGATTGGTTGCCATAGTGCCTCCTTGGGAAATGGGCCGGCGCCGCGCGGCGGCCCTGTGCTGGTTAGGCCGGCGCTGGCGCCCAAAGTTCCCGGCCGGTTCACCGCGAGGGGCGGGCCGGGGGCGTAGGAAGACCCATGGTAGCCAGTTCCCGCCGCTCCATGGCGCACGCTTGGCGGGATGGCGCAAGTTGCTACAGGGTAAAGTTTCAGTGATACATGCCGTTACAGAAGCATACAAGCGCGTTTCGAAAGCTGTCCCATGTCTCTTACCATCAAGTCGCTGATCGCCCATTGCGTCAACCAGACGATACGCAGCTTTTATCCGCAGCAATACTGTTCCCTATGCCATGTGTATGCGGTGGTCGGCTCCAATCTGATCAGCATCGTGCTCGATCGCGTGTACCGGCCTGTGGCGGGCCTGGCGGCCGTCGATTGCGGCGGCGGGCAGCTGATGCGCATGGCCGATAACGCGGCGTTCACCAATCCGGCCGGCGGCGCCTACCATTGCTGGATCGAGTCGGCCGACGACTTGGGCGACCCGGATGTGGTGGACCTGACGTTCCGTCACAACCACACCTATGCCGAAAAGAACGGCTTTGTGTGGCACAAGGACACGCCGCCCGATTACCTGTGGGGGCCGCGCAGCCAGATCGTGGTGCGCGCCGGACTGGAGGCGCTGCCGTCCGCCTTCCCGGACGGCACCGTATGGTTGCATGAGACGGAGGAAGGCTGGCAGTGGATGACACGCCAGCTGGCCGAGCACCAGAACGCCTTTGTGGCGCTGACGGCCGAGGCGCTCAAGCTGCTGCAGGCCAGCCTGCCGCCCGACACGCGGCTGCTGCCGCAGCCGCGCACCGGACAGGCGGAGGTTACGACAGGTTCGGCGCCAGCCAGCGTTCCAGATCCTGTTTGCTGACGTGGCGGCGGGCCGCCATATCGTCCAGCTGGTCCTGGCCGATCTTGCCCACCACGAAGTACTTCGAGTCCGGGTGCGCGAAGTAGAAGCCTGACACGGCCGCGCCCGGATACATGGCGAACGATTCCGTCAGTTCCATGCCGATCTCCTCGGCTTGCAGCACCTTGAACATGTCGGCCTTGACCGTGTGTTCCGGGCAGGCCGGATAGCCGGGCGCCGGGCGGATGCCCTGGTACTTCTCGGCGATCATGTCCTCGTTGCTGAGCGCCTCGGCCGTGGCATAGCCCCACAAATCCTTGCGCACGCGCTCGTGCATGTATTCGGCGAACGCCTCGGCCAGGCGGTCGGCCAGCGACTTGAGCATGATGGACGAGTAATCGTCGTGCGCATCCTCGAAGCGCTGCTCGTACTTCTCGATGCCCAGGCCGGCCGTCACGGCGAACATGCCGATGTAGTCGTGCACGCCGGACGCCTTGGGCGCGATGAAGTCGGCCAGGCACTGGTTGGGGCGCTGCACGCCGTCCACCACCGGCTTCACGCCCTGCTGGCGCAGGCCGTAGTAGGTGAAGGCCACCGTCTCGCGGCTGTCGTCCGTGTAGACCTCGATGTCGTCGTCGTTGACGCTGTTGGCCGGCAGCAGGGCCACCACGCCATTGGCCGTCAGCCAGCGGCCGTCGATCAGCTTCTTGAGCAGGGCCTGGCCTTCCTCGTACACCTTGGTGGCCGCCTCGCCCACCACCTCGTCGTGCAGGATGGCGGGGAAGGGGCCGGCCAGGTCCCAGGTCTGGAAGAACGGACCCCAGTCGATGTACTGGGCGATGGTGGCCAGGTCCACGTTCCTGAACACGCGGCGGCCGATGAACTTGGGCTTGACGGGCGCGAACGGCAGCACCGCCTTGTTGGCGCGGGCCTGGGCCAGCGTCACCATCGGCAGCGCTTTCTTGCTGGCGTGCTGTTCGCGGATGCGTTCATAGTCCTGCGCCACTTCGGCGATGTACTGCTCGCGGCTCTCGGGCGTGAGCAGCGACTGGGCCACCGACACCGAGCGCGAGGCGTCCGGTACGTACACCACCGGGCCTTCGTAGTTGTGGGCGATCTTGACGGCCGTGTGGGCGCGGCTGGTGGTGGCGCCGCCGATCAGGAGCGGAATCTTCATCATGCGGAAGTGCTCGTCGCGCTGCAGTTCCTTGGCCACGTGGGCCATCTCTTCCAGCGACGGCGTGATCAGGCCGGACAGGCCGATGATGTCGGCGTTTTCCAGCTTGGCGCGTGCCAGGATCTCGGAGCAGGGCACCATCACGCCCATGTTGACCACTTCGAAGTTATTGCATTGCAGGACCACGGAGACGATGTTCTTGCCGATGTCGTGCACGTCGCCCTTGACCGTGGCCATGACGATCTTGCCCTTCGGTTTGGCCACCACGCCGGTGCGCTTTTCCTCGGCCAGCTTTTCTTCCTCGATGAAGGGGATCAGGTGGGCCACGGCCTGCTTCATCACGCGCGCCGACTTGACCACCTGCGGCAGGAACATCTTGCCCTGGCCGAACAGGTCGCCGACGATGTTCATGCCATCCATCAGCGGGCCTTCGATCACGTGGATAGGGCGGCCGCCGGATGCCGCCACCTGCTGGCGCATCTCCTCGGTGTCTTCCGTGATCCATTGCGTGATGCCGTGCACCAGCGCGTGCGCCAGGCGTTTTTCCACCGGCTGGCCGCGCCATTCCAGGTTCTGCGCCTCCTGCTTGCCGCCGGCTTTCAGCGTGCCGGCGAATTCGATCATGCGTTCGGTGGCGTCTTCGCGGCGGTTCAGCACCACGTCCTCGACGCGCTCGCGCAGCTCGGCCGGCAGGTCGTCGTACACGCCCACCATGCCGGCGTTGACGATGCCCATGGTCATGCCGGCCTTGATGGCGTGGTACAGGAACACGGTGTGGATCGCTTCACGGGCCGGGTCGTTGCCGCGGAAGCTGAACGAGACGTTGGACACGCCGCCCGAGATCTTCGCGTGCGGCAGGTTGTCCTTGATCCAGCGCGTGGCGTTGATGAAGTCCACCGCGTAGTTGTTGTGCTCCTCAATGCCGGTGGCGATGGCGAAGATGTTGGGGTCGAAGATGATGTCTTCCGGCGGGAAGCCCACCTGCTCGGTCAGCACCTTGTAGGCGCGGGCGCAGATTTCGATCTTGCGCTCGAAGGTGTCGGCCTGGCCTTTCTCATCGAACGCCATCACGATCACGGCCGCGCCGTAGCGCAGGCACAGGCGCGCCTGGCGGATGAATTCCTCCTCGCCTTCCTTCATCGAGATCGAGTTGACGATGGACTTGCCCTGCACGCACTTGAGGCCCGCCTCGATCACCGACCACTTGGACGAGTCGATCATGATGGGCACGCGCGAGATGTCCGGTTCGGACGCAATCAGGTTCAGGAAGCGCGTCATGGCGGCCTGCGAGTCCAGCATGGCTTCATCCATGTTGATGTCGATGACCTGGGCGCCGTTCTCCACCTGCTGGCGCGCCACGGACAGCGCTTCGTCGTACTGCTCGTTGAGGATCATGCGCGCGAAGGCCTTGGAGCCGGTGACGTTGGTGCGCTCGCCCACGTTGACGAACAGCGAGTCGTCGTCGATGGTGAACGGCTCCAGGCCGGACAGGCGCTGCGCCACCGGCACGGTGGGCACGGTGCGCGGCGCGGTGGTGGCCAGCATCTGGGCGATGGCCTGGATGTGGTCGGGCGTGGTGCCGCAGCAGCCGCCGGCCACGTTGATGAAACCGGCGTCGGCGAATTCGCGCAGCAGGGCCGAGGTGTCGGCCGGCAGCTCGTCGAAGCCGGTGTCGCTCATCGGGTTGGGCAGGCCGGCGTTGGGGTAGATGCAGACGAAGGTGTCGGCGATGCGCGACAGTTCCTCGGCGTAGGGGCGCATCAGGGCCGCGCCCAGCGCGCAATTGAGGCCGATGGTGAGCGGCTTGGCGTGGCGCACCGAGTTCCAGAATGCGGGCACGGTCTGGCCCGACAGGATGCGGCCCGAAGCGTCCGTCACGGTGCCCGAGATCATCAGCGGCAGGCGTGGCACGGCGGGGTGGTCGGTGAAGTACTGGTCGATGGCGAACAGCGCGGCCTTGCAGTTGAGCGTGTCGAAGATGGTTTCCACCAGCAGGATGTCGACCCCGCCTTCGACCAGGCCTTCCACCTGTTCGTGGTAGGCCGCCACCAGCTGGTCGAAGGTGATGTTACGGGCCGCCGGGTCGTTCACGTCGGGCGAAATGGAGGCCGTTTTCGGCGTGGGGCCGAGGGCGCCCGCCACGAAGCGCGGCTTGTCGGCGCTGCTGTACTTGTCGCAGGCGGCGCGCGCCAGCCTGGCGGCGGCCACGTTCATCTCGCGCGCCAGGTGCGCCATGTGGTAGTCGTCCTGGGCGATGGTGGTGGCGCCGAAGGTGTTGGTTTCGATGATGTCGGCGCCGGCGGCCAGGTAGCGTTCGTGGATTTCCTGGATCACCTGGGGCTGGGTCAGCGTCAGCAGTTCGTTGTTGCCCTTCACGAACAGTTCGCGCGCGCCGCTGTCGGCGGGCGCTGCGAAGTCGATGAAGCGGCCGGCGGGGCCGCCGCGGTAGGCCGTCTCGTCCAGCTTGTACTGCTGGATGATGGTGCCCATCGCGCCGTCGAGGATCATGATCCGGCGCGACAGGATGTCGCGCAGTTGGGCATCGGTCTTGGACATGGCGGGATGGGACACGGTATTGTTCATTTGATACTTTCTTTGGGCGGGAGGGCGGCCGCTGAAAAAGTTAACGGCGGTCTAAAATTATACGGCATCGCGGGGGAAGCTTCAGGCCGCTGCTGCGTCGCAGCAACAGCGGTCTGCCAGTAGGGCTATTTGTGCAAAATATGCACAAATAATGTGATGAATGGCATCTGGTGGCCTGTTCGGTGCGCAAATAAGATGGCTGCACTGATCAACTTTTGAGGAGCACACCATGACCGCCACCCTGCGCAGCATCGCCGGCATCGCGCCCGTCCAGCAGCTTGCCGCCGCCAGCACCGCCGTGCTGCTGATCGATTTCCAGAACGAGTACTACAGCGGCCGCGTGCCGATTCCGGATGGCCTGCCGGCGCTGCGCAACGCCAACCGCCTGATCGCGCTGGCCGATGCCCACCGCATGCCGGTGTTCCACATCCAGCACGTGAACGGCCCGGCCGCGGCCGTGTTCGCCGAAGGCAGCGTGATGGCCGAGATCCACCCGGAACTGGCCGTGCGGCCGCAGCATGTGGTGGTGCGCAAGGACCGCGTCAGCAGCTTCGCCGGCACCGATCTGCACGCGCAACTGCAGGCGCGCGGCATCCGCACGCTGATCATCGCCGGGTTGATGACGCATATGTGCGTGTCCACCGCCACCCGCGACGCGCGCCAGTTCGGCGCCCAGAGCTACCAGGTGCTGGTGGCGGCCGACGCCAGCGCTTCGCGCGACATCGCCGGCTGGAACGGCGGCGTGACCAGCGCGCATGACTTGCACCACGTCACACTGACGGCCCTGTCGGATAACTTCGCCCAGGTGCTGACCACCAACGCGCTGCTGGAATTGCCGGTGCTGGCCTGAACTGATATGCCACAAGGGAGGCAGCGCGACGGCGTGCACACTGACGAGGTGTGCGTGATCGTGCGCGCTGCCTATACTGGGACGAGCGGCATATGTTATTCGATTGGGATGAGGGCAAGAAACGGTCGAATATTGCCAAGCATGGCATCGATTTCGCGCGGGCAATTCAGATTTTTGAGCGTCCCATGTATGTCTTTCCGGATATGCGATTCGATTACGGAGAGGATCGCAGTATTGGGATAGGATGGATGGACGCGTGCTTGATCACGGTTGTCTTTGTCGAGTCGAGCGAAGAATTAATACGCATCATTTCGGCGCGCAAGGCAACCCGTCTCGAGGAGAAACTGTATGAGCAATATATCGGCTGAGAGCATATTAGCTGAACACTCGTCGGCCAGGGACGGTGAAGAGGTGCTACCGAGCATAGACGAGGGCATTGATACCAGCGACATTCCCGAACCTGACCCGGCGGCATTGGCGCTCGCGCGCGTGCGCATGCCTAACTACAAGGCCGGAACGGTAGTCCTCAGCAGTACCGTGTTGGAATGGTTCAAGGCACAACCTGGCGACTATCAGGCCAACATCAACAAGGTCTTGCAGGACTATATCGTGGCGCGAACGCAATGCGAAGGCGGGGAAGGTCTGTGAGGTTCGCTCAATTCCATGCGCGCTGCGCATACAGCGCGCTGGCGAACTCCACGAACACCCGCACCTTGGGCGACAGGTGGCGATTCTGCGGGTACAGCACGTACAGCTCGCGCGGCTGGATCGTGTAGTCGGGCAGCACGCGCACCAGCGTGCCGCGCCGCACATCCTCATGGACGATGAATGAGGCTGTGGTGGCGATGCCGGTGCCGGCCAGCGCCACCGTGCGCAGCGCCACGCCATTGTTGGCCTGCAGGCTGCCGTTGACGGTCACCGCCACCTCGTCGCCGTCCGGCGCCGTGAAGCGCCACTCGCGGGGCCGCGCCAGCTGGCTGTATGTCAGGCAGTTATGCTGCAGCAGATCGTGGGGCGTGCGCGGCGTGCCATGCCGGTGCAGATAATCGGGGGATGCCACCAGCATCACCTGGCTGCTGGCCAGCCGCCTGGCGATCAGAGTCGAGTCGGGCAAGTCGCGCGCCAGCCGCAGGGCCACGTCGAAACCCTCCTCGATCAGGTCGACGACGCGGTCGTCACATACCAGGTCCACCCGCAGCCCGGGATAGCGTTCCAGGAAGCGGGGCAGCCAGTGCGCCAGTTCCTCGGTGCCAAACGCCATCGGCGCGTTGATGCGCAAGGTGCCGCCGGGATTGGCCTGGTGCTGGCCGACGGCACGGTCGGCATCGTCGAGCGCGTCGAGGATATGCTTGCAGGCCGCGTAGTATTCCGTGCCGGCCGTGGTGAGCGCGAAGCGGCGCGTGGTGCGGTTCAGCAGTTGCGCGCCCAGCTTCGCTTCCAGGTGGCTGATCTGGCGCGATACCACCGTGTGCGAGATGCCCAGCGCCTCGCCGGCAGCCGTGAAGCTGCCCAGTTCCACCACCCGTCGCAGGGCGCGCATGGCCGCCAGCTGGTCCATGCGGCCGTTCAGGCGAAGGAGGAGGGCAGCGCGTTCACGCGAAGCGCTGGTCTTCGAGCGGGAAGGCCTTGATGAACTCGGCGGCTGGCATGCGCTTGCCGCCGGGCTTTTGCAGCTCCGTGAGCCGCAGCGCGCCGCGGCCGCAGGCGACGATGATGCCGTGCTCTTGATCGGCCGCGATCACATGGCCAGCCGGCGCGGTGCAATCGTCGTCCAGCACCTTGGCGCCCCACAGCTTGACGGTGACGCCGTTCACGTTCGCGTGCGCGCCGGGGAAGGGGTTGAAGGCGCGGATCTTGCGGCTGATTTCTTCGGCGCTCAAATTGAAATCCAGCGCCGCTTCTTCCTTGCTGATCTTGGCGGCGTAGCACACGCCCGCTTCCGGCTGCGGCACCGCTTCCAGCTGGCCTTGTTCCAGCTTGCGCAGCGCCTGCACGATCATGCTGCCGCCCAGCGCGGCCAGTTTGTCGTGCACGGTGCCCGTCGTGTCGTCGGCGCCGATGGCCACGTGTTCGACCAGCAGCATGGGGCCGGTGTCCAGCCCTTCTTCCATCTGCATGATGGTGATGCCGGTTTCCGCATCGCCCGCTTCGATGGCGCGGTGGATGGGGGCGGCACCGCGCCAGCGCGGCAGCAGCGAACCGTGGATATTCAGGCAGGGTTTGATATCAAGCGTGCTGCGCGGCAGGATCAGGCCGTAAGCGGCCACCACCATCACGTCGTAGTCGGTGGCCAGCAGGCGTTCGTGGGCCGCCTTCGCCTCGGCCGCGCGCTGCGGGTCCTTGGCATCCATGCGCAGCGACAGCGGCTGCAGCACTTCCATGCCGTGCGCGACGGCATACTGCTTGACGGCCGACGGCTGCAAATGCATGCCGCGTCCGGCCGGGCGGTCGGGCTGGGTCAGCACCAGGGGAATCTCAAAGCCCGCTTCGTGCAGCGCTTGCAGGGCCACGGCGGCGAATTCCGGCGTGCCGGCGAAGATCACTTTCATTATTTTTATTCCTTGGTGATGCGTGCCGCCGCGCCGGGCGGCCGGGAGAAATCAGTAGCGGCGGCCTTGGGCGCGCAGGTTCGCTTCACGCGCCATGCCGCGTTCTTCCTTCTGCAGCTTGGCCTTGATGCGGTTGCGCTTGAGCGGCGACAGGTATTCGACGAATACCTTGCCTTTCAGGTGATCCATCTCGTGCTGCAGGCAGACGGCCAGCAGGCCGTCCGCTTCCACTTCGAACGGCTGGCCCTTGACGTCCAGCGCGCGCACCTTGACGCGCGCGTGGCGTTCCACGCCGTCGTAAATGCCGGGCACGGACAGGCAGCCTTCGTCGTAGACCTGCATCTCGTCGCTGGCCCAGATGATCTCCGGGTTGATGTAGGCCACCAGCGCATCCTTGGTTTCGGAAATGTCGACCAGGATCAGTTGTTCGTGCACGTCCACCTGCGAGGCAGCCAGGCCGATGCCGGGCGCGTCGTACATGGTTTCGGCCATGTCGGCCACCAGCTTTTCGAGCCGGGCGTCGAACTGGGTAACGGGCTGGGCGACCTTGTGCAGGCGTGGGTCGGGGTAACGCAGGATATTGAGTATGGACATGCTGACTTTAACTAAGCGATTAACTAAGCGATTAACTGTGCGATTAACTGTGCGATTAACTGAGCGATTAACTGAGCGATTTAATAACTGTGTGATTGCCTTAACAACTGGCGTGGTGTCGCGTGCGGCAAATGGTGTTCCAGCCCCGTCAAAAATGCAACAGCCGCGCCCGCCGCGTGAACGTGGTTTCGCTTGCTAGTTGAGGGTTTTGTGGGCAGAATTTGATTCAGTATGGCAAGCCCAAGGCCAGCCTTCTCGTTCCCCACTGGTCGAAACGGTCATGTATCGCCGCCATGTTTGCCCTGTGGCGGGCCGGCTCCCGGCCCAGCGCCGAGCTGCACTTAACGGACATTATGAATGAAAAATTTTAGCACAGTCGGCACCCGCTTGTTCGTGGCGGCCCTTTTTTCGGCGGCCGCCGCCCTCCCGGCGCAAGCCATGAACTGCCAGTTCCGGCCCGATGCGCCAGACCAGCACCTGGTGGTCAAAGGGGACACGCTGTGGGACATTTCCGGCCGTTTCCTGGAAAAGCCCTGGTGCTGGCCGCAAGTGTGGGACTTGAACAAGGAGCAGATCCATAACCCGCACTGGATTTATCCGGGCCAGATCATCTGGTTCGACCGCGCCGCCGGCCGGCTGCGCCTCGGCAACAAGATCGAGGCCGGCGACGGCAGCGACGCCGGCACGCTGCGCCTGTCGCCCCAGGTGCGCACCGAGGGCTTGGGCAAGGACGCCGTGCCGTCCATCCCGGCCGGCGTGATCGAGCCGTTCCTGACCCAGCCCCTGATCATCGAGAACGACGAACTGAACAACGCCCCGCGCATCATCGCCACCCAGGAAGGCCACGTGTTCCTGGGCAAGGATGACAAGGCCTATGTACGCGGCGACCTGAAGGATGGCACTTCGTTCCAGGCCTTCCGTCCCGGTAACGCGCTGAAGGACCCCGTCACCAAAGAAGTGATCGGCTACGAAGCCTTCTACCTGGGCACGCTCAAGCTGCGCACGCCGGCCAAGGCCGGCAGCGACGTGCACACCTTCACGGTCGCCACGGCCAAGGAGGAGATGGGCGTGGGCGACCAGCTGATGCAGGCGCCGCCCACCCCGATGCGCAACTACGTGCCCCATCCGCCGGAGCAGAAGGTGGCAGCGCGCGTGGCGGCCATCTACGGCGGCGTGGCCCATGCCGGCCAGAACCAGGTGGTGAGCATTAATCGCGGCAAGCTTGACGGACTCGATATCGGCTCCGTGCTGCAGCTGTACCATACCGGCAGGACCGTCAGCGATCCGGGCGCCAGCAAGGGCTGGCACGGCATGAGCGATCCGCAGGTCAAGCTGCCGGATGAGGAAGTGGGCAGCTTGTTTATCTTCCGCGTGTTCAAGCACATTTCATATGGCTTGATCATGCAGGTCACGGCGCCGGTGGAGGTGGGCGACGTTGCCCAGTCACCGGAGTAAGCCGCGCCGTGCAAGCCACGGATACCCAACCGGCCGTTCCCCCGCCAGCGCCCCGTGCGCCGCTGGCGGACTGGTTGCGCCTGAGCCTGACGCCGCGCGTGGGGCTGCTGACGGCGCACCGCCTGCTCGCTGATTTTCCCTCCCCCGCCGCCATCTTCGCGGCCGGCCATGCCGGCTTGCCGGACTGGCTCAACGCCGCCCAGGCGCGCGCGCTGGCCAGCGCCATCCCCGGCGAGACGGCCGACGCCGTGGCGGCCCAACTGGACGCCATCCACGACTGGCTGCAAGCGCCATCGCGCCGGGTGCTGGCGCTGGACGACCCCGATTATCCGGCTGCGCTGCGGGCCACGCCCGACGCACCGCTGTTGTTGTATGTGCAGGGCCGCAGCGCGCTGCTGGCGCGCGACGCGCTGGCCATGGTGGGCAGCCGCAACGCCAGCGCCCAGGGCGCCAGCAACGCGACCCGGCTGGCCGAGGCGCTGTCGGCGACGGGGCTGGTGATCGTATCGGGCCTGGCGCTGGGCATCGATGCGGCCGCCCACGAAGGCGGCTTGCGCGGCGAGGGCGGCACGGTGGCCGTGCTGGGCACGGGTGTCGACGTGATCTATCCGCAACGTAACGCGGGCCTGGCCAGCCGCATCGCCGAGCACGGTTGCCTGGTCAGCGAGTATCCGCTGGGCACGGTGCCGCGCTCGTCCAACTTCCCCAAGCGCAACCGCATCATCAGCGGGCTGGCGCGCGCGGTGCTGGTGGTGGAGGCGGCGGCCGGTTCCGGCTCGCTGATCACGGCCCGGCTGGCGCTGGAGCAGGGGCGCGACGTGTACGCCATCCCCGGTTCCATCCACGCCACGCTGGCCAAGGGTTGCCACGCGCTCATCAAAGAGGGCGCCCGGCTGGTCGAATCGGCCGCCGACGTGCTGGCCGCGCTGGCCGGGCAGCCGCCGGGCGTGGCCGGCGCTGCGCCCGACGACAGCTTTGTCGATCCGCTGCTGGCGGCGCTTGGCGACGATCCGGCTTCGCCAGACCTGCTGGCACTGCGGCGCGGCCTGGACTTGCCTGCCGTGCAAAACCAGCTGCTGGCGCTGGAGCTGGCCGGCCTGGTCGAGCGTTTGCCCGGCGGCCTGTTTCAACGCTGTGGCCGGTAGCGGGCCGCGGGCCGGCAGTCGCTTGCATGGCCCGTGCGGCACTTGTGCCCCATCTGATTTAACTGATAGAGTAGCGCCATGTTCGACATCCTTGTTTATCTCTACGAGACATATTACCGTCCTGATGCCTGTCCGGAACCGGAGGCATTGGCCAGGAAACTGTCGGCCGTCGGTTTCGACGACGTCGAGATTTCCGAGGCGCTCGTGTGGTTGACGGACTTGACGGCCATGGCCGGCATGGAACAGACCCTGACGGCGGCCTCCACCGGCACCCGTTTCTACGTCGATGAAGAGCAGGACGTGCTGGGCACGGCCGCCATCGGCTTCATCCAGTTCCTGGAGTCGGCCAAGGTGCTGTCGCCGCTGCAACGCGAGATCGTCATCGAGCGGGCCCTGGCGCTGGACGAAGTGCCCGTGTCGCTGGCCAAGCTCAAGGTCATCGTGCTGATGCTGCTGTGGAGCCAGGGCAAGGAGCCGGACGCGCTGATGTTCGACGACCTGTTCGGCTCCGACGAAGACCAGGCGCCGCGCCTGCTGCACTAAACGGCTGGTTCGAAACGACCGTGGCGAGGCGCCACAACGCAGCCACGGGCTTGTTGAAACGGCCGCGTGCCGGCGCGCCGGCCCATCCCGCACGGTACAGATCGTCGCGCACTACGCTGCGCGGCATGCTTGCCCTTTGCGCCGCAACCCGTTTATTATTGGCGCTTTGACAAGTTGCCAACGTCCGGGCCCGCAAAAATTCAGCCTTTGCCGCATTGCCCATGTATGATGCGCATGCTGTACCTACCCCAGAGTAACTACGAGACAACAAAATATGAGCAAAACCCTCATCATCGCCGAGAAGCCATCTGTCGCGAACGACATCGCGAAGACGCTGGGCGGCTTTACCAAGCACGATGAGTACTTTGAGTCCGACGAATACGTGCTGTCCTCCGCCGTCGGCCATTTGCTGGAAATTGCCGTACCGGAAGAACACGACGTCAAGCGCGGCAAGTGGAGCTTCGCCCATTTGCCCATGATCCCGCCCTATTTCGCGCTCAATCCCATCGCCAAGACGGAAGCGCGGCTCAAGGTGCTGAATAAACTGATCAAGCGCAAGGATGTCACCACCCTCATCAACGCATGCGACGCGGGCCGCGAAGGTGAGTTGATTTTCCGTTTGATCGCGCAGAACGCCAAGGCCAAGCAGCCCGTCAAGCGCTTGTGGCTGCAATCGATGACGCCGGGCGCCATCCGCGACGGGTTCGCCCATTTGCGCAGCGACGAGGAAATGCTGCCGCTGGCCGACGCGGCCCGTTGCCGCTCGGAAGCGGACTGGCTGATCGGCATCAACGGCACCCGTGCCATGACGGCCTTCAACTCGAAGGAGGGCGGCTTTTACCTGACCACCGTGGGCCGGGTCCAGACCCCGACCTTGTCGATCGTGGTCGAGCGCGAGGACAAGATCAAGAAATTCGTGCCGCGCGACTTCTGGGAAGTGCGCGCGCAGTTCGTGTGCGCGGCCGGCGTGTATGAAGGCCGCTGGCTCGACACCAAGTTCAAGAAGGACGACAGCGATCCCGAGAAGAAGGCCGAGCGGCTGTGGAGCAAGGCCGCGGCCGACTCCATCGCCATGGCCTGCGTGGGCAAGCAGGGCAAGGTGACCGAGGAGGCCAAGCCGACCACCTCGATGGCGCCGGCCCTGTTCGACCTGACCAGCTTGCAGCGCGAGGCGAACTCGCGCTTTGGCTTCTCGGCCAAGAACACGCTGGGCCTGGCCCAGGCCCTGTACGAAAAGCACAAGGTGCTGACCTATCCCCGTACCGATTCGCGCCACCTGCCGGAAGACTACATGCCGACCGTGATGCAGGCGCTGGAAGTGGTCAAGGACAACCCGAACTACCACCAGTTCGCCAAGCAGATTCTGGACAAGGGCTGGGTCAAGCCGAACAAGCGCATCTTCGACAACGCCAAGATTTCGGACCACTTCGCCATCATCCCGACCACGATCGCGCCCAAGAACCTGTCCGAGCCCGAGCAGAAGCTGTATGACCTGGTCACGCGCCGCTTCATGGCCGTGTTCTTCCCGCCGGCCGAGTTCCAGGTGACGACCCGCTACACGGAAGTGTCGGGCCACCAGTTCAAGACTGAAGGCAAGGTGATGACCAATCCGGGCTGGCTGGCCATCTACGGCAAGGAAGCCGCGTCCGACGAGGACAAGGCCGACAGCACGGGCGGCAACCTGGTGCCCGTGGCCAAGGGTGAGAACGTGCACACCGACAAGGTCACGGCCAACGGCCTGGTCACCAAGCCGCCTGCCCGCTACACGGAAGCGACGCTGCTGTCGGCCATGGAAGGGGCCGGCAAGCTGGTCGAGGACGACGAATTGCGCGATGCCATGGCCGGCAAGGGCCTGGGCACGCCAGCCACGCGCGCGGCCACCATCGAAGGCTTGCTGACGGAACGCTACCTGGTGCGTGAAGGCCGGGAGCTGATCCCCACCGCCAAGGCCTCGCAACTGATGACCTTGCTGCGCGGCCTGGGCGTGAACGAGCTGACGGCGCCCGAGTTGACGGGCGAATGGGAATACAAGCTGTCGCAAATGGAGAAGGGCAAGATCTCGCGCGAGGAATTCATGCGTGAAATCGCCCAGATGACCCAGATCATCGTCAAGCGCGCCAAGGAATACGACAACGAGACCATCCCCGGCGACTACCACACCATGCGCACGCCCTGCCCGAACTGCGGCGGCGTGGTCAAGGAAAACTACCGCCGCTTCGCCTGCACCAAGTGCGACTTCTCGATGAGCAAGACGCCGGGCAGCCGCCAGTTCGAGATCGAGGAAGTGGAGGAACTGCTCAAGAACCGCACCATCGGTCCGCTGCAAGGCTTCCGCTCCAAGATGGGCCGGCCGTTCGCCGCCATCCTGCGCATCGTGCGCGACGAGGACATCAACAACTTCAAGCTGGAATTCGATTTCGGCCAGAACGATGAGGCTGGCGAGGACGGCGAGGGCGTGGACTTCACCGGCCAGACTCCGCTCGGCCCGTGCCCGAAATGCGCGGCCGGCGTGTACGAGATGGGCCTGGCCTATGTGTGCGAACACAGCGTGGCCAAGCCCAAGACTTGCGACTTCCGCAGCGGCCGCATCATCCTGCAGCAGGAAATCCTGCCCGAGCAGATGGCCAAGCTGCTCAACGACGGCAAGACGGACTTGCTGCCCGGCTTTATCTCGCAGCGCACACGGCGGCCGTTCAAGGCTTTCCTCGTCAAAGGCAAGGATGGCAAGATCAGCTTCGAGTTCGAGGAACGCAAGGCCAAGCCCGGCGCCAAGGGCAAGGCCGGCGCGGTAGCGGAGGACGGCGCCGACGGTGCGGCGGGCGCGGAAGCGGCGGCGGCGCCAGCCAAGGCGGCCAAGGCCCCGGCCAAGAAAGCCACCGCCACCAAGGCCAAGGCGCCCGCCAAGCGTGCTACAGCCGTCAAGGCGCCGGCCAAGAAGGCCGCGGCCAAGAAGACGGCAGCGACGGCGGAATAAAGCGAAACCGGGACCCCAGCGTCCCGGTTTTTTTTCACCCCCCGATAGCCTGACGCAGGCGCCCGAAGATGGGCGCGTGAAACTTCCGGCGGTTCAGCGTGGCGAGAACGCGATGCACCATCCATCAGGATTGATGGCGCCGCTGATCAGGCGGCAACTGCCAGGCTGCCCATCCGGGCCCGGCTGGAACGCGGCGCATTGCGCGCAGTGCTGGCCATCCTGCGGGTGGTCCTGGTACTGGAAGTCCGATTTGGCGCCGTTGCCGGCCCATGCCGCGCGCGGGCGCGCCAGGTTGCCGGCCGCAGCCAGCGCCGCCAGTGCCAGCGCGCCGCGTAACGCACGGCGCCGCGATAACGGGTGCTTGTCCATGGCGCAGTCTCCTTTCCGATCTGGTTTATACCGTTTATACCGTTTCAGGCGTTAGAACATAAGCCACAACATCAGGTAGAGGGAATTGTTGTCGCGTGCATTGCGGCCCTGGCCGTCATAGTTGGTGGCGGCGCCGTTGAACCGGTTGTAGCGCGTGTATTGCAGCATGAAGCGCACGTCGCGCCGGGGCAGGTAGTCGAATTCCCACAAGTAGCCGGCGCTGTTCGGGCTGCCCGAGGCGCTGCCGCTGACCGGTTCGCCGCTGTAGTACAGCGCGTCGTCGGCCGTGCCGTGGGTGGCGAAGCGGCCCACGCTGAAGCCGTATTTTTTGTCGAAGTAGTAGGTGGCCTTGGCGCGCAGGCTGTGCAGGTCAATGCTGGCGTTGCTGGCCGAGCCGATGCGCGCCCGTTCGCTCACGTAGTTCAGTTGGGCCGACACGCGGTGCCGGTCCGTGAGGTACTGGTATTGGGCATCGACGCCGAGGTCGCGGTAATGGTCGGTGGGGCCGCTGCGCACCGTATTGTCGGGATAGCGGTCCAGCACCAGGCCGTAGGCGCCCACCATGGCGGAATGGCGCGCATGGTCCCAGTCATGCTGCAGGGCCAGCCGCCAGTAGGGCGCATAGCCTTTCAAGGCGGCGTCCTCCGCATGGTCCGTACCGAGCCGCAGCGGCGAGAACACGCCGTCGGCCGTGCGGTAGAAACTGAGCTCGCCGTACACCGTGTCGCGCCACAGGGCATAAGCACCCAGGCCCGCCACCTGCTGGCCCAGGCTGTCGATGGCCGTGGCCGCGTTGGGCGCCGCCGCCACCGGGGAACTGGCGTAGGGAAAACCCCAGGCCGGCCCCGTGTTGTAGACGTCCTGCACGGTGGGGTTGTTGTGCAGTGTGAAGCCGTACACCAGTTTGCTGGCCGCCTCGCCCGCATGGTTGGCATAGCGCAGGTCGACATTGTCGATGCTGCCGTGGTGTTCTACGCCGTCGTAGCTGTACTGGGAAAACACGCCGACGTGGTCAGTCAGCTTGCCCGACAGGAAAATGCTGGCTTGCTGCAACGTCGCCTGCCGGTCCTTGGGGAAGCTGTCGGCCACGCGCGGATCGACGTTGGCGGTGGAGGTGGCCGACGCCTGCACCATGCCCGCCAGCGGCAGGCGCAAACGCTCGCCCAGCGTGTAGCCGTTGAGCTTGAACTGGCGGCCGGTGGGCGTGAGCTCGGGCCAGCTCAGGTGGCAGGTCATGCAATCGAGGCCGGTCTGGCGGGCGAAGCTGGGCACGGCCTGGGCCACGTTGGCAGCGCAGCATAGCGCGAGGCTGGCGACAATGTGGCGCCCGGGTGGCGGGCGGTGTGCGGGCATGGGCATGGCAGTGTCCTCCGGTGTGGCGCCAGCGGGGAGTGGCCAGCGGCTTCCGTATATACCCGCCTGCGGCCAAGGCGTTCAGGAGGGCTGAAGTGGCCTGCTATGGCATCGGCCGGGCGCGCCGCACAGGGAGGTGATATCGCATGGATCAAACCAACACAGCAATTTGCCGATGCGCGCGGCTGGCAGGTGTGGATGGCGGACGCGAATGCAACAGTGCCTGCCAGCGTATGCTTGGTATTCATCCCCGCCGCCAGTATAGTTTCAGGCGCCGCCACCGTTGCCGGCCCATGCGCCCATCGCATGCCAGGCCCGCAACGTGCTCCCACTTGACGAACTAGCTATGAATCAGGAAACCATCACCCGACACTTGCTTGAGGATGCGCTGGAACAGGTCCTTTGCAACCCCACGGCAGCGCATTGCTGGCACCGCCTGCGTCCCCTGTACGAGGCCGCCCCACAGTCCATGCAGTCGGCGGTGTGTACCATGCTGGCGCAGCATGTGGACGAGGGCGGGGTGCCTGGCTTTCTGCGCGCCTCCTTTCTCGCGTTCGTCACCGGCGAGGAGCGCTGGTACGCGGCCGCGTCGGCCGCGTTACTGGCGCTGCAGCCAGTCGATGCCGACCGCATCGCCGCCCACATGGGGGTGAGCTGGTACGACGCGCTGGCCGGTAAAAAGGACCGGGGCGCTTTTGTGGACGCCATGCGCGTCATGCGCATGCCGGCGCTGGCGCGCCGCGCCGGCCAGCGGCTGGCGGCGCACACGTCGTTGCGTTTGCCGGCACGCGCCGTCACCCGCGTCGAACGGGTGGCGCTGGTGGTGCCGCAGCTGGGCGTGGCCGGCCACGCGCCGACCAGGATGGCGCTCGCGCACGGCGCCATGCTGCAGGCCGACGGGAAGACCGTGGAGCTGTACTGTGCACGGGAATTGAACATCGCGCAGATGCCCAATCTGCTGGGCTGCGGCCGCACGACGGCCAGCGAGCTGCCGGCGCCGGACGCGTGGTCGCGCGCGCTGCGGCGGCCGATGACGATCCACCTGGCCGATGAACGGATGTCGTTGCTGCGGCGCTGGAGCGCCTTGCTCGAACGGATGGTGGCGTTTGACCCCGACCTGATTCTGTTTGTCGGCCTGTATTCGCCCTGGATCGAGCTGTTGTATCCGCAGCGTCCCGTGTTGGGGTTGTCGGTACAGTCAACGGCGCCCATCGCGCCGGTCGATGTGTGGCTGGCGGCCGACGCGGCGCAAGCCGGTGCGGCGCGCGCGCCCTGGGGAGCGGACATGCCGCCCAGCACGGCCTGGCATTACCCGTACCGGGTGCAGCTGGAGCGCGCCGGCGCGCCGCTGTCGCGCGCGGCCTTGGGCTTGCCGGCGTCGGCGCTGGTGCTGGTGTCCGTCGGCTACCGGCTGGGCGAGGAAATCGCGGGCGCCTGGGCGGCGCGCATGGTGGAGATGATGATGGCGGCGCCGGATGCGGTCTGGCTGCTGCCCGGTTGCGCCAGCGTGCCGGCCGCGCTGCAGGGCTTGCCGCCGGAGCGGGTGCGCGCCATGGGACACCTGTCCAATGTCCAGGAGTTGCTCGCGTGCTGTGATATCTGCGTCAATCCGCCGCGCATGGGCGGCGGCCTGAGTGTGGCGCAAGCGATGGCGGCCGGCTTGCCGGTGGTGGCGTTCGCCGGCTCCGATGGCGGCGACAAGATCGGCGCGGCGGCCGTCACCGACAGCGACGCCTATTTCGCCACGCTGGGCAGGCTGATGGCCGATCCGGCCGCCCGCGCGGCCATGGGGGCGGCGATGCGGGAGTTGTTCGCCGACACGCTGGACCTGGCACGCGGCGGCCCCGCGCTGCGCGCTGCCAGTGAAGCGGCGCTGCTGCTGTTCCAGCGCCGGTGCGCTATGCCAGCGTCTTCTTGAATTTGGCGGGGATGCCGACCACCAGCGTGGCCGGCGGCACGTCGGCCGTGGCCACGGCGCCGGCGCCGATGAAGGCGTGGTCGCCCACCACCAGCCGCTCCAGCAGGGTGGCGCCGATGCCGACCGTGACGCCCTGGCCGATGTGGGACAGGCCGCCCAGGTTGCTGCCGGGCTGGATGCGCGAGAACGGGCCGATCCGCGTGTCGTGTCCGATGGTGACGCCACGGTTGACGAACACATGTTCGGCCAGCACGGCGCCCGGGCCGATCACGCTGTTGGCGCCCACGAATACGCCCGGCCCCAGCGTGGCCAGGGGCGATACATAGGCCGTCGGGTGGACCAGCGTGTGGAAGCGCAGGCCGTGGCGTGCCGTCAGTTCGGCGGCCAGCGCGGCCCTGGTGGGCGTGGTCGGCCCCAGCAGATACAGTTCGCCGGGTTCCGGCTGGAAGGCGTCGAACGGCTGCACCTGGGGCGGCGTGCAATGGCTGCTCAGCATGCGCAGCCGCTCGGCCAGGCTGACGTCGCGTTGGCCCACTTCCTCGCCCAAATGGGGCACCACCTTGTGCAGCCGCAGCCCGCGCGCCAGCGCACAGTCGAACAGGTCGGACAGGATGTTGCTGGTGCCGAAAATAACCAGTTTTTGGGCATCCATCGTCAGCCCCGCTGCGCCAGGCCCAGCATGGCGCGCACGGCGCGCGGCGTGGCAACGGGCCGGCCGATGGCCTGGGCCTGGGCCACGATGCGCTGCACATACTGGGCGTTGGTCGCCAGCGCCGTGCGCTCCTGGTCCAGCCATAGATTGTCTTCCAGTCCGATGCGTACCCCGTGTCCCATGACCACGCCCAGCGCCGTGGCGCGGGCCTGGAAACGGCCCAGCCCGGCCAGCGACCAGTACGATTGCGGCGGCAGGTCAGCGACGATGGCGGCCAGGTGCATCAGCGTCGCTTGCGCCGTGCCCGGGTTGCCGAGCAGGATGTTGAAGTAGTAGGGCGGCTCCAGCAAGCCCTTGTCGATCAGGACCTTGGCGAAATTCACCATGCCCAGGTCGAACACTTCCAGTTCGGGCTTGATGCCGCGCTCTTGCATCAGTTGGGCCAGCCGCATGATAGTTTGCGGTTCGTTGACACTGGCGCTGGTGGCGAAATTCATCGAGCCCAGCGTCAGGCTGGCCATGTCCGGCTTGAGATCGCCTTCCAGGAACAGGCTGGCGGCCCGCTTTTCCACCTCGCGCACCAGCCTGCCGCTGGTGGAGGTGACGACGATCAGATCGGGCGCCGCGGCCCGTAGCGCGCCTGTCATCCGGCCATAGACGGCGGGGTCTTCCGTCGGCGTGCCGTCGGCGGCGCGCGCGTGCAGGTGCACCATGGCCGCGCCCAACGCCGCGCATTGCAGCACATCCTCGACCACCTCCTCAGGCGCCAGCGGCACGTGCGGCGACATGGCGCGGGTGGGCACCATGCCGGTAGGGGCGAGGTTGATGATCAAGGGCGTGCTGAGGTCAACGGCAGACGATGGCGACATGGTCAAGGGAGCGACAGCGCAGGCGTCGCGGCGGAATGAACTTGTCGCCATTATAAGTGGCAGGGCCGTGCGGCACATTTGGCCTGTCACCATTTATGCGCCACTGTTGCGCCGGTGTCACGATTGGCCGGCCCATCCCGCCGTCTCCGGGCAGGGCGCGCACTTGCGTGCGCCGGGGCCGCCACCTATAGTGAAGTGATCAGGAGTGCCAGCCATGACCATCGCGCTCAATTCCGTCACTGCCGCGTCGCCCTACCAGACCTATGTGCCGCCAGTGCAGGCCAATGGCGGCGCCGGGCTGCCCGACGCTGCCGTCGCCTTGTCGGCGCAGCAGGCCGTGGTCGCTTCGCTGGGCGGTTCGACCGGCGTCACCGTCTACACGCCCAGTGGCCTGCTGGAATCGTTGCAACAGGCGGGCATCCTGGCGCAACCGGCCACCGTGCCAGTGCCAGGCAGCAACACGGCGAACCTGGCCCAGCAGGCATTGCAACTGGGCGTGATCGGTACGCTGACCGGCACCGGCACCACGGCCACCTCCGGTATCTACAACGGCGCCGGCGTGCTGGCGGGGCTGCCGTCCACGCAGGCCTCGGCCAATTGGGCCGACTTGCTCAAGACCAACCCGTCGCTGGCTGGCGCCGTGATCCAGGCGTCCGTCAATTCCAGCCTCGTCAGCACCCTGTTCACCACCGCCTGAGCGCCCGTTAGCGGGCTTCCAGCTCCACGTTGAGCATGTTGTCGTCGGGCTTGCGGTCGATCAGCTTGTTGTCGGGATCGATGCCGGCGCGGACCGGGCGGCCTGGCACCAGCAGCGTGTAGCGGTTGTCCTTGCGGTCCATGCGCACGCGCTGGCGCAGCAGCGGGTTGCCGTTGGCGTCGTCCACGCCGATGTCGATCCAGTCATGCAGCGGCACGTCGCGCTCCGCGCCCTGTTCATCGGCCCGCACCTTGGCCGCGCTGACAGCCAGCTGCACGGCGTAGCGGCCATCGGCCAGCTTGCGCGCCGTGGCCGACACGGCATGGTTTTCGTACAGCACGATGTATTCGAACAAGTCGTCGATCAGGTAAGCATGCTCCGGCGGCGTGATGCGGCGCAGCGCATCGACCAGCACCGTCACGCCCGGGTAGGGGCCGCTGCGCTTGCCGTACTCGGCCAGCAGCGTGCGCAGCGCGGCGTTGACGCGCGCCTCGCCGATCCGGTCCTGCAGCAAATACATGGCCAGGCTGCCCTTGTTGTAGTGGACGTAGTCCTGGTGTTCGTTCTCGGCCAGCGGCAATTCCTTCTTGCGTTCCAGCGCCCGGCCCAGCAGGTATTTGTTGAGGTCGTAACGCAGGAAGCGGCGCATCTTGCCGGCGCCGTAGCGTTGCTGCATCACCATCAGCGCCGAGTATTCGGCCAGCGTCTCGCTCAGCGCACTGGCGCCGCGCGCGTTGCCGCCGACCAGCTGGTGGCCCCACCACTGGTGCGCCACTTCATGCGCGCTCACGTAGAACGGGTAATCGATGTCCTTGGGATTCTTGTCGTCCACCTTGGCGATGAAGCCCACGCTTTCCGAGAACGGGATCGTGTTCGGATACGACTGCGCGAACGCGGCGAAGCGCGGGAATTCCACCACGCGCAGCACCTTGAACTGGTAGGGGCCGAAGTTGCGGGTGCAGTAGTCCAGCCCGTCCTTGAGGCCGTGGGCGATGCGCTCCAGGTTGAATTCGTGGCCGCGATGGTAGTACAGCTCGATGCCCACGTCCTGCCACCAGTCGCGCCGCACCTGGTAGCGGGCCGACTGCACGGCGTAGAAATTGAGCATGGGCTGGTCCATCTTGTAATGGAAATAGTGGCGGCCATGGGCGCGCCAGTCCTGTTCCAGCGTGCCCGGCGCGATCGCGGTCTGGTCGGCGCTGGTGCTGACGGTGGCGTCGAAACGGATCCAGTCGGCGTCGTTGCTCACTTCGTTGTTGGCCAGGCCGCGCGGATCGTCGCGCGCCAGCATGCGCTCGCGCGCGGGCAGGTCATGGCGGCGGCGGTCGCGCGCGTCGTCGAGCTCGGCCCGCTGCTGGTAGCCGATGTGGGGCAGCACGTCGTTGTTGAAGAAGGTGCCGTTGGCCGCCACCGGCGTCTCCTGGCCCAGGCCGAGGATGCCCTTGGGCGCGAATTCCAGCTCGAATTCCAGCGCCAGTTCCGCGCCCGGCGCCAGCGGCGTGGCCAGCTGGTAGCTGTAGAAACCCAGTTCCGTATCGCGCAGGCCGGCCCGCACGGGCTGGCTGAAGCGCATGGCGCGGATGGCCGCCGTCATGTCCTGCTGCACCAGTACGGTGGCGATGGCTTGCGATGTGCGGTTGCGCAGCAGGTAGCGGCCCCTGGCCAGCAGCCGGCGCTGTTCCGGCACGATGTCCAGGTTCAGCGTCACGTCGGTGATGCGGGGCTGGGGCAGCGCGGCGAATTTCTTGTACTGGCGTTCGTAGCGGGCCCGCTGTTCCTCCTTGCCCCAGGTCGAATGGTAGTCATTGGCGATGTGCATGTTGTAGAACAGCACGCCGCCGGCGCCGCCGAACACCAGCAGGCCGAGCGCCAGCGTGCGCAGCACGGGCGCCGTCAGGCCGTGGCGCGCCAGCCGCAGCCGCTGGCGCCATTCGGCGTTGGTGCCGCGCGCCCAGAACAGCAGCGACAGCACCACCAGCGCGATGGCCACGCCGGCCCAGTACAGGTCGAACCACCATTCGCGCGCCAGCAGGTGGCCGTAGCCGTTCAGGGCCGAGTAGGTCAGGGTGGGGGTGATACCGTACAGCAGCATCGGATGGTCGAGGCCGATGGAACTGAGCGTGATGGTCGCCAGGTAATACACGATCATGGCGAAGTAGCCCAGGTATTTGTGGTTGAGCAGCACTTGCAGCGTGATGGCCAGCACGGCCACCAGCGCGTAGCCGGGCAGCTGGATCAGGAACAGCTGGAACAGGTACAGCCCCGGTTCAAGCAGGAAGTAACCCTTGAAGATCTGGATCGACATGCCGCACAGCATGACCACCACCAGCAGCATCGCTTGCAGTCCCACCAGCGCGATCAGCTTGGCCATCAGCGGCAGCCAGCTCGGGATGGGCAGGGCATCGAGCATCTGCGCCATGCGCGCCTCGCGTTCGCGCCACACCAGTTCGCCCGCGTAGAAGGTGGTGATGATCAGCATGAACAGCGCGAACATGCTGGAGACGGCGTCGAGCACCATGTAGGTGACCGGATAGGTGTTGGTGCCGAACATGGAGCCGAGGTCGATCGCGCTGGCGTACATCATCAGCACGCCGGCCAGCACGATGACGAGGAAGTAGATGTTCTTGGTGGTCTCGCGCAAGTTCAGCCAGCTCATGCGCGCCAGCAGCAGGCCCAGGCTGCGGGCCGCGAAATCGGGCTGCGCCTGCACGGGCGTGGCGGCGGGCGCGGCCGGCGGCGCCGCTTCCTTGTCGGCGCGCCGGTCGGCGCCGCTGTCGACGCTGGCGATGAAATGGAAGCGCCAGTAGCCCAGCAGCAGCGCCGCCGCGCCCAGGCCGCACCAGATCGCGCGGTTGAGCAGGAACACGCCTTCCAGCCACACCATGCGCGTGTTGCGTTCGGCGATGGGCCAGTATTCGGTCAGGCGGATGATGGCCGTGGTGCCGAACGGGTCGATCAGGGCCGCCAGCGTCTTGTAGTCGAGGTCGCGCGCCAGGTCCGGCGCGACGATGTAGCCGATCAGCATGACGACGCTGCTGATGTAGACCGGCAGCATGCGCCGCGTGAGCGCGGCCAGGATGAAGAACACGGCGCCGAAGATGAAGATGTCGGGCAGCATGGTGCTCAGGTAAGGCATCAGGTAGGCCAGCGGGCCGGGGTGGCCCAGCCGTTCGGCGTCGATGCCGGGCAAATAGGTGCCCAGCCACGCGCCCAGCGGCAGGCTGGTGAAGATCACGGCCAGGCTCAGGAAGGCGCCGAGGAAGCGGCCGAAGATGTACTGGTGCTTGCCGATCGGGGCGCTGAAGAAGAAGTGGTGCATGTCATATTCGAAATCCTGCTGCACCGAGCGGCCCATCATGGCCGCCATCACGATCACGCCCAGCGAGCCCAGGTAGCTGACCGTGATCATCACCGAGCGTGGCGCGTTGATGGCCACGCTGCCGAACGAGACCACGGCGGCCTTGAACACGCCGCCGGCGGCCGCCATCCACAACAGGGCCAGCAGCAGGAACATGCCGAAATAAACCCAGGTCGACAGCAGCTTGAGCCGCTGGCGCGCCTCGAACAGGGCGATGGCTAACATGGCTGGCCTTTACCGTTTCCGTTACGCACAGGGTTGCGCGGCGTGGTGGCGGCCGGCGATGGTGGCGAAGTACACATCCTCCAGGTCGCCGATGGCTTCCTCGAAACCGTCGCCCGGATCGTCCTCGCTGTAGACGTGGATCAGCGTGCGCCCCGACAGCAGGCGCGACGAGATCACCGGGTGGCGCAGCTGGAAGCTGGGCAGGTCGCGCTTGTCGATGAAGCGCACCCAGATCTTGTCGCTGACCTCGTCGATCAGCTGCTGGGTCGGGCCGCACAGCAGCACATGGCCGTGGTTGATGATGGCCATGTTGGCGCACAGGTCGGCCACGTCGCTGACGATGTGGGTCGACAGCAGCACGGTACGGTCGTCGCCGATGTCCGACAGCAGGTTGTGGAAGCGCACCCGTTCCTGCGGGTCCAGGCCGGCCGTCGGTTCATCGACGATGATCAGGCGCGGGTCGCCCAGCAAGGCCTGGGCGATGCCGAAGCGCTGCCGCATGCCGCCCGAGAAACCGCCCAGGCGCTGGTGGCGCACGTCGTACAGATTGGTTTGCTGCAACAGCCCATCGACCACCTCGCGGCGCTGGGCCCGGTTCGACAAGCCCTTGAGCACGGCGAAGTGGTCCAGCAATTCGTAGGCCGTCACTTTCGGGTACAGGCCGAAGTCCTGCGGCAGGTAGCCCAGCAGGCGGCGGATTTCATCCTTTTCATCGAGCACATCGTATTCGCCGAAGAACACGGAGCCGGAGTCGCATTCCTGCAAGGTGGCCAGCGTGCGCATCAGGGTCGACTTGCCGGCGCCGTTGGGGCCGAGCAGGCCGAACATCCCGGCCGGGATCGTGAGCGAAATATTATCCAGCGCCACCACGCCGTTGGCGTAGGTCTTGGATAAGTTGCTGATGCGCAATTCCATTGTGACTCCTGTCCTGGTTCTGTAACGGCTGGTTGGCGGCATTGCAGAACGAATAAGCACTTTTTACATGGTGCATTGTATTGAATTTGCGACAGCCGCGGGGGGCGATTGCGACAGGCGGCGCGAAGCTTGCGCCAGAGTGCGCAAACGGCGCACTGGAACGGGGCCGCCCGCGGGCGGCCGTCGGGCCCGGTTGCCGGAACGTTAATTGCGGAAAAGTACCTGCTCGCGGTTGAACCACCAGCGGCACAGGGCCAGCATGGCGCCGGCCGTGAGCGTGGTCGACAGCAGGATCACGGAAAACATGCGGTAATCCATGGTGCCCTTGACCAGCTCCTTCATGGCCAGCGACACATTGGTCAGCGGCACCATGGCCCAGAACCAGTTCATTTCCACCCCCGGCAGCAGGGCCACGATGGTGGGCAGGATGGTGACGATGATCAGGGGCGAGATCAAGCCGGCCGCCTCCTTGTAGCTCTTGGCGTAGACGGAAATGGCCAGCAGGATGGAGGCGAAAATGGCGGCCGTGGGAATCAGCATCAGCGCCACCATGGCCAGGTCGGCCACGCCGATGGCGTGCAGCATGATGGCCAGGTTGCCCTCGATGGCATGGCCGAAGAAGAACAGCAGCAGGCCCAGGCTGACCACCATCAGCAGCGCCGACGTGAGGCCGATGGTGAACAGCACCAGGAACTTGGCCACCACGATGGCCGAGCGCGGCACGGGCGCCAGCAGCAGGGTTTCCAGCGTGCCGCGTTCCTTTTCGCCGGCGGCCGTGTCGATGGCCGGATACATGGCCGCCATCAGGCACACCATCAGCAGGATGTAGGGCAGGAAGCCGCCGAACAGGGCGCCGACCTGCTCCCGTTTGTCGGCCGTGGAATGTTCCTCCAGCTTGATCGGGTCGAGCGCGAAGCGCAGCTGGCTCTGGCTCAGGCCCAGCGCCAGCAGGACCTGCTCGCGCAGCGCGCTGTTGTGGGCGTGGATCACGGCCATCACGCGCTTGCGGGTGACGTCGATCGGCGTGGCGTTGTTGTAGTGCAGGGCGACGGCCGCTTGCTGCTGGCGCGCCAGCTTGTCGTCGAAGCCATCCGGAATGATCAGCGCGAACTTGATGCGGTCGTCCGCGATGGCGGCCTTGATTTGCTCCGGCCCGGCCAGCTTCACTTCGCGAAAGCCCTTCTCGCGCGCGAAGCGGGCGCTGAGCTGGGGCGCGTTCTGCTGGCCGAAGATGCTGTAGGTCATTTCCGCCGTGTTGGCGTGGCGGAACATGGAGGAGGACAGGTAGCCAAAGCCGGTGAAGATCAGCGGCATGGCGAAGATGGGAATGAAGACCGTGAAGATGAAGGTCTTGCGGTCACGCACCAGTTCCAGCATTTCCTTCAGGTAGATGGTCCACATGGCGCGCCCCCGTGGTTGATGACGCAGATGAAGGCGTCGTACAGGTCGGCGCTGCCGCCCAGGTGGCGCAATTGCTGCGTGGTGCCGTGGAACGCCGTCTTGCCGTGGTTGATGATGCAGACCCGGTCGCACAGCTTTTCCACCTCGTGCAGGTGGTGGGTGGAAAAAATCAGCGGGATGTGCAGCGCCTTGTAGCTGGCGATGAAGTCGAGCAGGATCTTGGACGACATCACGTCCAGCCCCGTGGTCGGTTCGTCGAGGATGACGATTTGCGGCTCGTGCACCACGGTGCGGGCGATGGCGCATTTCTGCTTCATGCCGGTGGAGAGCTGATCGGCCCGCTTGTTGCCGAAGGCATGCATTTGCAGCAGTTCGAACAGCTCGTCGCAGCGGCGCTTCAGGTAGGGCGGGCTCATGCCGTGCAGGCGGCCGAAGTATTCGATGTTCTCGCGCGCCGTCAGGCGGCCATACAGGCCCGTGCTACCGGACAGGAAGCCGATGCGCTGGCGCGCGGCCAGCGGGTCGGCCAGCAAGTCCTCGCCGTTGGCCATGACACTGCCGGCGTCGGGCTTGAGGGCGGTCGACAGCAGGCGCAGGGTGGTGGTCTTGCCGGCGCCGTTGGGCCCAAGCAGGCCCAGCACCTCGCCGGGCGCGCAGCGGAAACTGACGTCGCGCACGGCATGGAACCAGCCATCATGCTCGCGCGGATCATGCAGCTGGTACGGTGTGCCTTTGTACGACGGCAGGCGGAAACGCTTGGCCAGGCCCTTTACCTCGATCATCGGGCGTTCCTCATGACTCGGTAAGGTAGAGTAGCACGCAAAAATTCTGGCGTGCAAGGCACAAGCGCGGATTCTCTTGCTATAGTCTGCCCCATGAATCCGCAACTGCAGCAAAACATCCTGGCCGTGACGCGTTGCGGCACCAGCAAGAGCGAGGGCACCGGTTTTTTCCGCGTGGCCACGGGACTTTGTTATCTGGCCAGCCTGATGACCAAGGAAAAGCTGGATTTCAAACAGATCGATCGCGCCTATAACCGTTTCATCTACCACAGCATCGGCCGCGGGCACAGCATCACCAGCGTGCTGCAATTCATGAGCGGGGAGAAGGTGGTGCGGGTGGTCGAATCGCGGCGCTTCCTTGACGCGTTCGCCACGTATTGCCCGGAGGTGCCGGTGGAAAGCATCCCCTTCCTGCTGGGCCTGAACCTGGGCGTGGCCAAGGATATCTCCGGCATCGACGTGCGCGGCCCGGTGGCCGACTATATCGAGCGCCAGCGCCAGTTGCGCGAGGAAGCGGACGCCTGAGCCCCGCCCGGCGCCATCTTGCTGCGATCGTCCTATAATGGCGCTTTCCGAACGATTGCGATTATGACCATGGCAGCGAACCGTTATCACCATCCCCTGGACCGTTTCATCGCCGGCGCCGACAAGGCGCTGCGCGTCATCACCGGCGTGGCGTCGGCGTCGCGCCCCACGCCGGGCGCACACGCGGCCGACGGCGCGCTCAGCGAGGCTGAGCAGCGCCACAGCGCCGGCCTGATGCGCGTCAACCATGTGGGGGAAGTGTGCGCCCAGGCCCTGTACGACGCGCAAGCCCGTTTCGCCCACGGCGAGGCCATGCGGGCCCAGTTCGAGCAGGCCGGACGGGAAGAGGAGGATCACCTGGCGTGGACCGCGCAACGGTTGGCCGAACTCGGTTCGCAGCCGAGCGTGCTCAACCCGTTTTTCTACGCCGGCGCCTATGCGCTGGGCACGGTGGCCGCCTATCTGGGCGACGCGCGCAGCCTGGGTTTTGTGGTGGAAACGGAACGCCAGGTGGAAGCCCACCTGGCCAGCCACCTGGAAAAGCTGCCGCCGCAGGACGCCAAGTCGCGCGCCATCGTCGAGCAGATGCGCGTCGATGAAGTGGCGCACGGCGCGGCCGCCCAGGCGCTGGGCGCGATCGAGCCGCCCATGCCCGTCAGGCTGGCCATGACGGCCATGGCCAAGGTGATGACGGGCAGCGCCTACTACCTGTAACAGGCTGGTTCAACAAGCCCGTGGCTTCGTCGTGGCGGCTCGCCGTGCAAGTGGCTGGTTCAACAAGACCCAGCCTCTGAAGCTCAGGCGACCTCGACGATCTCGAACGAGTGGGTGATCTCGGCCGTCTTGCCCAGCATGATGGAAGCTGAGCAATATTTTTCGTGCGACAGCTTGATCGCGCGTTCCACGGAGGCCGGCTTGAGGTTCTTGCCGGTCACGGTGAAGTGGAAATTGATCTTGGTAAAGACCTTCGGTTCCGTGTCGGCCCGTTCGGCCTTCAAGGTGCATTCGCAGCCGCGCACATCCTCGCGGCCTTTTTTCAGGATCAGCACCACGTCATAGGCGGTGCAGCCGCCCGTGCCCAGCAGCACCATTTCCATCGGACGTGGCGCCAGGTTGTGGCCGCCGCCTTCGGGGGCGCCATCCATGTTGACCAGGTGGCCCGAGCCCGTCTGTGCCAAAAAACTCATGCCCGAGGGGCCGTTCCAGCTCACTTTGCATTCCATTGCGCTCTCCGTAAGAAAATCTCGCGGCTATTGTAATGGGAGGCGCGCGGCTTTGCCTAAGCGGCCGTTTTAAAAAGACGGCCGCAGCGGGTCGGGCCGGCGCGGCCGGCCGGCGGGCGCTTGCGTTTTAGAACGTCTCCCATTCGCCCTTATCGGGCATCACGCTGGTCCTCGCTTGCGCCAGCTTGACCTGCGGCCGCGCCGGGCGCCGGGCCGGCGCGGCGGGCCGCGCCAATGGCAGCGGTTTGGCGGCCTGGGCAGCGGCGCGGGCTGGCAGCGGCGTGACGCTTGCCTTGGTGGCGCCGGCGCTCTGATGCAACCGGAACACGGCGACCGCCTGCAACAAGTCCTGGGCCTGGCCGTTGAGTGCCGTGGCCGCCGCCGCCATCTCTTCCACCAGCGCCGCGTTCTGCTGGGTGTTCTCGTCCAGTTGCGTGAGCGCCTCGCCGACCTGGGTCACCCCGGTGCTCTGCTCCGCGCTGGCCGAGCTGATCTCCGCCATGATGTCGGTCACATGCTGGATGGCGGTGACGACCTCGTTCATGGTGGCGCCGGCCTTGTCCACCAGGGCCGTGCCTTGCTCGACCCGCTCCACGCTGTCGCTGATGAGATCCTTGATTTCCTTGGCGGCGGCCGCGCTGCGGCTGGCCAGGTTGCGCACCTCGCTGGCGACGACGGCGAAGCCGCGGCCCTGTTCACCGGCCCGGGCCGCTTCCACGGCCGCGTTCAGGGCCAGGATGTTGGTCTGGAAGGCGATGCCGTCGATCACGCTGATGATGTCGGCGATCTTCTGGCTGGCGCTGCTGATCTCCTTCATGGTGTCGATCACTTGCGCCACCACGGCGCCGCCCTGGACCGCCACGCCGGAGGCATTTTGCGCCAGCTGGTTGGCCTGGCGCGCGTGGTCGGCGTTCTGGTTGACGGTCGAGCTCAACTCCTCCATGCTGGCCGCCGTCTGTTCCAGCGCGCTGGCCTGCGATTCGGTGCGTGCGCTCAAGTCCTGGTTGCCCTGCGCGATCTGGGTGCTGGCCGAGACCACCGACTCGCTGCCCTGGCGCACGTTCGACACCACCGTGATCAGCGATTGCTGCATGCGGCCGATGGCGGCCAGCACGCTGCCGGTATCGCCGCTGCGCAAATGCAGGCTGGAACTCAGGTCGCCGCTGGCCACCCGGCCCACCACCTCGGACAACTCGGCCGGCTCGGCCCCGAGCTGGCGGGTGATGGCGCGCGCGATGAACCAGGCCAGGAACAGGCCCAGCAAGGTGGCCGACACGGCGATGGCCCACACCAGGCGGGAACCGGATACGACGGCCTGGTTGGCTTGCTCGCCGATGTCCTTCGCCAGATCTTGCTGGAAGGTCAGCGAATCGTCGACCGCCTTGAACAGTGCGTTTTGCTTGCCCCGCAGATCGCCGATGATGATGGCGGTGGCCGCCTGTGCATCCTCGGGCTTGCCTGTCAGTCCCAGTTGGATGGACTCGCCCAGGCGCTGGTTGTAGGCCGGCCGGGTTTCGTTGATCGCCTTGAGCAGTTCCCGCCCCCGTGGCAGGTAGATGGTCTTGCCCAGTTCCTCCAGGATGCTGTTGTTCCTGGCCTGCAGCGGGGGGATGCGTGCGGCCTCGACCTGCGATTCCTTGACGTCGGCGATCAAGGCGACGTTGCGGTTGACGCGGGCGATGGCGTTCAGGTTGTCCTTCAACTCGGTGAGCAGGCGCACCTTCACCATGCGGTTGCCGACCAGTTCGCCGATCTCGTCGTTGAGCGTGCCTAATCGCAATAGCGCCGTGGCGCTGACCACGATCAAGGCCAGGATCAGCAGGCCGAAACCGATGGCGAGCCGCGAACTGACTTTTAGATTCTCGAAATTCATTGCATTGTCTCCCTGATTGCTTTTTGGTGTAGTCGACCACGCTTGGGCGTGTTTTTTTGCCGGCGGTGGGTGGCCGGCTATGCCAGAACGCCAGAAGGCCAGGAGGTCGACGGCCGGTGGCGGAGGATGCGGATGGGCGGCTGGATCGCAGTGCTCTGCTATTTCCACATGGAAACTACATGGTGAGCTTACCTGATAATTGCAAGCCCGTACGATCAATATGCAACAATTGGTTGCGTTTCGTTGACAAATGGTCGAAATATCATGCTTGTTGCGCGCGCCGCGCCGGCCATGGTTCGCGCGGGGCGCTTGACCCGGTCGGCGGTCGGCGGTTATAATTGCCGGCTTTCCGTTCGCTCAGGAAAGAATCAACAAAAAGGCCGAGTCCGCTGAAGCCATGGCGGAACCACCATATGAGCGTGTGTAATTCATTTAGGAAGTCAACATGAAAACTTTTTCCGCTAAAGGACATGAAGTCCAGCGCGACTGGTTCGTGATTGACGCGACGGACAAAGTCCTCGGACGTGTTGCCAGCGAAGTGGCACTCCGACTGCGCGGCAAACACAAGCCAGAATTTACTCCTCACGTCGATACCGGCGATTTCATCGTCATCATCAACGCAGGCAAACTGCGCGTGACCGGCACCAAGGCCACCGAGAAGACTTACTACCGTCACTCGGGCTACCCAGGCGGCATCTACGAAACCAACTTCCTGAAAATGCAACAGCGTTTCCCAGGTCGCGCGCTGGAAAAAGCGGTCAAGGGCATGCTGCCTAAAGGTCCGCTGGGCTACGCCATGATCAAGAAGCTGAAAGTGTACGCAGAAGGTTCGCACCCGCACGCTGCTCAGCAACCTAAAGCACTCGAAATCTAAGGAACTGACATGATCGGTAACTACAATTACGGCACCGGCCGTCGCAAGAGTGCAGTGGCTCGCGTGTTCATCAAAGTTGGCACTGGCCAAATCATCGTCAACGGCAAGCCAGCGGCTGAGTACTTCTCCCGCGAAACCGGCCTGATGGTCATCCGTCAACCGCTGGAACTGACCGGCAACGTCGAGCGTTTCGACATCAAGGTCAACGTACACGGCGGCGGCGAGTCCGGCCAGGCAGGTGCAGTGCGCCACGGTATCACCCGCGCCCTGATCGACTACGATGCAGGCCTGAAGGGCGATCTGGCCCGCGCCGGCTTCGTGACCCGCGATGCACGTGAAGTGGAACGTAAAAAAGTTGGTCTGCGCAAAGCACGTCGCGCAAAGCAATTCTCGAAGCGTTAATTTCACGCCTTACCAGCGCGCTGCTTGCGGTGCGCTGTCCCAAAAAGCCGCCGGCGTTTGCCAGGCGGCTTTTTGTTTTATGGTGCGGCGCCGCACGACGCCGCCCATGCCTGATAAAATGGCAGCCATTCACCATTTACCCCTACCTTTCAAGGAAAGAACATGATCAAAGTTGGCATCGTCGGCGGCACCGGATACACGGGAGTGGAATTGCTGCGTCTGTTGGCCGTTCACCCCGATGTGCAGCTGACGGCCATCACCTCGCGCAAGGAAGACGGCTTGCCCGTGGCCGACATGTTCCCCTCGCTGCGTGGCCGCGTGAACCTGGCGTTCTCGGCCCCCGACAAGGCCGACCTGACCCAGTGCGACGTGGTGTTCTTCGCCACCCCGCACGGTGTGGCCATGGCCCAGGCGCCCGAACTGCTGGCCGCCGGCGTGAAGGTGATCGACCTGGCCGCGGACTTCCGCCTCAAGGACCAGGCCACGTTCGAACAGTGGTACAAGATTCCCCACACCTGCCCGGAACTGCTGAAAGAAGCCGTGTACGGCCTGGTTGAGCTGAATCGCGACGCCATCAAGGGCGCCAGGCTGATCGCCAACCCTGGCTGCTACCCAACCACCATGCAACTGGGCTTCTACCCGCTGCTCAAGGCGGGCCTGGTGGACGCGGGCGGCCTGATTGCCGACTGCAAGTCCGGCGTCTCGGGCGCCGGCCGCAAGGCCGAGATCGCCACGCTGTTCTCTGAGTCCAGCGACAACTTCAAGGCCTACGGCGTGGCCGGCCACCGCCACACGCCGGAAACCGTGGCCCAGTTGCAGAATTTCACCGACCAGCCCGTCAACCTGATCTTCACCCCGCACCTGGTGCCGATGATCCGCGGCATGCATTCCACGCTGTACGCGCGCCTGACGCGCGACATCAGCAACGAGGAACTGCAAGCCTTGTTCGAAGCGCAATACGCGGATGCGGCGTTCGTGGACGTGATGCCATTTGGCTCCCATCCGGAAACCCGCTCCACGCGCGGCTCCAACATGCTGCGCCTGGCCCTGCATCGCCATGGCAACACGGTGATCGTGCTGGTGGTGCAGGACAACCTGGTCAAGGGCGCCTCGGGCCAGGCCGTGCAGTGCATGAACCTGATGTTTGGCCTGGACGAGGGCAAGGGCCTGAACCAGGTCGCGCTGCTGCCATAACGCGCATAACGCGTACAACGCATCACGCGCGCGGCCTCGGAAAACGGCGAGGCAGATCAAGGCGGACCGCGACAAACTTGGGCATAGTCAGGCATGCCGGTGTCCGGTGCCGGCCTTGCCGGGGAGTGCCATGTTTGCCAAAGCCCGTAATCCGATGGAAAGCCTGATTGGCCCGGCCACCCGGATCAACGGGCATTTGCTGTTCCGGGGCGGCCTGCGCATCGACGGCAAGGTGGTGGGCAGCGTCTGTGCGGAGCCGGGGCAGGACAGTTACCTGGTGGTTTCCGAACATGCTTGCATCGACGGCGAGGTGCGCTGCGGCCACCTGATTGTGAACGGCGAGATACGGGGCGCTATCCATGTGGCTGAAAGGGTTGAAATTCAGCCTAAAGCCCGTATCGTAGGGGATGTTTATTACAAGGTGCTGGAAATGCACAGTGGCGCCCAGGTGCTGGGCAAGCTGGCCTGGCGCGACGACGCCGGCGCGGCGGGACCGGCTGCCACGAATGGCGTGGTCGAGAGCATAAATTGCGCCAAAGGTCTATAATGTACGGAATGATTTTACGTAGGAGTCTGATATGAGTGCTGTTGCTGAAGCGCAAGATGTAATCCCGTCGCCTATCATCTTTACCGATAGCGCGGCTGAGAAGGTCGCCCAGCTGATCGAGGAAGAGGGCAATCCTGACCTGAAACTGCGCGTCTTCGTGCAAGGTGGCGGCTGTTCCGGCTTCCAGTACGGCTTCACGTTCGATGAAATCATCAACGAAGACGACACCACCATGATCAAGAACGGCGTCACCCTGCTGATCGACTCCATGAGCTACCAGTACCTGGTGGGCGCGGAAATCGACTACAAGGATGACCTGGAAGGCGCCCAGTTCGTGATCAAGAACCCGACCGCCAGCTCGACCTGCGGCTGCGGTTCCTCGTTCTCGGTCTGAGTTTTAGCCTCGAACGCACAGCCGCCCGCGCGGTTGTGGTGTTTTCGTATCCACGGCGGACAGCGCAAGCTGCTCCGCCGTTGTTATTTTTGCGTGCCGTTTGCGGCCCCGGCTTGCGGCCGCAGCTTGCGGTTTGCCGGGGTCGCCCCAGGCGCGCGTCAACGCGGGTACAGCGCGCCCAGAATCCGCTCCCCGGCCGCGCCCGTGACAGATGGCAGGTTGCCGGCCAGCCGCTCGGTGAAGCGGTAACCCAGCCAGGCGAACGCCAGCGCTTCCACCCGGTTTGGCGCCACACCCAGCGCGTCAGTCGATGCGACCTTCACTTTGCCATTGAGTGCCGCCGCCAGCATGCGCAGCAGCGTGCCATTGCTGGCGCCGCCACCGCATACGTAGACCGCATCCGCCTGCGCGCCGTCACGCTGGATCGCCTGCGCCAGCGTGACGGCCGTCAGTTGCGTCAGCGTGGCTTGCACGTCGGCTGGCGCCGCGTCAGGGAATGAGGCCAGATGGGCATCGAGCCAGTGCCGGTGGAACAGGTCGCGTCCCGTGCTCTTGGGCGCGGGCAATGCGAAGAACGGCTCGGCCAGCATGGCCTGCAGCAATGGCGCGATGACGGTACCGCTGGCGGCCCAGGCGCCGTCCGCATCGTAAGCCTTGCCCTGGTGACGATTGATCCAGCCATCCATCAGCACGTTGCCGGGGCCGGTGTCGAAGCCGGTCACGCGGCCATCGCCGTGCAGCACGCTGATGTTCGCAATGCCGCCGATATTGGCCACCACGCGCGCCTGGCCCGGCAAGCCAAACAGCGCCTCGTGGAAGGCCGGCACCAGCGGCGCACCTTGGCCGCCGGCCGCGATGTCGCGGCTGCGGAAGTCGGCGATCACGTCGATGCCGCACAATTCGGCCAGCAGGGCGGGGTTGTTGGTCTGGCGTGTGAAGCCCAGTTCGGGCCGGTGGCGGATGGTCTGGCCATGGACGGCTACGGCTTGCACGGCCGCCGGTGCCAGGCTGCTTTGCGCCAGCAAGTCCGCCACGCAGCGCGCATAACACTCGGCCAGTTGGTTGGCGGCCAGCGCCTCGCGTTCGATTTCGTTGTGGCCTGTCGCTTGCAGCGCCATCAGTTCCGCCCGCAGTGCAGGCGGGAACGGCAGGTAGGCGGCCGCCAGCGTGCGGACGGCGGCGCCGTCGAAGTCGGCCAGCGCGCCATCGACGCCGTCGAGGCTGGTGCCGGACATGAGACCGATGTACAGGGCCATGTGGGTGTCCTGGGATGCAAAGCCTGTATTGTGCCTGAGCGCCGGAAAATGGTGTGGCGGAAATATCGGGGCCGGTCCCGATTTTGCACGGCGAAAAAAAAACAGGCCGCGCGGGCCTGTTTTTTCGTTGTTGCCGGCGGGCCTTACTTGGCCGCCACGCGGGTGCTGTTGGCGCCAACCGGCTGCAGCAGCGCGAAGCGGTGCGACATGTCGGCGGCGTAGGCCTTGAAGCGGGCCATCTCGGCCGCCGTCAGCGGGGCCTGGGCCACCACGTTCATCTTGGTCGGGTCCTTGGCTTCGCCGCCTACGCGGAATTCGTAGTGCAGGTGGGCGCCGGTGGACCAGCCCGTGGTGCCCACGTAGCCGATCACGTCACCCTGGCTGACCTTGCTGCCTTTCTTGATGCCGGCGGCGAAGCGGCTCATGTGCGCGTAGGCCGTGCTGTAGTTGGCCCAGTGCTTGAGGACGATCACGTTGCCATAGCCGTTCTGGGTGCCTTCGAACTCGACCACGCCATCGCCGGCGGCGCGGATCGGCGTGCCCGTCGGCGCCGGGAAATCGGTGCCCTTGTGCTGTTTCCACTGGCCGAACACGGGGTGCACGCGCATGCCGAAACCGGACGAGATACGGCTGAATTCGACGGGCGACTTGAGGAAGGCTTTCTTGAGCGACTTGCCGTCGAAGCTGAAGTAACCGCCGCCTTGCTTGCTTTGCGGATCTTCGAACCAGACCGACTGATAGGTGGTGCCGTGGTTGGTGAATTCGCCAGCCAGGATGCGGCCCGCGCGCACGAACTCGCCGTTCTGCCAGAAGGTTTCGTAGACCACATTGAAATGGTCGCCGCGCTTCAGGTCGCCACGGAAGTCGATGTTGGTGGAGAACATCTCGATGATCTGCTTGACGATGGAGTCCGGCAGCTTGGCGCCGTCGTCGCTCGAATCGGTGGCCGCGTACAGCGTCGAGCTGATGGTGCGCGCGTGCATCTCGATGCGGCGCTCCAGCTTGGCCGCTTCTTCCTTGGCTTCGAAGCTGTCGCCCTTGCGGGTGATGGAGATGTTCTTGACGGGCATGTCCTTGCCGTCGACCACGGTCGCCTGCAGCCATTGCAGGTTGCCTTCGTCGTCAGTCTGCGCCTGCACGCGTTTGCCGGTGGTCAGCTGCATCACGCCGCGCGCCACTTTGTCCTTCTTGATGAAGGTCTCGGCCGCTTCGTCGTCCACGCCCAGGCGGTTCAGCAGCGCGGCCAGCGTGTCGCCGGCGCGTACTTTTTCCTCATGGATGTAGTGTTCATTGGTCTGCTGCTGTTCCAGCGCGGCGATCTGCGTGGACAGGTTGGGCAGGGCCAGTTCCTCGGACACGGATTTCACGGGCAAATCCGCGGCGTCCGGTGCCAGCGGCGCGACGCCGGCCGCACCGAACGCGCACACTGCCAGAAACAGTGCGGAGGCGCTGATGATGCGTGCCTTGCGCGTCGAACCTAGCAGTGTGAACAAGCGTGAGCTTGTGAATTTGTTTGTAGGGTTCATGCAATCAGTTAAAATTTGCCGCTTGAACTATTCAGGAACGTTTAATTTTTCTTATTCTTTATTCGGTTCGTTTTCATACGGCAAGATTGATGGGATCGGGCATTATAACAAACTCCTGAGCCAGCCTACTTTTTTCGGAAAATCGTTTACAAACATATGGATACCTCGTCTGCATCGCCTAAGAAGGCCCCCGCTCCCGTCCTGCCGCTGTCGGACCGCGTCCAGGAAGCTCTTGCCATCACCAAGCGCGGTGTCGACGAGCTGCTGGTCGAAAGCGAATTCGCGCAAAAGCTGGCGCGATCCGAGCAAAGCGGCGTACCGCTGCGCGTCAAGCTGGGCCTGGATCCGACGGCGCCCGACTTGCACCTGGGCCACACCGTGGTGCTCAACAAGATGCGCCAGTTGCAGGATCTGGGCCACCAGGTGATCTTCCTGATCGGCGATTTCACCTCCATGATCGGCGACCCGTCCGGCCGCAACGTCACGCGTCCGCCGCTGACCCGCGAGCAGGTCGAGGAAAATGCCATGACCTATTTCAAGCAGGCCTCGCTGGTACTGGACCCGTCGCGCACGGAAATCCGCTACAACTCCGAGTGGTGCGATCCGCTGGGCGCGCGCGGCATGATCCAGCTGGCCTCGCGCTACACGGTGGCACGCATGATGGAACGCGACGATTTCAGCAAACGCTTCAAGAGTGGGACTCCGATTGCGGTCCATGAGTTCCTTTATCCGCTGATGCAGGGCTACGATTCCGTCGCGCTCAAGGCCGACCTGGAACTGGGCGGCACCGACCAGAAATTCAACCTGCTGGTGGGCCGCGAACTGCAGAAGGATTACGACCAGGAACAGCAGTGCATCCTGACCATGCCGCTGCTGGAAGGCCTGGATGGCGTCGACAAGATGTCCAAGTCCAAGAACAACTACATCGGCATCACGGAGCCGGGCAACACCATGTTCGCCAAGCTGATGAGCATTTCCGACGTGATGATGTGGCGCTACTACGAACTGCTGTCGTTCCGTTCGCTGGCCGAACTGGCCCAGCTGAAACAGGAAGTGGCCGACGGCAAGAACCCGCGCGACGCCAAGGTGGCGCTGGCGCAGGAAATCGTGGCCCGCTTCCACTCGCAGCAAGCGGCCGAGGAAGCACTGGCCGACTTCGTCAACCGTTCCAAGGGCGGCATTCCGGACGACGTGCCGGAAGTGGCCTTGGCCGGCGCGCCGGTGGGCATCGCCCAGCTGCTCAAGCAGGCCGGCCTGTGCCCATCGACCTCGGAAGCGATGCGCATGGTCGACCAGGGCGGCGTACGCCTCGATGGCACCGTGATCAGCGACAAAGCCGTCAAGATCGAAGCCGGCACCTTCGTGCTGCAAGTGGGCAAGCGCAAGTTCGCGCGCGTCACGCTGAGCGCATGATCGTGCTGCTGCAGCGGGTCACGCGCGCCAGCGTGGTGGTGGAGGGCGCCGTGATCGGCGCCATCGACGCCGGCCTGATGGTGCTGGTGTGCGCCGAACGGGGCGACACGGCACGCGAGGCGGACGCGCTGCTGACCAAGCTGCTCGGCTACCGCGTGTTCGCCGATGCGGCCGGCAAGATGAACCTGAGCGTGACGGATGTGGCCGGCGGCCTGCTGCTGGTGCCCCAGTTCACGCTGGCGGCCGACACCAAGTCCGGCAGCCGGCCCTCGTTCACGCCGGCCGCCAGCCCCGAGGATGGCCGCCGCCTGTTCGACCATTTCGTGGCCCAGGCCCGCGCGCGCCATCCGGTGGTGGCCACGGGCCAGTTCGGCGCCGACATGCAAGTGTCGCTGACGAACGACGGTCCGGTGACGTTCTGGCTGCAAACTTCGGCCAAATAGTAAGATGTTTGCGTGCACGCAAAGCGGCGCGCGAATCAAGTCAAACCAGATGGGCGAGTTTGAGCGGGGGGGATGCGATGAAACTGTGGAGCGAGACATTCCGCGACGGCGGCGCCATCCCCGCTGGCTGTGCCTTGGCGGTGATGGATCCCATCGGCCGGGTGCGCCTGTCGGATAACCGCCATCCCCATCTGGCATGGGACGAGGTGCCGGCCGGCACCGAATCGCTGGTGCTGTTCTGCATTGACGGCGACGCCCCCCAGGATGGCCGTCACGTGAACATGGAAGGCCACACGCTGCCCGCGGAATTGGCGCGCGGCGATTTCTTCCACTGGACCCTGATCGACCTGCCGCCCACCGTGCGCGCGCTGCACGAGGGGGCGCTGGCGGCCGGCGTGGTGGCACACGGCAAGCCCGGTCCCGATGTGGAGCTGGCCGCCAACGGCACCGTCCGCGTGCTGCGCCAGGGCCTGAATGATTACACCGGCTGGTTCGCGCGCGACCCGGACATGGCCGGCGACTATTACGGGTATGATGGCCCTTGTCCGCCGTGGAACGACTTGCGCTTGCACCATTACATCTTCCGTATTTACGCGCTGGATGTGCCCAGGTTGGCGCTGGAAGGACGCTTTACCGGCCCCGACGCCTATGCCGCGATGCATGGCCACATTATTGATGAAGCACAATTGATCGGCACCTACACGCTCAACCCGGCGCTGGTGCCCCCTCACAAATAAGATTGCATGAAACACACGAATATCTTGCTGATTCGCCACGGCGAAACGGCCTGGAACGCCGCGCGCCGCCTGCAGGGCCATACCGACATCGCACTGAACGAGGAAGGTCAGCGCCAGGCTGAAGCGCTGGGCCGCGCGCTGGCCGGCGAACGGCTGGACGCCATCGTCGCCAGCGACCTGGAGCGCGCCTTGCAGACGGCCCATGCCGTGGCCGGCCAGCACGGCATGCCCGTGCACACCGACCCCGGCTTGCGCGAACGCTGCTATGGCGTGTTCGAAGGCATGTTGTATGCCGAGATCGCCGAGCGTTACCCGGCCGACTATGCCTTGTGGCAGGCGCGGGACGTGGACGCCGTGATGCCGGCCGGCACCCGTCCGGCCGAAAGTTTCCGCCAGTTCTACCGCCGCGCCATCGGCGGCATCGCGCACTGGGCCAGCCGCCATCCTGGCCAGACCATCGCCGTGGTGGCCCATGGCGGCGTGCTCGAATGCGCTTACCGGGAAGCGGTCGGCATGACGCTCGACAGCCCGCGCGACTTCCAGGTCAAGAACGCCAGCGTCAACCGTTTCACCTTTGGCGACGGCAAGCTGACGCTGGCCAGCTGGGGCGAAGTGGATCACCTGAGCCCCGCCGCGCTCGATGAATTGAGCTGAACGCGCGTGCTAATTTTTCCACGCCAGCAATACTAATTCGCATCTGTCAAGCGCCTGCACGGTAGTTCTGTTGAAAAATAGTGCTTATAAATTGAGCAGTCCTTCGGTTAAAATAGAAGGTTCCTTGTTCCCGTTCAGGCAAGTCCAGTGCAAATCGGCCCTTATTTATTGCGTAACAATGTATTCGTCGCCCCCATGGCGGGTGTGACGGATCGCCCGTTCCGGCAGCTGTGCAAGCAGCTCGGCGCGGGCTACGCCGTATCGGAGATGGCCGCCTCCAATCCGCGGCTGTGGGCCACGGAAAAGAGTTCGCGCCGGATCGACCATGCGGGCGAAATGGAACCGAAGGCGGTGCAGATCGCCGGCGCCGATCCGCAGGACCTGGCCGACTGCGCCCGCTTCAATGTCGAGCGCGGCGCCCAGATCATCGACATCAACATGGGCTGCCCCGTGAAAAAGGTGTGCAACAGCTGGTGCGGTTCGGCCCTGTTGCAGGACGAGGCGCTGGTCAGGGAAATCCTGCATGCCGTGGTGGGCGCGGTGGACGTGCCCGTCACGCTCAAGTTCCGCACCGGCTGGAACCGCGCCAACAAGAACGCGCTGACCATCGCCCGCATCGCCGAGGACGCCGGTATCGCCATGCTGACCTTGCATGGCCGCACCCGCGCCGACGGCTACAAGGGCGACGCCGAGTACGACACCATCGCCGCCGTCAAGCGCGCCGTGGCCATTCCCGTGGTGGCCAACGGCGACATCACTTCCCCGGAAAAAGCCCGCTACGTGCTGGACCAGACGGGCGCCGACGCCATCATGGTCGGCCGCGCCGCCCAAGGCCGGCCATGGATCTTCCGCGAAATCGACCACTACCTGCGCACCGGCACCCATTTGCCGGCGCCCTACGTGGACGAGGTGCGGGCGCTGATGGACGAGCACCTGCGCGCCCACTATGCGTTCTACGGCGAATACCTGGGCGTGCGCACGGCGCGCAAGCATATCGGCTGGTATGTGCGCGACCTGGAGGGCGGGGAAGCGTTCCGCCAGCAGATGAACTTGCTGGAGTCGACCGACGAGCAGTTGCAGGCCGTCGACCAGTTCTTTGAATCGCAGTGGCGTTTTGGCGAGCGGTTACAATACCGCCTCCCGGAACCGGCGGAGGCCGCATAACGGCGCTCCGGAGCTTCAAAACAAGGTAGAAAAAAAATGGGCAAGCGCTGCTGCCGCGTGATCCGCGACAACGGCGCCATAACAGATCAATTAGCCGAACGGTAACAAAATGAGCAAAGAAAGCATCCAGGAAGTGGTCCAGAAAAGCCTTGAAGATTACTTCAACGACCTGGGCGAGCAGCAAGCATCGAATATCTACGACATGGTCGTACTGACCGTGGAAAAGCCCATCCTCGAAGTCGTGATGACGCGCGCCGACGGCAACCAGTCGCATGCGGCGCAAATGCTGGGCATCAACCGCAACACCCTGCGCAAGAAACTGCAAGAGCACGGCCTGCTGTAAGTGCGCGCGACCTTCCGGCACCTGGGTGGCTGTGCATGGCCGCTGGCGCCGGTGGGCTTGAACCAAGAAACCTCAACCAACTAGCCATAGCCATGATTAAACAAGCACTCATCTCCGTATCCGACAAGACCGGCGTCCTGGACTTCGCCCGCGCCCTGGCGGCCATGGGCGTCAACCTGCTGTCGACCGGCGGCACCGCCAAACTGCTGGCCGACAACGGCCTGGCCGTGACCGAGGTGGCCGACTACACCGGCTTCCCGGAGATGCTCGACGGCCGCGTGAAAACGCTGCACCCGAAAGTGCACGGCGGCATCCTGGCCCGCCGCGATTTCCCTGAGCATATGGCCAAGCTGGAAGAGCACAACATGCCGACCATCGACATGGTGGTGGTCAACCTGTACCCGTTCCAGGCCACGGTGGCCAAGGATAGCTGCACGCTGGAAGACGCGATCGAGAACATCGACATCGGCGGCCCCACCATGCTGCGCTCGGCCGCCAAGAACCACAAGGACGTGGTGGTGATCTGCGACCCGGCCGACTACGGCGTGGTGCTGGCGGAAATGAAGGGCACCGACAACGCGCCCGGCCAGGTCAGCTACGACACCCGCTTCAAGCTGGCCACCAAGGTCTACGCCCACACGGCCCAGTACGACGGCGCCATCACCAACTACCTGACCAGCCTGGGCGCCGACAAGGCCCACGCTACGCGCGCCACCTACCCGCAAACGCTGAATGTGGCGTTCGAGAAAGTGCAGGACATGCGCTACGGCGAGAACCCGCACCAGAGCGCGGCCTTCTACCGCGACCTGCAACCGGTGGCCGGCGCGCTGGCCAACTACCGCCAGCTGCAAGGCAAGGAACTGTCGTACAACAACATCGCCGACGCCGACGCGGCCTGGGAATGCGTGAAGAGCCTGGGCGGTTTCGACCAGAGCGCCGCCTGCGTGATCGTCAAGCACGCCAACCCGTGCGGCGTGGCGCTGGGCGCCAACGCGGTGGACGCCTACAAGCGCGCGCTGCAGACCGATCCGACCTCGGCCTTCGGCGGCATCATCGCCTTCAACACGGAAGTGGACGGCGTGGCCGCCACGGAACTGGCCAAGCTGTTCGTGGAAGTGTTGATCGCGCCATCGTTCACGGCCGAAGCGCTGCAGATCCTGTCGGCCAAGCAGAACGTGCGCCTGCTGGAAATCGCGCTGGGCAACGGCGTCAACGCGATGGACTTCAAGCGCGTGGGCGGCGGCCTGCTGGTGCAGTCGGCCGATGCCAAGAATGTGCTGGTGGGCGACCTGAAAGTGGTGACCAAGCTCCAGCCTACCCAGCAGCAATTGCAGGACATGATGTTCGCCTGGCGCGTGGCCAAGTACGTCAAGTCCAACGCCATCGTGTTCTGCGGTAACAACATGACGCTGGGCGTGGGCGCTGGCCAGATGAGCCGCATCGACTCGGCCCGCATCGCCTCGATCAAGGCGCAAAACGCCGGCCTGTCGCTGGCCGGTTCGGTGGTGGCGTCGGACGCCTTCTTCCCGTTCCGCGATGGCCTGGACGTGGTGGTGGACGCGGGCGCGACCTGTGTGATCCATCCGGGCGGCTCGATGCGCGACCAGGAAGTGATCGACGCGGCCGACGAGCGCGGCGTGGTGATGGTCTACACCGGCACCCGTCACTTCCGTCACTGATCACCGGGGTCGCGGACCGGGGGCTGACCCCGGTGCCTGACTTTGTTCCGCAGTGCGGCGGGGCGGTAGCGCTCCGCCGCACTGTTTTTATATACAGCATTCAATTTTCCCGGGTACAATCCGGGAATGATTATTCTCGGCATCGACCCCGGCTTGCGCACGACCGGCTTTGGCGTCATCCACAAGCAGGGCGCGAAGCTGCGCTACATCGCCTCGGGCACCATCAAGAGCGGCGACGGGGATCTGCCCGCGCGGCTCAAGGTCATCCTGGACGGCGTGGGGCAGGTGGCCCGCCAGTACCAGCCTGATTACGCCGCCATCGAGCAAGTCTTCGTCAACGTCAATCCCCAATCGACCTTGTTGCTGGGCCAGGCCCGCGGCGCGGCCATCTGCGCGCTGGTGACGGCCGGGCTGGCCGTGGCCGAATATTCGCCCACCCAGGTCAAGCAGGCTGTGGTCGGCACGGGCCGGGCCGTGAAGGCCCAGGTACAGGCCATGGTGGCGCGGCTGCTGGCGCTGCCCGGCCTGCCCGGCACCGACGCGGCCGACGCGCTGGGCGTGGCCATCTGCCATGCCCACAGCCGCGAGACGCTGACCCTGATCGCCGGCGCCAGCGCGGCCAGCGGAACGGTCGCCGCCGCCGGCCTGCCCGGGCCGCTGGCCGGGCTGCGGCTGCGGCGCGGCCGGCTGGTCGGTTAATTACTAATTAATACCAAAAAGGTATCACGATGATAGGTCGTCTGTCCGGCATCCTGCTGGAAAAGAATCCGCCGCAATTGCTGGTCGATGTGCAAGGCGTGGGCTACGAGGTGGACGTGCCGATGAGCACCTTCTACAACCTGCCGCAGGTGGGCGAGAAGGTGGTGCTGTTCACCCACCAGGCCATCCGCGAGGACGCGCATCTGCTGTTCGGCTTTGGCAATGCCGAGGAGCGGGCCGTGTTCCGCCAGTTGATCAAGATCAGCGGCGTGGGGGCGCGCACGGCGCTGTCCATCCTGTCGGGCATGTCGATCGCCGACCTGGCGCAGGCGGTGACGCTGCAGGAATCGGGCCGCCTGGTCAAGGTGCCCGGCATTGGCAAGAAGACGGCCGAACGCTTGCTGCTGGAACTGAAGGGCAAGCTGGGCGCCGACATCGGCGCCGGCGGCGCCCACGCCGTGCCGGATGCGCAGTCCGATATCCTGAATGCGTTGCTGGCGCTGGGGTACTCCGACAAGGAAGCGGTGGCGGCATTGAAGACGGTGCCGGCCGGCACCAGCGTCTCGGACGGCATCAAGCTGGCGTTGAAGGCGTTGTCGAAGGGCTGATGTACCTCAAATAGTGTTTTTGTACTCCTTCCTATGCTGGAAATTGAGCATGGTGAAGGGGGCCCTAATGAATCAGGTCGCGCGTTTTCCATGGAATGGTTTTCCCGACGTTTTGATCCACTCCCCGGAAAGACTGGTAAAGCAACATCGGGCCTATGTGGCGGCAAAAGCTGGTGACGCGATCGCCGCTGCGGAATTGGTGTGGGAGACATTGTCGCTGGATATACTCGGTCGGTTGTGGGATCTGTTTGATGAGCGGCGGCCGATATTGGTGAGCGCTCACGCTGACGAGGCGTCCGGCGTCAACGCCATACCTGAGGCGTTAGCGAATGCCATTTCAGTTCTGTTGAAGTGGCCGCGAGAACGGGATGTTATCCAGGCCAATGTGGTGGGACATACCGGGGCCAACGGTTATGTGCGCCTGCAAAGACAGGTTCTTTTTTCCGGTATCGTGCCAAGTGGCCTACACTATGTATTAGTGGATGATTTCATTGGTCAAGGTGGCACACTGGCTAATTTGCGAGGCCATATCCTGAAGCAGGGTAGCGCAGTGCTGGGTGCCACGGTGTTGACTGGTAAAGCTTACTCGGCAAGCCTTGCACTAACTGATACACACCTCGCCGAGTTAAGGAGGAAACATGGAACAATCGAATTCTGGTGGAAGCAACGCTTCGGTTTCGGATTTGAGTGTCTCACCGCGTCAGAAGCCCGATATCTCATCCGGACTCCTACGAGCGCAAGAATCATTGCGCGCCTGGAAGAAATTGCTGGCGAACGGTGAGATTGAACCGTTGGTGGTCAATATCGATGCGCCGCCGGGACTGGCAGGCGTGCCGAGGATGTTGTCAGACGATGAGTTGGCGCAGCTCAGGGTCACCAAACATCAATTAGGCAGTTACTTGGAACGTATCTTCCAAACAGCACCATTAAAATAGCATCATCCAATCAAACCGTTCACTGCATGAGCATCCAAACCGACAACTTCACCGAACAACGCATCATCGACGCGGCCCCCGCTTCGCCCAATGAGGAAGCGATCGAACGGGCCTTGCGTCCCAAGCACCTCGATGAATATGTCGGGCAGGAAAAGATCCGCGACCAGCTGGAAATCTTCATCAAGGCGGCCCGCAAGCGCGGCGAGGCGCTCGACCATACCTTGCTGTTCGGTCCGCCCGGCCTGGGTAAGACCACGCTGGCCAACATCATCGCGCGCGAGATGGGCGTGAACCTGCGCCAGACTTCCGGCCCGGTGCTGGAGCGGCCCGGCGACCTGGCCGCCATCCTGACCAACCTGGAAGCGAACGATGTGCTGTTCATCGACGAAATCCACCGCCTGTCGCCCGTGGTCGAGGAAATCCTGTACCCGGCGCTGGAGGATTATCAGATCGATATCATGATCGGCGAAGGCCCGGCGGCCCGTTCCGTCAAGCTGGACTTGCAGCCGTTCACGCTGGTGGGCGCCACCACGCGCGCCGGCATGCTGACCAATCCGCTGCGCGACCGCTTTGGCATCGTGGCGCGGCTGGAGTTCTACAACACGGCCGAGCTGACCCGCATCGTCACCCGCAGCGCCGCCTTGCTCAAGGCCGAGATCGCCCCCGATGGCGCGGCCGAGGTGGCGCGCCGCGCGCGCGGCACGCCCCGCATCGCCAACCGCCTGCTGCGCCGCGTGCGCGACTACGCGGAAGTGAAGGGCAACGGCGACATCACCAAGGAAGTGGCGGACGCGGCCCTCGTCATGCTGGACGTCGATACGGTCGGTTTCGACGTGATGGACCGCAAGCTGCTGGAAGCGGTACTGTTCAAGTTCGGCGGCGGCCCGGTCGGCATCGGCAACCTCGCGGCGGCCATCGGCGAGGCAGCCGACACCATCGAGGATGTGCTGGAACCTTATCTGATCCAGCAAGGTTTCCTGCAACGCACGCCGCGCGGACGGGTGGCCACCCCGGCCGCCTACCTGCATTTCGGCGTCAATCCGCCGCGCATCAACCCGAACGGCGAGCTGTGGGAGAGCTGAACCTGCCGGCTGCGCCCATGCAGATCTGGGTCGATGCGGATGCCTGTCCCGCCGTCATCAAGGACATCCTGTACCGGGTGGCCGAGCGCACCCAGTTACAAGTGACGCTGGTGGCCAACCAACTGTTGCGGGTGCCGCCGTCGCGTTTCATCCGTGCCTTGCAAGTGCCGTCCGGCGCCGACGTGGCGGACCAGGAGATCGTGCGCCGGCTGGCGGCGGGCGACCTCGTCATCACGGGCGATATCCCGCTCGCTTCCGACGTGCTGGACCAGGGCGGCTATGCGCTCAATCCGCGCGGCGAGTTCTACACGCGCGACAACATCCAGCAGATGCTGACCATGCGCGCCTTCCTCGACGAACTGCGCGGCAGTGGCGTGGACACGGGCGGCCCGGCCGCCTTCAGCCAGGCCGACCGCCAGCACTTCGCCAACAGCCTGGACCGCCATCTGCACAAGATGCGCAAGCGTTGAACGCCCGCTGTTCCATTTCTCCACACTTTTGTTGCATGGTGGCGCAGCCAGCTGCGCCATCCACCCTTACATGTCATCAAAAACGTGACGGCATGGAACTTGCGTAGTGTACTGCGATGGTCTGAAAACCATGTTCCCATGGTCCAGGACGGTCACACAACTTATCTACATTCAAGGAGACAGCCATGCAATGGAGCAAACCAGAGTTCATCGATTTCCGTTTCGGTTTTGAAATCACGCTGTACATCGCCAACCGCTGACAGGCGCCCGCCGCGGTCACCTGGCGCTTGCCGGTGACCGCGCTACGTATCCGATTCGAGGCATCTGATGAAAATCATCGTACTAGGTTCTTCGGCTGGCGGCGGCTATCCGCAATGGAACTGCAACTGCCGCAATTGCGACGGCGTGCGCAACGGCACCATCAACAGCCGCGCCCGCACCCAATCGTCGATCGCCATTTCCGCCAACGGCACCGACTGGCTGCTGGTCAATGCCTCCCCCGATATCCTGACCCAGATCCGCGCCACCCCGGCGCTGCAGCCGGCGCGCGCCGCGCGCGACACCGGCATCGCGGCCGTGCTGCTGATGGATGCCCAGGTCGACCACGTGACGGGCCTGATGATGCTGCGCGAAGGGCGCCGCATTCCCCTCTATTGCAGCGCGTCGGTCTGGGATGATCTGCAGACCGGCTATCCGCTGGCCTCCGTGCTGTCGCACTACTGCGGCGTGCAATGGCAGCCGCTGCCGGTGGCGGGCGAACCGCAACCGTTCGAGATTCCGGCCCTGAGCGGCATCCGGCTGACGGCCGTGCCGCTGCACAGCAAGGCGCCGCCGTATTCGCCGCACCGTGAACGGCCCCAGCCCGGCGACAACATCGGCCTGCTGGTGGAGGATCTGATCACCGGCCGCACGCTGTTCTACGCGCCCGGCCTCGGCAGCCTCGATGACGCCACCACGGCCGTCATGCGCGGCGCCGATTGCCTGCTGGTGGACGGCACCTTCTGGACTGAAGACGAAATGATAGCCCTGGGCTTCTCGCCCAACCCGGCCGCCTCCATGGGCCATCTGCCGCAGTCGGGCGAGGGCGGCATGATAGACGTGCTGGACCAGATGCCGGCCTCGCGCAAGATCCTGATTCACATTAACAACACCAATCCCATCCTCGATGAAGACTCGCCCCAGCACGCCACGCTGGGCGAGCACGGCATCGAGCTGGCCTATGACGGTATGGAGATTTCGCTATGAACATGATGTCGCAACCAGGGCCGGACAATCGCCCGGCGTGGGATGAACGTGAATTCACGGAACAACTGATGGCCAAGGGCGCGGGCTACCACATCCACCACCACTTCAACGTGCGCATGCAGGAGGGCACGCTGACGCCGGAGCAGATCCGGGGCTGGGTGGCCAACCGCTTCTATTACCAGATCAACATTCCGCGCAAGGACGCGGCCATCATGGCCAACTGCCCGGACCGCGCCACGCGCCGGCTGTGGGTGGAGCGCATCCACGACCACGACGGCCATGGCGACAATCCCGGCGGCATCGAGGCCTGGAGCCGGCTGGGCGAGGCGGTCGGCATCGACCGTGACGACCTGTGGTCGCTGCGCGCAGTGCAGCCCGGTGTGCGCTTCGCGGTGGATGCCTACGTGAACTTCGCGCGCCAGGCGCCGTGGCAGGAGGGCGTCTGCTCGTCGCTGACGGAAATGTTCGCGCCCAAGATCCACAAGGACCGGCTGGCCAGCTGGCCGAAGAATTACCCGTGGATCGAACCGGAAGGTCTGGCTTACTTCCGCAGCCGCATTTCGCTGGCCGAGCGCGACGTGGAACATGGCCTGGCCGTCACGCTGGCCCATTTCCGCACGCGCGCCCAGCAGGAGCAGGCGCTGGGCATCCTGCAATTCAAACTCGACATCCTGTGGGCGATGATGGATGCCATCGCCCTCGCTTACGACTGACCGGGGAGGCCATCATGCTGACCGACGTGACGATGCCCAAGCTGTCCAGGCTGTTCCGCCTGCAGTGGGAGGAAGCGCAGCAAGCCTACGTGCTGCTGTACCCGGAAGGATTGGTGCGGCTCAATCCCAGCGCGGCGGAAATTCTCAAGCGTTGCGACGGCCAGCGCGAGGTGGCCGATATCGTGCGCGACCTGGAGATGGCATTCCAGGCCAGCGACCTCGGCCCGGACGTGCTGGCCTTCCTGGCCGAAGCGCGGCAGCGAGGCTGGCTTGTCTAGCGCCACCCTCCCGCAGGTCGGCACGGCGGCCATTGCGCCGCCCATGTGGTTGCTGGCTGAGCTGACTTACCGTTGCCCGCTGCATTGCGCGTTCTGCTACAACCCGGTCGATTACGCGGCCAACCGCAATGAGCTGAGCACCGAACAATGGCTGGACGTGCTACGCCAGGGCCGCCAGCTGGGCGCGGCGCAGCTGGGCTTTTCCGGCGGCGAACCGCTGCTGCGCGACGACCTGGAACAACTGGTGGCCGAAGGCCGCCGGCTGGGTTACTACACCAACCTGATCACGTCTGGCATCGGCCTGACGGAGCAGCGCATCGCCGCGTTGAAGGCGGCCGGGCTCGATCACATCCAGCTGTCGTTCCAGGACTCGACCCGGGAAATGAACGATTTCCTCAGCAGCACCCGCACCTTCGACCTGAAGGCGCGCGTGGCGCGGCTGATCAAGCAGTACGACTATCCGATGGTGCTCAACGTGGTGCTGCACCGCTACAACCTCGACCACGTGGAGCGCATCATCGACATGGCGCTGGAGATGGGCGTGGAATACCTGGAGCTGGCCAACACGCAGTACTACGGCTGGGGCATGGTCAACCGTGCCCAGCTGATGCCCACGCGCGAGCAGCTGGAGCGGGCCGAGGCCGTGGTGAACGCGTGCCGCGCGCGTATCGGTTCACGGCTGCGCATCCTGTTCGTGGTGCCCGACTATTTCGAGGCGCGGCCCAAGGCGTGCATGAATGGCTGGGGTTCCGTGTTCCTCGATGTGGCGCCGGACGGCGCCGCCTTGCCCTGCCATGCGGCGCGCACCATCCCGGGCATGACGTTCCCGAACGTGACCGAACAGAGCCTGAAACAGATCTGGTACGAGAGCGAGGCGTTCAACAAGTTCCGTGGCGACGCGTGGATGAAGGAGCCGTGCCGCAGCTGCGACGACAAGCACAAGGACTACGGCGGCTGCCGCTGCCAGGCGCTGGCCTTGACGGGCGACGCGGCCAATGCCGATCCCGTGTGCAGCAAATCGCCCCAGCATGGCGACATCGTGAAGATCGTGCGCCAGGCCCAGGCCAGCCAGGTGGCGGCGGGCAGGGAGGCGCCGCTGGTGTTTCGCAGCGACGCCAATTCCCGGCTGCTGTCGCAGAAGTAAAGCGGCTCACTAAACGGCGCGCGGATAAAAAAAACCGGCCAGCGCGTGGAGCGAGGCCGGTTTTTTCAGTCGGGAGGAAAGCGCTTATTCCTGGCGCACCCAGGTCTGCGAGCGGCCGAACATCGAGATGCCGATGTAACCGCGCACGTTCAGTTTCTTGCCGCCGTCTTCCAGGCTCAGCTTGCTCTTGTAGACCTTGCCGTTGTCCGGGTCGAGGATTTCGCCGCCCGTGTACTCGCTGCCGTCCTTCTTCAGGCCGGACATGATGACCAGGCCGATCACCGGCGCATCATGGCGGGCGCCCTCGCACTTTTCGCACTTGGGATTCTGGTCTTCGGTGGGGGCGCGGAACAGTTTTTCGATCTGGCCCTGCAGCGCGCCATTGTTTTCGGTGATGCGGATCAGCGCCTTGGGCTTGCCCGTCACGTCATCGATATTTTTCCACAGGCCGACGGGCGAGTTGGTGTCCGCCCAGGCAGGGGCGGCCAGGGCGCTGGCGGCTGCGATGACAAACATCGTGGTTACTTGCTTCAAAGAACGCATCGTGGAGTCTCCGGGGTAGTTGTTGTGTATTTGGCAGTTTAGCAAACTGTAGGCCCGATTTTAGCGCATGTTGTAAAAAAATTGACCACTCGTGCTATTTTGATTCTAATCCGCAACGACCCTCGACCAGTCCAAATGCAAAACCGGGGTCAGGTCATGCGATCAAGCAAGATGCGCGCATCTTGCTTGATCGCATGACCTGACCCCGGTTTTACCGTTGGCCGGTTTGTTGTCGCGGTTAGGCCGCTGGCAGCTTGGCGAACTGTTCGCGCATCTTGGCCAAGGTGGCCGAGAAGTTGGCGACCCGTTCTTTTTCCTGCGCCACCACTTCGGCTGGCGCGCGCGCCACGAAGCTTTCGTTCGACAGCTTGCCGCTGGCCTTGGCGATCTCGCCTTCCAGGCGCGCGATTTCCTTGTTCAGGCGCTCACGCTCGGCCTTGACGTCGATTTCCACTTTCAGCATCAGCTTGGTGGTGCCGACGATGGAGACGGCGGCCGGCGATTCCGGCAGCGCGTCCACGATCTGCACTTCGGCCAGCTTGCCCAGCGACTGGATGTAGGGCGCGAACACTTGCAGCGCGGCCTTGTCGGCGGCGTCGCCCGGTTCCACGATCAGCGGCACGCGCAGCGACGGCGCCAGCTGCATCTCGCCGCGCAGGTTGCGGGTGGCGTCCGTCAGCGCCTTCAGCTGCTGCATCCACGCTTCGGCCGCCTCGTCGATTTTCGCCGTGTTGGCCAGCGGGTAGGGTTGCAGCATGATGGAATCACCGTCGGCCTTGAGCGTCTTGCCGGCCAGCGGGGCCACCGTCTGCCACAGCGCTTCCGTGACGAAGGGGATGATCGGATGGGCCAGGCGCAAAATCACTTCCAGCACGCGCAGCAGCGTGTGGCGGGTGGCGCGCTGCTGGCCTTCCGTGCCGTGCTGCACTTGTACCTTGGCCACTTCCAGGTACCAGTCGCAATACTCGTCCCACACGAACTTGTAGATGGTGGAGGCGATGTTGTCGAAGCGGTAGTCCTCGAAGCCCTTGGCGATGTCCAGCTCAGCCTTTTGCAGCAGCGAGATGATCCACTTGTCGGCCATCGACAGGTCGGCGTCGTTCTCGCTGCAATCCTTGCCTTCCGTGTTCATCAGCACGAAGCGGGTGGCGTTCCACATCTTGTTGCAGAAGTTGCGGTAGCCTTCGCAGCGGCCCAGGTCGAAGTTGATGTTGCGGCCCAGCGAGGCGTACGAGGCCATGGTGAAGCGCACGGCGTCGCTGCCGTAGGCGGCGATGCCTTCGGGGAATTCCTTGCGCGTGGCCTTGGCGATCTTTTCCGCCGCTTTCGGGTTCATCAGGCCGGTGGTGCGTTTTTCCACCAGCGCTTCCACGCCGATGCCGTCGATCAGGTCGATCGGGTCCAGCGTGTTGCCCTTGGACTTGGACATCTTCTGGCCTTGCGAGTCGCGCACCAGGCCGTGCACGTAGACGGTCTTGAACGGCACCTTGCCGGTGAAGTGGGCCGTCATCATCACCATGCGGGCGACCCAGAAGAAGATGATGTCAAAGCCGGTCACCAGCACCGACGAAGGCAGGAAGGCTTCCAGATCCGGGGTCTGCTCGGGCCAGCCCAGCGTGGAGAACGGCACCAGCGCCGACGAGAACCACGTGTCGAGCACGTCGTTGTCGCGGCGCAGCGGGCCGGTGCTGCCAGCCTTGGCGGCCTGGGCTTGCGCTTCGGCTTCCGACTTGGCGACGAAGATGTTGCCGGCCTCGTCGTACCAGGCCGGGATCTGGTGGCCCCACCACAGCTGGCGCGAGATGCACCAGTCCTGGATGTTGTTGAGCCACTGGTTGTAGGTGTTGCTCCAGTTCTCGGGCACGAACTGGATCTCGCCGCTGGCCACCTTGTCGAGCGCCGTTTCGGCGATCGATTTACCGGGGAAGAACGTGCCTTCCGGGGCCGGCTTGCTCATGGCCACGAACCACTGGTCGGTCAGCATCGGCTCGATCACGACGCCGGTGCGGTCGCCGCGCGGCACCATCAGTTTGTGCGGCTTGATTTGTTCGAGGAAACCTTGCGCTTCCAGGTCAGCCACAATCTGCTTGCGGGCGGCGAAGCGGTCCAGGCCGCGGTAGGCGGCTGGTGCGTTGTCGTTGATCTTGGCGTCCAGCGTCAGGATCGATGGCATGCCCAGGTTGTGGCGCTGGCCCACGGCGTAGTCGTTGAAGTCGTGCGCGGGCGTGATCTTGACGCAGCCGGTGCCGAATTCCTTGTCCACATAGCTGTCGGCGATGATGGGGATTTCGCGGTCGCACAGGGGCAGCTTGAGCAGCTTGCCCACCAGCGCCGTGTAGCGCTCGTCGGTCGGGTCCACGGCCACGGCCACGTCGCCCAGCATG
>DATFBD010000137.1:0-3807 GCA_035254005.1 Burkholderiaceae bacterium | reverse complement strand
ACGGCGCGCGCGCACTGGCGGCCTTCGCGGATCGCCCACACCACCAGCGACTGGCCACGGCGCATGTCGCCGGCCGTGAAGACCTTGGGCACCGACGTCTGGTAGCAGCCGTCGCCGTCCGTGGTGGCCTTGGCGTTTCCGCGGCCATCCTTTTCCACGCCGAAGGCGTCCAGGATTTGCTGCACCGGCGAAACGAAGCCCATGGCCAGCAGCACCAGGTCGGCCTTCATTTCGAATTCCGAGTTCGGCACTTCCGTCATCTTGCCGTCCTTCCACTCGACGCGGCAGGCGATCAGCTTTTCAACCTTGCCGCCCTTGCCTTCCAGGCGCTTGGTGGCCACGGCCCAGTCGCGCTCGCAGCCTTCCTCGTGCGAGGACGAGGTGCGCAGCTTGGTCGGCCAGTATGGCCACACCAGCGGCTTGTTTTCGTGCTCGGGCGGCATCGGCATCAGTTCGAACTGGGTCACGGATGCGGCGCCGTGGCGGTTGGAGGTGCCCACGCAGTCGGAACCGGTGTCGCCGCCGCCGATCACCACCACGTGCTTGCCGGTGGCCTTGATCTGGTCCTTGACCTTGTCGCCCGCATTGACCTTGTTCTGCAGCGGCAGGAAGTCCATGGCGAAATGCACGCCTTTCAGTTCGCGGCCCGGCACGGGCAGGTCACGCGGCTGCTCGGCGCCGCCGGCCATCACCACGGCGTCGAAGTCCTTGGCCAGGTCTTCGGGGAAGATGGTTTCCTTGGCCCAGTTGTTGACGTTGGCCGGGAAGTCCTTGCCCACCAGCACGCTGGTGCGGAACACCACGCCTTCCGCTTCCATCTGCTTGATGCGGCGGTCGATGTGCGACTTTTCCATCTTGAAGTCGGGGATGCCGTAGCGCAGCAGGCCGCCCACGCGGTCGCTCTTTTCGAACACGGTCACGGCGTGGCCGGCGCGCGCCAGCTGCTGGGCCGCTGCCAGGCCGGCGGGACCGGAACCGATCACGGCCACTTTCTTGCCGGTCTGGTGGGCGGCCGGTTGCGGTACCACCCAGCCATGTTCCCAGCCTTCGTCGATGATCTTGTGCTCGATCGACTTGATGCCCACCGGGTCTTCGCTGATGCCCAGCGTGCAGGCCGCTTCGCACGGCGCGGGGCAGATGCGGCCCGTGAACTCGGGGAAGTTGTTGGTCGAGTGCAGCACGTCCAGCGCTTCGCGGTAGTTGCCGCGATACACCAGGTCGTTCCAGTCGGGGATGATGTTGTTGACCGGGCAGCCGTTGTTGCAGAACGGGATGCCGCAATCCATGCAGCGCGCGCCCTGGACCTTGGCTTGCTCATTGGTCAGCGGGATGACGAATTCCGCATAGTTCTTAAGACGCGCGGCAGGCGGCAGATAGCCTTCTTCCTGACGCTGAAATTCCATGAAGCCGGTGATTTTACCCACGATAAATCCTCAAATAATGTGCTGGCGGGGGGCAGGCCGTGGCCTGCCCTCGGTCGTAATGTGCTGATTGGCTCAGGCGGCTTTAGGCTGCACGACGGACGCTTCGTTCGCCATGTCCTCGGCCAGTTCGGCCAGCGCGCGCTTGTACTCGCTCGGGAACACCTTGACGAACTTGCTGCGGCCTTCGGCCCAGTTGTCGAGCAGGTAGCGGGCGCGGGTGCTGCCGGTATGCTTGAAGTGACGCTCGATCAGGCGCTTGAGGATCACTTCGTCCGCTTCCGGCTCGCCGTCGCGGTGCTGGCTGTGCCAGGTGGCGCGGTCCACTTGCTGCTCGGATGCCGTCAGCACGGACTCCAGGCGCACCATGGCCGTGTTGCACTTGCCGGCGAAATCGCCGTCCGGGTCGTACACGTAGGCGATACCGCCCGACATGCCGGCCGCGAAGTTACGGCCCGTGGCGCCCAGCACCACCACCGTACCGCCCGTCATGTATTCGCAACCGTGGTCGCCCAGGCCTTCCACCACGGCCGTGGCGCCGGAGTTACGCACGGCGAAACGTTCGCCGGCCACGCCGTTGAAGAAGGCTTCGCCAGCGATGGCGCCGTACAGCACGGTGTTGCCGATGATGATGTTATCGACGGCCCAGCCACGGAATTCCGTGTTCGGACGCACGATGATGCGGCCACCCGACAGACCCTTGCCCACGTAGTCGTTGCCTTCGCCCACCAGGTCGATGGTGATGCCGTGCGCCAGGAAGGCGCAGGCCGACTGGCCAGCCGTGCCTTGCAGCTGGATGTGGATGGTGTCGTCCGGCAGGCCGGCGTGACCGTAGCGCTTGGCCACTTCGCCCGACAGCATGGTGCCCACCGTGCGGTTGACGTTGCGCACCGGCGAGATGAACGAGACGCGCTCGCCTTTCTCCAGCGCCGCCTTGGCTTGCGCGATCAGCTTGTGGTCCAGTGCCTTGTCCAGGCCGTGGTCCTGCTCTTCGGTGTGGTACACGGACTGGCCGTTCGACACTTCCGGCTGGTAGAACACGGAGCTGAAGTCCAGGCCCTTGGCTTTCCAGTGGGCGATGGCTTTCGACTTGTCCAGCAGGTCGGCGCGGCCGATCAGCTCGTCGAAGGTGCGGATGCCCAGTTGCGCCATCAGCTGGCGGGCTTCCTCGGCCACGAAGAAGAAGTAGTTGACCACGTACTCGGGCTTGCCGGAGAACTTGGCGCGCAGCACAGGGTCCTGCGTGGCCACGCCCACCGGGCAGGTGTTCAGGTGGCACTTGCGCATCATGATGCAGCCTTCCACCACCAGCGGTGCCGTGGCGAAGCCGATCTCGTCGGCGCCCAGCATGGCGGCGATCACGACGTCGCGGCCGGTACGCATCTGGCCGTCGGCCTGGACGCGGATGCGGCTGCGCAGGCCGTTCAGCACCAGGGTCTGCTGCGTTTCCGCCAGGCCCAGTTCCCACGGCGTGCCGGCGTGCTTGACCGACGACAGCGGCGAAGCGCCCGTGCCGCCGTCATGGCCAGCCACCACCACGTGGTCGGCCTTGGCCTTGGTGACGCCGGCGGCCACGGTGCCGATACCGACTTCCGACACCAGCTTGACCGAGATCGAAGCGCGCGGGTTGGCGTTCTTCAGGTCGTGGATCAGCTGGGCCAGGTCTTCGATCGAGTAGATGTCGTGGTGCGGTGGCGGCGAGATCAGACCCACGCCTGGCACCGAGAAGCGCAGCTGGGCGATGTATTCCGACACCTTGTGGCCTGGCAGCTGGCCGCCTTCACCGGGCTTGGCGCCCTGTGCCATCTTGATCTGGATCTGGTCGGCCGAGTTCAAGTACTCGGCGGTCACGCCGAAGCGGCCCGACGCCACCTGCTTGATGCGCGAGCGCATCGAGTCGCCTTCCTGCAGCGGAATGTCGACCACCACGCGGTCCTTGCCGACCACGGACGACATGGTTTCGCCCTGCTTGATCTTGATGCCCTTCAGTTCCATCGTGTAGCGCGCTGGATCCTCGCCGCCCTCACCGGTGTTGGACTTGCCGCCGATGCGGTTCATGGCCACAGCCAGGGTGGCGTGCGCCTCGGTCGAGATCGAGCCGAGCGACATGGCGCCGGTGGCGAAGCGCTTGACGATTTCCTTGGCCGGTTCCACTTCCTCCAGCGGGATCGCCTTCTTCGGATCGAGCTTGAACTCGAACAGGCCGCGCAGGGTCAGGTGGCGCTTGCTCTGGTCGTTAATGATCTGCGCATATTCCTTGTAGCTGGAATAGTTGTTGGCACGGGTCGAATGCTGCAGCTTGGCGATCGCGTCCGGCGTCCACAGGTGGTCTTCGCCGCGCACGCGGAAGGCGTATTCGCCGCCCGCATCGAGCATGTCGACCAGC
>DATFBD010000136.1:0-39365 GCA_035254005.1 Burkholderiaceae bacterium | reverse complement strand
GCTGGACGTGACGTCCAACGGCGTGCAGGTGCATGGCGGCATGGGCTTCATTGAAGAAACGGGCGCCGCGCAGTACTACCGCGATGCGCGCATCCTGCCGATCTACGAAGGCACCACCGCGATCCAGGCCAACGACCTGGTGGGCCGCAAGACCGTGCGTGACGGCGGCGCCGTGGCCAAGGCCATCATCGCCCAGATCCGCGCCACGGAAGCGCAACTGGCGGCGCAGGGCGGCGCCGAATTCCAGGCCATCGCCAAGCACCTGGCGGCTGGCAGCAAGGACCTGGAAGCCGTGGTCGAGTACGTGGTCGCCAACATGAAGAGCGACATCAAGGGCGTGTTCGCGGGCAGCGTGCTGTATCTGAAGCTGGCCGGTATCGTGGTCGCGGGCTGGCAGATGGCCCGTGCCGCGCTGATCGCCAAGCAGAAACTGGACGCCAACCAAGGCGACGCCAGCTTCTACCAGGCCAAGATCGTCACCGCGCGCTTCTTCGCCGACCACATGCTGTCGCAATCGTCCGGCCTGCGCAGCGCCATCGTCGAAGGCAGCGCCGGCGTGCTGGCACTGACGGAAGACCAGTTCTAAGCATCGCCACACCTTAGGCTGAACAAGAGCCTGTCGCGGCATCGTTCGCGGCAGGCTCTTTTATTTGCGCGCCTGCAGTGGTGTCAGGGTCAGACCCTAGGGTCTGACCCTTGCTCTGTGCAGCGGTGCGTCAGACGGTCGAGCATAACCGCCGCAACCCAGGGTCAGACCCTGGCGCCAAGGCGGGGAGTCTGACCCTGGTGACGCGCCGTCCTAGGCACGGTAGATGGTCAGCAGCAGCCAGCCGGGCATGCCGAGGTAGAGCGCCACGTGGCCGGCCCGTTCCAGCCAGCGCCGGATGGCGACCGCGCGCGCCGGGCGCAGCAACGCCGCCAGCAAGGTGGCGAGGCTGATCGCCGCCCGCACCAATGTTTCAGTCAACACGACGCCGATAGCCCACGCGGCCCACCACAGCGCGAACCCGCTCAGATAGGCCTTCAAGCCGAAGCTGTAGTACTCGCCGAACCCGCTGCCGTAGGCGATGTGCTGGTACAGGTGGAAGGCCGGCAGGGCCAGCACCAACGGTAGCAGGATGTACTTGGGCAGCGGATGGTCGAGCCGCGAACGGCGGACCGCCAGGCTGGTTTGCGCATACACTTGCGGCACGGCGCGCACGCTCGGTTGAACCGGGTGTCCGGCGGTGGCGGCGCGCGCGGCGGCACGCGCATCGGCATTGGTCAGCGCCAGCCCGTAGCGCCAGCGCCGGCCCGAATGCAATCGCAGCGACAGGCCGGGGCCGGGGATGGGCAGGCGCCACAACTGCGCTTCCGCGATTTCGCTCAGCGCCAGTTCGCGCCGGCGTCCGCCGCGCGTGAGCGCCAGCTTGCCATCGACTACCATGGCCTGGGCCGAACACAAGGCCAGCACGCACCACGCGGCCGCTTCCGGCAGCAGGAACAGCGTCGCGAACATGCGGATCTGCGCCAGCGTGTTGGTGCGCAGCGCTTCGTTGAGCAGCAGGGCGAGGCACATCCACAGCAGGCTGCCGCGCGCGAACGTGCGCAACAGGCCCGCCAGCAGGCGCGTGGCCGGCGACAGCACGGCCACCCTGGCCGGCAAGGTCGCCGCCAGGCTGATGGCCGGCCTGTCTGCCGTCGCCATGTCCGCAGCGTTGGCCGCCGCGTCGCCCACGGACACTGAACGCCACGCGGGGAAGGCTGCAACGAAGGCCAGCAACACCAGCGACGCCGCCGCGACGCGGCCGACCCAGTCGCCCCAGCGTACGATCAGCGTGGGCGCGGGCGCGCGCACGGGCAGGGCGCCCACTACCAGCGTTTGTTCGCCCATGCGCGTGCCGGCGAGGATGGCGCCGGTAGCGTCGATCACGCCGCTGTAGCCATTGCTGGTGACGCGGAATTGCGGCAGCCGCGTCTCGATGCTGCGGAACGCGGCCGCCGCCTGGTGCAGGCGCGCGCCCAGCGGATCGGCCGTGAACCACGAATCGTTGGACATGGTCAGGATGGCTTGCGCACCCAGGCGCACGCCATCGATGGCGAGACTGGTATCCATGTCGTCGAAGCAGATCAGCGGCTGCACGGGAATCTCGCGGCCATCGGCCAGCCGCAGCGGCAATACCCGCGCGCCATTACCGGGCTGCCAGTTGCCGGTCCATGGCAGCAGATGCCGCAGCGTCGGGCTGTCCAGCCAGGCCGGCACGTATTCCGTGAACGGGAACAGGCGCGTTTTGCGATAGAAGCCCAGCAGGCCGGCGCCAGGTTGCACCAAGGCGGCCGCGTTGTATTCGCCGGCGCTGTCGCGGTCATAGGTGCCGAACACGAACGGCACGCCGGCCGCGTTGACGATGCCGACGATCTCGCGATCGAGTTCCGCGCCGGCCGCGCTTTTCGGATGGCCGAAGGTAGTGGGGTAGACCGTTTCCGACCACAGCACCGCGTCCACATGCTGGCGCTCGACGGCGTCGTAGCTCATCGCATAATGGGTGTCGAGCACTTCGCGCACGAAGGCCGCCGTGCCTTTTTCCTGGCGCTGGCGTTCGTAGTCGATGATGTTGGATTGGATCAGGCCCATGCGCAAAGGCTTGCCGTCCGGTGCGGGACTGGACGACAGCGTGAACTGGCCGTAGCCGGCCAGCAGCAGCGGCGCCAGCGCGGCCAGCGCCAGCGGGCGGGCGCTGGCGCGCAGCCCGCGCGTGCGCAGCGCCAGCGCCGCCGCCACGCCCTCGTTGGCCAGCAACAGCAGCAGCGTCAGGCCGGCCGTGCCCACCACGGCGGCGCCCTGGCGCAGCGCCACGGCGGGATAGAGGCCGTAGCCCAGCGTATCGCCAAGGAACTTGGGTAGCAGCCATTCGGTCGCCACCCAGGCCGCCGCGCCGGCCAGTGCGCCGGGCGCGGCGCCGTAGCGCTGGCGGGTGAGGTGGCGCACCACGGCGAAGCTGAGGAACTGCGGCTGGAACAGCGGCGCGGCCAGCAGCAGTATCGCCAGCCCGGTCACGCCGCCGATCTGGGTGTAGTGGCCGAAGGCGATGCCGAACCAGGCGAAGGCGCCGGCCGTGTAGCCGATCGCCATGGCCCAGCCGCGCAGCAGGGCGCGTGCGACGGTGGGGCTGGCGTCCAGCGCGCGCAGGCAGGGCACCAGCAGCACGAAGCCGAGCAGCCAGCCGGCGCCGCCGCGCGCGTACAGGGCGGACATCAGCGCGCTGGCGAGGATCGCCGCCGGCGCGCGCATTTTTTCGGGAAGGGTCAGGGTCATGTCTCTATTGGCCGGGTCTTGCCGGCTCTCGTGGTGCGGGGATGGTGATGCGCCGCAGCGGCAGGCCGGGCGGCGCCAGTTCCGGTGGTACGACGCGGTCCTTGGGCATGGCAACCGGCTGGTTGTTCGCGTCAACCGGCTGGAAGTCGGGCGCGAACATGAGGATCGCTTCGATGCTCTGGCCATCGTCGGTCACCTGGTGGTGGCGCACATACCCTTTGGGCAGCTCGAAGTCTTCGGGCACGGCCAGGCCGACCAGCGGCGGGCGGGTGCCGGGCGGCGAGAACGCACCGAGCCCGCTGAAGATGCCGCGCTCGTGCAGCCGCTCGATCACTTCGGGCATGCTGGGATTCGCGCCACGGGGGATGTAGCTTTTCAGGTCGCGCGTGGGATCGGCATCGCCTTCGGGCGCGCGACCTTGCTCCGGTTGCGGCCCGGATGACATGCCCGGCAGCGCCGCCAGCCAGGCCGGCTTCGCGCTGGCGGTGGACGACGGCGTGGGGGCCGCAGCCTGGCCGCCATTGTCGGCCGACGAGGCGGAGGAGGTGGACCACCACCACAGCCCGCCCAGCAAGGCGGCGCCCGCCACCGCGAGCAGGAGCGGGAGGTTGACGCGGCCGCGCGCATGTTTCCACGCGCGGCCGGCGCCGTTGCGGCGGGCGCCGGCCGGCGTCGGCGCGGTTCGACGTGGCATGGTCAACGCTGGTCCGGACCAGGCGGCGGCTGGCGCTTAAGGCGTGGCCGGATTGAAGGTCGAGACGGCCCAGCCCATGCGTTCATGGCCGTACTGGTTCCAGATCGGGCTCTTGCCGCCGGTGAAGGAGGTGTAGCGTGGCGCGCCGCTGCCCGTGGTATCGCCGAACAGGCCGGAGGTGATGGTGCTGCCGGTGTAGGTCGGGTGGGTGTCGTCGGACTGGATGTAGTCGTAGCTGCTGCTGGACGAGACGAAGTGCGTATTGGCGTCGCGCAGGGTGGAGCGCAGCGTGGTGGTGATGCGGGTCACGTAGCTGTCCTGGCTCTCGCCGGCCACGTAGCGCAGCGCGTCGGAGTCGATCTGGCCGTCGCCGTTGCTGTCATAGTCGCCGCCCATGTATTGCGCGAAGTTGTCGGCGCAGGTGAAGCCTTTCTGGCGCGCCGTGTCGCACATCATGTAGTTCATGCGCGCCAGCGAGACCAGGAAGCGGTCCTGCATCTTCACGGTCTGGCCGGTGGTGGCGTCGGTGCACGAGCTTTGCACGTTGTCGGCCGCGTAGCCCGGGTAGTGCAGGTTGGAGATCACCTTCAGCTTGACGCCGGGATAGGCGTTGGCGTTGATGTAGTCCATGGCCGCCGCCACGTAGGTCTTGCAGCTGGCTTCGGCGTTGTTGAGCACCGTGTAGTCGCAGGTGCCGCTCTGGCTCTTGAAGCTGGTGCGCGCCTGCAGGCCATCGTTACCGCACATCTCGAACGTCACCACGCGCGTGCTGCTGGCCTGCATGTAGGAACGCTCGGCCACGATCTTGTTGTTGTACACGTCCGAAGCGACGGCGCCGGACTTGGTACGGCGCACGCTCTCGATGTCGGTGCCCCACAGCGCGGACATGTATTCCGCGTCCACCGTCGGCGCCGAGTACTTGGCGGCGCTGGTGATAGAGCCGTTGTAGCCGGCGTAGATGGAATCGCCATAGGCCACCACGCGGAACTTGGTGCTGGTGTTGGCGCGGTCGATGGTCCACGAGGCGTTCTGGTTCAGGGTGCTGGCCGACGCTTCGGCGCCGGCGGCGAGCAGGGCAAGCATGGGTAGCAGGGTGCGTAGCGAGTGGCGAATACGAGTAGGCATGCAGTGTCTCCTTGGTGTGGTTTTATGTCTGGACTGCGTCTCTGGGAATTCGGACTACGCTTAAATGTAGGGCAAAAACAAGTGTCAAAACCGAGCATGTGCTCGCAATTGAGTGAAAAAACCTGAATGTGAATTAATTTGTTGTATTTTCACAATGCTGTCGATCTGCTCATTTTTCGATACGATTGCCGCTGCAGTGGATGGGCGCCCGCGCTACACTGGTGCTCCCATCGTGCGCGAGAGTGAGCCATGCGTTATGCCATCGTTTCCGACATACACGGCAATTTGCCGGCCCTGCAGGCCGTGGTGCGCGACATCGCGCGGCGTGGCGCGGACCGGGTGATCAACCTGGGCGATTGCGTGTCCGGCCCCTTGCTGCCGCAGGAGACGGCCCAGTTCCTGATGGCGCAAACGGATTGGATCCACCTGGCCGGCAACCACGAACGCCAGTTGCGCACGCCCCGCGCGCGCGAAGCATCGGACGCGTTCGCGTTCGCCCAGTTGGGGCAGGCGGAGCTGGACTGGCTGGCCGCGCTGGAGCCGGCCCTGCGGCTGAACGCGCAAGTGCAACTGTGCCACGGCACACCGCGCAGCGATTTCGAATATTTCCTGGAGTCGGTCGAGCCGACCCATGTGCGGGCCGCCACGCTGGCCGAGATCGACGACCGGCTGGCCGGCTGCGATGCGGAGCTGATCGTGTGCGGCCACACCCATGTGCCGCGCGCCATGCGCTCGGCGGCCGGCCAGTTGATCGTCAATCCGGGCAGCGTGGGCTTGCCGGCCTATGACGACCACCGGCCCTGCTTCCACGTGATCCAGAACGGTTCGCCCGATGCGCGCTACGCGCTGGTCGAGCAGGTCGATGGCGGCTGGCAATGTGACCTGATCGCCGTGCCGTATGGCCATGCCGCCATGGCCGAGCTGGCGCGCCGCAACGGCCGCACGGACTGGGCGCGCGCGCTGGCCAGCGGCTATGTGTGAAGCAGCCGCAAAAAATCCGGGAAAAATCGGGGAATCGCCACGGGATCAATCCGCCGCCACAATTGCTGCGAATGTGATTGCCAGCAGGTCTAGAATGATTTCATCGCTCGCCGGCCCGGGCCGGGCGTCCATCAGGAGGAAGAGACATGAACCTGCAGCGTTGTTCGATACTGTTCGCCGCCCTGTGGGCGGCCGCCGCAGCCAGTGCGCAAACGGCGCCCGAACTCAAACCGCCGTCGGAGGCGAGCATGCCCTCGGGGCCGCGTGGCGCCGCCATCGCGGCTGGCAAGTTGCTGCTCAGTGAAACCCACCAGCGCTTGCCCGGCAACGTGGGCAACGGCCTGACGTGCACCAATTGCCACATGACCGGAGGCACCGTCGCGCAAGCCTCGCCCTGGGTTGGTATCTGGGGCGTGTTCCCGGAATACCGCGCGCGCAGCGGCCGCCTGATCTCGCTGCAGGAGCGCGTCAACGATTGTTTCGAGCGGTCCATGAACGGCAAGCCGCTGGCCTTCAATTCCGAGGAGATGAACAACATCCTCGCCTATATGCAATGGCTGTCAGTGGGCGTGCCGACCGGCGTCAGCGTCAAGGGCCGCGGCTTCGGCCCGATCGACCAGAAACTGGTGCCGGACCAGGCGCACGGCAAGCAGGTCTATGCGGACAAATGCGCCAGTTGTCATGGCGCGGGTGGCGAAGGCTTGAAGAACGGCGCCGCGTATGCCTTCCCGCCGCTGTGGGGGCCGGCTTCGTTCAACGATGGCGCCGGCATGGCGCGCACCTACACGGCGGCGGCCTTCGTCAAATACAACATGCCGTTGGGGCAGGGCGGCACGCTGTCGGATCAGGATGCGGTCGATGTGGCGGAATATTTCACCCACCAGCCACGCCCCGTCTACGCCGGCAAAGCCAGGGATTGGCCCAAGGGTGACCGGCCCAAGGATGCCCGTAACTGAGGTCCAAAAAATAATGCCGTTCAGCTGGGCTGAACGGCATACGTTGGCAAGCGCTGCGCGCACTGCGCGCCGCCGGTTCTTAGTTGCGCACCACGGTGCCGTTGGCGTTGCGCACCTGGTCGCCGGCCAGCAGGCCGGGATCGTGGTCGAAGTTGAAGCTGGCGTGCTGGCCGTTGTTGTACTGCACTTCCACGGTCCACACCTTGGTGGACTTGGCTTTCTGCTCGATCTGCTTGCCGGCATAGGCGCCGCCGGCGGCGCCGGCCACGGTGGCCAGTTCGCGGCCATGGCCGCTGCCCACCTGGTTGCCCAGCAGGGCGCCAGCCACGCCACCGGCGATCAGGCCCAGCGCGCTGCCTTCACCGGCTTTTTCGGTGACGGTCACGTTGACCACCTTGCCGCACTCGTTCATGCAGGCGCCGGCCTTGGCGGGCGACGCTTTCATCGCGGCCTTGGCCTGGGCGATGCTCTTGTCGTATTCGGCCTTGGCGTCGCGCATGCACTGCATGCGGGTGCTGGAATCGGTCTCCTCGGAGCACAGTTTCTTGTCATCCGCGTAGCGGGTGGCGGCGTGCTTGCTGTCGATCGCATATTGTTCTTTGGCGCTCACGGGCGCTTGCGCCCAGGCGCTGCTCATCAGGCCAGCCAGGCTCAGGGCCAGGATCAGGGGACGACTCGTCATGGTGTTCTCCTCAAGTTGATTGTCAGCCATATGCCCCACCAGTGTACAACAAGTCAAACAGGCGGGAAATCGTCGCGATGAGCATGCCGGCGCCCACCATCAGCGTAGCGACCAGCAGCACGGCCAGCGGCCAGTTGGAGGCCGATTGCCGGCCCGATCCCGGGTTGTAGGCGGCGTCCCATTTCTCGTCCGGCATCAGGCCCAGCACCAGCGCCTGCAGGAAGCCGGCCAGCGCCGAGAGCACCAGCGGCAGGATCTTGTAGAACCAGTCGGTGCCCGGCGCGGCGGCCGCGATCGCGGCGGCGGCCGGCAGGCTGGCCAGGTGCAGCCACAGCCAGCGGTCGCGCGCGCCGCGCAGGTAGAGCCGGTGGCCGCCCAGTCCGCCGAGCACGAAGGCCAGCAGCGTGACCACGGTCTTGTTCTTATGGGGAAGTTGTTGCGTTTGATGCAAATTGGCCATGGATTCGCTAACAAATTGCGGGAAAGCACGCAGTATCGGTCATAATACGGCCCCCGGCGGATCTTTTTTAGGATCGCGAGGCACTTGCCCAGTTCGCCGGAACGGGGGATAATCATCGATTGCCCCAACCCGCCCAATTATGTGCATTAATGCTTGCTGCTACGTGGCAAGGCGCGCTATAATTTGCGGCTTTTTCCGTCTCAGCACACTTTTTGGAAATATTATGGTCGTTATTCGTTTAGCTCGTGGAGGCGCCAAGAAGCGTCCGTTCTACAACATCGTTGCAACCGACTCGCGCAATCGCCGCGATGGCCGTTTCATCGAGCGCATCGGTTTCTACAACCCGATGGCAGCCGGTGGCGAAGTGCCATTCCGCGTGACCGCTGACCGTCTGGCTCACTGGGAATCCGTGGGCGCGCAACTGTCGCCTGCCGTGGCCCGTCTGGTCGCTGCCGCTAAAAAAGCAGCCTAAGTCTGGTTGCTGGTTTGGCCGCTAACAGTGCATCCGGGGTGAAAGTCCCCGACGATCTGGCGCAGGTAGGCTTTGTCTACGGCGCTTACGGCGTTGCTGGCTGGGTGAGGGTAAGACCTTTCTCGGAAGACGCGGATGCATTGCTCAAGGTGAAAACCTGGTGGCTCGACAAGCCGAATGTGCATGACGTGGACGTCAAGCAGGTCAAACTGCATGGCGGCGACGTCGTTGCCCAGCTGGTGGGAGTGACCGACCGCAACGTGGCAGAAGCGCTCAAGGGCGCCGCTGTTTCGGTGCCGCGCAGTCGTTTCCCGGCGCTGTCGGCTGACGAATTTTACTGGGCCGACCTGATCGGCCTGGATGTAGTGAACTTGCAGGGTGAGCACCTGGGGCAGGTCACCGACATGATGAGCAATGGTCCGCAGTCGATCTTGCGCATCACGCCGGCCGCCGCCGCCGACAGCGCTCCCGATGATGAAGCGGCGCAAGAGCGCCTGATTCCATTTGTCGATCACTATGTGATCACGGTGGACAAGGCCGCCAAACGCATCACCGTCGACTGGGGCCTGGACTATTAAGACTCACCTGTGCGATACGGTACAGTCGGAAGGGACGGGCCATGCAATTTGATGTCGTGACCCTGTTCCCCGAAATGTTTGCCGCGCTGACGCAGTCGGGCGTGACCCGGCGTGCGTTCGAACAACAGAAGTGGGGCCTGAGGTTGTGGAATCCCCGTGATTTCACGACCGACAATCACCGCACCGTGGATGACCGCCCCTATGGCGGCGGCCCCGGCATGGTGATGCTGGCCAAGCCCCTGGAAGCGACCATCAACGCCGCCAAACAGCGCCAGACCGATGCCGGCCTGCCCGCGCCGCGGGTGGTGTTCATGTCGCCCCAGGGCAAGCCGTTGACGCACGAGCGCGTCATGCAGCTCAAAGCCGAACCGGGTCTGGTGATCCTGTGCGGCCGCTACGAGGCGGTCGACCAGCGCCTGATCGACCGTTGCGTCGATGAGGAGATCAGCCTGGGCGACTTCGTGCTGTCCGGTGGCGAGTTGCCGGCCATGGCCCTGATGGATGCCGTGGTGCGCCAGTTGCCCGGCGTGCTCAACACGGACGCGTCGGCCGTCGAGGACAGCTTCGTCAATGGCTTGCTCGATTCGCCGCATTACACGCGGCCGGAAACGTATGAAGGCGTGACGGTGCCCGCCGTGCTGTTGGGCGGCAATCACGCCGAGATCGAAAAATGGCGCCGCCAGCGCATGCTGGAGGCGACGGCGCGCAAGCGCCCCGAATTGCTGGTCCGCGCGCGCGAGGCAGGATTGCTGAGCAAGCAGGACGAAAAGTTTTTGGCAGGTTTGTAAACCTGCAGTAGCAAGCAGTAGCTAGCGGGCATGTCGCCCGCGTGTTTAACCCCATCCTCTACTGGGCGAGTGTCTGAACAGCACTCAATGCGCGCCAGCACGATGGTTTTTGGAGTTTAAAATGGATCTGATTCAACAACTCGAGCAAGAAGAAATCGCTCGCCTGGGCAAGAGCATTCCTGAATTCGCCCCTGGTGACACCGTGGTCGTCAACGTTAACGTGGTCGAAGGCACCCGCAAGCGCGCCCAGGCTTACGAAGGCGTCGTGATCTCCCGTCGCAACCGTGGCCTGAACTCGAACTTCATCGTTCGCAAGATCTCGTCCGGCGAAGGCGTCGAGCGTACCTTCCAGCTGTACTCGCCGCTGATCGCTTCGATCGAAGTGAAACGCCGCGGTGACGTACGTCGCGCTAAACTGTACTACCTGCGTGATCGTTCCGGTAAATCGGCACGTATCAAGGAAAAACTGCCAAACCGTCGCCCAGCAGCGGCGAAAGCAGACGCTTAATCGCGTTTGTGTTTGGATCGAAGGGGCGCCGCTGGTGCCCCTTTTTTGCATGTGGAGGTAAGTTTCTTGGCCCAGCTTTCGTTCGATCCCCAGCAACTGCCCGTCGACAGCGTGGCCGGCGAGCCGGCTGTCGCCGCCGAGCGCCTGTCGCCGCAGTGGCTGCGCGCGCGTTTCGCCGCGCCGCCCATCTGGACACCGGAAACCGTGCAGGAAGCCATCACGCCGCGCCCCCAGCCCACGCCGGCCTCGGTGCTGGTGCCGCTGGTGCAGCGCGACGATGGCCTGACCCTGCTGCTGACCCAGCGCACGGCCCACCTGACCGACCATGCCGGCCAGATCAGCTTCCCCGGCGGCCGCGCCGAGGACTACGATGCCGACGCCGTGGCCACGGCGCTGCGCGAATCGGAGGAGGAGATCGGCCTGCACCGGCGCCACGTGGACGTGCTGGGCGCCTTGCCCGATTATTTCACAGGCACCGGCTACCGCGTCACGCCGGTGGTGGGGCTGGTGCTGCCGCCATTCGAGCTGACGGCCGATCCGTCCGAAGTGGACGAGATTTTTGAAGTGCCGCTGCAATTCCTGATGGATGGCCGCAACCACCAGCGCCTGTCCGTGCAATTGCCGGGCGGCGCGCGCAGCTTCTACGCCATGCCGTACGAGCGCTTCTTCATCTGGGGCGCCACGGCCGGCATGTTGCGCAACCTGTTCCACTTCCTGCGCGCCTGACCCGGACGGGCAATCTTGCAATAAGTTTGATTCCGGCACTGCACTGCGTTATCGTAGCGGGCATTACGGCTTTGTGACAAAAAGGACGCTTGATGACTTTTCTTTCCATACTCTGCGCGCTGCTGATCGAACAGATGAAACCGCTGCGTGCGGATAACCCGATCTACGCCGAGATCAAGAGTCTGGCGATGCGGATGGAAACCTGGTTCAACGCGGGCCACCCACGCCACGGCCGCATGGGCTGGTTCCTGATGATGGCGATCCTGATGGTGCCCACGGCCCTCATCTACGGCGTGCTGATGCACTACAACCTGACCCTGGCCGCGTTCGCCTGGAACATCCTGATCGTCTACCTGACGCTGGGCTTCCGCCATTACAGCCACTATTTCACGTCCATTCAACTGGCCCTGAACGCGGGCGACGAGGCCACGGCCCGCGCCCTGCTGGCCGAATGGACCAAGCTCGACACGGTGGGCATGGAAACTTCGGAGATCGCCCGCATCGCCGTCGAAAAGTCGCTGATCACCACGCACCGCAACGTGTTCGGCGTGTTCTTCTGGTTCCTCATGCCGCTCGGCCCGGCCTGCGCCGTCATGTACCGCGTGGCCGAACACCTGGCGCGCGCGTGGAACGAACCCGAGCACATGCGCAATGAAGCGTTCGGCCAGTTCGCCGCCCGCGCCTTCTACTGGATCGACTGGATTCCCGTGCGCCTGACGGCCGTGGCCTTCGCCGTGGTCGGCAACTTCGAGGACGCCATCTACGCCTGGCGCAATTTCGCCGACCGCTGGCAGGACGAGGCGATCGGCATCATCCTGTCGGCCGGTGGCGGCGCCATGGGCGTGCGCCTGGGCACGCCGGCCGAGAACGCGGCCAAGGTGGTGCTGGCCGACGCGTCCACTGTCGACACCACGGACGTGGAGCCGGAAGTGCTGCCCGGCGAGGAGCCGAACGTGCGCGCCCTGCAAAGCACGGTGGGCCTGGTGTGGCGTGCGTTGCTGCTGTGGATGCTGTTGCTGCTGTTGCTTTCCGGCGCGGTCTGGCTCGGCTGACGCGGGCGCACCTTACAAGTCCAGACAACCGGCATACAATGGAGCTTGCTCGGGGCAGGACCGCACCGCACTGGTGCGGGCTTGCACTTTGCTGGCGCCCATCCAGAAAAGCTCGTTTTAAATCAAGGGTTTATGCGGATAGGTCTTCTATAAGATATAATACCTGAAGTTCTTACAGAATCGTACCGCCACCCGGCGCACCTGCCGGGATCTTCCACGCATCCTTGTTACCAACAAGCCGCCTATGGCCGAGTCAGCTCACAACAAGAAAGAACTGCACGACGAGTTCTTTATCCTTGGCGTCACCAGCAATGGCAGACAATTCCGACCCAGCGACTGGGCCGAGCGCCTGTGCGGCGTCATGTCCTGTTTCCGCCCCGAAGGGACGGGCGGCGGGCGCCACTCCCACCTGCAGTTTTCCCCCTACGTTTGCCCGACCGTGATCAACGGCGTCAAGTCGGTGGTGGTCAACAACCGCCTGCGCGACCTGGAGCCGATGGCTTACCATTTCGTCGTCTCGTTCGCCAAGGACAACGACCTGCAAATGGTGGACGCCTGCCTGGTGCCCGAGCCTGAGTCCAAGAAAGCCTGATCCGCCGAAGCCGCCGGCCGGCAGCGCCGCGCCCGCGCTGCGGCGCCGGCGACACGGCCCAGCTTGCCCCGCGCCGGCGCCCGCACGCTGAAACCTGCTCCAAGTCATTCCAGCCGCGCTAGTGAACGCCCATTCGCCATTGATCGCGCTACACTGGAATTTTTGCGGAGGAGGGAGCGGCCATGCGTATCAGCGACATCTGTACCGTACAAACTGTGCATTGCAAGCGCGACGTCACCGTGCAGGACGCGGCGCTGTTGATGCGTAACCATCACGTGGGCGATCTGGTCGTGGTCGAGCAGCCGAACGGCGAGCGGGTGCCGGTGGGCATCCTCACCGACCGCGACATCGTCGTCTCCGTCATCGCGCTCGGTCTCGATCCGGCCAGCCTGCTGGTGGGCGACGTCATGAGCGGCGAACTGATGACGGCCAACGAGGAAGACGACGTCTACGAGACCATCGACCGCATGCGCTTCAAGGGCATACGGCGGCTGCCGGTGGTGAACAGCCTCGGTGGCCTGACGGGCATCGTCAGCATCGACGACCTGATCGAATTCCTGGCCCAGGAGATGGGTGAACTGTCGCGCATCAGCGCCAGCCAGCTCGAACACGAAAAACGCGCGCGCCATTAGTGCGCGTCGCACCGTGCGCGGCCTGAGGCCTGAGCCCGGGGAGCGGGGTCTTGCGCCGCGTACGCACCTGCCTGCCGTGCGCGCGGGCCGGTGGCTTGCATCCTGCGGCCAGCGATAGGCATATCACAATATTTTACGTTTTTACACTGCCGCCGCGGCTCGCTTGCGGTTATGCTGGCGTTTTCTGAATTTCCTTAGAGAATTTATGAAGACTCACTATGCGAAGCGCGTGGCCATCTGCGGCCTGATGGTATGCAGCCTGTCCTTCCTGGCCCCGCAAGGCGCATGGGCGCAGACGCTGCCGGCCGGCGTCACCAAGGGCCCGTCGGTGGAAGGCATCACGGAATACCGCTTGCCCAACGGCCTCAAGGTGCTGTTGTTTCCGGACGCCTCCAAGCCGACCGTGACCGTCAACGTCACCTACCTGGTCGGCTCGCGCCATGAGAACTACGGCGAAACGGGCATGGCCCACCTGCTTGAACACATGATGTTCAAGGGTTCGCCCAAGAACCGCAGCATCCCCAAGGAATTCAACGAGCGCGGCATGGAGTTCAACGGCACTACCTCGTTCGACCGTACCAATTACTACGAGGTGTTTCAGGCCGGCAACGATAACCTGAAGTGGGCGCTGGACATGGAAGCGGACCGCATGGTCCATTCCTTCATCGCCCGCAAGGATCTCGATTCCGAGATGACGGTGGTGCGCAACGAATACGAGTCGGGCGAGAACCAGCCGTTCTCGGTGCTGCTCAAGCGCATGCAAAGCATCGCCTACGACTGGCACAGCTACGGCCGCTCCACCATCGGCAACCGCAGCGACATCGAGAACGTGCGCATCGAGAACCTGCAGGCGTTCTACCGCACCTACTACCAGCCCGACAACGCCGTGTTGCTGGTGGCCGGCAAGTTCGACCCCAGCCAGACACTGGCCTGGATCAGCAAATCGTTCGGCGCCATCCCCAAGCCCAAGCGCAAGCTGCCGCCGTTCTGGACCGTGGAACCGACCCAGGATGGCGAGCGCTGCTTCACCGTGCGGCGCAAGGGCGACATGCAGATTGTCGCGCTGGGCTACAAGATCCCGTCCGCGCTGCAAGCGGATGCCGACCCGCTGTCGTTCATGTCCGAAATCCTGGGCGACACGCCGACCGGCCGCCTGCACAAGGCGCTGGTGGAAACGGGCATGGCGGCCGAAGTGTTCAGTTTCGGCCAGACCGGCTATGCGCCGGGGCTGGAAATCATCGGCGCCGTCGTCAAGGTGGGCCAGCCGATCGCGCCGGTGCGCGACGCGCTGATCGCCGCCGTCGAGAGTTTCGCCAAGACGCCGCCCACGGCCGAGGAGATGGAGCGCACGCGCCGCAACTTCGCCAACGGCATCGAGAAAGCCCTGAACGATCCGCAGAAAGTGGGCGTGACCCTGTCCGAGGAAATCGCGCTGGGCGACTGGCGCCTGCTGTTCGAAGGCCGCGACAAGCTCGATCACATCACGCCCGAGCAGGTGAGCGCCGCCGCCGCCCGCTACCTGCGGCGCGACAACCGCACCGTGGGCGAGTTCCTGCCCGACGATGCGCCGCAGCGCGCCGAGATCGCGCCCGCGCCCACCGTGGCCGAAGTGATGAAGGACTTCAAGGGCAAGGCCGCCACGCTCAGTTCGGAAGCGTTCGACCCCAGCCAGGCCAACATCGACGCCCGCACCAAGATCCAGACCATAGCCGGCCTGAAGGTGGCCATGCTGCCCAAGAAGAACCGTGGCGAAGCCGTGTCCGTCGACTTGCACCTGCACTGGGGCGACGAGCATAACCTGTTCGGCAAGAGCACCATCATGGCGGCCGCCAGCGACATGCTGATGCGCGGCACCAGCAAGTACAGCCGCACCGAGCTGGCCGACGCGTTCGCCAAGCTGAAGATCTCGGGCAGCTTGTACCACTTCGATACCACCGGTCCCAACCTGGACCAGGCGCTGCGCCTCGTGAGCCATGTGCTCAAGGAAGCCAGCTTCCCGGCGGCCGAATTCGAGCAGATGCGCCAGCAGTGGATCGTCAGCATCGAAGCGTCGCGCAACGAGCCGCAGTCGCTGGCGCACCAGGCCATGGCCGAGTACTACAACCACTATCCGAAAGGCGACCCGCGCGCCGTGAAGACGGTGGATGAACAGCTGGCCGAGATCCGCGCGCTCAAGCTGGAGGACGTGGTGGCCTTCCACCAGCAGTATTACGGCGCCTCGCATGGCGAGCTGTCCATCGTCGGCGATTTCGATCCGGCCGCCGCCAGCAAGACCATAGCCGACAGCTTCAGCGGCTGGAACAGCCAGGTGGCCTATGCGCGCATCACCAACACCAACGCCGACAAGCCGGCCCTGCACCGGCACATCAACACGCCGGACAAGGAGAACGGCTATTACGAAGCGCGCCTGAACCTGGACCTGAACGTCAACGATGCCGATTACCCGGCGCTGGAGGTGGCGACCTACATCTTCGGCGGCGGCAGCCTGAAGTCGCGGCTGATGGACCGTATCCGCCAGAAGGATGGCCTGTCCTACGGTGGCGGCGCCGACATCGGCGCCGGCGAGATCGACCGCGCCGGTGGCTTCGGCATGGGCGCCATCGCCGCGCCGCAGAACCTGGGCAAGCTGGAGGCGGCCATCCGCGACGAACTCGATCGGGCGCTCAAGGATGGCTTCACGGCGGCCGAACTGGCCGGCGCCAAGTCCGGCCTGTTGCAGCAGCGCTTGCAGAACCGTTCCAAGGACGAGGTGCTGGCGGCCGGCTGGTCGCGCAACCTGTTCCTGGGCCGCAGCTACGCATGGAGCCAGGCGTTCGAGAACAAGGTCAAGGCGCTCACGGTGGAGCAGGTCAACGCCGCGTTCCGCAAGTTCATCACGCCGGCCAAGCTCAGCGTGGTGACGGCCGGCGACGACGCCAAGGCCGCCGCGGCGGCGGCGCCAGCCAAGTCGCAGTAACGCCCGGCCAGTGGCATCAGGGTCAGACCCTGGGGTCTGACCCTCGCCGTATGCAGTGGTGTTTCAGACTCTGGTGCTGAAGTACTGCAACCCAGGGTCAGACCCTGGGGTCTGACCCTGAAGTCAAGTCAGGCCGTGTTGAGCTCGGCCACGAAATCGTACAGGTCGCCGCGGAAGATGGAGCGGCAAAATTCCACGGCCCGGCCGTCGCGCAAAAAGCCCAGCCGCTCCACGGCCAGGCCGGCATCGCCCGGCCTGGCTTGCAGCAGCTCGGCCTGCTCGGCGTTGAGCAGTAACGCGCTCAGCCGCTGCAGTGCCCGCACCGGCCGGTTGCCGGCCTGTTCCAGCGCTTCGTACATCGACACCTGCACCGCCTCCAGCGAGGGCAGGGCGGTGGCCACGATGGTCGCGTACTCCAGGCACATCGGAATCTCGTCCGCATAACGGATGCGGTGGAAGCGGTACACGGGCGCGCCCGGACTGAGCCGCAGCCGCAGCGCTTCCTCCGGCGTCACCGTCCCTTCCGAGCGCTTGAGCCACACGCTGCGCGGGGTGCGTCCGCGCGCCCGCATGTCCTCGGAAAACGAGGTCAGCTTGGCGAAGTTCTTTTCGATGCGGGTGTTGATGAAGTTGCCCGAACCGGGCCGGCGCACCAGCAAACCTTCCTCCACCAGGCCGTCGATGGCCTTGCGCACCGTGATGCGCGAAATGGACAGGTCGGCCGCCAGCTGGCGTTCGGCTGGCAGCGCCTCGTCCGGGCCAAACACGCGCTTGTCGATCGCTTCGCGCAAGGCGCGCTGCAGTTGCTGGTACAGGGGCAGGCTGCTGTGCTGCCCCAGGTTATGCATGAGCTGGACGAGCGTGGTCATACGGTGGGATCTCCCGTGTGTGTGGCCCGATCATACCAAAAAGACTGGGCCGTTGGTATGGTCGTGGTATCAGGCCACCGCACTGTGGTCTTGCTCTGATAATTGTGCGAATTATAACGAAGTGGTCTGTGTGTCATGCACAACAGGCAAAAAAAATCCCGAAACTGGTAGTGTTCTGGTATTGGATTGCGGTATATTGGCGTTCAATTGGTTTTGTAAGTGGTTGTAAAGAGGAACTTGCGGCAGATCGCGGCGGCGATCGCACCGGGGACCGATCGATCAGAACGCTAACAGGCTTGCGTTGTCAGGCCGCAATCAAGGGGGACTAAATGAAAAGCAATACCGCAACGACGCACCGGATTCTGAAACAAGGCTCCAGCCACCTGACGCCGATCGCGTCGGCCGTGGCGCTGCTGGCCATGAGCCTGGCCATGCCGGCCTGCGCGCAGGACAAGCAGCAGAACGGCGAAGTGGTGGTGGTGACGGGTATCCGCGCCTCGCTGCAGCAATCGCTGAACCAGAAGAAGAACGCGGAATCGATGGTGGAGGTGATCACCGCCGAGGACATCGGCAAGATGCCGGACAAGAACGTGGCCGACTCGCTGTCGCGCGTGGCCGGTGTGACCACCACCAGCGCCGGTTCGGCCGAAGGTTCGTTCGGCGAGAACGAACACGTGCAGTTGCGCGGCATGCTGTCGCAGATGACGCTGACCACCCTGAACGGCCACACCGTCTCCAGCGGCGACTGGTATGGTCCCAATATCGCCAATGGCGGCCGCAGCGTGTCCTACACCCTGCTGCCATCGGACCTGGTGGGCCGCATCGTGGTGCACAAGTCCTCGCAGGCCGACCTGCTCGAAGGCGGCGCGGCCGGCACGGTCGATATCCAGACCCGCAAGCCGCTGGAATTCAAGGAGCGCCTGACCACTTCGGCCTCCGTGGAAGCGGCCTATTCGACGGCCGCCAAATCGACCGATCCGGCCGTCACGGCCCTGATCAACTGGAAGAGCGACGACAACAAGTTCGGCATCCTGGGCCAGGTGTTCTCGCAAACCCGCAAGCTGCAGCGCGCCGGTTCCGAAGGCGTATGGTGGGACAAGACCGGCGCCAACTACCCCGATCCCGCGCTGGCCGGCAAGAACATCAGCCTGTTGAGCGGCGCCGTGCTGTTCCAGCAGGAGCGCAAGCGCCAGGGCGGCTACCTGGAAGCGCAGTGGAAACCGGCCTCCAACGTGACGCTGGACCTGTCGGGCTTCATGTCGACCGTCGACGCCAAGAACTACAACACCAACTACATGGCCGACGTCATCAATCCCGTCAATGGCCCGGGCTGGAACGGCAACGCCGTCAAGCCCACCCAGCCGGCGACCGTGGTGGGCAATACCATCACCTCCGTGTTCTACGGTAAGGACGCCTTTGGCGCCAATTCGGCCGGCGCCTGGTCGGTGGTGGAAGACGTGGCGGCCCGTCCGGACGCCAAGACCGATTCCAAGTTCCTCAACTTCGACGGCAAGTGGGTGGTCAACAAGGACCTGACCCTGAACGGCAAGCTGGGTCGCACCACCGGCAGCGGCAAGACCACCGACGTCGGCTTCGAGGTGCTGAGCGGCTGGAACCAGGGCGCCGGCTACTCGCTGACCCCGGACGGCATCTTCGTGCTCAACGTGCCCGGCGGCGACAAGTTCGTGCGCGCCGGCGGCGGTATCGGCGGCTGGGGTGGCTACACTTCGTCGTCCGACACGGAAAACTATGGCCAGGTGGATGGCGAATTCAAGCTGGCCTCGGACCTGGTGCCGTCGATCCAGTTCGGCGTGCGCACGGCCAAGCATGAGCGCGGCCTGACCAAGCTGAACATGGTGCTGGGCGCCGGCGCCACCGATGAAGCGCAGATCCCCGACAGCGCCATCGGCAACTACGGCAGCAACTGGTATGGCAACCTGCCCGTCAATCCGACGCCGGGCTTCAACCCGTTCAAGATCAGTAACGATTTCGTCGCCTCGTGGGTCGCCAGGTACGCCACCTTCAATACCCACGCCACGCAGCAGGAATTCAACATCAAGGAGGATACCAACGCGGCCTACGTGATGGCCAACCTGCAGCCGTCGGAGGCCGTCAGCGGCAACGTGGGCGTGCGCTTCGTGCGCACCAAGATGGATATCCATGCCTTCCTGCCGGGCGGTCAGCCAGAGTATGCGCAGAGCTTCAACGATGTGCTGCCGAGCCTGAACCTGCGTGCCGATCTGGCGCAGAACCTGGTGGGCCGCTTCGCCCTGAACCGCGGCATGTCGCGTCCCGATTTCGGCCAGCTGGCCGGCAACGACCTGCGTGACACCCAGCACAATGGCGTGGGCAGCAATCCTTACCTGAAGCCTATCCGCAGCAACAACATCGACTTCAGCGCCGAGTGGTACTTCGCGCCCAAGGCCTTGCTGTCGGCCGGCGTTTTCGCCAGCAAGCTCGATGGCGTGATCGCCTACGGCCACAGCACCCTGCCGTATGCCGACGCCGCCCACGGCGGTGCGATCGCCAACTACGACATTTCCGCTCCGGTCAACACGGACGGCAAGCTGAAAGGCATGGACCTGGCGTATGAGCAGAACGTCTGGGGTGGCATCGGCGTGAACGCCAACTACACCTACGCCGATGGCGAACAGACCGGCAAGCTGGCCACGGGCACCTGCAACGGCAAGGCCGGTGAGGATTGCACGCTGTACGGCACCTCGAAGAACTCCTACAACGTGGGTGCCTTCTACGAGGACGACCGCTTCAGCGCCCGTATCGGCTACAGCCACCGTTCCGCCTACAAGCTGGGTAACCGCGGCGGCGCCGACTACTTCCAGAGCGCCAACGGCTCGCTGAACATCGCGCTCAACTACACGCTCAACAAGTCGGTCATGTTCACGCTGGAAGCGCAGAACCTGAACGATCCGCTGCTGACCGTGTACAAGACCGACACCACGCAGATCGCCGGCGTGTACAAGAACGGCAAGACCGTGTACGGTGGTGTGCGCATCAAGTACTGATCCGTCACCTGACTGGCCAGGCCGGCCGGCCTGGCCGTAGCGGCACCCCGGCCCGCCGCCGCGCAAGCACAACTTGCGGGCGGCGGGCCTTTTTCATGGATGCGAACTGACATGGCATTTCTCGGAACCCGGGCCACGGCCCTGATCATGGCGACGGCGACCTTGGCGGCGGTCTCGCCGTGGGCGCTGGCCGCGCCGCCCTTTATCTACAGCCCCTACAAGCACCTGGCCATGTGGAACGACCCGGCCACCAACATCATCACGGCCGCGCCGGACGGCGTGCGCACGCCCTACATCAACGGTGCCGGCAGCCCGTTCGGCCGGCAGGCGCTGACCTGGGCCTTCGCCAGCGGCGAATGCGGCGACGAACAGTGGGGCACGCAGCGCGGCCAGGACGTGGCCGACGCCAACGTGGCGGCGTTCGACCGGGCCGGTATCCGCTACCTGATCTCCACCGGCGGCCAGGGCGCGGTGTTTACCTGCGCCAGCGCCGAAGGCATGGAACGTTTTATCGCCCGCTACGATACGCCGCACCTGGCTGGCATCGATTTCGATATCGAGGCCGGCCAGAGTGCGCAGCAGATCGCCTCGCTGCTGGAGGCCGCCGCTGGCGTGCAGGCGCAGCGTCCGGCCCTGCGTTTCAGCCTCACGGTGCCCACCCACGCCGCCTCGGACGGCAGCCTGCGCAGCCTGAACGGAACGGGCGTGGCCGTGCTGGCGGCGGCGCGCCGCAGCGGCTTGCGCGACTACGCGCTGAACCTGATGGTGATGGATTACGGGCCCGCGCGCCCCGACGCCTGCGTGGTACGCGCACGGCGCTGCCAGATGGGGCTGTCAGCCATCCAGGCCGCGCGCAATGTGCACCGCAAGTATGGCGTGCCGTATCAGCAGATCGAGCTGACGGCCATGATAGGCGTGAACGATGTGCGGGACAACATGTTCACCGTAGCCGATGCGCGCATGGTGGCGCGGGCCGCGCGGCGCATGAAGCTGGCCGGCCTGCATTTCTGGTCGCTGGACCGCGATACCCCGTGTCCCCGGCCAACCATAGGCGCGGAACCGGCTTGCAGCGGCATGCCAGGCACGCCCGGCGGGGCCTATGCGCGGGCCTTCGCTACAGCTTTAGCGCCTGGCGACGGTGCCACAGCGTCGTCAGGCCAGCCATAAGCAGCAGGATGCCAAGCCAGGCCGCGTACACCACCGGCAGCGAGGGCGCATACCCTGGCGGCAGCGTGTAGCGTATCGGCGTGCCTTGCGGCAGGGCGCCGAAGCGCAGCAGGAAGTAGAGCCCCGCCAGCGCGTGGATCAGCGCGATGTGCACCACGTAGAAGAACAGCGGCGCGCCGCCGAACAGCAGCAGCACCGGCACCGGGCGCACGCGTTCGAATACGGCCAGCAGCGGCAGGGCGATGCCCAGCGTGACGCACAGGTAGAGCAGCGAAGGGGGATATTTATGCACGCGCAGGAAGGAGATCAGGTCCCACACCCAGCCCCGGCCCTGCGGCGACCACGGATCGGGATCGCCGTAGAAATTCCCGCTGCGCAGAACGGCGAATGCCAGCAGCAGTACGCCGCCGGCCAGCCACAGGAAGCGCTGGCGGCGCGCGGCTTCCCAGCGGAACACGGGACCCAGCCCGTAGCCGGCCGCCATCAGTCCGAGCCAGGGCATGAGCGGATAGATGAAGACGATGCCGAAGTTCGCTCCCAACGGCAGAAAGCCGCCCTGGTGCCACGCCAGCCACAGGGGATGGCCGGACTGGATGGTGTCGAGCAGGTTGTGGGGCAGGATCAGCAGCGCCGCGATGACGGCGATCGCCGCCTGCGGCAGCCACACCAGCGCGGCCAGGAACACCATGCCCATGCCCAGCGCCCAGATCACTTGCAGGATCAGGACGCCATAGCCGAACTGCCAGCTGAAGCTGATCCAGGTCGCTTCCAGCACCAGCAGCAGCGCGCCGCGCGTGGCCAGGTAGCGCGACAGCGCCGCCGTTCCGCCGCCGTTGCTACGGCCGCTGCCGCTGCTGCCGCGCAGCCACGCGGCGCTGCCGGCCAGCAGCACGAAGGTGGTGGCGCACAGATGGGTGATCCAGCGCGTGGCGAACCACGCCGGCGTGGTCTGGTCCAGCTGTTCCGGGCCCCAGTTGGCGGGGCCGAAGAAATCGCGCACATGGTCGAGCGCCATCACGGCGATCACCAGTCCGCGCAGCATGTCGATGCTGGCCAGCCTTGCAGTCTTGCCCATGTCGGCCTCCCGTTGTCCAGGATGCCCATTGTGCTGGCGGATTATCAGGAAAGCAAGGACGAAAAAAAGCCAGACGGCGGGGCCGTCTGGCTTGTGTGCGATGCCGGCGCGCTGCCGGCGGCGCTGCTTATTTTTCCGCTGGCGCAGCCGGTGCGGACGGGTTCTTGGCCCACATGATCCAGTAGCGGGCCAGGTCGCCGCGGCCGTCGTTGCCGGTCACGGTGGCCAGCGTCTTGATGGCGTCATCCTTGCGGCCGGCCATCACATAGGCGTAGCCCAGGCGCAGCTTGGCGTCTTCCGGATTTTTCAGCACGCCCTTGGCGATACCCTTGTTCATCAGGTCCAGGCCATGGTCGAACTGGCCCATGGTCACGTAGGCGTAACCGAGGTTGACCAGACCCACGCCATCCTTGGACTTGGCGGCCGAGGCTTCGCCGCTGCCGATGTTCTTGGCGTCGTCGGCTGCGCCCTTGGTGGCCTGGTCGTGCAGCTTCTTGCGCTTGGCCGCGTCGGGGCCGGTGCCAAATTGGCCGCTAGGGAAGCCCTTGTCCAGCGCGTTCTTCGCTTCCGTGTAGAAGCCGCCCAGCAGCGCCAGTTCGGCCAGGTCGGAATAGTCGTCCGGCTCCATGCGGCCCGGCACCACCAGCGCCTTCATGCGCAGCACGTCCAGGTCCAGGCGCTGGTTGTAGTTAGGCTTGCCGCGGGTGCGGTTCAGCAGGTCGAACCAGTAGGCTTCGGTCGGGTAGTACTTGACCAGGTATTCCACGGCCTGCAGGTACAGGGCGTTGTCCTTGCTCTTGATGCCCACGTTGCCCAGCAGGGCCAGCTCGTCGGAGGTAGGCGCGGTGCCTGCCTGTTCGGCGGCCGCCACGTCCTTCAGCACTTCGGCCTTGACGGTGGGGTAGTCGTTCTTGAAGAAGTAGGCGCGCAGCAGTTGCGGGCGCACCTTGGCCACGTCGCCCGTTTCGGTCTGGTAGCGGTTGAACCAGACGATGGCCTTCTCGAAGTCCTTGGAGGTGTAGTAGATGTTGCCGACCGCTACCATGAAGTTGGCCTTGTCCTTGGGCGACAGGCGGCCCGAGTCGATCATCGATTCCAGCGCCGGCAGCATCAGGGCGTTGTCCGAGGTGGCCGAACCGACCTGCACGCGCATCTGGTTCAGCACGAAGGTCTCGAACGGGGTCAGGTTGGGCATGGCCGCCGACTGGTCGATGCGGCTCTTTACTTCCGTGTAGTTTTTCGCCGCCATCAGGTCCTTGATCTGGGCCGGATCGATCAGCTTGAAGATCTCGGGACGCACCGTATCCTTCGGCGCTTCGGGCGCTGCCGCGGCCTTTTCTTCGGCGTGGACGGCCGTCATGCCGAGCATGGCCGGCGCTGCGTTCAGGCCAATGGCGGCCAAGATCAGGCTAATACGGGCGAAACGAAACTGGGACATGGTAAATCCTTCAATCAAAGACAAATGGAGGCGAGGCGGTTGGCGCCGCGCCGTCACGGAAAGGGGTGGTCAAACCGCGCATTCTGCCACGCATCGGAGGGCGGGAGAAGGGCGGTCCGGTCAAACCCGCGTATTGTTACATAAATTGACTGGCCGCCGCCAAATCATCCGTGCGCGCCGCGTCCCGTGCTGCGCTGGCGGCCGGGCGCGGCAGGGCGCGGCCGTCGGCGCCGAACAGCAGGCAGTGCGCGGGTGGCAGCACGATGCGCGCACGCGCGCCGGCGCCCGGCAGCGCGGCCTCGGCCGGCAGGCGCACGGCGACCACGTCCGGGGCGCCGGCCAGCGTGGCGTACACGATGGACTGGTCGCCCAGGTATTCGATATGGCCCACCGTCACGTCGGCGGCGTTGGCCTGCGGCCCGGCCGTGTCGGTGCCGGGCGTGCGCAGCGCCAGGTGCTCGGCGCGCACGCCCACGGTGACGGCGTCGCCCTGCGTGAGCGCCATGCCGTCGACGGCCACTTCGACGATCGCGCCTCCGGGCAGCAGCACGCTGGCGTGGTGCGCGCCCATGGCGAGGACCTGGGCCGGGATGAAGTTCATCTTCGGCGTGCCGAGGAAGCCGGCCACGAACAGGTTGCAGGGCGCGTTGTACAGTGCATGCGGCGTGCCCACCTGCTCGATGCGGCCGCCGTTGAAGACGGCGATGCGCTGGCCCAGCGTCATCGCCTCGACCTGGTCGTGCGTCACGTAGAGCATGGTGGTGCCCAGCTCGCGGTGCAGTCGGCTCAGTTCCACCCGCATCTGCACGCGCAGGCTGGCGTCCAGGTTCGACAGCGGTTCGTCGAACAGGAACAGTTCCGGCGTGCGCACGATGGCGCGACCGATCGCCACCCGCTGGCGCTGGCCGCCCGACAGTTCCTTGGGCCTTCTGTGCAGCAGCGGGGCGATGCGCAAGATGTCGGCTGCACGCTCCACGGCAGCCCGCACGGTGGCCGCCGGCTGGCCGGCCAGCTTGAGCGCGAACGCCATGTTGTCGTACACCGTCATGTGCGGATACAGCGCGTAGGACTGGAACACCATGGCCAGCTTGCGCTCGGCCGGCGGCACATGGTTGGCCACGCGCGCGCCGATTTTCAGCTGGCCGGCGCTGATTTCCTCCAGCCCGGCGATCATGCGCAGCAGCGTGGACTTGCCACAGCCGGACGGACCCACGAACACCATGAATTCGCCGTCCGCCACTTCCAGGTCCACGCCGTGGATCACGGTCTGCGCGTCGTAGCGCTTGACGATGCCTTGCAGGCTGACGCTGGCCATGGCCTCAGCCCACCGTGGCCGCGTGCGGCGCCGCTTGCGCTTCGGGCTGGGGCCGCGCGCTCATGGGGATGAACTGCGACAGCACGGCCACCGGAATGGCGCTCAGCATCACCCACACGAAGAAGTGCTGGTAGCCCAGCGCGATCTGGATGTCGCCGCTGACCAGCTTGAACAGCACGAAGCCCAGTTGCATGATGCCAGTCGAGAAGGCGTAATGGGCGGTCTGGTATTTACCGGGCGCCACCACCTGCATCATGTACAGGATCAGGCCCACGAAGCCGAAGCCGTAGCCGAACATCTCCAGACTGAGGGCCGCGCCGATCACGGTCAGGTCGGTGGGCAGCCACGTGGCCAGGCAGTAGAACGCCACGTTGGGCAGGTTGAGCGCCAGGATCAGCCACAGGATGGCGCGCTTGAGGCTGAGCCACGAGGTGAAGTAGCCGCCGGCGATGCTGCCGACGATGAAGGCCACCGTGCCCACCGTGCCGTACACGGCGCCCACTTCGGCCGTGCTCAGGCCGAGCCCTCCCAAGTTGCGCGCCTCGCGCAGGAACAGCGGACCGATCGACTGCACCTGCGCCTCGCCGGCGCGGAACAGGATGATGAACAGGATCGACACCCAGATGCCGGGCTTGCGGAAGTACTCGACGATCACCTGCCACAGCGTGCGCGCGATGGCGGCCGCGTTGGTGTTCTCGTCCACCACGTTCTTCGCTGGCGGCAGCGCCCAGCTGTTGTACAGGGCCAGGGCCACCATGATGGCGGCCAGGATGGCGAAACTGATAGTCCACGCGGGCACCACGCCCAGCGTCTTCTCGTAGTGCCCGGCCAGCAGCAGCAGGGCGCCCGTGGTGAAGAATTTGCCGGCGTTGAAGAAGGTGCCGGTCCAGCCGGCGTAGGCGGCCTGGCCCTTCTCCGACAGGCTGGTGATGTACAAGCCGTCGCACGCGATGTCGTGGGTGGCCGAGGCGACGGCGACCAGGGCCAGCATGGCCAGGCAGGCCGCGAACCAGAACGGCGCGTGCAGCGCCAGCGCGACGGCACCCAGGCACAGGCCGCCGAGCAGCTGGAAGCCCACCACCACCAGCTTCTTGCTGCTGGCCAGTTCCAGGAAGGGACTCCACAGCGGCTTGAATACCCAGGCGAAGCCGATCAGCGCCGTCCAATGATTGAGTTCGTCGTTGGGCACGCCCATGCTCTTGAACATCTGGTTGGCCACGATGGCCACGGCGAAGAACGGCAAGCCCTGCGCCAGGTACAGGCTGGGCACCCACAGCTTGGGATTGCGGACGTGCGGTTTGGTGTGTTCCATCGTTGTCTCTGCTCTTCTGGTTTTCTGGTGTTCTGGTGGCGGCTTGGCGGCGCGCGGCCTTAATCGAAGCCGGGCACCGGCACGCGGCCGGTCGCTTCCAGCGCGCCGGCCAGCCAGGCGTTGACGGCTTCCAGCGCCGGCGCCGCGAAGCCGTAAGTCATCAGCGCGGGCGCGGCGATGTCGAGCGCCTGGTAGGGATTCCACAACGCCAGGTGCAGGTCCGGACGCCAGCTGCCGCGCGCGCGCGGGCCGTAGCGCAGGCGCGAGGTCGAAGCGAGGATGGTGTAGCGGCCATCGTGCGGCAGCGCGGCCCAGTCGAATGCTTCGGCGTCGTCGAACGTCACCAGCTCCACGTCGTACAACTGGCCCAGCGAGGCCGCCACCGTGGCCGCCGGCACGCCCGCTTCGGACACGCCGTCGCTGACCACGTCCTGGCGCATCACGAGCCGCACCTTGGCGCCGGCGGGAGGACGCTGCGGATTGCCGCGCGCGCTCAGGGCGCGGCGCCAGCCTTCAGCCATCACCACGCGGTCGGCCGCATCTTCCAGGTAGTCGCGTGGCTGGCACGGGTATTGGAGCGCCAGCTTGGACAGGCGCGCCAGGCGGGTGCGCATCTCGTCCATCGCCAGCTCGCCCGACGCCAACGCGTCGGCGATGGCGTTCAGCGTCTCCTCCTGCGTTTCCGGGGTGCCCAGCGCCATCACCATGTCGGCGCCGGCCGCCAGCGCGCGCACGGCGGCCTTGCCCACGCCGTAGCGGCCGGCGATGGCGTGCATGTCCATGCCGTCCGTGATGATCACGCCCTGGTAATTCCATTCCTCGCGCAGCAGCTGGTGCAGGATGCGGCGCGACATGGTGGCCGGGTAGTCGGGGTCCAGCGCGGGGTAGACGATGTGCGCCGTCATCATGGCGGGGGCCTGGCTGGCCGCTTGCCGGAACGGCGCGAACTCGAACTGTTCGAGCTGCGACAGCGGCTTGTCGACGGTCGGCAGGTCGCGGTGCGAATCGACGTGGGTGTCGCCATGGCCGGGGAAGTGCTTGACGCAGCAGGCCACGCCTTCGCTGTGGCTGCCGGCCATCCAGGCCATGCCCAGTTCGGCCGCGCGCTGCGGCTCGGCGCCGAACGAGCGCTCCGCGATGACGGGATTGTGCGGATTGTTGTTCAAGTCCAGCACCGGCGCGAAGTTCCAGTTGAAGCCCAGGGCTTTGACGGCGCGCGCCACGGCGGCGCCGGTGCGCTCGGCGAGGTTCGCATCGTCCGCCGCGCCCAGGCCCATGGCGGCCGGTGGCGCCGGTACCCAGGTCGAGCGCACCACGGCGCCGCCTTCCTGGTCGATGGCGATCAGCGATTCTGGCCCCATCAGCGCGCGCAGTTCGCCCGTCAGTGTGGCCAGTTGCCGGGAGTCCGTCATATTGCCCCGGAACAGGCAGACGGCGCGGATGCCGTTGGCCTGGATGAAGCGGGCCGTGGCGGTATCGAGCACGGGGCCGGGGAAGCGGATCATGATCAGCTGTCCGGCGATTTTTCTCAGTTCGTTCAAGGTCATAGTCATTTCACTGCTCCGTCCATGCCGCGCATGAAGAATCGTTGGGTAAAGAGGAAGGCTGCCAGCGTGGGCAGGATGGTCAGCACGGTCCCGGCCGCGATCACGCGGGTGCTGCTGCCGAAGGTGCCGCGCAGGTACAGCACGCCGACCGACAGGGGGAAATCGTCCGGCTTGCTCATCACGATCGAGGGCCAGATGTATTCGTTCCAGGATTCCACCGCCGTCAGGATGCCGACGGTGGCCAGCCACGGTGCGATCAGCGGCAGCATGATGCGGCTGAAGATGGTCCATTCCGAGGCGCCATCCACGCGGGCCGCGTCGATCAAATCCTGCGGCACTTCCTCGAACGCCTGCTTGAGCAGCAGGATGGCGACCGCCGTTACTACGTTGGGCAGGATCACGCCGGTGTAGGTATCGACCAGGCTCAGCTTGGTCACGGTGATGAAGTTGACGAGGAAGTTCACCTCCGACGGCAGCACCAGCGTGGCCAGGATCAGTGCGAATACCAGCCGGCGGCCACGGAAGTGCATGCGCGCCAGCGGATAGGCCGCCATCGAGCACAGGACCAGCTTCCAGAACACGGTGCAGGTGGCGATGAAGACGGAATTGCGGAAGAAGGCCAGCATCGGGATGGCGCGGAACGCTTCGGCGAAATTGGCCAGCGACGGCGCGCGCGGCCAGAACGTGGGCGGGAAGGCGAAGATATTGCCCTCGGTGGACAGGGCCGTGACCAGCGTCCACCAGAACGGGAACACGCACAGCAGGGCCAGCGCGCACAGCACGGCGTAATGGAGCACGGTTTGGGGACGCATCCTCATGGCCGGCTCCGGGGCTTGATGTAGCGCAGGCACAGCATGGCGATGGCCACGCAGAAAACGGACACCACGAAGCTGGCCGCCAGCGCGCGCGGCAGCTTGAGGTGCTTGAGGCCCTGGTCGTAGGCGTAATACAGGCCGGTGAAGGTGGAGTTCATGGGGCCGCCCTGGGTCAGCACGTCCACTTCCTGGTAAGCCTTGAGCGCGGCCAGCACGGACAGGATGGTGCACACCATGATGGTGGGGCGCAGCATGGGCACGGTGATCTGCCAGAAGCGCTGCCAGCGCGTGGCGCCATCGAGGATGGCCGCTTCCTGCATGTCGGCCGGCACGGCCTGCAGCGCGGCCAAATACATCACCATGTACCAGCCCAGCCCGCGCCACAGCGTGACGAACATGATGGAGAACAGGGCCAGCGTGTCGTTCGACAGCCAGCCGACGGGCGCGCCCACCAGGTGCATGGCCAGCAGCACGTAGTTGAGCGCGCCCTGTTCGTGGAACATGAAGCCCCACATGATGCCCACCACCGATACTGTCGTCACCACCGGCAGGTAGAACGCGGCGCGGAACAAGCGGATGCCGGGCAGGCGGTTGTTGACCAGCACGGCCAGCCCCAGCGCGCCCACCTGCACGCACGGCACGATGAGCAGGAAGGCCAGCGAGTTTTTCAGGCCGGTGACGAACATCTCGTTGTCGAAGATGGCGCGGAAGTTGTCCAGTCCGACCCAGTGCGTGGGGCGGATCAGGCTGTAGTCGGTGAACGCCAGCCAGGAGCCAAATGCCACCGGCCAGAACGAGAATACGGCCAGCAGCGCCAGCGCGGGCGCGAGGAACAGCCAGGGGAGCAGGGCGCGGCGCGTCATGTCAGCGCCCTCGTTGCGCGGCCAGCTTGCGGTTCCAGATGGCCGCTGCCTGGTCCAGCGCCTGCTGGATGTCCTGCCTGCCCGTCACACCGGCCTCCACGGCTTTGACGAGGTAGCGCCGCAGTTCGTCGTAGTCGGTCACGCCGGCCACGTACAGCGTATGCGCGTGCGGCATGGAGACGGCGCCGGCGGCCACCGCCTGTTGCGACGCGCCCGCGCCCGCAGGCACGGTGGTGAAGAAGGCGTCGTTGGCGGCGCGCGCGCTGGCCGGGTAGACGCTGGCCTGGCGCGCGAACGCCAGTTCGTTCTCGTCGCTGGTGAGGTAGCGGGCGAACTTGCCCACGGCCGGCAGCAGCGCGGGGTCGACGTTCTTCGGTACGGCGAAGTGGATCAGCCAGCCGCCGTCGGCGATGCCCGTTGGCCCCAGCGGCGCGGGCGCCACGCCGGTGATGGCGTAGATGTCGGCGGCGTCGGCCTCGATCCGCTTGAGCGCCGTGGGCGGCGCCAGCAGCATGGCCAGCCGGCCGCCCTTGTAGGCGTCGATCGCGGCGGGGAAGTTATCCTCGGCGAACAGGCTGTCCTTGAGCAGGCCGCCGGCGCGGTAGGTGTCGGCCAGCTTGCGCACCAGCGCCACGTGGCGCGGCGAGTTGAACACGGCGCGGCCGTCGCGGATCACGTCCAGCCCTTGCTGCATCATCAGGCCGTCGATCTTGGACAGGGCGGGGCACAGGCCGGCCTTGCCGGTGCGGGCCGCCACGCGGCGCGCGTAGTCCAGCTGCTCATCGAGGTCGCGCGGCGGACGGGCGATGCCGGCCGCCGCGAACAGCTGCCGGTTGTAGGTGATGACGGCGACGTTGCTGTACAGCGGGAAGCCATAGGTCTTGCCGCCGAAGGTCAGGTCTTGCAGGGCGGCGGGCACATAGCGTTGGCGCTCGCCGGCCAGCAGCCCGTCGACGGGCGCCAGCAGGCCATCGCGGGCGAACTCCTCAGCCCAGGGCACGTTCAGGTTGACCAGTGCCGGTGGTGTGCCGGCCACGATGCGCGTGACCAGCTTGGTCTGGATCACGTCCCACGGGAAGTCCACCCATTCGAGCTTGACGCCGGGGTTGTCGGCTTCATAGCGGCGCGCCAGCGCTTCGAAGTAGGGCGTGAACCTGGGCTTCATGCTGAAGGTCCAGAATTCGATTTTCTGCGGCGGAGCTGCCGCATGGACCGTGCACACCGCGCACGCGCCCAGCGCCAACCATGCTGTCAGCAGTAACTTGATCTTCATGGCGGGCGCGGTTGGGCTAAGTTGGACTTAGTTGGTCTTGGTGACTTTGCTCAGGTGGCGCGGGCTGTCCGGATCCATGCCGCGCGCCGCCGACAGCTTGGCCGCCATCACGTAGAAGGCCTGGATCGCGACGATGGGGTCGAGGTCCGGCGTGGCCGCCGTGGGCAAGGTCAGGTCACGCTCGGCCACGTCGGCCGGTGCGGCCAGCAGCACGCGCGCGCCACGGCCGCGCATCTCGGCCGCCAGTTGCAGCAGGCTGGCCTGGGTCGGGCCGCGGGTGGCGAAGATCAGCAGCGGGTAACCTTCCTCGATCAGCGCCATCGGACCGTGCTTGATCTCGGCGCCGCTGAACGCTTCGGCCTGCAGGGCCGAGGTTTCCTTGAATTTCAGGCCCGCTTCCAGCGCCACGGGGAAGCTGATGCCGCGTCCCACCACCATGATGTTGCGGGCCGGGGCCAGGATGTCGATCGCCTGCGACCAGTCCTCGCTGGTAGCGGCGCGCAGCGAATCGGGCAGCGCCGCCAGCCCGGCCAGCAGCTCAGGATCGTTCTGCCACTGGGCCACCATGCGGGCGCTGGCCACCAGGCTGGTGATGAAGCTCTTGGTGGCGGCCACGCTCTGTTCTTTACCTGCGCGCAGTGGCATGGCCCATTCGGCCGCGTGGGCCAGCGGCGAGTCGATGTCGTTCACCAGCGCCACGGTGGTGGCGCCGCCGTCGCGGAAGTAGCGGATCGGTTCCACCACGTCCGGGCTCTGGCCCGATTGCGAGATGGAGATGGCCAGCGTGTCGCGCGTGATCAGCGGCGACTTGTTGAGCGTGACGAGCGACATCGGCAGCGACGCCACCACCCGGCCCAGGCGCGCCATGATCAGGTAGGCGGCGTATGAGCAGGCGTGGTCCGAGCTGCCGCGCGCGATGGTCAGCGCGGTCGAGAACGAGGTGCTCCTCAATTTGCGGCCCAGCTCCGCGTAGCGGTCGGTGTCGCTGGCCAGTTGCAGGGCCACGCAGTCGGCGGCCGACAGCGCTTCTTTGAGCATCATTGAGGTCACAACAGTTCTCCTTCGATATAAACGGCTTTGAGATTCAGGTCGCGGTCCAGCACCACCATGTCGGCGAAGGCGCCGGGCGCCAGCCGGCCCCGTTCCTCCAGGCCCAGGTAGTCGGCCGCATAGGTGGAAACGCGGGCCGAGGCGTCGGCCAGGTCCAGCCCCAGGCCCACCAGGTTGCGCAGCGCCTGGTCCATGGTGAGCGTGCTGCCGGCCAGCGTGCCGTCGGGCAGGCGCACGCCGCCCATGCACTTTTGCACCGTGTGCCGGCCCAGCATGTACTCGCCGTCCGGCATGCCGGTGGCGGCGGTGGAGTCGGTCACGCAGTACAGGTGCGGGATGGCGCGCAGCGCCACCTTGATGGCCCCCGGATGCACGTGCAGCAGGTCCGGAATCAATTCCGCGTATTGGGCGTGCGCCAGCGCCGCGCCCACCATGCCCGGCTCGCGGTGATGCAGGCCACTCATGGCGTTGAACAGGTGGGTGAAGCCGGCCGCGCCGTGTTCCAGCGCGGCCACGCCGTCCTCGTAGGAGCCCAGCGTGTGGCCGATCTGCACCCGCATGCCGGCGTTGGCCAGTTCGCGCACCAGTTGCAGATGGCCGGCGATTTCCGGCGCCACCGTGATCAGCTTGAGCGGCGCAAAGGTGGCCAGCCGCTGCACGTCGGCCAGCTTGGCGGCGCGCGCGAAGTTGGGCTGCGCACCGAGCTTGCCGGAATTGATGTACGGGCCTTCCAGGTGCGCGCCCAGCACGCGCGCGCAGCCGGAGCGGCGATTGGCGCACGCTTCGCCGATGGCTTTCAGGGCCAGGTCGATGTCTTCCGGTGGCGCCGTCATGGTGGTGGCCAGCAGGCTGGTGGTGCCGTGTTTGGCGTGGATGGCGGCGATGGCGTGGACGGCGTCGCCGCCTTCCATCACATCCTTGCCGGCGCCGCCATGCACGTGCAGGTCGATAAAGCCGGGGATGATGTAATCGTCGCCGTTGGTGGCCGGATCGGTGGTGGCGCCGTGGATGGCGCCGATACGGTCCGAGAACGCGATCTCGCCGCGGACCCAGCCCGCCGAGGTCAGGATATTGCCTTTGATTGCACCGCTCATCTGCGTGACTCCGCTACGAATTCATAATAGTCGCTACGGCAGAACGAGTGGGTCAGTTCCACCGCGTTGCCGTTGTCGAGATAACTGACGCGGGTGATATGCAGCATGGCTGCCCCCGCGGGAAGGTTGGCCAGGCGCGCCTGCTCGGCGTTGGCGTTGACGGCGCGGATGTGCTGCAAGGCGCGCATCGGCACCGCACCATTCGCCTCCAGATAGCCGTACAGCGAATCCGTCACGCTGTGCGGATTGGGCATGTAGGCGGCTGGGATGGTGGTCGTTTCGATCGCCATCACCACCTCGTCGGCGGTGCGCAGGCGCTTCAGGCGCGCCACCGGCATGTTGGGCGACAGGCCCAGCGACAGCAGTTCCTGCGGCGAGGCCACACCGATCTCGCGCTGCAGCCAGCGCGAGCCGGCCGTGAAGCCGCGCTGGCTCAGCTCTTCGGAAAAACTCGTCAGGCGCGACAGCGGCTGTTCCAGCTTGGGCGTGATGTAAGTGCCCGAGCCGCGCTTGCGGGTCAGCATGCCGCGCTCGCACAGCATGTCGATCGCCTTGCGCGCTGTCACGCGCGAAATGGTCAGCATCTCCGACAGCACGCGCTCGGACGGCAGCGCCTCGTTGGCGCGCCAGTCGCCGCTGGCGATCCCGTCGGACAGCTTGTTGGCCAACTGCATATAGAGCGGGGTGTCGCTGCTGGCGTCGGGCCGGAAATCGCGCAACTGTGCAAGCATTGGCTACTCCTTCCACTGTTGTTGGATCAGCCGCAGCGCGCCGGCGGCGGAATCGCCCTGCGGCGCCACCACGCGCGCCAGCAAGGCCGGCGGCAGGTAAGGGCGCAGCGGTGCGGCCAGGCCGCCGCACAGGGCGATCGGCAAGCTGGCGCCGGCGTCGAGCGCGTGCGCGATCAGGTCCACCTGGCGGCCCGCTTCGAGCAGGATGGCGCGCGCCGTGGGATCGGCGTCGGCATCGGCATCGGCGTACTGCAGCACCAGCCGCGCCAGTTGCGCATATTGGGTCTGCGTGGCGTTGGCCAGCCAGACCTGGATCGCGTCGCGCGTACCGCCGCACGCCGCGATCACGGCGCTGGCGAACGGGCTGCCGGTGGCGCGGCCATCGACCACTTGCTGGATGTGGTTCACGGCGCGCAGGCCTATCCACGCGCCGCCCGCCTCGTCGCCGGACGGGAAGCCCCAGCCGCCCACTTCGTAGCGGCTGCCGTCGGCCAGCATCACTTCGCCCACGCTGCCGGTGCCGAGTGCGATGATGGCGCCCGGTTCGCCCCGGTGCGCGCCCAGCAGGGTGGTGCCGGCGTCCGTCTCCAGCGCCACGCTGGCGTAGCCGGGATTGGCGACCACGAAATCGGCCGCCCACTGTTTGTTGTGGACGCCGGCCAGGCCAAGGCCGATGGCCACGCGCTGCTTGTCCGGGACGGCCACGCCGGCGGCGCGGAACGCCTGCGCGGCCGCGTCCTCCACGGCGGCCCAGGCGCGCCCGATGCCGTGCATCAGGCCGGACGGGCCGCTGGCGCCTTCGGCCAGTTCGCGTCCGCCGCGGTCCGCCAGCCGCACCCGGGTGCCGCTGCCGCCGCCATCCACACCGATGAAGTAGTCGATCATGATTTTGCCTACGCTGTTGTGCCATCCCGGCCGGGTTTGCATACCGCTTCGAGCCGGGGAGTTGTCGGGCACTATATGTTTGCAAAACCAGCTTGTCAACAGGTATTTAACTGGTATTGTGAATTCTGGAAGTGGACTGCCTTAGTTAGGCTCGATAGTTTTCATAAGTCTTTGTTTAATAAGGAGTTGAATCTTTTTGGAAATGGTATGGTTTTTTGCGTGGTTGGAGGCCACCTGGTCTTGTTGTGGTAGCTTTGGGGCGGGCGGAGTACACTGGCGTCTTTCGCTTCAGGAATTACGCAGATGAACAAGGCAGGACACAACGATTACTGGGATGAATGGCAGCGCGAGGCGTTGGCGGCCGGGGTGAAACCGGCGCTGGCCAAGCTTGGCATGGAAGTGCTGCGGGCGCACCGCAAGAACCGCTGGCCCAAGCATTTCCTGGGCCGCATGGAAGATGGCCCGGTGATGCTGGCCATGTGCCTGGAAGAGCCGGATGAAAGCGAACTGCTGTTTATCGAGAACCTGTACCCCTACGACGCCAAGCTGATCGCCGCCACCAAGAAGCGCCTCTGCTTCGACTGAGCGGCCAGTTCCCCAAACCAAACCGGGGTCAGGTCATGAATTCACGCAAGTTGCGTGTGTTCATGACCTGACCCCGGTTTTGTTTGTGGGAAAGTCAGTTGGCGCGTTCGTGTGCGCCGTTGCGGTCGATGGTGACGAGCCGCGATTTGTCGGCCGTTTTCACGTTCACCAGGGCGTGGCCGGGGCCGCGCACCTCCACCTGCGCCTGGCCGGCCCACAACTGGCGCGCGTGCAGTTCGCCCGATCCGCTCAACTGGGCATCGAGCTTGTCGGTCTTGCCGGCCAGCGTGACCTGGCCGGGGCCGCTCATGGTCAGTTTGACTTGCTTGCAGTCGGTACTGGCGTTGAGGTCGCCCGATCCGTTCAGTTCCGCCTCCAGCGTGTCGCTGACCTTGCTCAGGAAGATGTTGCCGGGGCCACGGCTGCGCGCGATGGCCCGCTGTACTTGCAGGCCTTTCGCGTCCAGGTCGCCCGAGCCGGTCACCTCGGCGTTCAGCGTGCCGATGCTGCCCGACAGCACCATGTTGCCGGCGCTGGTGAGGACGGCGCGTACCGTCTGCGCCTGCACGCCGCGCGCGGTCAGGTTGCCTGAGCCGTGGACTTCGGCGTCGAACTGGTGGATGGTGCCGGCCACGCAGGCATCGCCCGAGCCGCGCAGTACGGCCGTCACGGCTTCCGTTTGCAGCGCGCACGCCTCCAGGTCGCCCGAGCCCGACACCTCGGCCCGCACTTCCTTGCTGGCGCCGCGCACGCGCATGGTGCCCGAACCGCGCAACACGGCGTTCACGCGCTCGCCGTGCACATTGTCCATGTCCAGGTCGCCGGAGCCGTTCAGCTCCGCATTGACATCCTGCCCGACCGCGCCGGCCGCCACGTCGCCCGAGCCGTTCATGCGCAGGTTCAGCTTGCCGACAGTCATGGATCGCAGGTTGACGTTGCCGCTGCCGCCAGTGCGCAAGGTCAGGTCGCGCGCGTCGCCGCTGGCGTTCAGCGCGCCGGAACCCGCTGTGGACAGTGTCAGTTGCTGGCCGTGAAATTGCTGCAGTTCCACGTCGGCGCTGCCGCCCGCCTTCAGGCTGGCCAGTTGCGGTGTGGTGACGCGTATCGCCAGCGGCGCGTGCTTGCTCCAGCCAAAAGAAAAATGCCAGCCCTTGCGCTGCCGGGGCCGTATGATCAGGGTGTCGTCCGAGACGACGGTTTCGACGTTGGCCATTTCCCGGCGCGCGCCGCTCAGTTCCAGCCGTTGCTCGCCCTGCGCCGTGACCACTACCGGCCACGGCCCTTCCACGGCGATCGCATGGAACGGCGCCACCGCGCGGCTTTCCGTGCCGTTGCTGTTGTCGGGCTGGGCAGTGGCGGCCAGCAGGGGCGCGCTGGCCAGTGCCAGCACAGCGGCCAAAGTGCTACGTTGGATGGGGTGCATAGTTGCTCGCTACAGGTGGTGGGGATGGCGAAAAGATAAGCCATCTCACCACGGGCTGCGATGGAAAAGGGATGGACGCACGGATCCGCGGCACCAGCTGCAAAAACGGGGCACTGGATGGCGCGCCGTCGTCATTCCTCGGTGAACTTCTCGTCCTTTTCCTCTTGCACGGTGAGGAACAGCAGGATCAGGCCAATCAGCAACATCGAGGCCATGGGCGGCTCTGGCAGATCGGAAAACTTGCTCTTGAGCGCGGCGACCCGCGCCTCCTTCTTGCCGGCGGACAGGCGCTCGGCGGCCGGCTGCACTTTGGCGGCCGTCAACCGGGGCCGTACCCAGGAGGCGGCCTGTTGGCGCGGCAACATCATGTCGTCGGCCAGATAGGGTTGCAGCACATGCATGGGGTCTTCAAGTTCGATGAAGCCGCGCGGCGCTTCGGCCACGGTGTCATTGTTTGTGTTGTTGTCGAGTACAACGGCATCCCCTGCCATGGCGCTGGCCGATCCAAGCAGAGACAGCGTCAAGGCAGCCGCTGTGATGATGCGTTTCATTTCCCTCCTCCACAGAGTTTCGGGGCCATGCGCCAAGCGTCACAATTTATTAGAGCATACGGCTCCGGCACTGGATACTAGAATTTCATAATGGGTGTTATTGATCTTGAATGTTTGCGCTATCGACTACGTTCGCGCCCGATCAACACTGCTCCCTACGCTACAGTTTATACATCGGAGAGCCGATATCTACCCTGTACCACTGGCGAAACAGTATGTGATTTCAAGGCGCAATGTCATAATGCCATCCAGCAGGCGGCCAACGCGTGGGCCGCTGACCGGGTGAAGGGAGTCAGCATGATCAAATATATGGGAACCAAGAAGACAGACGATGGCGGGGTACTGTATATTTTTCTGATCAATGGTTTGCAGAAGGAAGTGCGCGAGAGTGCACTGAAGCAATATCCGGGCTGTTATGAGGCGCTGCCGGCCGCAGCCAAGGCGCGCATCCTGGCCAACCGGGCCTGGATGTCGAAGCTGTAGCATGCCGGCCGGGCTGACACTTGTACCGCGCCGCTGGCGGCCGCGCATGGCCGTGTTTGCGCCATTCTTTGCGCCATGGTTTGCAGCTTTGCTGGCGCTGGGCTGCGCCAGCGCCCATGCCGCCGTTCCCACCACGTTTGGCACCATCGTCGGCAACGCCTTGCTGTGCCGTGATGAAGTCGATAACAAATATTTCTACAACTACTTGCTGAATGCCTTCGGCCCGGCCTACAAACACGACGGCGGCGCCTACTGGTTCAAGTCCGATGGCGCCACCTTGTGGGGCGTGGAGATTTCCGAACTGATGGTCAGCGACGACACCAGCACCTTTGTGTTCGTGGGCGCCGTGGCCGAGACCACGCCGGAACAGCTGGAGCAGGCCATCGCCACCCAAGTGGGCATGCGCTATGCGAAAATCGACAGCTCGGCGTTCCCGGTGCGCGAGGCCAAACCGGCCAGCCGCATCGTCTATTTCGATCGCAAGTCCAAGATTTACTGCGCCAAGTTCAAGCCGCTGCCGCCGGTCCAGCCCAAGGCCGTGCGTTCGCGCTGAGCCGCACCCAGGGGGTTCATGTACACGCAATTTTTCAGCCTGAAGCAAGCGCCGTTCTCGATCGCACCCGATCCACGCTACCTGTTCATGAGCGAACGCCATCGCGAAGCGCTGGCCCACCTGCTGTACGGCGTGGGCAGCGGCGGCGGCTTCGTGCTGCTGACGGGCGAGATCGGCGCCGGCAAGACCACCGTCTGCCGCTGCTTCATGGAACAGATTCCGGCCAACTGCAAGCTGGCCTACATCTTCAATCCCAAGCTGTCGGTGGAGGAGTTGCTGCTGTCCGTGTGCGACGAGTTCGGCATCACGCTGGCCCAGCCAGGGCCAGGGGCGGGCGCCGTCAGCGTCAAGACCTACGTGGATGCGATCAACCGCCACCTGCTCGACAGCCATGCGCAGGGCAATAACAATGTGCTCGTCATCGACGAGGCGCAGAACCTCTCGGCCGACGTGCTCGAACAGTTGCGCCTGCTGACCAACCTTGAGACCAATGAGCGCAAGCTGTTGCAGATCATCCTGATCGGGCAGCCGGAACTGCGCGCCATGCTGGCGCGGCCGGAGCTGGAGCAACTGGCCCAGCGGGTGATCGCGCGTTACCACCTGGGGCCGCTGACGGAAGCGGAAACGGGCAGTTATATCGAACACCGGCTGGCCGTGGCCGGCGCGGCGGCCAGCTCGCCATTCCCGCGCCGGCTCACGGCGCTGGTGCACAAGCTGGCCAAGGGCGTGCCGCGCCGCATCAACCTGTTGTGCGACCGGGCTTTGCTGGGCGCGTATGTGGAGAACCAGCCCCAGGTCACGCCCGCCATCGTGCGG
>DATFBD010000135.1:0-19245 GCA_035254005.1 Burkholderiaceae bacterium | reverse complement strand
CGGGATGGCGTTCATGTCGGTGCCCGTGTTGCCGCGGTTGCGCGCGCCGAACAGGTTGACCAGGGCCGTCGTGTGGCGGCGCTTGCCGTTCACCAGCACCAGGGTCTGGTCGGAACCGAGGCCGCGCAGGGCGGCCGAGTCGACCAGGTCGGCGCCGTCGGCGCCGGTCTGGCGGGTCGAGTTGAACGAGGGGGAGATATTGGTCAGGGTCTGGGCCAGGTCGAACTGGCCGCCCGATTCGGCCACCTTGTTCAGCGGGATCACGTCGACGGGCACCGTGGTGTCGGTGGCGGAACTGGCGGCGCGGCGCGAGCCGACCACGTTCACGGTCTGGATCGCGTCATCCTTGGCGGCGGCGGGGGCGGTCTGGGCCTGGGCCTGGGTGAGCGGGCTGAGGCCGGCCAGGGCCGCGCCACCGTACAAACTGAACAGGACCGCGCGACGCAAAATGGTGGGGGTAAGCATGGTGTCTCCGTGTTGTTGTCCGCATGAGCCGGGGCATGCGGGTCTTGTCGTGTGTTGTCGGCTGGGCCGGCGCCAGGATGGGCAGCGAATTTGCCACGGTTTCCGGTGCTTCGGTCAGTTGATTATTCGGCAGCTATTGCGGAGCATCAATGGAAATGTTTTCCTCACCATATTCCGGATTGGAATGGCGGGGCGTCGCCTCGGGATGGACGGGCGCGCCGGCGCCGCCCGCCGTCGCGGGCCGGGTCGCTTGTAGGAAACTAGCAACAGGAGCAGGGCGTCAATCGGCCGCGCTGGCCCGCTCGCGTTCGTGCTGTTCCAGCAGCCAGCGCTTGAAGGTGATCACGCCGGGCAGGCCGGCCTTGCGCTTGGGGTAGATGAAGTAATAGGCGCTGTCGGACTGCTGCTCGGGCGGAAACAGTTCGACCAGTGCCTGGCGCTTGATCTCGTCGGCCACGAACATGGCCGGCAGCAGGCCGATGCCCAGCCCCGCCTTGGCCGCCTCCACCGCCATCGAGAACAGTTCGAAATGCAGGCCCTGTTCCTTGGGCGGCGCCACGATGCCATGCGCGTCGAACCAGTTGGGCCAGCTGTCCGAGCGCGACGTCTGGTGCAGCAGCGTGTAGGCCGTGAGGCCGGCCATGTCGGCGGGGCGGCCATGGCGTTCGATGAAGCCGGGGCTGCAGACGGGCACCAGGGTTTCACTTGACAACCGATGATGCTCGCACTGGGGCCAGCCGGGGCGGCCGAAGACGATGCCGGCGTCGATGCCGGTGCCGCCGAAATCGACCCGGCTCAGCTGGATCTTCAGGTTCAGCGTCAGGCCGGGGTGGGCTTCGTACAGCAGGGGCAGGCGCGGCACCAGCCACTTGGTGGCGAAGGTGGGGAACACGGCCAGGTTGAGCACGCCGCCGCCGTCGCGCGAGGCCAGCACTTCCTGCATCACGCCTTCCAGCTCGTCCAGGCAGGGCGGCAGCCGGGTCCACAGCAGTTCGGCGGCCGCCGTGGGGACGAGGCCGCTGGCCTGGCGCTCGAACAGCGGTTGCTCGAAATACGCCTCCAGCGCCAGGATCTTCTTGCTCACGGCGCTCTGGGTCAGGGCCAGCGCGTTGGCGGCGGCGCTGATGTTTTGCAGCTTGTACACCATCTCGAAGGCGTGCAGGGCGGACAGGGAGGGCAGGTTGAGGCGCATGATGTGGGCGAATTCTGATGGTGAAACAGTCTCAGCCGCCATTGTCCCGCATTCGGCACCAAAAAGGTATTCTCAAATGGAATAGGGCGTCGAAATCATTTCGCTTGTGGGCTTTCCGGGCCGTATCGAATAATCGGCGCAACTTCATCATTCGCGGCAGTGCTGCTTTTTTCACCATGACCACCCTCAACTACCTCCTGACCTCCTGCATCGGCGCCGCCGCCACCGCCCGCATGACCCGCTTGATGCACGTGCCGGCCGAATTCAGCGACGCGCCTGGCAACGGCGACGCCACCGTGGCCGTGACCCGCGCCGAAATCGCCTACGCCATGAACGTGCTGCTGTTCCGCGACCTGCTGGAGCGTGTCCCCGAAGGCAAGGCTTACACGGAAGACGCCGTGGCCAGCGGCCGCCGCGTGTTCTTCGACCATGGCGCCGTGCGCTCGGTGAAGATCGCCGCCAACGGCCAGCTGCCGTGCGGCGAAGCGGCCATCACCCGCTTCCTGGCGCCGCTGGGCTACCGCCTGAACGAAAACTACCCGCTGCCGCGCCTGAAGATGATGGGCCGCGCCTACGTGCATGCTGACCTGCCGGAAGACATTCCCCAGTTCTTCGTCAGCGAACTGGAAGTGGAGCGCTTCTCGCCCGAGTTCCAGGCCGCCGTGGGCCGCGTGGTGGCCAGCTCGGTCGATCCGCTGGACGCGCGCGACCTGGACCTGTTGAAGGAACTGGAAGCGCAGCGCAGCCTGCCGCTGGCCGACGCCGTGGCCCTGCTGCAATCGCTGGTGCGCTGCTTCGCCCGCCAGCACGACGTGCCGGCACTGGACGACTATGAACTGCTGCTCAAGGAATCGCAGGAAATGGCGTGGATCGCCACCGAAGGCAACGCCTTCAACCACGTGACGGACCGCGTGCCCGACCTGTACGCGCTGTCGGCCGAACAGCAGCAGCTGGGGCGCTCGATCAAGCCCGCCATCGAGGAGGCGGCGCGCGGCACCATGCGCCAGACGGCCTACCGCGCGGCCCAGGTCGAGCGCGTGTTCCGCACCCCGGACGGCTGCGTGGTGCGCCGCGTGCCCGGCTCGTTCTACGAATTCATCTCGCGCGACCGCGTGCGCAACGCCGACGGCGAGGAAGTGCTGGACCTGGGCTTCGACAGCAGCAACGCCACCGCCATTTTCAAGATGACGTCGGCCGACGGCGCCGCTGCAACCATGGCCAAGGCGGCATGAGCGGCGCGCTGCTCGCCCAGCTGGACGGCCTGCTGGGCCAGGCCGGCATGCTGACGGCCAGCGCCGACTGCGCGCCCTACGTGCAGGGCGCGCGCTACGGCCAGGGCGTGGCCGTGGCCGTGCTGCGGCCGGCCACGCCGGAACAGGCCGAGGCGGCGCTGTCGCTGCTGCACGCGCATGGCGCGCCGTTCGTGCTGCAAGGCGCGAACACGGGCCTGGTGGCGGCGGCCACGCCGGACGCCAGCGGGCGCCAGTTCGTGTTCAGCCTGGACCGGCTCAAGGATGCCATCACCATCGACGCTGACGAGCGCACCGCCACCGTGGGCGCCGGCGTGCGCCTGTCGGAACTGAACGAGGCGGCGGCCGCCATGGGCCTGTGCTTCCCGATCGACCTTTCGGCCGATCCCACCATCGGCGGCATGATCGCCTCCAATACGGGCGGTGCGCGGCTGATCAAGTACGGCGACGTGCGCGCCAACCTGTGCGCCGTGGACGTCTGGCTGCCCGAGCGCGGCGGCATGCTGCGCTTTGGCAGCGCGCTGCGCAAGAATAATACCGGCGTCGATTTCAAGCAGCTGTTATGCGGCACGGGCGGCGCGTTCGGCGTGATCCTGCGCGCCACGGTGCGCCTGCATCCGCTGCCCGCGCAGCGCGCCACGGCGCTGGTGGTGCCGGCGTCGAGCGCCGCCGTGATGCCGCTGCTGGCCGCGCTGGAGCGCGACCTGCCCGAATTCATCGCCTCGGTCGAAGGCATGTCGCAGGAAGCCATGCAGGCCGTGTTCCGCAACGTGCCGTCGGTGCGCAATCCCTTCCCGGGCGGGCAGGTGCCGCCGTATGCCTTGCTGGTCGAGTTGAGCACCTCGCTGCCGGCCCGCACGCTGGCGCTGGATGCGGTGCTGCAGGACGCGTTGGGCGCGTTGATGGAGCAGGAACTGCTGGCCGACGCGCTGTTCGGCGACCAGGACATGCTGTGGGCACTGCGGCACGGCATCAGCGACGCGCTGCGCCACGAAGGCCGCGTGATCGCGTTCGACATCGCGCTGCCGCGCAAGCACTGGGCACCGTTCCGCGCCTGGGGCCGGGAGTGGCTGGCCGCGTCGTATCCCGGCGTGCGCATCTGCGACTTTGGCCACGTGGCCGACGGCGGCCTGCACTACAACCTGGTGGCCCCCAGGACAGGGCCGCAGGCGCTGGACGACGAGGCCATCGCCGCCTTGCGCACCACGCTGCTGGATGCGGTGGTGCGCGATTACGACGGCAGTTTCAGCGCCGAACATGGTATCGGCCCGTACAACCGGGCCTACTACCAGCGCTACACGGCGGCGCCGGTGCGCCGGCTGGCCGGTGAACTGCAGGCGGTCATGATGCCGGCCCTGCAGTGGCGTAACGTGCATTTCGACTGACGCGCCAGGGCAGGGCCGGGGCGGCGTCAGGGCAGCAGGCGCGTGGCCGTCCGGCCGCGCGCGACTTCGAGACAGGACGATGGACCATGCAAGCGTTTGCCCGACAACTGTGCCGCACCAAGCCCGTCGCCGCTGAATCCGGCGCCGGCCCCGAACGCTCCGCCCATGGCCTGGGCCGCACGCTGGGCCTGTTCCCGCTCACCATGATAGGGGTGGGCGCCACCATCGGCACTGGCATCTTCTTCACGCTGGTGGAAGCGGTACCCAAGGCCGGGCCGTCCGTCATCCTCGCCTTCCTGCTGGCGGCGCTGACGGCCGGACTGACGGCGCTGTGCTACGCCGAGCTGTCGTTCCGGATTCCGGCCGCCGGTTCCTCCTACTCGTTCGCCTACGCCACAGTGGGCGAGTTCGCCGCCTTCATCATGGCCGCCTGCCTGCTGCTCGAATACGGACTGGCGGCCAGCGCCACGGCCATCGGCTGGTCCGACTACCTGAACAACTTCCTCGTCAACGCCTGCGGCTGGCATATTCCGGCCGCGCTGCGCTCGCCCATGTTCGCGTCCGGCCCGCACGGCACGGAATTCCATCCGGGCGCCATCAACCTGCCGCCCATGATCCTGGTGGCCATGTGCGGCTATCTGCTGTTGCGCGGGACCAAGGAGTCGGCCACCGCCAACGCCGTGCTGGTGCTGGTCAAGCTGGCCATCATCATCTTCTTCGTCGTGATCGCATTCTCCGGTTTCGACGCATCCAATTTCCATCCCTTCTTCAACGCCGACAACAGCAAGGGCTACGCCGGCATGGCCGGTGTGACGGCCGCCGCCGGCACCGTGTTCTTCTCCTTCATCGGCATCGACACCATTGCCACAGCGGGCGAGGAAGTGAAAAACCCCAAGCGCAACGTCCCTATCGGCATCCTCACGGCGCTGGCCATCGTCACCGTGTTCTACCTGCTGGTGGCGGTGGCCGCCGTGGGCGCGCAACCGGCCCGCATGTTCGATGGCCAGGAAGCGGGGCTGGCCGTGATCGTGCAGAACGTGACGGGCAAGGCCTGGCCGGCGCTGGTGCTGTCGGCTGGCGCCGTGGTGTCCGTGTTTTCCGTGACGCTGGTGACCATCTACGGCCAGACCCGCATCCTGTTCGCCATCTCCTGCGATGGCTTGATCCCGAAGACCTTCCAGCGCGTGCATCCGCGCACGCTGGCGCCGGTCAACAACACGGTGATCGTGTGCCTGGCCGTGGGCCTGACGGCCGGGCTGGTGGACGCCACCTTCCTGTGGGACATGGTGAGCATGGGCACGCTGACGGCCTTCATCGTGGTGGCGATTGCCGTGCCGGTCATGCGCCGCAAGGGCATCGGCGCCGACGTCGACGGCTTCCGCGTGCCGTTCGGCCCTTACCTGGTGCCGGCGCTGAGCATCGTGGCCTGTTTGTTCATCATGAAGGATTTGTCGGCCGCCACCTTCCACGTGTTCTTTGCGTGGATGGGCGTGGCCGTGGCCGCGTACTTCGCCTACGGCTTGCGCAATTCGCTGCTCAATCGGCCGCTGCGTACCGCAACCTGAGCCTGGCGCGGCCCGAATCCGCCGCCGCCTTAGTCGCGGCTGGCGGAACGGCGCCGCCATGCCGGTTCGCACAGCACGCGCGCGATCACGGCGTCGGGCACGCCCAGCGCCGCCATGAATTTGGCCGCCGCCCGCATGCCGGATACTTCCTTGAGGGCGATGCCGGCATCGACCACCTTGTCGAGGTTGGTCTTGGGAATTTGTGGGTTGTCAGTGGACATGGCTTCCTCCGCCAACGTCCATTCTAGTTGAATTGCAATTTCTTTGAGTCGGGGCAATTCAAGCGTGCGAGGCAAGGCCGCGAGAGGTTCATGCGCGGCCCGTCCCGTCAACGCAGCGGCGCATGCCTAAGTTTCGTTGCCTGCGGCCGCGGTCCGTTTCAATATCGAATTGTCCGGCAACTCGATTTCAGGCAAGGGCAGGGCGACCAGGCGCGTGGCCTCATCGGCCGCGATGCCCAGACCCAGCAGCACGGCGTGCACCACCGCTTCCGGATAGTTGGCCGGCAGCGCTTCCCGCGACTGCGACTGGGCGGCGCACAGCAAGGTGCCGGTGACCAGGTCGATGGCCACGCGCACCAGCATCGGCGCGAAGCGCTGTTGGCTGATGCCCGCGTCGAGGTCGCGCACCAGGAAGGCTACGCCGATCAATTGACCGCCGGTCACGGGCAGCTTGAGCCGCGACAGGAAGGCGCCCAGCAGCGGATAACTGCGCACCGCGTGCAACAGCAGGCGCCCGCCGCAGGCCACGCGCGCGGCCGGGTCCTCGTAGCGCCGCACCACCGGGTCGATCAGGCGCAGCAATTCCTCGCTGAGCTCGGCGGCCACCCCGGCCATCAATTCGTCGTTGGTGCGGAAGTAATTGTAAAACGAGCCGCGCGCCATGCCGGCCAGCGCGATCACATCGTCGATGACAGCCGCTTCCGGCCCTTTCTCCGCAAACACCTGCAGGGCACTTTCGAGCAACTTTGCGCGCGTGCGCTCGCGTCGCTCCGCCGCCACCCGCGTGCGGTGATCCACTGCCAATTCCGTCTTCGTCATTCCCTTCGCCGTGCCAGGACGGCGCCTTTCCCTATCGGTTCGTGTCGAGCCGCCAGTATGCCACAGGCAAGGGCGCTCGCCAGCAGGGCAATAATTTACATTGACACGACCATCAAAATGACGATAATGTCAGTCATAAATCAGATTTCCTTGACCCCGGTCAAGAATAAATGGAGACACCATGCCCGCCAGACGCGCCACCCCGGCCACCCCGGCCACCTTGAAAACCCCGCCCGCCTATCCGGAGCACGCGCTGCCGCATCCGGTACGCCGGCTGGACCGTCCGCAAGCCCTGGTCAAGGCCCGCGCGCTGGCCTTCCTGATGTTCGACAAGCCCGACCTTGCGGCGGTTGAAGCCTTCCTGACCGATTTCGGCATGACGCCGGTGTCGCGCACGGCCCGGCAACTGCTCATGCGCGGCAGCGCCGCCGCACCCTGCATTTACGTGGCGCGCCAGGCCAGGCAGTCGCGCTACGTGGGGGCCGCGTTCACCGTGGACGGCGAGGCCGAGCTGGCGCGCCTGGAAGCCCATGCCGGCGCGCGTCGCCTGCCCGAGGACAGCATCCCCGGCGGCGGGCAGGGCGTGGAACTGGTCGATCCGGCCGGCAATCTGCTCTGGCTGGTCGCCGGGCAGACGCCGCTGGACCCGCTGCCGCTGCGCGCGCCGCTGCATCCGCTGACCAACGGGCCGGGCCTGAACCGCCGGGTCAACGCCACCATCCGGCCGCCGCTGGAGCCGGCCGCCATCGCCCGGCTGGGCCACGTGGTGCTGCAGACGGTGGACTTCGCCACCATGGCCGACTGGTATATGCGCCACCTCGGCGTGATTCCGACGGACGTGCAGTACCTGGCCGATGGCTCGCCCAACTTGTGCTTCTTCCGTCTCGACCTGGGCCAGACCCCGGCCGACCACCACACGCTGGTGCTGGCGGGCGGCATCGAAGACAAATACGAGCACAGCGCCTATGAAGTGCTGGACCTGGATGCGCTGGGGCAGGGCCACAACGTGCTGCGCGCCAATGGCCACCGGCACATGTGGGGCATCGGCCGCCACATGCTGGGCAGCCAGTTGTTCGATTACTGGTACGACCCCGATGGCATGGAGTTCGAGCATTACACCGATGGCGACCTGTTCACGGCCGACCACGAAACCCACTACGTGCCGCTGGACCTGGCCGGCATCTGGACCTGGGGCGACGACGTGCCGCCGACCATGGGCCCGGCGCGCAACCTGGGCACGCTGGTCAAGGTGTTGCGCCTGCTGCGCAGCGGCCGCCTGACCCGGCAGCGGCTCAAGCTGCTGGCGCGGGCCATGTCGGCGCCGCCGCGGCCCTGGCTTTGAACCGCGGCGATCGCCACCGCAACCACTTCCACACTGAGAGAACACCATGGCAATTCAAGTGATCCATTTCGAGTATCAGGGACAGCGCCACTGGGGCGTGGTGCACGGCCAGATGGTCGACACCTTGCCCGGCAGTTTCGCCAGCACCGCCGACTTCGTGCGCGACGGGATCGCGCTGGCGCAGCGTTCGGCGCGGGCGCAGGCCGTGCTGCCGCTGGACGCCGTCAGCTTGCTGTCGCCCATCACGCAAGACCGGCAGTTCGTGTGCCAGGGCATCAACTACGCCAGCCACGTGCGCGAGTCCGGCATGGACCCGGACAAGATCGGCTTTAACACCATCTTCACCAAGGCCTCGTCCTGCCTGGCGGCGGCTGACGCGGATGTGGTGCGGCCAGCCCACGTGCGCCTGCTCGACTACGAGATCGAACTGGGACTGGTGCTGCGCCGCCCGCTGACCCAGGCCAGCGAGATCGGCCCCGATGCGCTGCACGAATGGCTGGCCGGCGTCACCATCGTCAACGACGTGTCGGCGCGCGATGTGCAACTGCCGCAGGCGCAGTTCTATAAGGGCAAGAGCTATCGCACGTTCGGCCCGGCCGGTCCGTTCCTGGTGCTGCTGGACGCGGAGGAATGGCGCCGCTGGCCCGAGCTGCGCATGCGGCTGCTGGTCAACGGCCAGCCGCGCCAGGATGCCTATTGCGGCGACATGATCTTCCAGCCCCACCAGACGCTGACCGAACTGTCCGCGCTGCAGGACCTGCAGCCCGGCGACCTGATCGCGACCGGCACGCCGGCTGGCTGCGCGGCGCGCGCGCCGGGCAAGCTGCCGATGTGGGTGGCCCGCCACCTGTTGTCGGAGCAGGGCAAATGGCGCATGTTCATCGACAAGGGGCTGTCCAACCCGGCGTATTTGCAGCCGGAGGACGTGATGACGGCCACCATCCGCACCGATGATGGCGCCATCGACCTGGGCCAGCAGCGCAACCGGATCGTTGCAGCATGAGCACCGCCCACCTGGTCGCGGCCTTCGACCGCTTCGGTGCCAGCGCCGAGCCGGTGCTGCGCCGCCTGCCGCTGCCAGCGCCCGGACGCGGCGAGATCGCCGTGCGGGTACAGGCCGCTTCGGTCAACCCCATCGACGTGCGGCGTCGCGGCGGCTATGGCCGCAAGCTGTTCCGGTTGATGGGCGCGGCGCGCCTGCCGCTGGTGCTGGGCAATGACTTTGCCGGCACGGTGACGGCCGTGGGCGCCGGCGTGCGCGGGGTGCGGGTGGGCGACGCCGTGTTCGGCGCCAAGCCGCCCTCCAGCGCGGGCACCCATGCCCAGCACGTCGTGGTGCGGGCGGAACACGCGGCACCGAGTCCGGGCGGCATCCCCGCCACGGTGCTGGCAGCCTTGCCCTACAACTACCTGACCGTGCGGCGCGCCTTGGCCGATGCCGGCATCGACCGCGCGAGCGCGCATGGCCGCGCCGTGCTGGTGCATGGCGCGGGCGGCGGGCTGGGATTGCTGGCCCTGCACATACTGCATGGCTGGGGCGCCCACGTGACGGCCACCTGTGGCGCGGCCGCGATCGATACCTGCCGCCGGGCCGGCGCCCTGCATGCGCTGGACTACCGCCGCATGCCCCTGGCTGGCCTGCCGCGCCGTTTCGCCGCCACCCTCAATTTCGCCGACTGGGATGACGAAGCGGCCTTGCTGGCGCTGCTGGCGCCGGGCGCGCTGGGACATGCCACCACGGTGCACCCGATGCTGGGTAATGTCGACCGCCTTGGCTTGCTGCGGGGCGGCCTGGCCACGTTGCGCCAGCGGCGCCAGTGGCGCGCGCGGGTGCCGGCCGGCGCCCGGTATGCGTGGACGGTGTTCCGCCCCGACCATGCGGCGCTGGCCGAACTGGCCGAACTGGCCGCACGGTTGGCCGCACAGTTGGCCGCGCAGGTGGCTGCGCCGCTGACTGATCACGTGCCCGGCTATGCGGCGCTGACCAGCGTCGTTCCTTATGACCTGTCCGACGCCGCGCAGGCGTTCCGGCATGTCGAACAGCGCCGCCCCGGCCGGGCCGTGCTGCTGCCCCCGGCCTGAGCGGCCACCTCTCATTAAAAACAGGAGACAAGAATGACAGAAGCAATCACCAGCGGCAGCCGCGCCGCCGCTTTCACTGGCACCGTGCGCCGCATGGCCGACGTGCTGGCCATGGAACAGACGCCATGGATGGACAGCCTGCCTGCCACCAGCACGTATGCACTGCTGCGCCAGGCCTGCGCCCGCCATCCGCAACGCAGCGCGCTGCGTTTCGTCATGAGCGCCGATCCGGCCGCGCCGGAGTTCGTGGTGAGCTATGCGACGCTGGCGCGCCGCGTGACCCAGGCCGCCAATGCCTTCCATCGCGCTGGCATCGTCAATGGCAAGGCCGTGACCCTGATGCTGCCTAATTTGCCGCAGACCCATTACGCCCTGCTGGGTGCGCAGGCCGCCGGCATCGCCAGTCCCGTCAACCCCATGCTGGAGGTCGAGCACATCGCCGCCATCGTCGCCGAGACGGGCGCCGAGGCGCTGGTGGCGCTGGCGCCGTTGCCCGGCACCGATATCTGGGACAAGGCCATGGCGGTGGTCGAACGCTGTCCCACCATCCGCACCGTGTACGCCGTGCGGGCCGACGGTTACCTGGATCCCGCCGCGCGGCCAATGCTGCAAGCCTGGTTCGAGCGGGCGCCCCGGCCGGAGCGGGAGGGCGTGGCCGTGCTCGATTTCGATGCCGCGCTCGACGACCAGCCGGACCAGGCGCTGGTGTCGGGCCGCGCCATCGCCGCCACCGACGTGTGCTCCTATTTCCACACGGGCGGCACCACGGGCCTGCCCAAGGTGGCCGTGCACACCCACCAGAACGAGACGTTCGTCGCGTGGGCACTGGCCGCCTGGACGCCGGGCGATGCCGTGCTGCTGTGCGGGTTGCCGCTGTTCCACGTGAACGGCGCCATGGTGACGGGGCTGGCGGCCTTCCATGCCGGCGCCGAAGTGGTGCTGCTGACGCCAGCGGGCTATCGCGGCAAGGACGTGCTGGCCAATTTCTGGCGGCTGGTCGAGCGCTTCCGCGCCACCAGCTTCAGCGCCGTGCCCACCATCTACGCCACGCTGGCCGATGTGCCCCACGCGGGCATCGACATCTCTTCGCTGCGCTACGCGATCTGCGGCGCGGCGGCGCTGCCGGCCGATGTGGCACGGCGCTTCGAGGCCGCCACCGGGGTGCGCCTGTACGAGGGCTATGGCCTGACCGAAGGCGCCTGCGTATCGACCTGCAATCCGCCCGAGGGTGAGCGGCGCCTGGGCACGGTCGGGCTGCGCCTGCCGTACCAGCAACTGCAGGCCTGGCGCGTGGACGCGGCCGGACAGGCGGTGGCGCCGTGCGGCGATGGTGAAGTGGGGGTGATCGGCATCTGCGGCCCCAATGTCTTCCCCGGCTACCTGCGCGAAGCCGACAACCGCGGCATCTGGCTCAAGCCGGGCTGGCTCAATACGGGCGACCTGGGTTTTGTCGACGCCGACGGCTACCTGCACCTGACCGGCCGTGCCAAGGAACTGATCATCCGCGGTGGCCACAACATCGATCCGGCCATGATCGAGGACGCCTTGTTGCGCCACCCGGCCGTGGCGATGGTGGCTGCCGTCGGCCAACCCGACGCGCACGCGGGCGAGCTGCCGGTGGCTTACGTCACGCTCAAGCCGGGCGTCACGGCCAGTACGGAAGACTTGCTGGCGGCGGCCCGCGAACTGGTGCCGGAGCGCGCCGCCGTACCCGTGCGCGTGGTGATTCTCGACCAGATGGCGCTGACGGCGGTGGGCAAGGTGGCGAAGGCGACGCTGCGCCTGCAGGCGGCCGAGCACGTATTCCAGCGCTTGCTGGCGGCGGACCAGTTGCCCGCCACCGTGCACGGGCGCGTCGACCTGCAACGGGGCATGGTGGTCGAAGTCGCGTGCGCAGCCGCGGACGCGGCGCGCGTGCGCGAGCTGCTGGGCCAGTTCAGCGTGCCGGTCGATGTGGTGAGCCGCGACTGAGCGCGGCCGTATCACGGCAAGCAACCGATTTTTCAGAAGAGAGCATTCGATATGAGAACAACCATCCCCCCGGTGGTGGACGTGCTGCTGGTCGGCCTGGGCCCGGTGGGCGCGGCCGCCGCCAACCTGCTGGGACGCTACGGCGTGCGCGTCCTGGCGATCGACAGGGCCACCGACGTGTTCATGGCGCCGCGCGCCATCGCATTGGACAACGAAGCGCTGCGCATCCTGCAGATGGCCGGACTGGAGGAGGGCGCCTTCGCCACCCAGGCCATCGCCAAGGTGCAGATGCGTTCTCCGCTGCTGGGACGTTACGCCCGTGCCAACACGGCAGGCCACGTCGATGGCCATCCCCGGCTGGTGACGTTCTATCAGCCGGAACTGGAGCGGGCACTGCGTGCGCGGCTGGCCGCTTATCCCAACGTGCAGGTCGCGCTGGGCGTCGAGCTGACCGGTTTCACCGAACAGGAACAAGGCGTGACCGCGCAGTTGCGGCTGGCCGACGGGCAGTCCGCCACCGTGCGGGCCAGCTACGTGGTGGGTGTGGACGGCGCCAGTTCCTTCGTGCGGCGCCAGGCCGGCATGGACTTCCATGGCAAGACCTTCGCCCAGGACTGGCTGGTGGTCGATGCGAAGCATGTACCCAATCCGATCGATCACATCGAGTTCATGTGCGATCCGCAGCGCCCGACGCCGCACATGCCGGCGCCGGGCGGCCGGCAGCGCTGGGAATTTATGCTGCGCCCGGGCGAGACGCGCGAGCAGATGGAGCGGCCCGAAAGCATTCGCGCCTTGCTGCAACCATGGTGCCGGCCGGAGGAGATCACCATCGAGCGCACGGCCGTCTATCGCTTCCACGCCAGGGTGGTGAACCGCTTCTCGCGCGGCCGCGTGTTCCTGGCCGGCGACGCGGCCCATATCACGCCGCCCTTTATTGGCCAGGGCTTGGTGGCGGGATTGCGCGACGTGGCCAATTTGTGCTGGAAACTGGCCTGGGTGGTGCAGGGCCGGGCCGCCGCCCCCATCCTCGACAGCTATGACACCGAGCGCCGTCCCCACGCCAAGTCCATCGTCCGGCTGGCGCTGTGGATGGGGCGCCTGGTCATGCCGCGCAACCGCGTGGCGGCCCTGCTGATCCATGGCCTGATGTCGCTCACCCAGCGGATACCGGCCACGCGTGCCTACTTCCAGGACCTGGAGATCAAGCCGCAGAACCGCTTTGGCCGGGGGCTGTTCAAGGCCGCCCGCCGTGGCGCCCGCCTGGTTCGGGGCGGCATGCTGCCGCAGGGCTTGGTGCGGCGCGGCGTCGGCCAGCCCATGGTGCTGAGCGACGACGCGCTGGGCCAGCGGCTGGCGCTGGTCGGTTTTGGCGGCGATCCGGCCAGCGTGCTGGATGGCTGGCGGCGCGTGGCCTGGGCCCAGGTGGGCGGCGTGATCGTCTCGTTCCAGCCGCGCGGGCAGGGCGCCAACGGCGAGCGCGAGTGGGAGGACATGAGCAATACGCTGGTGCCCGGCGCGGCGCCGGTGGGGTGGGTGGCCGTGGTGCGGCCCGATCGCACCGTGATGCACGACGGTCCGCTGGCCGAGGTGGACGCAATGATCGACGAGGCGCTGGCGATGCTGGGCGCGGGGCTGGCCCCCGCCCCGGCGCCGGCGGCCGGATGGAAGACCGCCGGGCCAGTCTGACCGGCTGACAGGCAGCAAAGATTGCCGCAATGCTTTTACAACGAGGAGACAAAATGAGCAAATTCAAGAAATCGATGGCCTGTTCCGCGCTCGTGGGCGCCACCCTGGCGGCAACGTCCGCCATCGCCGCCGAGGCGTTCGAGCCGCGCTACAACCTGGCGGGCAGCCTGGGCGGCGAGATGTTCGCGCCGCCCGACCAGACCGGATGGGCCGCCGGCATCGCCGTCACGCAAGTGGACATCAGCAAGGTGACCGGGGGCGACGGCCAGGCGTTGACCCAGCCCATCCCCGGCGGCGTGGTCCCGCTGCCGGCGCCCACGCCGTCGGCCCTGTATCCGAGCTATGGCGCCAATACCGCGCACTTCAACGCCACCGGGCCGATGACGCGCGCCGACCTGGCGCTGGGCTACATCACCACCGACCGTTATGGCGGCGGCCGGCTGGCCTTCGTCCTCGACTTGCCGTATGCGAAAAAGAAGCATGCCATCGGCGTGAGCGCGAGCACGCCGCAACTGAACTGGAACCCGGCCATTCCGGAAGCCGTGCAGTCGGCCGTGCAGGCCCAATTCAACCAGCAGTACCAGGGCGCGATAGCGGCCGAGGCGGCCGATTTCAGCGGCGAGACGACCGCTGTCGGCGACCTGGAGGTGCAGGCGGCCTGGCTGTACAACAGCGAGCACATCAACATGCTGGCCGGCGCCAGCGTGGTGCTGCCGACGGGGAAATATGACACCAGCCCCGGTCCCCACATCGGCGTCGGCAATTTCTACACGCTGCGTCCGGCGCTGCAGATTGCCTGGCTGCCCACGCCCGACATCGGCCTGGCGAGCAAGCTGTCGTTCGGCCTGAACACCCGCAACAAGGACAATCAGCTGCGCAGCGGCAATTGGGTCAGTGTCGAGGCGGCGGCCGGCTACAAGACGGCGATCGGCGTGGTCGGCGTGCACGGCATCTACCTGCGTCAATACCAGGATGACGACAACAACCCGTTCGGCGCGAGCCGGGCACGTTCCAACGATGCGGGCGCGTTCTTCACCACCAAGGTCCCCGGCATCGACGCGGCGTTGACGTTGCAATACATGACGAGCACGTCGTCGCGCAACGTCAAGCACGGCAATTTCACCCAATTGCGCTTGATCAAGCTGTTCTGAGGCCAGGACAGCCTGTGTAAACTGGTGATTTTGACTATGCCTGTGCTAGAATCTCGCCCGCTGCCCGGATGGTGAAACTGGTAGACACTGGAGACTTAAAATCTCCCGCTCGTAAGGGCGTGCCGGTTCGATTCCGGCTCCGGGCACCACGAACAAGTCGTTGAAAACCCACGAAAGTGGCGAAACCCGCAAGGCTGCAAGGTCTGCGGGTTTTTTTATTGCCTCACCCTGGCGCCGGAAGGTCGGGCAGGTTGTCGTCAGCCGCTGCTTGACTTGTTCGACAGTAAAACGCGGCGTCACGTGATGGCGCAGCGCGAAGATAGTAAAATGATATTTAGTTGCAGTTCTTTACTATTTATTGTTGTTCTGGTAATCTGCTTAAGTTGACTTAAGAATTCTTCGGCTGCGTGATGCGCTCGCTACTTTGACGTGCATTTGTGCGGATAACTTGTAGTCCGGTGGTGCCGGCAAGGCACCCAACAAAAAGGCAACCCCATGAAAGTAAAAGCACTCGTAAGCACCTTCGTTTTTGCCGGTCTGTGCGCGGCTGGCGCGCCAGCCATGGCGCTCAACCTGGCATGCACCGGCGTCTCGGTGCATACCGCGTCCCGTAACGACGTGACCCTGGGTGGTGACATCGCCGACGGCTGCGACATCGCCGCCGTCAATCCCGCCCAAGGCCCGAACGGTAACGTCAGCGGTTTCACCGACAACTTCGGCAACGGCTGGTCGCTGCTGAGCAAGGTGACCGGCTCCAGCGTCGCTTCCGCGACCACCACCGCGACCTTCGGCGGTGTCGATTACAAGATCAATTTCACGGAAACCGCAGGCAGCGGCACCAAGAAAGGCACCTGGACGATCAACGTCAGCAAGCCGGTCACCGTCGACCTGGTGTTCGCTCTGCACGCATCCAACCGCAGCGGCGCGTTCTTCTTCGACAATCAGGTATTGACCAGCTCGGCGCTGGGTAATACCGGTAACTGGACCATCAACTGGTTCAACAACGGCGGCCAGGTGCCGAACTTCTCCAACCTGACCATCTTCGCCCGCGACCAGCACGTGAGCGCCGTGCCGGAACCTGAAACCTATGCCATGCTGCTGGCTGGCTTCGGCTTGCTCGGTTTCATGGCTCGCCGTCGCAAGCAACAGTAACACCGTGGCGGGGGCGGCATCGCCGCCTTCAGCAATCCGCATGAACTGAACGCCCCATGTGCCCGCATGGGGCGTTTTGCATGGGACACCGGCTAACACCCAGCTGTATCGGGCAAGCAACGGCAGAGAATGGCGACAAGGCAGACTGAGCTATACAGAAACCTCGGCTAGCGTTAATCTGCTTGAAACATTCGGCGCCTGGCGGCAAGGCGCAAACGGCGGTGGTGGTGGCGCACGGTGAGGGAGACGAGCTGTATGGCATTACATTTGAGCGCGATCGGCTGGCTGCACACGCTGGCGTCCCTGTATGCGCTGGGCGCCGGTGCGCTGGTGCTGTCAGAGCCGAAGGGCGATCAGGCGCACAAGCGGGCCGGGCGGCAGTATCTGTATGGCGCGGCGCTGGCCAACGTGAGCGCGCTGGCCATCCACAAGATCGGTGCTTTCCACTTGTTCCATGTCTTCGCGCTGGTTTCCCTCGCTTGCCTGGCACTGGCGTTCGCTTGCGCTTACCTGCAGGCGCCGCGCCGCAACTGGCTGCGGATACACCTGAGCGCCATGTTGTTCAGCTATTACCAGCTGGTGGCGGCGCTGGTCCACGAAGTGTTTACGCGCATTCCCGGGCTGGAGTCGCGCCATTTCCCGCTGGTGTACACGCAGGGACTGGTGATGCTGGTGTTCCTGATGACGGTGTCGTATTTCTGGGGCCGCACGGCGCCCAGCGCGCCATCGTCGCGCATCTACGACCAGCAAACGACGGCGGGGCAGTAATCCCGCGTCCGCTTAGTTGGCGCGGCTGGCGCTGCGGCGCTGGGCCGGCATGCCCAGCACGCGTTTCACGACCGGCAGCGGCACCTGCGCCGATTCCATGAAGACCCACGCGTTGGCAGCGCCCATGCGCGCGTCGAGGGCGATGGCCTGATCGACGATGCTGGCCATTTCGGTGTTGCGGCGGGGTGGGTGTGCTTGATCCATGGCGGCCTCGTTGGCGGAAACGCGGTGAGCGAAGCTGTCATTTTACTATGTCATGATTGATAAAGTTAACATTGCCGTATCAATCTTCTATTCGCTGTCATATCCGCATCATTTAAACGACAGTCACTTGCGTCATGCCAGGTTCAGGGCCGGGCCTGGTCCGTAGCCTCGGCGCCGTGCGGCCGGGCCGGCGTGCCGCACAGCTGGCAGAAGTTGAGGAAGGCGTTCTTGCGCACCTTGCAGCGGCCGCAATGGTCGAACAGGCCGATGCCGCAGTGGGGGCAATAGTCCAGTGTCGCATCCTTCAGGTCCACGCTGCGTTCGCAGCCGGGGCACAATCCATGGCCGAGCCGTTTCAGGGCCAGTTCGTAATTGAGCGTGGCGCGGCGCTGCACTTCCGGCAACGCCTCCTGTTGCTGCTGGCGGGCCAGGTAGCGCTGCAGGCCGACGATGGCCTGGCGCCCGATCACCACCGTGAGCAGGATGCCCACCAGGTAGCGCACATAGCCGCCGTAGCTGGGCAGGTAGGGCACCAGCTCGACGAAGAAGGCGAAGCCGGCGAAGAAGATGAAGCCCCACACGAACGGCCAGTAGGCACTCTTGCGTTGTCTGGCGTACAGCCAGCCGGCCACGGCCAGCAGTGGCGCCGTCAGCATCAGGCGGTACAGGAAGATGTGCAGTTCGCGCCGCTGCACGGCATGTTCCAGCGCCTCCAGCGCCGGCTTTTCCAGTTCCTCGCGCCGCAGGTTGGCGTGTTGGCGCTGCTGTTGCGCGTCCAGCAGCACCTGCTGTTGCTGTTGCACGGCCGCCAGCGCCTGCCGCTCGGCCGTTTTCAGTTGATCGAGTTCGCGCGTGCGGGCGATCAGGTCCGGATCCTGGTCCGGGCGGGCCGTGGCGTGGCGCGTGGCCAGCCAGTTCTGGAACGTCTCGGCCGCCGCGCGCGTGTTCGCCTGCGCCACCTGATGCTGCTGGCGGGCCTGGGCCAGCGCGTCGTTGGCCGTCGCGATCACCTTGTCGGCCCGTTCCTGTTCCGCGCGGACCTGGGCCGCCTGGCCGGCGTCGACGAACTGTTCCAGCGACGGCATGGGTTCGGCGCCGCCGAGGTTGTTGACCAGCTTGCCGCCCAGGCCGATCAGGAACCAGGCGAACACGAACGCGACCAGCCACAAGGCACGCTGGAACCAGGTCTGGGAACGGCGCAAGGTCTTGCTCATGGAATCTCCCCGTTAGCATGGCGATAAGACCAATAGTAGCATTGTGGAAACGTCGTGGCCGTGGTTTATACGCAGCATTTGACGCGGCCGGGGCCACCCGTGTGGCCGATGATCGGCGCCGTCGCGCGATCGGCGATGATTGCCTGAATTGCCACAAACTGCGCGACATCAAGACGGGCCGACATCGCCGGCCACGGCGCGCGCCGCGCGCATACAATGCTCGGTTTTTTCCGTTTTTGAAAGCCACTATGCTTCGCGCTCCAGAACTCCTCCTGCCCGCCGGTTCGCTGGCCAAGATGCACGCCGCCTTCGATTTCGGCGCCGACGCCGTGTACGCGGGCCAGCCGCGCTACAGCCTGCGGGTGCGCAACAACGAATTCTCGCGCCCGGAAGCGCTGGCGCTGGGCATCGAGCAGGCGCACGCGCGCGGCAAGCTGTTCTTCGTCGCCAGCAATATCTTCGCCCACAACAGCAAGCTCAAGACCTATCTGCGCGACATGGAGCCGGTGATCGCCATGAAACCGGACGCGCTGATCATGGCCGACCCCGGCCTGATCATGATGGTGCGTGAGAAGTGGCCGGAAGTGAATATCCACCTCTCTGTGCAGGCCAACACCACCAACCTGATGGGGGTGAAGTTCTGGCAGAAGATCGGCCTGACCCGCGTCATCCTGTCGCGCGAACTCTCCATCGACGAGATCGCCGAGATTCGTCAGGAATGCCCGGACATGGAACTGGAAGTGTTCGTGCACGGCGCCTTGTGCATCGCCTACTCCGG
>DATFBD010000134.1:0-22018 GCA_035254005.1 Burkholderiaceae bacterium | reverse complement strand
GCAGATGGAGCAGAGTAATGTGCTGCTGGACCAGCTGGAGCGGGGGCGGCTCGATTTCATGATCGGCCGGATACCGGAGCGCGTCAGCGCGGCCGGCCTGCAATACGAGGAGTTGACGGACGAACCGGCCTGCGTGGTGGTTCGGGTGGGCCATCCGCTGCTGGCCGTCGATGGCTTGCAACTGAGCGACATCGCGGACCGGCCGTGGATATTACCGCCCCAGGGCAGCATCCTGCGCTCGCGCTGCGACCTGATGTTCCGCCGCGCCGGCCTCACGCCGCCACTCAACGTGATCGACACCACGGCGCTGCTGCTGGTCACGGCCCTGCTGCAGCAGACCGATTCGCTGCACGTGATGCCGATCGCCGTGGCCCGGTATTACGAATCACAGAACGTGCTGAGCGTACTGCCCATCGATCTGCCGTGCCGGATGGACGCCTACGGCATCGTGTCGCTCGACGGCCATCTGCCATCGCCCGGCGCGGAATTGCTGCTGCGTGCCGTGCGTTCAGTGGCCAAAGAGATATTCTGAAGGGCGTAAACCAAGCCGGCTAGTGTTCATGCTGCCAATTCCTGGCTGTTGTCGCTGCCTGGGTTGCGCGGCTCGATCTCATCTATTATTTTTTGCATGGACAGTCCGGCGGCCATTCTCAAATCGTATGCTTGTTGCAGGTTGAGCCACGACTGCGGATCGCCGCCGAAATAGCGCGCGAGCCGCAGCGCGGTATCTACCGTTATCCCACGCTTTTCGTTGACGATGGCGTTGATACGGGACGGCGTCACATGAAGCGCCTTCGACAGCGCATGTGACGTCATCCCTAATGGGGCAAGAAACTCCTCCCGCAAGATTTCGCCGGGATGGATGGGGCGCATTGCATTCTTCAGCATCTCACAGCCCTCATCAATTAGTGATAATCAACGATTTCCACGTCTTTCGGCCCGTTTTCTGTCCAGGTGAAGCAAATTCTGAACTGCGCATTCACCCGAATGCTGTACTCGCCTTGGCGCTCGCCGCTCAGTGCCTCCAGATGATTTCCCGGTGGAGAGCGCAAGAACTCCAGGGTAGCCGCGCTGTCCAGTAGCTGGAGTTTCCGTTGCGCGCTGGATCGGAAGTTCGCAAATCGGGGCACGGCCTTTCCTTCGAACAGTTGTTTGGTCTGTTTGGATTTGAAGGAGAGTATGGCCATATTGTAGCCGTTAATCGGAATGCGGTAAGCGAGCGTAGCGCTTCTTCAGTACGGTCAGGATGCGCTGGGTCAGTGCTGCTGACCGCTGTTGCTGCTGGCCGCCGTGACGTGCTCTAGCGGCTGGATAGTGGCGCGCGTTGGACCGCGGATCGTCCGGCCGTTCACGTTCGACACCCGCATGATTGTCGCGTGCTCGCAGGCGTGCCTGGCCCGGATGCTGTGATGCATGACACGGATGTGCCAGCGCGCTTGGTCGAACAACTTTGGTTAACTTAGCGACAACGGTTTTTCGCGGTTGTTAGGCCGTTTTATGCTCACGGTATTCTGTATGTTGCATGTTGCATGCTGCTTGCTCAAACCGTCATTATCTGGCAAGGTTGCTGTTTTTAAAACGTCAAAATGACGTCCACTTTACGTTGGGCTATCGCGCTAGGTGATCTCGAATAAATAAACTTAAGGGTGAATATGGAAGAAACAGAAAATCACGCGGCGACACAAGCCACTGCCGCTCCTAGTCCCAGGCTCCATCAGAGATTTATCAGCGGAGAATTTGGGCTTGCGAAGACGTATTGGCTGTGTGGCGTTGTGCCCAACTTGATGGCCAACATCGTGCTTAGAAACACATCCTCTTACACGGTGGCCTATTGGGTTGGCGCCGCGATGTTGATTTATCTGGTGGGCTTGCTGGTGGCAATTTGGAACGCAGGTACAAAGTACACGGGTCCTAAAATATGGCCTGTGTTAGCGTTCCTCGTGATTTTCTCGGGTATCCTTCGAAGTATTGGTCCAGTGCTAGAGTTGGGAAAGCACTAGCCTAAGTGCCCAACCATTCGTTCCAGCGGACGCCTGACGGCGCCGCTGAACTACAACGTTAGGCATCTCAATGAGCGTTGTTCGAACCGTTGTAGAAAAGCACACTAGCTCCTTACCACTGACGGAGCGCGTGTACTCGGAAGAGCTTCCAAATCCTGAGGCCATCGCTAAGGAGCTTGGCTCTTCCGGCGTGGCTGAGCTATTTAACGAGATAGCTGGAATATCTAATGAGCGTGACCGCCTAGATCGCGAAGGCGAGGTAAATTGTGATGAACTGGATGATTTCTGGCGAGCAATGACCCGACTCGGAAGCGTGATCCCATATCAAGCCAGGCTTTATCCCGCTGAAGTATTACTGGGCTTGACCCATGAAAATCGCTCTGTACGCTTCTATGTAGCGCATAGCCTGAGCAAGGTTCCTTTTCGTAAAGCACTACCCCAGCTTCGGGAATCCATCTTGAAAGAGACAGACACGCTTACTTGGCGCGTTCTTACGGATGCAATTTCTGCTTGCAGCTCTATCAAAATGTGTTTCCTTGAGGTACTTGCTAAAGCCAGTCGGTCACCCGTCGTGTGGCGAGATGCCTAACCCTTCGTTCAACGGGCGACGCGGCGCATTTCAGCGGCTATGACATACGGCACCGGCGCGCGCCGTTAACTCCACGGTAGGCCTCGTATCGAACATCACAGTGTCCTTCCCGGCCTTCTCATGCTCGGAATCATCGGCCTGTTCATGAGTCTCTTCGCAATAGTGGGCGCGTTGGTTTGGTGGTTTATTGCCGTTCCGAGAATATGTCCTCTCCGAGAGGACCGCCATGGCCGCCAGTGAAAAGCAGGTCTCGATCCTTCGATGTGCTGCAGGAATCAGGGGCCATGGGATGAAAAAAACCCGGCAAGCGGGCGCTTGCCGGGTCAAGAGGGGAGAAATGCCCGTTACTTATTTGTTCTTGTGGTAGACATCCACGAACACGGCAGCCAGCAGAACCAGCCCCTTGATCACCTGCTGGTAATCGATGCCGATGCCCATGATGGACATGCCGTTGTTCATTACACCCATGACGAAGGCGCCGATCACCGCGCCCATCACCTTGCCCACGCCGCCCGAGGCCGAGGCGCCGCCGATGAAGCAGGCTGCGATCACGTCCAGTTCGAAGCCGTTGCCGGCTTTCGGCGTGGCCGTGTTCAGGCGGGCCGCGAAAATCAGGCCGGCCAGCGCGGCCAGCACGCCCATGTTGACGAAGGTGGCGAAGCTCACCCGTTCCGTCTTGATGCCCGACAGCCGGCTGGCCTTCTCGTTGCCGCCCACGGCGTACACGCGGCGTCCGATCACGGTGCGGTTGGCGATGAAGGTGTAGGCCATGATCAGCAGCGCCATCACGATCAGCACATTGGGCATGCCCTTGTACGACGCCAGCAGGTAGCTGAAGTAGACGATGGCGGCGGCCAGCAGCGCGTTGCGCACCAGGAAGAAGGCCAGCGGTTCATCGGACATGCCGCTGCCCACCAGCCGCGCGCGGGCGCGCAGCTTGACATAGGCCAGCGCCACGGCCGCCACGGCGCCCAGCAGCAGGGAGGTGAGGCGCAAATCGCCGCCACTGAACAGTTCCGGGATGAAGCCGGAGCTCAGGTGCTGGAAACCGTCCGGGAAGGGACCGACCGACTGGCCCTGCAGCAGCGCCAGCGTCAGGCCCTTGAACACCAGCATGCCGGCCAGCGTGACGATGAACGACGGGATCTTGGCGTAGGCGACGAAATAGCCTTGCGCGGCACCGATCAGGCCACCGACAGCCAGGCACAGTACGCCGGCCGCCACGTAGTTGATGTTGTAGTTCACGATCAGCACGGCGGCCAGCGCGCCGACGAAGCCCACCACCGAGCCCACGGACAGGTCGATATGGCCGGCCACGATCACCATCAGCATGCCGAGCGCCATGATGACCACGTAGCTGTTCTGCAGCAGCAGGTTGGTGATGTTGAGCGGCTCCATCAGGGTGCCGTCGGTCATGAACTGGAAGAAGGCCATGATCAGCACCAGCGAGAACAGCATGCCGTATTCGCGCAGGTTGTTCTTGATGAAGCCCAGCGCCGAGGCGCCCTTGGGCGGCGCGTGCTGCTGCGCGGCCGCCGTGGCCGACGCTGGCGGCGTGGCCGGGGCGGCAGGCTTGATGTGGCTGGCCAGTTCGCCGGTCACCCCGGCTTCGATTTGATTACCCATGTTGCTTGTCTCCGTTTAATACGATGGCGCGCATGATTTTTTCCTGCGTCGCTTCGGCCGCGCTGAATTCGCCCACGCAGCTGCCTTCATTGATGACCATGATGCGGTCGCACATGCCCAGCAGCTCGGGCATCTCCGACGAAATCATGATGATGCTCTTGCCCTCGGCCACCAGCTGGTTGATGATGGTGTAGATCTCGAACTTGGCGCCCACGTCGATGCCGCGGCTCGGTTCATCGAGGATCAGCACGTCCGGCTTGGAAAACAGCCATTTGGCCAGCACCACCTTCTGCTGGTTGCCGCCCGAAAGGTTGACCGTCTGCTGGAACACGTCGGCGCAGCGGATCCGCAGCTTGCTGCGGAAGTCGTCGGCGACCTGGAATTCGCGGCCTTCGTCGATCACCAGGTGGCGTGCCACGCCGCCCAGGTTGGCCAGGCTGGTGTTGCGCTTGATATCGTCCTGCAGCACCAGTCCCAGCGCCTTGCGGTCTTCGGTCACGTAGGCGATGCCGTGGCCGATGGCCTTTTGCACCGTGCTCACGTCGATCGCCTTGCCATCCTTGAACGCCTGGCCGCTGATCTTCTGGCCGTACGAACGGCCGAAGATGCTCATGGCCAGTTCCGTGCGGCCCGCGCCCATCAGGCCGGCGATGCCCAGCACTTCACCCTTGCGCACTTTCAAGTCGATGCCCTTGATAACCTGCCGTTCCGCGTTCTCGGGATGGTGCACGCGCCAGTCGCGCACTTCGAAGCAGGTGTCGCCGATGTTGGGCGTGCGGCGCGGATAGCGTTCCGCCATGTCGCGGCCCACCATGTGGCGGATGATGCGGTCTTCGCTGATCTTCTCGGCGCGGCAGTCGAAGCTGTCGACCGTGTTGCCGTCCCTGAGCACGGTGATACTGTCGGCCACCTTGGAAATCTCATTGAGCTTGTGCGAAATGAGGATGGACGAGATGCCTTGCGCCTTCAATTCCAGCAGCAGCGCGAGCAGGGCGTCGCTGTCGCTTTCGTTCAGGCTGGCCGTCGGCTCGTCCAGGATCAGCAGCTTGACCTGCTTGGACAGCGCCTTGGCGATCTCGATCAGCTGCTGCTTGCCCACGCCGAGCCGGTTGACGGGGGTGTCGGGCGCTTCCTTCAGGCCCACCTTGCGCAGCAGTTCGCGCGTCTTTTCGTGGGCCGTGTGCCAGTCGATGATGCCGTTGCGGCCAGGCTCGTTGCCGAGGAAGATGTTCTCGGTGATCGACAGCAGCGGCACCAGCGCCAGTTCCTGGTGGATGATGATGATGCCAGCGTGCTCGCTGTCGGCGATGCCGCGAAAGGCGCGCACCTGGCCTTGGTAATGGATGTCGCCGCTGTAGCTGCCGTGCGGGTAGACCCCGCTCAGCACCTTCATCAGCGTGGATTTGCCGGCGCCGTTCTCGCCGACGATGGCGTGGATCTCGCCGTCGCGCACCTTCAGGTTCACATGGTCGAGCGCAACAACGCCCGGAAAAGTCTTCCTTATCCCGCGCATTTCCAGGATGGTATTGGTCATATGGGTTCTCGGACTGTCTTGCATGAATGCCCCGGCGGCGCTGCACACCGCCGGGGCGCGCCGCTTATTTGAACTGCGACTCGCTGTAGTAGCCGCTGCCGCTCACCAGCACCTGTTTCCAGTTGGTGATGTCGACGCTGACAGGCTTGAGCAGGTAGGACGGCACCACCTTGACGCCGTTGTTATAGGTCTTGGTGTCGTTGATCGGCGGGGTCTTGCCGTTCAGGACCGCGTCCACCATGTTGGCCGTGACCTTGGCCAGTTCGCGGGTGTCCTTGAAGATGGTGGAGCGCTGCTCGCCGCGCAGGATGGACTTGACCGAGGCCACTTCCGCGTCCTGGCCCGTCACCACCGGGAACGGCTGCTTGGGCGTGCCATAGCCTACGCCCTTGAGCGAGGACAGGATGCCGATGCTCAGGCCATCATACGGCGACAGCACGGCGTCCACGCGGGCCTTGCCGTAGTTGGCGCTCAGCAGGTTGTCCATGCGGGCCTGGGCCACGGCGCCGTCCCAGCGCAGGGTGGCCACCTTGTCCATGCCGATCTGCTTGCTGCGCACCACCAGCTTGCCCTGGTCCATGTAGGGCTTGAGCACGGACATGGCGCCGTTGTAGAAGAAGAAGGCGTTGTTGTCGTCGGCCGAACCGCCGAATAGCTCAATGTTGAACGGCCCCTTGGCGTGTTGCAGGTCCAGCGCCTTTTCGATGTACTGGGCCTGCAGCACGCCGACCTGGAAGTTATCGAAGGTGGCGTAATAGTCCACGTTCTTGGAATTGCGGATCAACCGGTCGTAGGCGATGATCTTGACGCCCTTGTCGGCCGCCTTCTGCAGCGCGCCGGCCAGGGTGGTGCCGTCGATGGCGGCGATCACCAGCACCTTGGCGCCCTTGGTGATCATGTTTTCGATCTGGGCCAGCTGGTTGGGAATGTCGTCCTCGGCGTATTGCAGGTCGGGCTTGTAGCCTTTTTCCTTGAATACCTTGACCATGTTGTCGCCGTCGGCGATCCACCGGGCCGACGATTTGGTCGGCATCGAGATACCGATCAGGCCTTTATCTTGCGCGCTGGCGTTGGAGACGGCGCCCAGGGCGCCCACCATCATCAGGGCGGCAAGCATAGTCTTCATCTTCATTCGTAGTCTCCAGAATCTTATAAGTTTGGTCATGTGGGCCAGGCGGGATAGCCGGCTTCCGGTTATCGCGCTTGCGGCGGTATGACACAGGCTGCGATGTGTGGATCATAAATATTTCACAGCGCATTACTAATGACTTTTTCCGCAGCAATGATATCGAAATGGATATACGTATACGCGGCGGATCCTTCCCTCGGGGCAAACACGGGGAAGCAGCCTGGGCGGGAAATGGTAGCAGATACCGAAAAAGATATCGGAAGTCGAAAATTTCTCATTAGTCAGCCATGTGCGCCGGTCCTAAGATGTGGCTTCTTCCAGCATAGATAAGCAAGCGCGCGCCATGAACATTATCACCATCGACTCCGGAACTACCAACAGCCGCTGCTATTTATGGCGCGACGGAACCCTGCTGGCGCAGGCCGCGGTGGAGGTGGGCGTGCGCGACAGCGCCATCAGCGGCAGCAAGGACGCCCTCAAGCACGCCGTGCGCGATATCATCAAGCTGACGCTGGCCCAGGCCGGGCTGGAGGCGCACGACGTGGGCCTGGTGCTGGCCAGCGGCATGATCACCTCCAGCCTGGGGCTGGTGGAAGTGCCGCACCTGACGGCGCCCGTGGGCCTGGCCGAACTGGCGCGCGGCATGGTGCGCCTGGAGATGCCGGAAGTATGCGCCCAGCCAATCTGGTTCATTCCCGGCGTGCGCAACCAGTCCCACAAGGTCACCCTGCTCAATCACGAGGCGATGGACATGATGCGCGGCGAGGAAACCGAGACCATGGGCCTGCTGCGCCGCCTGGAACTGAGCGGCCACGCCTTGCTGGTGATGCCCGGTTCGCACACCAAGCTGGTCAGCATCGACCAGTCACAACGCATCACGGGCTGCGCCACCACGCTGTCCGGGGAATTGCTGCAAGCGATCACCCAAAACACCTTGATTTCCCAGTCGCTGGGCGCCCAGTTCGGGCGCGAGCTGCGGCCGGACATGCTGCTGGCCGGCGCCTCCACGGCCCAGCGCACCGGCCTGGCGCGGGCCTGCTTCAGCGTGCGCACGCTGGCCCAGTTCACCGATCTGCAGCACGACGACCGCGCCAGCTTCCTGCTCGGCGCCGTGCTGTCGGACGACGTACTGGCCCTGAAAAACAGCAGCGCCATCCAGATGCGGCCCGACACCACCATCGTCATCTGCGGCAAACCGATGCTGCGCGACGCGCTGGCGCTGCTGATCGAAGATAACGGATTCTTTTACGGCCGGCGCATCGTCGCCACCGACGCCCAGCAGGCCGGCTTGTCCGGCGCCGGCGCGATGGCGGTGGCGGCGGCACGCGGGCTGGTGCCAGCCGACGCCGAACTGGCGCTCTGACCGGTACCTTCATTCACCTCACCATCAGACCCAACATGACCGAGACGAAAAAACGCACGTTGCGCTCCCAGCACTGGTTCGGCGGCAACGACAAGGATGCCTTCATCCACCGCAGCTGGATGAAGAACCAGGGTATTCCCGACGACGCCTTCGACGGCCGGCCCGTGATCGGCATCTGCAACACCTGGTCCGAGCTCACGCCCTGCAACGCCCACTTCCGCGACCTGGCCGAAGCCGTCAAGCGCGGCGTGCTGGAGGCGGGCGGGCTGCCGGTCGAATTCCCCGTCATGTCGCTGGGCGAATCGAATTTGCGGCCCACGGCCATGTTGTTCCGTAACCTGGCCAGCATGGACGTGGAAGAATCGATCCGCGCCAACCCGCTCGACGGCGTGGTGCTGCTGACAGGCTGCGACAAGACCACCCCGGCGCTGCTGATGGGCGCGGCCAGCGTGGACCTGCCCACCATCGTGCTGTCGGGCGGCCCCATGCTGAACGGGAACTACCGGGGCAAGCCGATCGGCTCGGGCACCGACGTGTGGAAGTTTTCCGAGGAAGTGCGCAGCGGCCGCATGACGCAGACCCAGTTCAAGGAAGCCGAATCGTGCATGTCGCGTTCGGCCGGCCACTGCATGACGATGGGGACGGCGTCCACCATGGCCGCCATGGTCGAAGCGCTGGGCGTGGCCCTGCCGGGCAACGCCGCCATTCCGGCCGTCGACTCGCGGCGCAAGCTGCAGGCCCAGATGACGGGCCGGCGCATCGTCGGCATGGTGCAGGAAGACCTGCGCCTGTCGCACGTGCTGACCCGCGCCGCCTTCGAAAACGCCATCATGGTCAACGGCGCCATCGGCGGCTCCACCAACGCCGTGGTGCACCTGCTGGCCATCGCCGGGCGCATCGGCGTGGACGTGACGCTGGCCGACTGGGACCGGCTGGGGCGCGACGTACCCTGTCTGCTGAACCTGATGCCGTCCGGGCAGTACCTGATGGAGGACTTCTATTACGCGGGCGGCCTGCCCGTGGTGATGCGCGAACTGCTGGGCAAACTGCACGGCGCGGCCTTCACCGTGACCGGCGCCAGCGTGGCCGACAACGTGGCCGGGGCCGAAAACTTCAACACGGAAGTGATCCACCCGCTGGCCGCGCCGTTCAAGGACGATGGCGGCATCGCCGTCCTGAAGGGCAACCTGGCGCCGCGTGGCGCCGTCATCAAGCCGTCGGCCGCTTCGCCCGCGCTGATGCGGCACCGGGGCAGGGCAGTGGTGTTCGACAGCATCGAGCACTACAAGCGCCGCATCGACGACCCCGAACTCGATATCGACGCCAACAGCGTCATGGTGCTGCAGAACTGCGGTCCGAAAGGTTATCCCGGCATGGCCGAAGTGGGCAACATGGGCTTGCCGAAAAAGCTGCTGGCGCAGGGCGTGACGGACATGGTGCGCATCTCGGACGCGCGCATGAGCGGGACCGCCTTTGGCACCGTGGTGCTGCACGTGGCGCCGGAAGCGGCCATGGGCGGCCCGCTGGCGCTGGTGCGCGACGGCGACATGATCGAGCTGGACGTGCCCAACCGCCGCCTGCACCTGGACGTGGATGATGCCGAACTGGCGCGCCGCAAGGAAGCGTGGCGCGCGCCGGAACCGGCCATGCGCGGCGGTTACCAGTCCATGTACACCGAGCACGTGCTGCAGGCCGACCAGGGCGTGGACCTGGACTTCCTGGTCGGCTGCCGCGGTTCGGCCGTGCCACGCGAGTCGCACTGATGGTGGCGCCATTACCCCTGCTGGTGGATGCCGGCGATGAGCTGGGCGAGGGCGTGCTGTGGTGCGAACGCAGCGGCCGCGTCTACTGGACCGACATCCACGGCGCGCGCCTGCATGCCTACAGCCCGGCCACTGGCGAGCACCGGCTGTGGCCCTTGCCCGAGCGCCTGTGCAGCTTCGCGCTGACCGCCGATCCCGGCCTGCTGCTGGCCGGCCTGGCCTCGCGCCTGGCGTGGCTGGACCTGCGCGATGGCAGCGTGACCACCATCGTGGCGGTGGAACCGGACTTGCCACACACCCGCGTCAACGACGGGCGTTGCGACCGCCAGGGCCGCTTCGTGTTCGGCACCCTCGACGAGCGCGCCGACAAGCAGGCCATCGGCGGCTACTACCGGCTCAATACCGACCTCACGCTGGAACGGCTGCCGCTGCCCGCCTGCGCCATCGCCAACAGCATCTGCTTTGGCCTCGATGGCGACACCATGTACTACAGCGACACGCTGCGCCAGACCATCGAACGCTGGGATGGCTATGGCAGCGGCGGGCCGCTGCGCACCACCGTGTTCGCCGACCTGCGCGGCAGCGACGCCTGGCCCGACGGCTCCATCATCGACGCCCAAGGCTATCTGTGGAACGCGCAATGGGGCGCCTCGCGCGTGGTGCGCTACGCGCCCGACGGCACGCTGGTGGCGGCCTGGCCGCTGCCCGTCACGCAGCCCAGCTGCCCCTGCCTGGGCGGCGCCGGGTTCGATCAGTTGTTCGTCACGACGGCGCGCGAAGGCCTGGACGCCGCCGCACTGGCTGCGCAAGCGACTGCGGGCGGCCTGTTCGGGGCGGTGGTCGACAGCGCGCGCGGCGTGCCGGAATCACGGTTTGGCGCCTTGCCTTGAACTTAATCGAATCGGAACCCGTCATGTACAAACACGAATTGATGCAAACCCTGCTGCGCCGCCCGATGGTGGCGATCGTGCGCGCCGCCTCGGCCAACGAAGCGCTGGAACTGGCCGAAGCCTGCATCGCCGGTGGCATGACGGCGCTGGAAGTGGCCTTCACCACGCCGGACACGCTGGACGTGCTGCGCACGCTGCGCCAGCGCCATGGCGACAGCCTGCTGCTGGGCGCCGGCACGGTGCTGGACCCGGAGACGGCGCGGCTGGCCATCCTGGCCGGGGCACGCATGATCATTGCGCCGGCCGTCAACGTCGAGACGATACGGCTGTGCCAGCGCTACCAGGTGTTGTCCATGCCCGGTGCGGTGACGCCAACGGAAATCGTGACAGCGATGGAGGCGGGCGCGGACCTGGTCAAGATCTTCCCGGCCGATACCCTGGGCCCGGCCTACCTGAAAGCGCTGCGCGCGCCGTTGCCGCAGGCACCGCTGATGCCCACCGGCGGCGTCACGGTGGAAAACCTGCCCGAATGGTTCGCCCAGGGCGCGCTGGCGGTCGGCATCGGCGGCAGCCTGACAGCGCCGGCCGCGCGCGGCGACTATCGCGCGGTGACCGAGCAGGCCGCCCGCTTCGTCGAACGCCTGCAACAGTGAACCGGTGAACCGGGGTCAGGTCATGCGATCCGGCAACTTGCGTGCAAGTTGCCGGATCGCATGACCTGACCCCGGTTGTTGGGGGCCGTTGTCTCGTGGGCCGTTCTCGTGGATAATTGCGGCCATGAACGATACCTCCACTCTCCCCCCATTACCCGACCGCCTGTCGGTCGATCCGCGCAGCCCTTTCCATAATGTGGACGTGCTGCAGAATGACATCGGCATCAAGATCAACGACAAGGAACGCCGCGACGTCGAGGAATACTGCGTCAGCGAAGGCTGGATCAAGGTTGCCGCCGGCAAGACGCTGGACCGCAAGGGCCGTCCCATGCTGATCAAGCTGACCGGCCGCGTCGAAGTCTTCTACAAGTAATTCTTACCGCACGGTGGCGGGGCTGACCTGGCCGGGCCGGGTCCAGCCCGCCGTCGCGGCCGCCGCCAGCAGCAAGCCGGCGCAGATGGCCATCACCATCCGCACGCCGGCCGTGATGGCCGCGCCGTCGCCATGGGCCACGATGGCGCCAAACAAGGCCACGCCGGCCGCGCCGCCGACCTGGCGCGCCGTGTTCAGCACGGCCGACGCCGTTCCCGCCTGCTCCTTTTCCACGCTCGACAAGATCGCCGTCGTCATCGGCGGCACGGCCAGCCCCATGCCGGCCGGGATCAGCACCAGCCCTGGCAGCATGGCCGGGAAACTGGCCGCCGGGGTGATGCCCAAGCCGCCCAGCAGCGCGTAGCCGGCCCCGCAGATCAGGCCACCGGCCACCATCGGCGTGCGCAGTCCCGACCGTGCCACCAGCCGTCCACTGGCGATGTTCGAGAAAATGAAGGTGCCCGTCAGCGGCAGGAAGGCCAGGCCGGTCTCCATCACGCTGTAGCCGCGTACCCGCTGCAAATAGAAGCTGAGCACGAAAATCATGCCGTAATAAGTGAAGTTGGCCAGCACCCCGAACAGCACGGCGCCTGAAAACGGCAGGCTGGCGAACAGTCTTAACGGCAGCATGGGCGCGGCCGCGCGGCGTTCGACGACGATGAAGGCGACGCCAGCCACGCCGGCCAGCAGCAAGCCGCCTGCCACCAAGGGATCGCCCAGGCCCAGCGACTGCGCTTCGATCACGGCGCCGATCAGGCCAGTCAGCGCCACGATGGCCAGCAACTGGCCGGCCACGTCCAGGTGGCGCGCGGGCGCCTTGCCGGCCGCGCGCGGCACCACCAGCCACGTCAGCGCGCAACCGGCCACGCAGATCGGCACATTGACCCAGAAGATGCTGCGCCAGCCGCCCATGCTCAGCAGCAGGCCGCCGATCACGGGACCGGCCGCGATGGAAACGCCACCGGCGGCCGTCCACCAGCCGATGGCCTTGGCCAGCCGCGCCGGATCGTCGCGATAAGCGGCGTTGAGGATGGCCAGCGAACTCGGTACCAGCAGCGCCGCGCCCACCCCCTGCAAGGCCCGCGCCACGTTCAGCAGCAGAGCCGTGGGCGCCAGTGCGCACGCGGCCGACGCCAGCATGAACAGTACGAAGCCGGCCAGGAACACCCGGCGCGAACCGAACTTGTCGCCCATCACCCCGGCCGACAGCAGGAACACGGCGAAGCCCAGCGTGTAGGCGTCCACCACCCATTGCAGCGCGCTTACGCCGGAGTGCAGGTCGGCGCCCATCCGGGGCAGGGCCACGTTGACGATGGTGACGTCCAGCTGGACGATGATGAAAGCGAAGCTACAGGCCAGCAGCAGGGCCGGCGAAGCGGGGCGGTCGGTGGACAAGGTTATTCCTCGGTGATGGCGGGAGGCGGATGGCCAGACTATACGGTGGTTTGACTATTTTAAAAAATGAATAATAATGATGGAACTTATCGTTTTTTAAGAATCGAGGGTGGCGATGGAACTATCGGCCTTGCGCATCTTCAAAGCCGTGGCCGAGGAGGGCAGCGTGACGCTGGCGGCCGCGCGCCTGAACCGGGTGCAATCGAACGTGTCGGCCCGCCTGACGCAGCTGGAGGAATCGCTGGGCGTGGCCTTGTTCCATCGCGCCGGCCGTGGCTTGCGGATCACGGCCGAGGGCGATCGCTTGCTGGCTTATGCGGATCGCCTGCTGCAGCTGGCCGACGAGGCGCAGGCGGCCATGCGTCCCGGCCAGCAGCCGGCGGGCCCGTTGCGCATCGGCGCGATGGAGACCACGGCGGCGGCCCGCCTGCCCAAGGTGCTGGCGGCGTTCAACCGCCAGCATCCGCAAGTGGACCTGGCGCTGGAAACGGGGCCGACCGACCACCTGCTCGACGGCGTGCTGCGGCACCGGCTCGATGTGGCACTGGTGGCCGCACCCGTGCCCCACGCGGAACTGGCGCAGCAGCCTGTGTTCGCCGAGCGGCTGGTGCTGATCACCGGCCCCGCGCACCCGCTTGTGCAGGTGCCGCAGGACGTGGCGCGCCGCAACCTGCTGGTGTTCCGTTCCGGCTGCACTTACCGGCGCCGGCTGGAGGCGTGGTTCGCCGAGGCGGACGTGGCGCCCGGCCGTATCTCCGAGTTCGGCACCTTCGAGGCCATCATCGGCTGCGTGGCCGCTGGCATGGGTGTGGCGCTGATGCCGATGGAGATCATCAGCCAGCGCAAGCTGGGCCGGACGATCAAGGTGCATGCGCTGCCGCCAAGCATCGCCCAGGTCGAGACCATGCTGGTGTGGCGCAAGGACGTGCTGCACCATCCGGCGCGGATGGCGTTCGCGGAAGCGCTGGCGCCGGCGAATTAATTGATGACACGTATGCAAAATCAGGAAATTTTATCGAAATCGCTATCGGGCACTTGAAAAAACGTCCGGCCCTCTGCTATAGTTCTGCCTCCACGCGGGAGTAGCTCAGTTGGTAGAGCGCAACCTTGCCAAGGTTGAGGTCGAGAGTTCGAGACTCTTCTCCCGCTCCAAACGCTTTACGGCGGATGGCAGCGCGCGGTGGGCGCGGTAACAACTCCTCTGCGGGAGTAGCTCAGTTGGTAGAGCGCAACCTTGCCAAGGTTGAGGTCGAGAGTTCGAGACTCTTCTCCCGCTCCAGAATTCGTCAAAGGGAAGCCGTTCGGCTTCCCTTTTTGCTTATGCGGACATCAATCTTGCCGCACTGCCCATAAACTGGGCAGTTTATATTTTTCCCTTAAAAATCAGGCGCTTGATGGTGCGTGGATGGGCTTGTTAACAAGCTTATCCACAGAAGCTGTTAACAAGCTTCATCAAGCCTGATCAAGCCTGATCAAGTCTCATCAAGCTTCATGGACGCTCATACCGGCGTCACGCGGACCGCCGTCACCTTGTACTCGGGCGTGTGCGCCAGCCGGTCGCGGTGCGGCGAGGTGAGCTGGTTCACGTGCAGGTCGGGCCGGTGGAAGGTCGTGAACAGTTCGCCCGGCTTGACGCGCGGGGTGATCCGCAGCGGCAGTTCCACTTCGCCATAGCGGCTGCGCACGCGCACGCGCGCGCCGTCGGCCAGGCCCAGGCGGGTGGCGTCGGCCGGCGCCATGTCGAGCAGGTCGCTGGCCTGCAATTGCGCGTTGGCGCCACGGTAGGTCATGGTGCCGGCGTTGAAGTGGTACAGCCCACGTCCCGTCACCAGCGTGAACGGATAGTCCGGATCGCATTGCTCTGGCGTGGCCACGTAGGGAATCTGCGCCAGCCGCGCGCGCGTGGCGCCGGCGAAGCTGTCGCCATGCAGGATCGGCGTGCCGGGATGGGCGTCGTCGTCGCGCTGCGGACATGGCCAGTGCAGGCTTTCCGCTTCCAGCCGGCGGTAACTGAGGCCGGAACCGGCCGGCCACACGGCCCGCACTTCGTCCCAGATCGCTTGCGGCCCGTCGAAACTGAAGCCCTGGGCGTGGCCCATGCGCTGCGCCAGTTGTTGGATGATCCACCAGTCCGGGCGGGCCGCGCCGGGCGGCGGCACGGCTGCGCGCACGCGCTGCACGCGCCGGTCCGAGTTCATGAAGGTGCCGTCGCGCTCGAACACGCTGGCGGCGGGGAAGAACACGGTGCCGAACGCGCGCGCCGTCTCGTTCAGGAACAGGTCCTGCACGATCACGCAGTCGAGCTGGCGCATGGCTTGCTCGCTGGCGTGCTGGTTGGCCAGCGACATGTAGACGTCGTAGCCGAAGGCCCACAGCGCTTTGACCTTGCCGGCGGCCGCGCCGTCCAGCATCTGCATCAGGTCCAGGCCATCGGTGGCGGGCAGGGGGCCGCCCCAGACCGATTCGAACACCGCGCGCGCCTGCCCGATCGGTTGCGAGCCGGTCAGCGTGGCCGGTTCGCAGCCCATCTGCGCCGAGCCTTGCACGTTGTTCTGGCCGCGCAGCGGGTTGATGCCGCTGCCGGCCCGGCCCAGGTTCCCCGTCAACAGCGCCAGGTTAATCAGCGCCATCACGCCTTCCGTGCCCTGCGTATGTTCGGTCATGCCCAGGCCGTGGAAGCACATGGCGGGCGCCGTGCCCGCGTACAGCCGGGCCGCCGCACGGATGTCGGCCGGGTCCACGCCGCACCGGGCGCCGACCGCCTCGGGTGCGTAAGCGCGCGCGAAGGCCGTGAATTCGGCCAGGCCATCCACGCGGCGGGCCACGAAATCGCCATCCACCAGGCCTTCTTCGATGATGGTGGCGGCCATGGCGTTGAACAGCAGGACGTTGGTGCCGGGCCGCACGGCCAGGTGGATCTGCGCGTATTCGGCCAGTTCCGTGCGGCGCGGATCGACCACGATCAGCGCCGCGCCCTTCAGCACGGCCTGCTTGATGCGGGCGCCGACGATGGGATGGTTCTCGGTCGGATTGCAGCCGCACAGCAGGAAGCAGCGGGCCTGTTCGATGTCATCGAAGCCATTGGTGGCCGCGCCCGTGCCGAGCATGGCCTTGAGCGCCTTGGCGGACGGCGTGTGGCACACGCGCGCGCAGCAATCGACGTTGTTAGTGCCGATCACCATGCGCGCGAATTTCTGCGCCAGGTAGTTTTCCTCGTTGGTGGCGCGGGCCGAGCCGAGTACGCCGATGGCGTCCGCGCCGTGCTGGTCGCGGATCCGGCGCAAGGCGGCGGCCGTGTGGTCCAGTGCCTCGTCCCAACTGACGGCGCGCCATGTGCCACCGTCGCCATCGCGCAGCATGGGCGTGGTGACGCGGTCCGGCGCATGGTTGTATTCGAACGCGTAGCGGCCCTTGACGCACAGGTGGCCATGGTTGACCGGGTGTTCGGCCGGCCGCACGGCCACTACCTTGCCAGCGCGGCTGCCCACGTCCATCTGGCAGCCGACGCCGCAATAGACGCAGGTGCTGCGCGTCCATTGGGTGGCCGCCGCCGGTGTGCCGCCGCGGTCGAAGATGGCGCCGGTGGGGCAGGTGTCGGCGCAGGCGCCGCACGATACGCAGCCGCTGTCGGCCAGCGAGCCGCCCAGCGCGCTGCCGACGTGGGTGCGTTCGCCGCGCTGCCACACCTGCCACACGAACTGGCCTTGCAGCTCGTCGCAGATACGCACGCAGCGGTTGCACGAGATGCAGCGATCCATCGCCACGCCGAGGCGGGGATGGCTGTCGTCGGCATACCGTTCCAGCCACGGCGCGCCGCCGGCCGCCACGCCGTAGCGGGCCAACAGCCGGTGGAAGGGCCGCTCCGGTTCCGCTTCCACGGCGGCGGCCGGATAGCGCGCGGCCAGCAGCGACAGGTTGGTACGCCGCAGCGCTTCGATGGCCGGCGTGGCAGTGCGCACCGCCATGCCGTCGGTGACAAGGGTGGTGCAGCTGGAGACGGGGCGTGGCTCGCCTTCGATCTCCACCACGCACATGCGGCAGCCGCCCGAGGGCCGCACGCGCTCATCGTGGCACAGGTGGGGAATGTCGCGCCGGGCCGCCAGCAGTACGTGCAGCAGCGTGTCGCCCGCTTGCGCCGTGTGCGGCACGCCGTCGATGGTCAGTTGAAGCATGATGCCAGTTCCTCGGGATAGTGGCGGGCGATCGATTGCGCGAATTCGGCCAGGCCCCGGCCGTGGCCGCACAGGCTGGTGGCGGCCAGTGCGTCGACCAGCGCGCGCCAGCGCTGGCCATCGCCGCGCTGGCCGGCCACCGCCCGCGTGGCCATGCGCGCCAGTTCGGGGCTGCCCAGGTGGCAGGGCGTGCATTTGCCGCACGATTCGAACGCGCCAAAGCGGAACACGTGGGCCACCAGTTCGGGGATGGAGGTGGCGTCCGTCACGGCCAGCACGCCGCCGTGGCCGACGGCGCCGCCGGCCGCCTGCATGGCGCCGTAGTCGAGCAGGGTGTCGAACTGCGAGGGCGGCAGCAGGCCGGCCAGCGGCCCGCCCACCATCAGGCCCGTCAGCCGGCCGCGCCGCACGCCCTGGCCCAGCATCTCGACGATGGTGCGCAGGCTGATGCCGAATTCAACCTCGTACAGGCCGGGGCGGCGGAACAGGGAACTAAGCGAGAGCAGCTTGGTGCCGGTGCTGCCGGCCGTGCCCAGCGCCGCGTAACGGGCCGCGCCGTGCTGCAGGATCCACGGAATGGCGCACAGGGTTTCCACGTTGTTGACCAGGGTGGGCACGCCTTCCAGTCCCACGTCCGTGATCTGGGGCGGGCGCAGCCGCGCTTCCGGCCGCCGGCCTTCGATCGCGTTGAGCATGGCCGTCTCCTCGCCGCACAGGTAGCTGCCGTGGCCGACCACCAGTTCCAGGTCGAAGCAGCGCGCTGAACCAGCGGCCCGCTGCCCCAGCCAGCCGGCCGCATAAGCTTGCGCCAGCGCGTCGCGCAGCACGGCGGCGGCGCCATCGTATTCCTGGCGCAGGTAGATGATGCCGTGGCTGGCGCCCACCGTCACGCCGGCGATCAGCATCGCTTCGATCAGGCGGAACGGATCGGCTTCCATCAGCATGCGGTCGCTGAAGGCGCCGGGGTCGCCTTCATCCGCGTTGGCCACCACGTATTTCCTGGCGCTGCCGTGCTGCGCCACCTTGCGCCATTTGGCGCCGGCCGGAAAACCGGCCCCGCCCCGCCCGCGCAAGCCCGATTCGTCCAGCGCCCGCAGCACGGCCTGCGGCCCCAGCGCCAGGGCCTGGCGCAAGCCCGCGCCGCCGCCGCCGGCCAGGTAGTGTTCCAGATGGCGCACGCCACCGGCCAGCACATTGCCCAGCAAGACGGTTTCTTCCGCATGCACTTCGCAGTAGGGCGGGTTGGTGTTGCCGTGGATGGCAGGGGCCTGGTAGCACTGGCCCAGGCAGAACACGGGCGCGGGATCGTGCGCCATCCTGGCCCAGCGGGCCGGGTCGGCCTCGCGCGCCAGGAAGCAGGCGAGGCCCTGGCAGGCCTTGCCCTGCAGCCCGGTATGCTCCAGGTGATAGAAACTGTGCGCCGCAAGATCGCGATGGATGGGTATCATGAAGGGCCCCGTCTTTCGATTGCGTTTGGACTATCTTGCCAGCGTACGCGGTTGGCGGGGCAATTTGGCTGATCCAGATCAAATTTATTCTAGTAAATAATTGACAATGGCTAGTCTGTCCTCAATTGACGCGGCCACCCGTTTGCGTGCCGGGGCTGCCTTATAATGCGGGATCGTCGCGGCCGGGCCGTCTCACCACACTCTCATCAAGCAAGCCATCCTATGCAAGCACCCTTTGTCTGGACCGACCTGTTCAAGCTGGGCCTGGCCCCCATGGACGACACCCACGAGGAATTCGTGCAACTGGTGGGCGAGATGGAAGGCGCCGGCGACGCGCAATTCCTGGCCGTGTTCGAGCGCTTCGTCAGCCATGCCGAGGCCCACTTCGCCCAGGAAAAACAATGGATGGAGGAGAGCGCCTTCCCGCCGCGTGACTGCCACGTGCAGGAACATGCGCGCGTGCTGCATGCCTTGTATGAAGTGCGGCCGGTGCTGAGGAGCGGTCGCATCGACGTGGGCCGCTCGCTGGTGCAGGCGCTGCGCGAATGGTTTCCCAACCACGCCGACTTCATGGATGCGGCGCTGGCGCAGTGGATGGTCAAGCGCCAGGCCGGCGGCAAGCCCGTCGTCCTCAAGCGCGGCGTGGCCCTGAGCGCGCCGGCCGACAACGCCGAGCCGGCCTGATCCGGCCGGACCCGCTCCGGTGCGCCCATCCTGCGCGGCCAGGGCGGCGCAATTGCGCGCCGGCCTGATCTGCGTCACTTGTACGCTGGCGTGCGCGCCGCAACAGGTTCAGAATAGCTATTCAGCCCGCCCGTCAGGCGGCGGGCCAGCGTCTTCATCATGACCCTGTCACCGCGCGGCGACGCGCCCACTACAAGGAGAACTGAGATGCAAAGACTAGCATTGGTGACCGGCGGCACCCGTGGCCTGGGGCAAGCCATTTCACTCGCGCTCAAGGCGGCGGGCCACCGCGTGGCGGCCGTCTATCACGACAACGCCGAGGCCGCGCAAGCGTTTTCGCAGTCGTCCGGGATTCCCGTGTTCCATTGGGACGTGTCGGTGTATGCGTCCTGCGGGTTGGGCGTGGCCGAGGTTGAACATGAGCTGGGGCCGATCGACATCCTGGTCAACAACGCCGGCATCACGGACGACGCCGTCATGCACAAGATGACGCCCGAGCAGTGGTGGAATGTCATCAACACCAACCTCGGCTCCATGTTCAACATGACCCGGCACGTGCTGGAAGGCATGCGCGAGCGCCAGTACGGGCGCATCATCAACATCAGCTCCATCAACGGCGAAAAAGGCCAGATCGGCCAGGCCAACTACGCGGCGGCCAAGGCCGGCATCCTCGGCTTCACCAAGGCCCTGGCGCTCGAATGCGCGCGCAAGCACATCACCGTCAACGCCATCGCCCCCGGCTATTGCGACACGTCCATGGTGGCCAAGGTGGCGCCGGACGTGCTGCACAGCATCGTCGACGCGATTCCGGTCGGCCGGCTCGGCACGCCCGACGAAATCGGCCGGGCCGTCGCCTTCCTGGCCGATGAAGGTTCGGGCTTCATCACGGGCGCCACGCTGGACGTGAACGGCGGCCAGTACCTGGGCTAGCGCAACGGGCCCGGCGCCGATGCGCAAGCTGCGCGGCCGGCGCCGGCCTGCACAGGGGCGGCGCCAGTGTCCCAGTGCAGCGCTGGTGACTGCGGCCGGCCCGGTGACATCAACCGAAAGTAAACGCGTAGGCGGCCACGCCAGGGTCGAGGAAACGTATCTCGAACAGCCGTTCCGGCACCGGGCCGGCCTGGCGCACGAGCTGGTAAAGACGCGTCTCGCTGATGACGCCGTTGCCGTGCGCATCCACGTCCGCACCGTGATCGACGCCGGGCGGGTGCCCATCGATGCTGATCTGGAAGCGTACCGGCTTGCCGCTGGCGCCCGGCCCCAGCACCAGGTGCAAGTCGCGCGCGCTGAAGCGGTAGGCGATGCCGCCGCCCGCCCGGTTCAGCGTGGCGTGCTCGGCGCCGACGGTCCAGTTTCCGGCCAGGCTCCACGCGTTGGGCTGCAGCGTACTCATCGCATACTCGTGCGCGACATCCTTGCGCAAGCCGCGCGGCGCGACCAGGTTGCTTGCTTGTTGGTAGCCGACGTAAGTCTCGCCGGAGCGAAGATGCGCGAGGTCGGGCGCGGCCTGTTCGCTGCTGCCTGACGGGGCCGTCAACGCACCCATGGCGTCGCGCCTGCCCGCTTCGGCCAGCAGCGACTGGATGATCCGTTCCGCCTTGTCGTAGCCGCCTTCCCCGACCAGGCGCGCGCGCACCTGCCCTTGGGCATCGGCGACATAAAAGACCGGCCAGCCGTTGTTGCGGAAGGCATGCCAGATGCGCTGTTCGCTGTCGACGGCGATCGGATAAGCGAGCTGGAAGCGCGCCACCGCCTTGCCGATGTTCGCGCGGTCCTGCTCGAAGCCGAATTCCGGCGTGTGCACGCCGATCACGACCAGCCCCTGGTCGCGGTATTTCTCGGCCCAGGCCCGCAAGTGCGGCAAGGTGCGGATGCAGTTGATGCAGGAGTAGGTCCAGAAATCGACCAGCACCACTTTGCCGCGCAACTGCGCCGCATCGAGCGGCGGCGAGTTGAGCCAGCCGGTCGCGCCGCTCAGCGAGGGCAGGGGGCCGAGCACCGGCAGGCCGGAGCGGTAGCCCTGGGCTGGGGCTGCCCCGGCCGTGGACGTCCGCATGGAGATCGCGCCGCCGGCGCCAAGCGCGGCGAGCGCGGCGCCGGCCAGCCAGCGGCGGCTGCGCTGGCGCGACAGGGAAGAGGGAAACAGCTTCATGTGGCATTCCTTTTTCGTTGTGCCGCCCGGGCCTGCCGCCGTTGGCGGGGGCGGGCCGGGCGGCGGCTGCAAACCGTCAGCCGTTACCGGCGGCCGCCTCGATCACCTTCGCCACCGCATCGGGGCGCGACACCATGAGCACGTGCGACGCGCCTGGCACCTCGACCACCGACTTCGCGTGCGCGCGCGTGGCCATGAAGCGCAGCGCTTCGAGCGGGATATTGCGGTCGGCCGTGCCATACACGAA
>DATFBD010000133.1:0-24013 GCA_035254005.1 Burkholderiaceae bacterium | reverse complement strand
TATCCTTTATGGCCATCGGCCAAGTTCGGCCAGTTGCAGACAGTCGAAAACAACAACAACCTAACAACGGAAATGTTCTTTTAATGCGTAATCGATGGGCCAACGAATGACTCAAATTGAAGTACTCGATGATAGCGTTTCATGGCCCCTTACCATCCCTATTGGGCGCAGCAACTACGATGGCGTACCTTCGGCCGTCGCTACTTTTAGTGAAAACATCAAGCCGTGGCAATTGATTGGGTGGAGAGACCCAATCTCGAATACGATTGGAGTAGCTCGAAAACACCAAGCGATTACTCTTAGCATTAATAGTGTGTATGCTATTTCGATCAGCTTTATGCAAAGAGCAAAAGGCCCAGGCTTTGTTTCGCTTGAGGCGAAGATTCAAGGAAGCCATCGGCCGGTCATCCTATTCGAGGTCGTGCACTTCGATGAGGATGCGTTACGTTGGCTTCGCGACAGAACGCAACAACTGGAAAAGTTGTTTGAAATTCCTATTTCCGTAAATGACTATGGTTCAGACTATTAAAGTCTTGCCCAACCTTGTAGTCAACAGGCTTACCTTTACACTGATCGTTTCAGCAGCCGATTACTTTAAGACATTGGTGCCGCTGGCAGAATCCGGCCAAGAGCGGTCGCTCGGCAGGAGAATTGCAGCGCCCACAGATTTGGCAGCCGAACGGATTTGCGAAAAGAATGATAGTAATGAGAATTTACAAACTGGTGACAGCAATTATTCTGATTGCTGCATTTGCTTCAAGCCCCTCGTATGCAATTGAGCCCAAGATTTACACGGTAGTGCGGAAGGGAGTGGCATTCCGGCATTTCGAAGTTGAACTGTCATCTACAAATACTCTACTTCCACGCGACATTAGACGCCGAGAGCGGCTCGATGAGACGGCCGAGAACTTTCGGTATGGCCAATTTGAAGTGTTCATCCCGCCACCGTCGCTCACCTTACCGAATCGTTGCAAGGGCAATTACATTGTTCGGATGCCTCAAACCCTTGACCAAGATAAGCAAGAAATCAAACGGAAACAGACGTTGTACCACCGAATCTCGGATGCGCAGCACGACTCGACAAAGACTGTACGAGTCGTATTGGAGTTATCGAATGATGCGGACTACGCCTGCAACATCTTCTTCCGGACTGATTCGAGAGGTCGGTACATTGACTACGTTGGCGAGATTCGGCGTTAATATCTGGCGAGGCGCGAGAATTGACAGTCAACATTCTTCCATAATCGACCAAAAGCAGGTCGACTTGTCGCATTAGAGTTCTCAAGCATAATTCCTGCGAGCGAGAAAGCCGCAGACGAAGCACTGCTTACCCGCCATATGGCCAACCAAATGGACAGATTCATTGAGTCATCATCCTTTGATTGGCAAAAGGTGTACCCAGAAAAAGATCGAAGAATTTTAGGTGCACTGTTTCGATTTTCAAGATTGATTCAGTCAGAGTTGGATGGATTGTGGGTCATTGCAACCGAATGGGGTGTAAATCCTCGTTTTAATTTAGGCTGGAGCGAAGTTCAATATATGAAACGTCTCACAAGAGCGGTGCACAGCGGAGCAAATGATCGGAACGTTACAAAAAGCTTGACGAACTAGCTCGAGATTTTCTCGGTTAGAAAACGTCAATTAGACTTATCGAAAAAGCTAAGGAGACCTCTTCTGAGCGAGATTAGCATTAAATGTGAACGTCCGAGATGGGGTACGGAAGCAGTCCTTCGCAGCCCTGCGGTGTTGGCCGCAGCCTCAGCAGAGCGCTGGCGGCGCTGTATGAGAACGAGCGGCGGCGTTCCATGCGATTGGGTGGCGGCGGGCAGTGAGAATAGATGGCGGCGACTTAGGAAGATAGGTGGCGCCAGTGATGTGAATATTCAGCCGCCTGGTGGCGCAGGCAGCCCGCGCCCGCTCAGGGGCCGCGGCATGCCAAGCGCCGCCTTACCAGACGGGGCCGAGGAACAGATACAGCGTGCCGCTGTTGCCCTTGGTGCTGCCGGCGCCGAAATACAGCGGCCCAAAGCGCGTATCGACAGCCGTGAAGATGCTGCCGGCCTGCTTCACGCTGGCCCAGTGCAGCGGATTGTCGTCGCCATAACCGGCGCCCGCCTCCAGCGAGAAGCCGAGCCGCACGTCCCCCCCCAGCGCGGCCGGCATGGCACCGACCGTACGCGCCATCACCACGCGGCCCAGCACCACGCGGTTGCCGGCCACGGATTCGGGCGCCGTGCCGGACAGGCGCAGGAAACCGCCCAGGTTCAGCGGTGCCAGCCCTTGCTGGCTGCGCGCCCATTCCGCATACAGGTGGCCGGCCCAGTTCCCGGCATGGAACGCGCGCAAGCCCTCCACGCTTTGCTGCATCAGCGACACGCGCGTGCCCGCGTTGAGCACGGAACGTTCGAGATTGAGGTTGAACAGGCCGCCGCGCGTGGGGAAGGCCACCGAATCCAGTGTGTCCACGCTATAGGCCAACGTCTGCACGGTCTGGTGCACGCGGGCCGCCGGCACCGTCGGATCTTCCGGTATCGTCACCCGCACATTGGCGCTCTGGCGCGCTACGCCCAGGTGCACATCGCCCCAATTGCCCAGCTGGCGCCCCAGCACCACGTTGGTCCCGGCGTAGTTGTAGCCGATGCGGTTCTGGCGCTGGCCGGTCAGGCTGAAGGTGTCGGAAGCGGCCGCACCATATTTGACGGCCGGCGCCACGTACCACTGCGAGCCGGGACCCAGCGGCTGCCAGAACTGCACTTCGAACGCGCGCTCGGTGCCGATGCGGGCCGAACTGCGCAGCTCCGCGCCCCAGTCGTTGAGCGAGGAACGCACGTGCATCATCTTGAGCGCGAAGGTGTTGTTGTCGGTGAAATCGCTGGCCAGTTCCAGTCCCACGCGCAGGCGGCTGCGGGCCCAATCGGCCTCGGTCGGCTTGATCAGCACTTCGCGCCCGCCGTTCACGTCCTGCACTTCCGTCTCCACGCGCGCCAGGTCGCCACGGCCGAACAACTGGGCGCCCGCTTGCTGCGCCTGTTCCACCGTGACTTTCTGGCCCAGCGCCAGGCCGGACTGCACTTCCAGCGCCTTGGGATTGATATGGCCACTCGGTTCCACGGCCAGCCTGGTGATGGGCAGCGGCTGGTCGGCCACCACGGGGCCGGCCAGGCGGTGCTGTTCGAAGGCCGTGTACTCCGCTTCCGGCACGGCCAGCTGCACCAGCTGCGCCGACAGCGCGCGCGCCGCCTTCTCGCCGGCCAGGATGGCGCGATCATGGCGCGCGAAGTCGAGGAAGCTGATGCCGCTCAGGTCAGGCGCCAGCAGGATGTCGCGCGGCCCCAGTTCCTTGAGCGAGCGCTGCACGTTCTGCTCGGTGAGGATCTGCAGCATCTGCTGCGCCACCCTGATCGCGCTGCTCAAGTCCTTTTCCGGCGCCAGCGGCGTGCCCACGTTGACGGCGATGACCACGTCGGCCCCCATGGCGCGCGCCACATCCACCGGCAGGTTGCGCACCAGGCCACCATCAACCACCAGTCTGTCCTTGACCCGCACCGGTGCGAACACGCCCGGTACGGCCAGCGAGGCGCGCATGGCCAGGAACAGCGGCGTATCGTCCAGCTCCACCAGTTCGCCCGTGACCAGGTCGGAAGCGACGGAGCGGAATGGCAGCGGCAACTGGTTGACGGGACGATCACGGGTCCCTTGCGGCAGCACGCGCGTCAGCGCCAGTTCCAGCGCCTCGTTGCCGGCGGCAGCCGGCGGCAGCGAGATGCCTTCCAGCGTGGCGCCGAATTCGATTCGCGATGGCAGCAGCAAATCTTCCTCACGGCGGCGGAAATTGAGTTCATCGCGCGGCGGCCGGTCGGCCACCACGCTGTTCCAGTCGGTACGGCGCACCAGTTGTTCGAGCTGGGCCACGGAACTGCCGGCCGCGAAGGCGCCGCCGACCACGCTACCCATGCTGGTACCGACCACGATGTCGATGGGCACCCGCAACTCCTGCAGCACGCGCAGCACGCCGATGTGGGCGAAGCCGCGTGCACCGCCGCCCGACAGCACCAGCGCGATGCGGGGCCGGTGGTGGACAGGATCGGTGCTGGCCGCAGGCGCCGGGGCAAGCGCGGGCGCGATGCGCTCCGGCGCGGGGGCGAGCACCTGCGTGGACGCTGGTGCTGGCGTCTGCGCTGGCGTTCTTGTTGGCGGTTGTGCCTGCGCCGCCATCAGCCAGCAGCACAGCACGACGCCCAGGGCGCGGGGGAACCTCATGGTGCTACACCCATCGTATCAACGCTGGCGATCGACACCAGGTCCGGGCGCCGTTGGCGCCACGCCTTGATGCGCCGGCGGTGGCGACTGCTGCACCTGCGGCTGCGGCATCACCACCGGTGGCGCTTGTACTGTGGGCTGCACCGCCGGTTGCGGCATGGGCGGCGGCGTGATGGATGGCGGCGCGAGATTGGGATTATTCTGCGGCCCCGTGTCGCTGGCCAGGTCGATGCGCTTGACCACGCCGCCCTCGGACAGCAGCACGAACTTGGGATGCACTTCCTTGACCGTCACGCCGGGCGCCACCTCGCGCCCCACAGCCAGCGCCACGGCCGGCTTGTTATCGACGGCCAGGATGGCGGCGCTGTCGCGGCCAACGCCGGCCGCCACCACACCCTTGAGCTGGTAGTTGCTGGCCACGGCCACGGCGATCTGGCCGCCGAACAGGCCCTTGGCCGCGTCCAGGCTGGGTTCCGGCGCGGGCGCCACGGGCGCGGCCGCGATCGGGCGCTGCTGCGGCTTGAACAGCTGCAGCCCCCAGTAAGCCAGCGAGGCGGACAAGGCCGCCACGGCGGCCACGGTGAGAATGAAAGGCAGACGCTTCATGGGTTCCTTGTTCAGCGCACCAGCTGATTGATTTCGATAATGGGCATCAGCACCGCCAGCACGATCAGCAGCACCACCACACCCATGGCCAGGATCAGGGCTGGCTCCAGCAGGCCGGCGATGGTCAGCGTGCGGCGCTCCAGGTCCTGTTCCTGCGCGCTGGCGGCCCGGTCCAGCATGGCCGGCAGCTCGCCCGTCAGTTCGCCGGCGCGGATCATGTGGATCAGCATGGGCGGGAAATGCTGCTGGGCCGACAGCGCCCGCGCCAGGCTCACGCCCTCGCGCACATTGTCGCTGGCCTCGTCCACCAGCTCGCGCATGGCCACGTTGGACAGCGTGTCGCGGCTCGTTTGCAGCGCCCGCAAAATCGGCACGCCGGAGCCGGTGGTGATGGCCAGCGTGCTGGCGAAGCGCGCCGTGTTCAGGCTGCGCTCGAACTTGCCGTACAGGGGCGCCGTCAGCAACCAGCTGTGCCAGCGCCGCTTGAGCGGCGGGTTCTCCAGCGCGCGGCGCCACGCGAACCAGGCCCCCACCAGCAGCACGGCCACCAGCACGCCGTAATGGCGCACGAAGTCCGACACGGCCAGCATCACGACGGTGAGGAAGGGCAGTTTCTGCTTGGTGTTGGCGAACACAGAGACGATCTGCGGCACCACGTAGGTGAGCAGGAAGATCACGATGGAGAACGCCACCACCGTCACGATGGCCGGATAGGTGAACGCCAGCTTGACCTTCTGCACCAGCGCGTTGCGCCGCTCGATGTAGTCGGCCAGGCGCGACAGCACGCGCGCCAGGTGGCCGATCTGTTCACCGGACGCCACCAGCGCGCGGTAGATCTCGGCGAAGTCGCGCGGGTGGCGCGACAGCACGTCCGACAGCGCGGCGCCACCCATCACTTCCGAACGGATCGAGGCGATCAGGTCGCGCACATAGGGCCGCTCGGCCTGCTCCAGCAAGGCCGTGAAAGCCTGCTCCAGCGGCAGCCCCGCTTCCAGCAGGCTGGCCAGCTGGCGCGTGAACAGGGCCAGCTCGGTGGTCGACAGCCGCTCGCCGAAACCACGGCTCTTGGCCACGCCGGCCGCGTCGACCTGGGCGCCGATGGCGTCCACCTTGATCGGCAACAGGCCCTGGGTGCGCAGGTCGGCGCGCGCGGAACGGGCGCTGTCGGCGTTCAGCACACCTTTCCTGGTGGCGCCGCCGGCATCGACGGCTTCATAACGGAATGCGGGCATGGTCTCTGGCCTAGTCCTTGGTCACGCGCAGCAGTTCGGCCTGGGTGGTCACGCCTTCGCGCAGCCAGCGTTCGCCGTCCTCGCGCATGGTGTGCATGCCGCTGGCCATGGCGGCCGCCTTCACTTCCGCCTCGGCCGCGCGGTTGTGGATCTGGGCCCGGATCTGCTCCGTGGTTTGCAGCAGTTCGTACACGCCGACCCGGCCCTGGTAGCCCGTGTGGCCGCAGTGGGCGCAGCCGACGGCATGCCATTGGCCGCCTTCTTGCCTTTTGCAGCTCGGGCACAGCTTGCGCACCAGCCGCTGGGCCAGCACGCCCAGCAAGGACGACGACAGCAGGAACGGTTCGATCCCCATGTCGAGCAAACGGGTGACGGCCGCCGCGGCGTCGTTGGTGTGCAGCGTGGCCAGCACCAGGTGGCCCGTCAGCGAGGCCTGCACCGCGATCTGCGCCGTCTCCAGGTCGCGGATCTCACCGATCATGATCACGTCCGGGTCCTGGCGCAGGATGGCGCGCAGGGCCTTGGCGAAGGTCATGTCGATGCGGGCGTTGACCTGGGTCTGGCCCACGCCGGCCAGGTCGTATTCGATCGGGTCTTCCACCGTCATGATGTTGGTGGAAGAGGCGTTCAGCAGCGACAGCGCGGCGTACAGCGTGGTGGTCTTGCCGGAGCCGGTGGGGCCGGTCACCAGCACGATGCCGTGCGGCTGGTTGATCAGGCCATTGAACTGGGCCAGCATGGCGTCGCTCATGCCCAGGTGTTGCAGGTCGAGCCGGCCCGCTTCCTTGTCCAGCAAGCGCAGCACGGCCCGTTCGCCGTGGCCCGTGGGCAGGGTCGAGACGCGCACGTCGACCGGCTTGCCGCCGATACGCAGCGTGATGCGGCCATCCTGCGGCAGCCGCTTTTCGGCGATGTCGAGCTGCGCCATGATCTTGATGCGCGAGATCAGCGAGCCGTGGATGGCCTTGCGCGGACGGACGATGTCGCGCAGGCTGCCATCCACCCGGAACCGTACCACCGAGGTTTGCTCGAACGGTTCGATGTGGATGTCGGAGGCGCCGTCGCGCAGGGCCTGGGTCAAAAGCGCGTTGATCATGCGGATCACGGGCGCGTCATCGGACGATTCGAGCAAGTCCTCGATGGCTGGCACGTCCTGCAGCAGCTTGGTCAGGTCCAGTTCCGCGTCGAATTCATCGGCCACCAGCGAGGCGTTGGCGCCGGCGCTGGCGTAGGCGGCCGCGATGGCCGTCTCCAGGTCGGCGCGCGTCATGCTCTTGAGCGTGATGCGGCCGAAGCGGCGCGACACTTCCGCGATGGCGGCCGGCGCCGTGGCGCCGCAGGTCAGCACTTCGACCGTGTTCTCCGCCTCCTCGCTGGGATGGGCCAGCAGCACAAAATCACGCGCGAAGGCGTAAGGCAGCAGGTTGCTCATGGCGCCACCTTAGTTCTTCACCGGCGTGGCCGCGCCGGGTGCCTGGTCCGGCTTGGGCTGGGGCGCCGGCGGCACGGGCTGGGCCACGGTGACGCTGCCCGTCGGGCGGCCGTTGGCCAGCGCCGGCAGCACCGGCTGGCCGAAGTCGTTGACGAGGATGCTGTCGGCCGGCTTGATGTCCTGCTGCTGGCCGCGCATGTAGTCGTAGCGGTCCGTGGCCAGGCTGACGCTTTGCTCCTTGTTGCGGATCACCACGGGGCGCAGGAAGATCATCAGGTTGGTCTTCTTGCGGCTGCGGGTCTGGTACTTGAACAGGTTGCCCAGCACGGGAATGTCGCCCAGGCCACGCACCTTGTCCGTGCCATCGCCCGTGGTGTCCTCGATCAGGCCACCGAGCACGATGATCTGGCCATCGTCGGCGATCACATTGTTCTCGATCACGCGCTTGTTGATGGTGATGCCGGACACTGCCGTCAGGGTCGACTTGTCCACGTTGGAGGTCTCGTGGTAGATCGCCATCTTGATCGTGCCGCCTTCGGAAATCTGCGGCCGCACCTTCAGCGTCAGGCCCACTTCCTTGCGGTCGATGGTCTGGAACGGATTCGAGTTGGTGCCCGAGGTGGTGGTGAACTGGCCGGTCAGGATAGGTACGTTCTGACCCACCTGGATGGTGGCCAGTTCGTTGTCGAGCGTGATCATGTTGGGCGTGGACAGGATGTTGGCGTTACCATCCGATTCCAGCGAGTGCGCCAGCGCGCCCAGGCCCAGCTGGCCGGCCACCTGCTTGAACACGCCGATCGACAGGCCGCCGCCAGGCAGCGTGGGCGCCGTGGTGCTGCTGGTGCTGCTGCCGCTCTTGCGCTGCGACAGGGCCAGCGCCGCGATGTTGTTGTTGGCGCCGCCCGTATTGTAGGACTGCAGTCCGCCCACGCGGTAGGTGCTGTTCTCGTTGCCGGTGGCGCCCATCCACTGCACGCCGAACTCGGACGCCTTGTCGGACGTGACTTCCACGATCAGCGATTCAATGTAAACCTGGGCCCGGCGCACGTCGAGCTGGTCGATCACGGCACGCAGGTTGCGGTACACGGACTCGGGCGCCGTGATAATCAGGGTATTGGTGGAGGCGTCGGCCTGGATGTAGCCGGCCGAGCTGGTACCGGCCTGCTGCGGCGCGGCGCTGTTGTTCAGCAGCGGGTTGGACGGGCCGCTGGCGCCGCCCGTGCCCTGGCTGGCGCCGGCCATGCCGCCCTGCCCGGTCGGCCCGGCCTGACCGCCGGTGCTGCCCTGGGCCGCGCCGCCGGTCGGGCTGGTGGCGCCGGCCGAGGCGTCGTTCGAGACGACCGCGCGCAGCGTCTGCGCCAGCTTGGTCGCTTCCGCGTTCTTCAGGTAGACCACGTGCACATTGCCCAGTTCCGCCGTCGGCTGATCGAGCTTGGCGATGAGCGATTTGGCAAGGCTGGCGCGCGCTGCCGATGGCGCGCGCAGGATCAGCGCGTTGGTGCGCGGATCGGCCAGCACGCTGACGCGGCCCGCGTCCGTGGCGCCGCTGCCGGAACCGCTCTCCATCAGCTTGTTGACCATGGTGGCCAGGTCGCTGGCGATGGCGTAGCGCACGGGGATCACATCGAGGTCGGTGGCGGCCGGCGCATCCAGCGCGGCGATGATCTTGGTCAGGCGTTTCAGGTTGTCCGCGTAATCCGTGATGACGACCGAGTTGTTGCCGGGGTTGGCGTTGATGGTGTTGTTGGGCGAGATCAGGGGCCGCAGCACCGTCACCACGTTGGCGGCCGATTCATAGTTCAGATGGAACACCTGGCTGACGATCTGGTCGCCCTTGATGGCGCTGGGCGCCGTGCCGATCAGGGTTGGCCCCGATTGCAGCTTGGCCTCCGCTTCCGGCACCACCTTGGCGTAGCCGTCGCCGCTGACCACGGCGTAGCCTTGCAGGCGCAGGGCCGAGGTCAGCAGCGAGAACGCCTGCGACTTGCTGATCGACTTTTCCGACACCAGCGTCAGCGTGCCCTTCACGCGCGGATCGATCACGAACGTGATGTTGGTGTAGTGGCCCACGGCCTTGATCACCGATTCGATGTCGGCGCCGACGAAATTGAGCGCAGCATCATCGTTGGCGGCCCAGGCGGCGGGCGGCACTGCCGCGGCCACGGCGCAGCATAACAGCGCACCCGCGCTCAGGCGGCGCAGCGCGGGGAAGGTCGGTTTGCTCACGGTCTGTTTTTTCATTGTCTGAACTCTAAGGCGATGATGTTCTTGTCGCTGTTTGCACGGCGCTGGCCCAACAGATTCAACAGGTTGGCCAGCGTATCTTCATATCCATCGGCCGCCTGCGCCTGCCCGGAAAACTGCAGGTGGCCCTGATCGAGGCTGCCGCTGCCACTGAGCAGCAACGGCCCCTTGACCGAACTTAAGGTCAACTGCGCCTGCTGGCCGTGCCAGTCCAGCGCCAGCGCATAGCTGCCCAGCGGCCGGATCGCCGACAGCTTGGACGCCATGTCCGTCATTTCCAGCGTGGTGCGGCCGTTGACGCTGATGGCGCCGCCGGCCACGGCCAGTTCCAGCGCCGTCCACGACAGCCGCATGGTGCCGGCCGGCGCGATCGTGTTCAGTGGCGCGCCCAGGCCGGACAAGCCTTCGGCCGGCAGCAGCAGGGCCGAAGGGCTGAGCTGCCACTGGCGCCAGCCGCCGCGGAACGTCACCGGCTGGGCCAGCGCTTCGCTGTTCTCCAGCCGTACTTCCACGGCGCCCAGCAGTGCCAGCGGCGATATCCGCCACGCGAAGCGCCCCGGCAGCAGCGGGGTGACGGGACCGTTGCCGCCGGCCGCGCCGCCGATAAAGGCCGAGCCGCGCCACAGCGTACCTTGCGCGTCCCCCAGCGTCAAACGTCCGCCCGTCTGGCGCTCCACCAGCGCGCCCAGCCAGCTGGCCGGGAAGCACACCAGCAGCGTGACGATGGCGCTGAGCGCGATCGTCAGCAGCCACAGTATGGCGCGCTTCATGGACGGCCCGCCCTGGCGGTCGAGAACCGGCGCTGCGTCATTGCGCGCCGCCCGCCTGGTGCAGCGTCAGCGCGGCATCCACCTGGCCCGGCGTGTTCTGGCCATTGATCACGGCTTCCTCGACTGTGATGCGGCCATCGCGGCGCAGGGTGGCCAGCCAGTCCATCAGGCCGGGGAAGGACACGTTATTCAACTGCAGCCGCGCGTATTCGCCCGTGATGGCGACCGACTGCGCCGTCAGGCTGCGCGCGGCCAGGCTGGCCGTGAGGCTGTCGCGCGTCATGGCTGGTGGCGCCACCGTGGCTTGGCCCTTGAACGCGGCCGCCTGCAACGCCAGCGCCTGCAATTCCGCTTCCTGCTGGTGCAACTGGGGCAGTTCCTTGCGCAGCTTCGCGCGCCCTTCCATGGCCGGCGCTACCAGCACGGCGTAGGCCAGCGCCACACCCACCACGGCCCCGCCCACCGTCAGGAACTTGCGTTCCTGCTCCGTGCGCGCCTGCCAGAACTGCTCCGCGCTGGCGCGGTACTGGTCCAGCGTCGCTTTCAATGTGCTCATGCTTTGCTCCCGGTGCCGACGCGGATCTTCCACACGCCGGGCGCCGCTTCCGACAAGTCCAGCTTGCGCGCGGCCAGCGCCGCGCGGAGCTGGCCCATGGCCGCGGCGTCCACCGTATTGGGTTTGATTTTCACTTGCAGCGCGCGCTCGCGGTATTCCAGCGCGGCGACGATGTTCCGGTTCGGCAGGCTGTTGAGAGCTTCGCCAAAGGCGGCGCTCAGGGCACCGAATTCGTCACCGGCCAGCGCGCCGCTGTCGGCGCGGGCGGCCGCGATGTTCTTGCGCATCTGGGCCGCCGGATCGAGGATCACGGTTTCCTTCGGATAGGCGGCCTTGAAGATCTGCAGCATCGATTGCTGCACCTGGGCCGCCTCGCGCTTCATGCGCAGCCATTCAATGTTCATGCCGGCCACGTTGACGGCCAGCGCCAGCACGGCCAGCCGCAGCGGCCAGCGCCAGCGCTGCCACTGGCGCGCCGCCGTGCCGCTAGCGCCCACGGCGGCGGCCAGGTCTGGCGCGGCCGTGCGGGCGGCGGCGATCCAGTGCGGCCACTGGTCTTCCTGCAGCGTGATGGTCGCTTGTCCGGCAGGATGGCTGGCAGCCAGCGCCTCATAGCGGCGCAGCTCGGCGGCCGGCAGGTACAGCGTGACGGGCGAATCGCCCGCCAGCGCGCGCAACGTTTGCAGCACGGCTTCGGGCTGGGATGGCAGGGCCAGGCCCAGGCCGTCCGTCTGCGACTGGCGCAACGTCAGCTCGCAGCCGCCGTCATTGGTGCTGAGCGCGGCCGACACGGCGCCCGGCTGCAGCGGCAGGCACAGTTGGGCCGGCAGCAGCGAAATACTGTGCGCGCCCTGCGCCTGCAAGGCCTTGACCAACACTTCCAGCCAGGCGCGCTGCGCCACGGCCACCGTGCGTTCGGCCCCGCCATCGAGCGCCGGCCCCACGGCCAGCACGCACTCGGCCGGGTCACCGAGGATGTGTTCTTCCACCAGCGCCGGCAGGGCCGCCTTCAGGCGCGCCGGCGACAGCGGCGGCACGCTCACGCGCAGCAAGGTCACGTCCGGCGCGGCCAGCAGCAGCGTCACGCGCCGCGCGGAGGCCACCATGTCGGCCAGGCTGCCCAGCGGCGACGCGCCCTGCTGCAGCACGTTGCCGCCGTCGCCCACCAGCGCGAACGGGCAAGCCTGGGCCGCGCCGCTGTCGATGCTGGCCTTGGCCGGATAGCGGATAAATAGGGTAGTCAAAGGAGCTCGCTTTCGTGTTTCGCCATCTCAGTTTTGCCGTATCCAGACCAGGTCTGTCTTGTAATTCACGCCGTTCTCGCGCTGTATCAGCGCCTGCGCATCCAGGTTGGCGCGGTCCAGCCGCACCTTGCTCAACACCAGGAAGTAATCGCTCCTGACATCGATCCCCACCTTTGCGCTCACCTGCTTGCCATACAATTTGCCTTTGTATTCCTGCACATTGTTGAAGTACGCCTGCTTACGCTGGTAGGCCAGGGCCGCCGCCTCGGCCATCGAATAGTTTTCCGGCAGCGCGGCCAGCACTTCCACCGGCGCCGTGTTGACATTGATGGCCGTCTGCGTGGGCAGCACGATCACAAAATCGCGCAGGCGCTCGATCGCCTGCGGCGTGAAACCGGCCACCGCCAGCAAGTCCTCGGCCCGCATCATTTCCATCGGCTCGGTACCGGCGCGCACCGGGATCGCATTCGGCGCGGCCTGGCCCTGCGGTGCCGCTTGCTGGGCGCGCGCCACCTCGTCGGCCACGGCCTGGGCCAGCGAGGCGTCCAGCTGCAACACCGTCAGCAAGCGCTGGAACACCGCCACCTGCTCGGCCACCGGCGCCCGGCTCACGGCAAGATTGGCCAGATTGTAACGCGACTGGGCATCCGTCATCTGGCCCGACAGGGTGGCGTTGAAGTTTTCGCCTTCCACCCGCTCCCGTTCCACGTACTGGTCCAGCCGGGTTTCCGCCAGCGGCGTGGCCCACACGCCGTCCAGCGTGGTGACCTTGCCCCCGGTGAGGCCCTCCTGGCGCAAGATCAAGCGCGCCCAGTCCAGCGCACCGCGCAGGATCCAGCGCGTTTGCAGTTGCAGGCGCTGGTTCTCCATCGAGCGCACCTGCACCTGCTGCTGCCAGAACAGGCTGGCCACGATGGTCACGGCCAGGGTGGTCAGCAGCAGCGCCGTGACCACGGCCACGCCGCGCTGACGCCGCAAGTGACGTGGGCGGCGCGCCATCATACGGCCCCCAGCAGGAAAATCTTGACCAGCGCCGTCGGCATGCCCGGCAACTGCAGCGACACTTCCAGCCCCGTCGGCGCATTGTTGGACAGCGGCGCCGTCACCTGCGTGGCGGCGGACGGATTCGATCCCGTCGTCCCGCCGCCCTGGCCGCCCTGGCCACCTGTCCCGCCCTGGCCAGCCGCGCCGCCCTGGCCGCCCACCACTAGCTGCTGGCCCGTGGAAGGCGGCGTGACACTGGCGGCCGGGCGCCAGCTGCCGTTGAGCCACAGGCGCATGGTCATGCCGTTCAGGCCAGATTGCAGGGTCACGGCCGGCGCCGGATCGGTGTCGCTGCGCGCGCCCTGCCACAGCATGTCGAGCTGCGCCAGGTCACGGGTGGCGGACGATTCGCGCCGCAGCAGCACGCCGTCGCGCACGCGGTAGGACACCACCTGCAGGCGCGACGGCTCGCTTTCCGTCAGCACCGTGCGTACCAGCGTGAGGCGGTCCGTCTCGGCCAGCAGGTTGGCGCGGCCATGCAGCAGTGTGGTGGGCGCCAGGTTCTCGCAATCGCTTTGCATCTGCGCGAACGCCAGCTGCATGCCGCGGGTCTGCTCCATCTGCGCCGTCAACGCCTGGCGCGAACGGATGATGCCATCGAGCCCGCGCCAGCCCAGCACGGCGACAATGGCCAGGATGGAGATGGCCACCAGCAGCTCGATCAGGGTGAAGCCACGCATGCGCGGCGAAGGGCGCCGTGTCGTCATTGGTTCAGCACCAGTTGCACCAGCTTGATGATGCGGCGCTCGGGATTGTTCTGGTCCACCACGCTCACTTCCACCCGGCGCAGGCGCGGATTGGGGCTGGCGATCACCTCTTCCTGGCACACCAGCTGCAAGTCGCCCTGCGGACAGTCGAACGTCTGCTTGCCCACGGCCGGGAAGGTACGGGCCAGGCGGATCTGCACCAGCCGGTTCTCGGCCGACCAGGTAGCCATCATGGCGCTGCGCAGGCCATTGCTGTTCTGGGTCAGGCTTCCCACGGCGCGCAGCGAGGCGCCCAGCGCCGTGCCGACGATGACCAGCGCCACCAGCACTTCCAGCAGCGTGAAGCCGCGCTGGCGCCGGATGGGGAAAGAAAAATGCCGGCCCATGGTTCAGTCGACCGTGAAGTGGCCGATGCCGTCGGCGCGGATGGCGACGGTGCCGCTGTCGCTGGCCAGGGTCAGCACGAAGGGCTTGTCGACCGGCTCGCGGCCGAAAGTGATGCGCAAGCTGCCGCCGGGCAGGGTCGACGGCGGGTCCAGCATCAGCGTGATGGGGGCGTGCTTGAATTCGCGCTCGCGCAGCAGGTCGTCGCCGGTGACGGTCTGCCATTGCTGATCGTTGCGGACCAGGAAGCGGTAGCGGTCCGATTCCGCCTCGAACGCGATCAGGCGGTTACGCACGATGGCCTCGTCCCGCGCCAGTTGCAGCAGCAAGGCGATACGCTGGGCTTCCTGCTGCATGCCCTGCTGGCGGCTGGGCATGGCGTTGAGCGACACCAGCCCCAGCGTGACGCCCAGAATGACCATCACCACCAGCAGTTCGATCAGGGTGAACCCGCGCGGCGCGGCGCGCATGACAGATGACTCCCGCCTGTCTTAATTGTCCCAGGAGCCGATGTCGGCATCGTCGCCGGTACCGCCAGGCTGGCCGTCGGCGCCCAGCGAGAACACGTCCACCTCGCCCTTGATGCCGGGCGACAGGTACTGGTAGGGATTGCCCCACGGGTCTTTCGGCATCTTTTCCAGGTAGCCGCCGGCCTTCCAGCCGTTGGCGGCCGGGCCGGTGGTCGGCTTGGTCACGAGCGCGGTCAGGCCCTGCTCGGTGGACGGATAGCGCAGGTTGTCCAGCTTGTACAGCTTGAGCGCGTTGGTCAGGCTGGCGATGTCGGCCTTGGCCGCGGTCACGCGCGCCTCCCCGGTCCGTCCGAGCAGCTTGGGCACGATCAGCGCGCCGAGGATACCGATGATCACCACGACCACCATGATCTCGACCAGCGTGAAGCCGCGCTCGCGGCGGCGGTTGGAGACTGCGGAGGCTGTATGCATAGTTCAAATACTAAGATTGACGAATACCGGAGTATAGCGCGTCGCGGCTTAGAGGCCGCTTAGTGTTTGGTCGCGCGAATCAGCTCCGGCTGACGCTCCACGAAGGGCGCGATGCCGAGCGCCTGGTCCACCTCGCGCGGCCAGATCACGTAGCCGCGCGTGATGACGGCGGCGACCTTGCGGATGTCGGCAATGTCGCGGGTCGGGTCGCCGTCCACCAGCACCAGGTCGGCCAGCTTGCCGGGAGCGATGGAGCCGCGTTCGTGCTCGGTGCGGGTGTACTTGGCGCCGTTGCGGGTGGCGACCTGCAGGGCCTGGGCCGGGGTCAGGCCGGCCTTGACCAGCATTTGCAGTTCCGCCTGCAGGGTGAAGCCCGCCAGGTCGTCGGTGCCGGCGACGATCGGCACCCCGGCTTTATGCATACGGCCGACGAATTCGACCATCTTGCCGTAGGACTTCTCGTAGCGGTGCAGGGTCGCTTCGTCCGGAATCTTCATGGTGCCGACGTAGAAGCCGCGCTTGACGTCCGGCGGCATGTGCTCCGCCACGGGAGCGAAGGGCTCGTTCAGGTCGCCGTCCTTCTGCTTCAGGAAGGCGAAGGCCGAGAGCGTGGGGTCGATGACGATTTGTTTCATTTTGAGCCGCGAAATGAAATTTTTGACCACGCGCGCATCGAAATCCAGGCCCGCCGTCTTCTCGGCCGGGAGGATGAAGCGTTCCAGCGTGCGCGTCTCCGTCTGCGGCGTGGCCAGGAAGTTGAGCATGACCTGGTTGATGTGCTGGATCTCGTCGTAGCCCGCGTCCAGCGCCTCGAAGGCGCGCAGGCCGGCCGGAATGTGGCCGGACACGCGCATGCCGCGGCTGTGGGCGTAGGCCACCGTCTCCTTCAGGATCGCCTTGGGGAAGGAGTTGTAGATCTTGAGCTGCGGGTAGCCGCGTTCGGCGTACCAGTCGACGGCCTTCTTCGCTTCGTCCAGATCCTTGATCACGAAGCCGCTGTTGGCCGAGTACGGGCTTTCCCCTTCCAGGAAACCGGCCGGCACGATCTGCGGGCCGAGCAGGCGGCCTTGCGCCGTCTCGTCCAGCATCATCTGCAGCTGCGCGTTGTCGTTGCCCATGTCGCGCACGCTGGTCACGCCGGCGGCGAGATTGAGGCCGCCGTCCCAGCGGCCCACGTGGGCATGCATGTCGAACAGGCCGGGCAGCAGGACGCGCCCGGCGGCATCGAGCACGTTGTCCGCGTCGCGCACGGGCGAACCGGCCGGCAGCACCGCGCTGATGCGGCCACGCAGCACGTACACGTCCATCGGCGCGGTCAGGACTGCCTTGTCGCTGTCGAACACGCGCGCGTTTTTCACCACGGTGAGACCCGACAAGGGATGCTGCAGCTGTTTGGCCAGGTCCTCCAGCATGCGCGTCTCGGCCGCTTTCTGGTGTTCCTTCAGCGTGGGCACGGCGCCTTGCCAGCCCTGCTCGATCAGCGCCAGGTTGCCGGGCTCGATGAACGCGAACAGGCGCGGCCTGGCCTCCACCGTGGCCCAAACGAAGGTGGGCTCCAGCCCGATGCCGGTCAGCGCCAGCAGGCGCAGGACCTGCGCCCGGCCGCCCTCCGCGCCTACCTGCAGCTCCTCCAGCGTGCGCGCGCGCAGCAGACCCGATGGCAGCAGCGGCAAGCCGGCGTCGCCGCGCGTCGCCAGCGCGCCCACGGCGGCGGACCAGAACTCGAACGAATTGTTCAGCGGGAGATACATGGCGCCGCCATCGGACTTGCGCTCGCCCCGCTCGCTGGTCGAATGCCAGCGCGCCACGCCGTCGCGCACCTCGAAGCGCTCGTCCACCACCGCGCCGAAGGTGGAGTTGCCCCGCGCCGCGTAGCTGGCCATGGTGCCGTCCGGCGCATAGCGGATCTGCTCCGTCAGCTCGGGCCCGCGGCCGTTGTCCTTGAAGATGTAGCGCACGCGCACCTGGCCGTCGTCGTCGCGCTCGACCACCTGCTCGCCGGCGCGCTTGCCGTTTTCGACGTAGATGTCGTAGCGCGTGGTCTGGGTGGCGGCGTAGGCGTTCAGCGCGCAGGCGGCGCCGAGCGCGAGGACCAGATGCTTCATGCTGACTCCTTCAGCGTTGGCGGCACACGCCGCATTCGGGATTGCGGGCGACGCGGATTTCGCTCCACTCCATCGTGCGCCCGTCCAACAACAGCAACCTGCCCGCCAGCGAGCTGCCGACGCCGGCCAGCAGCTTGAGCGCCTCCGCCGCCTGCATCGCGCCGACCACGCCGACCAGGGGCGCGAACACGCCCATGGTAGAACAGGCCACGTCCTCGAAGCGCTGGTCTTCCGGGAACAGGCAGGAGTAGCAGGGCGAAGCCGGATCGCGCGGGTCGTACACGCTGATCTGCCCGTCGAAGCGGATCACGGCGCCCGACACCAACGGCACCCCGGCCGCGAAGCAGGCGCGGTTGACGGCGTGGCGGGTGGCGAAGTTGTCCGAGCAGTCGAGCACGACGTCGGCGCCGCGCGCCAGCGCCAGCAGGCGGTCCGCGTCCGCGCGCTCGCGCAGGGCATGGACGGCGATGTCGGGGTTCAGCGCCAGCATGGCTTCCCGCGCCGAATCGGCCTTGGGCTGGCCGACGCGGGCCGTCGTGTGCGCGATCTGGCGCTGCAGATTGGTGAGGTCGACCGCGTCGTCGTCGACGATGGTGATACTGCCGACACCGGCCGAGGCCAGGTACAGCGCGGCCGGAGAGCCCAGCCCGCCGGCCCCGATCACGAGGGCGCGCCCCGCGAGCAGCTTCTCCTGCCCTTCGATGCCGATCTCGTCGAGCAGGATGTGGCGCGAGTAGCGCAGCAGCTGGGCGTCGTCCACCGTTACTTGTGCAGTTCCGCCGGCTTGGTGTCCGGCTTGGCCTTGGGCTGGGCCTCCGGCTGCTCGGGCCGCGGGTCGGCCTTCGAGAGCTGGACCGGCTTGCCCTTGAAGTGGTTCAGCGCCTGCGTCAGCTGGAAGTCGTCCGCGCCGCCGAATTCGACCGGCTTGCGCGCACGGTCCAGCGCGGCCATGCGCTGTTCTTCTTCCAGCGCATCGCGGTGGCCCTTGTCGGTCTCCGGCGTGGCCACGTTGGACAGGTGCTTGTCCAGGTCGACCTCCCGCACGCGCAGCGCATTCAGGCCATCGCCGTTCGGCGTCTCGTCGACCATCAGGTCCGGGACGATGCCGCGCGCCTGGATCGAGCGCTTGTTCGGCGTGTAGTAGCGCGCCGTGGTGAGCTTGACCGCGGTGTCGGCCGTCAGCTGGCGCAGGGTCTGGACCGAGCCCTTGCCGAAGGTCTGGGTGCCCATCACGATGGCGCGCTTGTAGTCCTGCAGGGCGCCGGCCACGATCTCGGACGCGGAAGCGGAGCCGGTGTTCACCAGCACCACCATTGGCACCTTCTTGATCTGCTCCGGCAGGCCCACCAGCGGGTCGTTGCCGGCGCGGCTGGCGTAGAACTCCTTGCGGCCGTAGAACACCTGGTTCGAGTCCGGCAGCTGGCCGATGGTGGAGACGATCTCCTGGTCCTTGGGCAGGAAGGCGGCCGAGACGCCGACCGCGCCGGGCAGCAGGCCGCCCGGATCGTTGCGCAGGTCGAGGACCAGCCCTTTGAGGTTCGGGTCCTGCTGGTACAGCCACTTCACCTTGGCGGCCATGTCGTCCAGGGTCGACTCCTGGAACTGGCTGATGCGCAGCCACCCGTAGCCCGGCTCGATCACTTTCGCCTTCACGCTCTGCACGTGCACCTCGGCGCGCACGAGCGGGAAGATCAACGGCTTGTCCTCGCCGCGGCGGGCGACGGTCAGCACCACCTTGGAGCCGGGCGCGCCGCGCATGCGCTTGATGGCGTCGTCCAGCGACATGCCCTTGATCGGCGTGCTGTCGATGCGGGTGATCAGGTCCCCGGACTTGATGCCGGCGCGGAAGGCCGGCGAATCCTCGATCGGCGAGACGATCTTCACGTAGCCGTCCTCGCTCGCCACCTCGATCCCGAGGCCGACGAACTTGCCGGCCACGTTCTCGCGCATTTCGCGGAAGGCTTTCGCATCGAGGTAGACGCTGTGCGGATCGAGCGAGGCGACCATGCCGCTGATCGCTTCCTGCAGCAGCTTCTTGTCGTCCACCGGCTCCACGTAGTCCGACTTGATGATGCCGTACACGTCGGCCAGCTGGCGCAGTTCGTCCAGCGGCAGGGGCGAGCCGGCGGCGCGCTGCGCGAAGGCGGAGAACTGGAGCGACAGGGCGACACCCGCCACCATGCCGACGCCGACCAGGCCCATGCTTTTCAATTTCATATCGATGCCTTCAGAACTTGACCCAGGCCCCCGGGTCGACCGCGCGGCCGAGATGCCGTACTTCGAAGTATAGACCCGATTCCTCGTTGCCACCCGTACTGCCGGCCGTGGCGATCGCGTCGCCCGCCTTCACCAGGTCGCCCACGCGCTTCAGGGCCGACTGGGCGTAGCCGTACACGCTCATGTAGTCGTTGCCGTGGTCGATCACCACCAGGTTGCCCCAACCGCGCATCCAGCCCGCGTACACCACCCGGCCCTGGGCCACCGCGTGCACGTCCGTACCTTCCGGCGCCTTGATGAACATGCCCTTCCACGCCACCTGGTCGGCGGCGCGCTTGGTGCCGAAGCGGGTGACGATCTTGCCGGCCATGGGCGCGCGCATCAGGCCTTTGAGCTTGGCGAAGGCGCCGTCCGGCGCGGCCGGGCCGAGCACCACTTCCTGCTGTTCCTCGGCCTTGTCCTCGTCCGGGTTCTTGACGTCGTCGATCGGGTCGGTCGGTTTGAACGGCACGGAGGCCTTGCTCTCGCCCGGCTTGGCGGCATTGAGCTTGGCCAGGCGTTCGCGCTCGGCCTGGGCCTTGGCGCGCGCGGCGGCGCGGGCGGCCAGCTGCTCCTGGCGCTTCTTGGCGGCGGCGGCCGCGGCTTCCTGCTGCTCCTTGATCAGGCGCGCCAGGTTGTCGACCAGGGCGGACAGGCGCTTCTCGTCGCGTTCCAGGTTGCCCGCCTCCTTGCGCTGGGCCACCAGCCGTTTCGACAGGGTGCCGAGCAGGCCGGCGCGCTTGGTTTTTTCCTTTTCCAGCGTGGCCTTCTGCTCGCGCTGCTCCTGGGCGATCTCTTCCAGTTCGTCCTTGGCGTTCTGGGTCTGCTCCTGGTTCGCTTCCACCGCGGCCAGGTTCTTGCGCAGGCCGTCCAGCAGCCTGGCCTGGGCCTTGGACACGTAGGCCATCAGCTGCAGGTCGCGGTTGATGCGGTTCGGGTCGTCGCCGGAGAGGAGCAGCTTGATGCGGTCCTCGTTGCCGGCCACGTAGTGCTGGCGCAGGAGCTTGACGATGCGCGCCTTCTGCGCGTCCACCGTCGCCTGCAGCTTGGCGCGTTCGGCGTCCAGGTCTTGCAGCTTCTGGTTGGTGCGCGTCTGTTCGTCGGCCAGCTCGCGCAGGGAGCGGTTGGCGTTGGAGATGGCCTCTTCCGACTCGGCCAGGGCGTCGGCTGCGTCGTCCTTCTGGGCCTCGGTCTTGTCGATGTCCTTCTTGAGCTGGGCGAGCTTCTGCTGGATGCCGGCGCGCGCGCGCTCCGCGGACAGCTTTTGCTTGCTGCGCTCGGTCTGCTTGGCCGCGAACGCCCCGTCCGCGGCCACGATCAGGGCGGCGGCCAGGGCCGCCCTCCACCACAGGTGTTTCAAGCTGCCTTGGCCTTGCCTTGGTTGGCCACGGCCGCCATGGCCGCGGCGATCGCCTCCTGGTCGCCCAGGTAGTAGTGGCGGATCGGCTTCAGGTCGGCGTCGAGCTCGTACACCAGCGGCTGGCCGTTGGGAATGTTCAGGCCGACGATGTCCTCGTCGCTGATGCCGTCGAGCATCTTAATCAGGGCGCGCAGGCTGTTGCCGTGGGCCGAGACGAGGATCTGGCGGCCGGCCTTGATGGCGGGGGCCAGCTCGTCGTTCCAGGCCGGCAGCACGCGCGCCACCGTGTCCTTCAGGCACTCGGTGAGCGGAATCTGCTCACGCGACAGGCCGGCGTAGCGCGGGTCGTTGAACGAGGCGCGCTCGTCGTCCGCGGCCAGCGGGGGCGGCGGCACGTCGTAGCTGCGGCGCCAGACCAGCACCTGCTGGTCGCCGAACTTGGCGGCCGTTTCGGCCTTGTCCAGGCCCTGCAGGGCGCCGTAGTGGCGCTCGTTCAGGCGCCAGTCGTTCCTGATCGGCAGCCACATCAGATCCATCTCGTCCAGCGTCAGCCACAGGGTACGGACCGCGCGCTTGAGCACCGAGGTGTAGGCCAGGTCGAAGGTGAAGCCATTTTCCTTGAGCACCTTGCCGGCGGCGCGGGCCTCGGCGATGCCTTTCTCGGTCAGGTCCACGTCGGTCCAGCCGGTGAAACGGTTCTCGAGGTTCCAGGTGGATTCCCCGTGGCGCATGAAGACGATCTTGTACATAGCGGTCAATCGGTAGGTGTTGAGGTGGGTGGAAAGCGAAAATGGCTTCTATTTTATAATGGCGGGATTGCTTCAACCATTGGGACTTGTGTGAAATTTCTTCTCGACCATATTTTTCTGGTGGCGATCGCCGTCGTTTCCGGCGCCGCCCTGCTGCTGCCCGGGCTGCGCGGCTCCGGCCGGCGCTCCTCGTCGCTGGAAGTGACGCAGTTGATTAATCGGGGTAAGACCCTCATCTTGGACGTACGCGATCCTGCAGAGTTCGCCACCGGCCACTTGCGCGAAGCGAAGAACATCCCGCTGGCCGAGTTGTCAGGCCGTATCGGCGAACTCGACAAATCGAAGGCGAAGACCGTGGTCGTGGTCTGCCAGCGCGGCCCGCGCGCCGACAAGGCGGCGCGCCAGCTCAAGGCGGCCGGCTTCGAGGACGTGACCTGCCTCGACGGCGGCATGAGCGCCTGGCAAACCGCCGGCCTGCCGGTCGCCAAGTAAGAAAGGAATCAAGATGACGGCCCCCGTTACCCTCTACCATACGGCCATGTGCCCCTACTGCGTGCGCGCCGAGCGCCTGCTGGAGGCCAAGGGCGTAACCGACATCAACAAGATCCGCGTCGACCTCGATCCCGAGCAGCGCGTGATCATGATGGAACGCACCGGGCGCCGCACGGTGCCCCAGATTTTCATCGGCGACACCCATGTCGGCGGTTTCGACGACATGTATGCGCTGGACCAGGCTGGCAAGCTCGAGCCGCTGCTGAACGGCGGCTGAGCGGCCCGTCGCCGGGCGGCGGCAAAATTGCGCGGGACCAGCAGTTGGTTTTGATACAATTGCCGTCGCATTTATTTTTTGAGCGGCTGTGCGCGCTCGCACCCCTTATTTGACGAAAGCGTTCCATGTCTGACGAAAACCAGCAACCAGTATTCCAAATCCAACGCGTCTACCTGAAAGACATGTCGCTGGAACAACCGAACTCGCCGGCCATCTTCCTGGATCAGGACGCGCCGAGCGTGGAAGTGTCGCTCGACGTGGGCGCCGAGGCGATCGCCGACGGCATCTACGAAGCGACCGTGACCATCACCGTGACCGCCAAGGTCAAGGACAAGGTTGCCTTCCTGGTGGAAGGCAAGCAGGCCGGCATCTTCGAAGCCCGCAACATCCCGGCTGACCAGATGGATCCGCTGCTGGGCATCGGCTGCCCGAACATCGTGTACCCGTACCTGCGCGCGAACATCGCCGACATGATCACCCGCGCCGGCTTCCCGCCCGTGCACCTGGCCGAGATCAACTTCGAAGCCTTCTACCAGCAGCGCCGCCAGGCGCTGGCCCAAGCCGCCGCGGGCGCTCCCGCAGCAGCCGAGCAGCACTAAGCAGTTCAAGCGGCGGGGCTCCGGCCCCGCCTGCCGCACGCGGCAACCACCTCGATCCTCGGGTTCGCTCATGCTTGTCCATCGCCTCGCTGCCGCTACCCTCCTGCTGTGCGCTGCGGCCGCCCAGGCCTACGACTTCAAGACGGTCGGCGCCGCGCCCGTCATCCTGTACGACGCTCCTTCCCTCAAAGGCAACAAGCTGTATGTGGCCCCGCGCGGCATGCCGGTCGAGGTCGTCGTCAGCTATGGCGAATGGGTCAAGGTGCGCGACTATGCGGGCGACATGGCCTGGACCGAGGCGCGCAACCTGTCGGCCAAGCGGGCCGTGGTGGTGCGCAATCCGAAGGCGCTGGTGTACACGGACGACAACGAGGAGTCCACGCCCCTGATGTCGGTGGACAAGGGCGTGGTGCTGGAACTGGTCGATCCGCAAGTGAGCGCCTGGATCAAGGTGCGCCACAAGGATGGCGTCACCGGCTACATCAAAGCAACGGACGTATGGGGAATTTGAGCAAGGTAAGCATCCTGGGCGCGGGCGCCTGGGGCACGGCCGTGGCCATCGCACTGGCGGCGCGGCATGACGTGCTGCTGTGGGGCCGGCATCCGGAAGCCATGGCGGCGATCGACGCGGCGCGGGAAAACGCCCACTACCTGCCCGGCCAGATCCTGCCGGCCAACCTGCGCGTTTGCGGCGACTTCGAGGAAGCCCTGGCCCACGCGGGCAGCGACGGGCTGCTGATCGCCGCCACGCCGGT
>DATFBD010000132.1:0-64268 GCA_035254005.1 Burkholderiaceae bacterium | reverse complement strand
CGGCCTGGGCCAGCACGCGCCGGTTAAATTCGAGCAGCGACAGTTCGCGGTCCAGGAATCGTTCTTGTTCTTCGTTGTCGGCCGGCGCGCTGATCGCCGGCCCGATGCTCATGTCCATACGCTCGTTTCGAATGACGTTGCGAACATTCTAAGAAGCGAATATGACAGGGGTATGGCGGGCGTTTGGGAAAATTTATCGAAAAGAGGGGTGACAGCGCGCAAGAGCTATGTCATAATACACTCATTGAACGGGAGGTTAGCTCAGGGGTAGAGCACTGCATTCACACTGCAGGGGTCGCAAGTTCGAAACTTGCACTTCCCACCAGAATTCAAGAAAAAGGCTTACGGCGAAAACCGTAAGCCTTTTTTCGTATGGGCGGCCGATTGCGCCGCTTCAGCGTGGCGCGAGAAAAGTTGAGAATTCAACCCAGTTGGTGTGGTTATAATTGAAAAATTGAATTAAACATCAATTTCTTCAACCACCAGGCGCCCCAGAGCATGACTACCATCGCCGCTTTTCCCCTTGGCCGTACGGCGCCATACACCCCATCGGCCGCGCTGGCCGTGGAGCAGGCGTCCGCCGCAAGCCCGGCTGCGGCCCCCGTCAGCGCCGTCAAGCTCAGTGCTGAAGGACTGACCGCCGCCCGCGAAGACGCGCTGCATGGCCCTGATCCGGATGCGACGTCGCTGCAGTGGGAATCACCCGCGCGCGACAAGATCACCGCATTGATCGCCCACAATTACTTCGCGCCGTCCCTCGGCGGGCGTTTTCATGGTCTGGGCAGCGCCTTGCTGGCGCGTTTCTACGGCGACGGCGCGGACGTCACCCAATCAGCGCGCCAGCCGCAGCCAGGCCTTGCCCTGTATTCGCCCGCCGCCGCGGCCGCTGCGGCCAAGCCTGTCGCACACGGGCAGGGCGACAACCAGGTGGCGCTCACCATCGCCACCACGAGTGGCGCCCAAGTGAAACTGACGCTGGACAGTGGTGATGATGGCCTGGCCGTGCAAATGAAGACGACGGGCACCCTGAGCCAGGCCGAGCGTGGCGCGCTGGCCAAACTGGCCGACGCGTTTCAGGAGGCCGTTGATGGCATCGCGCAAAGTCCGCCGCAACTGAAGCTGGGCGGCCTGCTGCAGTTTGATCCAACGGTGCTGGCCTCGGTGGACTTGCACACGGTGGTCAAGCTGGCGACTGAACCGGAAAGCACGCAAACGCTGGATTTGCACGCCGATAGCGCGAGCCGTCAAGTCAGCTTCAGCGGCGCGGCAGGCGCGGTGAACGTCAGCGTCGACATGCGCCAGGCGGCCGCGTTGGGCAGCAAGGCGCAGCAGGCCAGTGCGGTGGGCAGCTATCTGCAACAGGTGGACCTGGCCGCGACGCGCGGGCATGGCGATGCGACGCTGGTGGCCATCTTCAAGGACGCGTTCGCCGAAATGAACAGCGGCTACGACGCGGCCAGCCTGCCAGTGGCGCAGGGCGCCCGCGCGGGCCAGGTGACGCTGTCCGGCGAAGACCACGCGCTGCTGACGGGCCTGGCGGATTTTGATGCGGCGATCACGCAAACGTCGAAGCCGGTCAACCGCATGCGTCCCGCCGAGCATGACGGCTTCTCGTACCAGGTTTCGCAAAGCACCAGCATCGGCGGACGCAGCCAGGGCGACCGCTTCATCGCCCAGCATCAGCGCTCACAGTTGAAGGCCAGTTATCACATGCCGGCCGTGGCAGGCGGCCAGTTGCGCCTCGATGGCGGGCCGGAAGACCAGAACTACGACTACTACCAGCTCGACGACAATGCCGCCTCGGATGCGCTGATGGCGTATGACCAGGGGCACCTGAAAACCGCCTCGTTGCGCCAGTCGGTCACGCAATCGACCCACGTGATGAAGTATGCGATGGGCCACCTGATCTCGGACCGGACCACGCCGAGCCAGCACAGCTTGCAGCGCGACCTGGTGGCAGCGCTGGCGCCCGGCCTGAAGGGCGAGCGCCAGCGCTCGCTCGACGAGATCATGCGGCGCAAGCAGGAGTTGCAGGACGTGGCGGGCCTGGTGCCGCTGCGGGCCTACGGAGACGAAGCAGGAAACTAACCCTACGATTTACACTTTTTTCGGCAATGTTGAAAAATGGTCTTCCCAAGCCGGGCGTTTATGTGTGATAATTCGCCCCGCTTCGGGAGGTTAGCTCAGGGGTAGAGCACTGCATTCACACTGCAGGGGTCGCAAGTTCGAAACTTGCACTTCCCACCAAGGATTTCAGAAAAAGGCTTGCGACAGATTGTCGCAAGCCTTTTTTGCATTCTGCGCCTGTCCGCTACTTGCTCAGGATGTGGATGGCGACCGCCGCTTCCTCCACGCCTTGCGGGCCACCGCCGTCTTCCTGGATCGCGTGGCGTGCGCAGGTGATGGGCGGCGCCGCCAGCACTTCCTCGATAGTGTGCGGCTTACGAAACCGGGAGCAGGGGTTGTGCACGGAGTGCTGGTGGTTCTTGGCGCACACGGCGGCGATCTGGCGCTGGGTGGTGCCGTAGGTGGCCATATGCCAGCGGCGACTTCCAATGCTCCCCGATTCGGTGTCCGATTCGGTGTCAGGTCTGTCATTCGGACATCTGGTACACACCTTTGATCAATCTCAAGCGGTGTCCGATTCAATGTCAGGTCTGGCATTCGAAATGAGATTCGATGTCAGGTTAGGATGCATTGATTAAGCTCAAAGGTTGTTCGACCGTGTCCGAATGACAGACCTGACACCGAAGTTTGAAGTTTAGTGCATGACACCTTCGATCAGCTTGACGAATTCAGGATCGACGGTACCTATCTTGCCAGTGCGGCCCAGCACGCGGCCGTCGCTGTCGAGCAGTACCAACACCGTGGAGTGGTTGTATTCGCCGCTTTCCAGCCGACGGTACTGGATGTCGAGCGTGGCGGCGATCTTGCGCACGCTGGCCTCGTCCGTGCGGGCCACAGTCCAGTGGGCCGGGTCCAGTTCGCGCTGGCGCGACATCTTCTTGAGCGCCTTGATGTCGTCGCGCGCGGGGTCGAAGGTGATCAGCAGCATGGACAGCCGATCGCGGCTTTGCTGGTCCAGCGCCTTCTGCGTTTGCCGCATGGTATCGATCAGCATCGGGCAGACGAACTCGCAGGAGTTGTAGAACATGCTCACCACGACTGGATGGCCGCGCAGGTCGCGCAGCTTGAATGGCTTGCCATCCTGGTTGTTGAGCGTGGCCGGCAACTGGTAGAGCGAGGTGGCCGGCAAGGCGGCGGCCGGTGCGGCTGGTGTATCCGTGGCCGACGCGGGCAGGGCCAGCGCGCACAGCGACGACAGCAGCAGGGCGGACAGGTGGGTGCGGCCAGTGGTCTTCATTTCTTTTCCTTGGTCAGGCTACGCGCGCAGCGGAAGCCCAGGTCGTTGGTGCTGTCGGCGCCCTTGAGCGAGGACAGCAGCGCCACCCGCATCAGGATGGCGAAATTGTCGCGGTCTTGCAGGCTGATGGCGCCAGCGCCGCAGTATTGCAGCTTCTCCGGGTCGCCCTGGTCGCGGCTGTCGGCGCTCACCAGCAGGGCGTTGAAGTCGTCCACCCATTCCCAGATCAGGCCGTGCATGTCGCGGATGCCGTAAAAATTCGGCTTGCCACCGATCTGTCCATGGCTGCCGTTCGACGCTTGCGAATACCAGGCCAGGATGCGGGCCCGCCAGGCCGGGTCCTTGCGGGCGTCGGGGCGGTGCTCGTCGGCCGCCGCGACGTATTCCCACTCGTACCAGGTCGGCAGGCGGGCCTGCTCGCTTTCGCAAAAGGCCTGCGCCGCGAACCAGCTGACGTTGGTGACGGGCTGCTTTTCCAACCCGCTGCCAGCGTCGGCACCCTCATAATGGCGCAGGTAATTCGCGTCGACGAAGATGGGTGGCGCCGTGCCCGGCTGCCACTCCGGGTGGGCGGCGATGAAGGCCAGGAACTCGCCATTGGTGACCGGTTCGCTGCGCATGGCGAAGCGGTTCACCTTGACGGGCGGATTGCCCGCGTTCCCGCCCGAGAGCACAGTAACGAGCCGGCCCGCCGGCACAGCCACATAATCGGCCGCGCCGGCGTGACCTCCCCATGCCAGCAGCGCAGCGGCCGCCATGGGGAGGAGCTGGCTTGTCAGTGGCAGCTTCACGTCGCGATCCGCTTCAGTGGGCGGCCTGGGCCTTCGGTGCCGGCTTGGCGCGGACCGCCTTGACGTCGGCAGCCTTGATCTGGCCGCCCTTATTGTCCCAGCTGTTGAGCACGTAGGTGAGGATGTTGGCCACCTCGTCATCGTTCAACTGGTTCATCGGTGGCATCACCGAGTCATACTGCTTGCCGTTTACCTGCACCTTGCCCGTCAAGCCGTGCAGCACCACGCCCACGGCGCGCTTGGGATCGGCGTTCAGGTAGTCGGACTTGGCCAGCGGCGGGAACACGCCCGGCAAGCCTTCGCCGTTGGCCTGGTGGCACACCGAGCAGGTGCCGGCGAACAGCGATTTGCCGGCGTTGATCTGCTCCTGCACGGTCAGGTTGCCGCTGGCGGCGGCCGTTGCCGCCGTGGCGACGGCTTTCATGTTCGGAGCGGCGCGGTCGCCCAGGTAGACGGAATCGACTTCCTTGCCGGAGTAGATGGTCTTGTCCTCGGGGCCGTCCACCTTGAGGATGGCCAGCGCGCCCTTGTTGAAGGCGCGGAAGATCGAGTGGTCCACCATCACGTAGCTGCCCGGTACCTTGGTGGTGAATTCGGCGATGGCGGCGCCACCGGCCGGAATCAGCGTGGTCTGGACGTTGGTCTGGCTGTTGGTGCCGCCCTCGAAACGCACGCGGTCGAAGATGGCGCCGATCACGTGGAAGCTGGACACCATGTTGGGGCCGCCGTTGCCGATGAACAGGCGCACCGACTCGTTGGTCTTGGCCTTGATCGCGTTGTCGCCGGTAAGCGCGCCCTCGGCGCCGTTGAACAGCACGTAGGTGGGCTTCTCGTCGATGGCTTTTTCCATGTCGAATGGCTGCAGCCCTTTCTCGCGGTATTTGCCGGTGGTGTAGAAGTCACCCTGCATCACGTAGTACTCGTGATCGACCGGCGGCAGGCCTTCCGGTGGTTCCACCAGGATCAGGCCATACATGCCGTTGGCCACGTGCATGCCGACCGGCGCCGTGGCGCAGTGGTACACGTAGATGCCCTCGTTGAGCGCCTTGAACGTGAACTGCGATTCGTGGCCAGGGGCCGTGAAGCTGGACGCGGCACCGCCGCCCGGACCCGTCACGCCGTGCAGGTCTATGTTGTGGGGCATCTTGCTGGATGGATGGTTCTTGAGGTGGAACTCTACCGTGTCACCCTGGCGCACGCGGATGAAGCTGCCGGGCACCGAGCCGCCGAAAGTCCAGAACGTGTAGCTGACGCCTTCCGAGATCGGCATTTGCTTTTCCACCACTTCCAGGTTGACGATGACCTTGGCCGGGTAATGGCGGTTGGTGGGCGGCGGCACCATGGGAGGGCTGGTCAGCACCGCCGTGATGGGGGCGCCCTGTGGCGGGCCGAAATCGCCTGGATATTTGCTGGCCTCGGCCGCATGGGCTGATGGCAGGCCGGCCAGCAGAGCGGCGCATAGCCCGGCGGCGCGTAGCAGCGTGGACAGGGACAAGGTAGAAGTTTGCATGTCGGTACCCTTTTCTTATAGTGCCGGCCTGACGGCGCCGGTTTCGTTGGCAAGCATTCAAATAACATTTCTACAACGTTGGTCTTGAGGCGTGTCAAAGACTGCTACAGGTATACCTGATGGTATATGGAAAATAGTTGACCCAGATCAAATTGGCAATAGATCAGGGCATCCAGCGGAGGGAGGGCGGCGGCAAAGATACAATCTATTACATCTTTCAAATAAAACCTTGTCTACCTGAAATGTTTGGATGTCGTTTAGTCAGTAACCAGGCCGCAAGCAGGGCAGTTGCCCACGGCGGACTGGGCATGACAAACAGCCATAACATTTAAGAATGGGAAACGACATGTTGAAATCCAAGAAAATCGCCCTGGCGGCGCTCGCCCTGTGTGCCTCCTTTTCCGCCGTCGCCGCGGACGAAGCGATCAATCCCTCCTGGTATATCCAGCCCAGCGTTAGCGCCTTCAAGCCTGACGGCGACTTCGGCGTGGACAAGCATGGCTTTGGCGCCGGCCTCAAGTTCGGCAAGGCCGTCAGCGACAACTGGGACGTGCAGATGGGCACCACCTACGCCCGCTCCCGCGACAACGGCGAGCGCTACCAGCAAAACACCTTCGGCGTCGATGGCCTGTACCTGTTCTCCCGTTCCGCCTTCCGTCCCTTCGTGCTGGTGGGCGCCGGCATGGAGCATGACAAGGCCAACCTGAACAACTTGGGCCAGTTGTCGAAGAACTCGCCGTTCGTGAGTGCCGGCCTTGGTTTCCAGGCTGCGCTGAACGACCAGTGGTCGATGCAGGCCGACCTGCGCGACGTGCACGGCTTCATCCGTGGCAATGAGTTCGCCACCAGCAAGTCGAACAATTACTACCTGACCGTTGGCCTGAACTACGCGTTCAACAAGCCTGCCGCGCGCCCGGTGCCAGTGGCGCCCGTGGTCGCTCCGCAGCCGGTGGCTGAAGTGGCGCCGCCGCCACCAGCACCGGTCGCACCGCCGCCACCTGCGCCAGCGCGCTTTGAGAAGGTGACGATGTCCGCCACCGAACTGTTCGACTTCGGCAGCGACAAGCTGCACGCCGGCCAGCCCAAGCTGGACGACATGGCCAAGTTCCTCAACGAGAACGCCAGCGTGGAACATGTGATGGTGACCGGCTACGCCGACCGCCTGGGCAGCAGCAAGGCCAATCACGCGCTGTCGCTGCGCCGCGCCGAAGCTGTCAAGGCTTACCTGGTGGGCAAGGGCGTGGCCGCCAGCCGTATCAACACGGCCGGCAAGGGCGAGGAACAGCCAGTCGTCAAGTGCGACAACAAGAAGCAGAAACGCGCTGAGCTGATCAAGTGCCTGGAGCCGAACCGCCGCGTGGAGATCGAGCAGATCACCGTGGAACGCCGCGTCAACTAAGCCTTGCGGCCCGCACCGCGCCCGATGGCGGCGGCGCGGGCCAGTATCACGTCAACGAATCAGGAGCATCACATGAACAAGCAAACCATCCTGCTGGCAGCCATGCTGGCCACCGGCTTCATTTCTTCGCACGCCTCGGCGGCCGGCCAGAGCGCCCAGGACGCCGCAGCCCGCTACGACAGCGACAAGAAACTGTGCGCCGATGAGCGCGAAGCGTCGCTGCGCATGCAGTGCCTGCGCGACGCCAAGGCCACCTACACCAAGGCGATGCAAAGCGCCAAGGCCACCTCGCCAGCCAACGGCCATGCCGTGTGCGCGACCTGCGGCAAGGTCACCTCCGTCCACGTGACGGAGCAGGCCGGGCAGGGCGGTGCGCTGGGCGTGGTCGCCGGTGGCGTCGCTGGCGCGCTGCTGGGCCACCAGGTAGGCGGCGGCACGGGCCGCGACCTGGCCACCGTGGCCGGCGCGGCGGGCGGCGCCTACGCGGGCAACCAGGTCGAGAAGAAAATGACGGCCAAAAAAGTCTGGACCGTGGCGGTGCAGTACGAGAACGGCCACCAGGCCAAGTTCACCTTTGACAAGGACCCCGGCATGGTCGCTGGCGACAAGGTCAAGAACGCCGGCCACAGCATCGTGCGCTACTGATCGGCAGGAGCCTGCTCAGCAGTGCTCAGCAGTGCTCAGCAGTGCTCAGCAGGGTCAGACCCCAGGGTCTGACCCTTGTCACTCCGCCTTGGTCCGTCAAGCTCCGTATCGGTCGCAATGCTCACCGGGGTCTGACCCTTGGCTCAAGGTTCTCGTCCGATGCGACGATGCGCGGCGCCACGCCCGCGGTTACACTGGTGGTATCAGCCATTCACCACACTAACCGGGGGCACCACGCATGGGCATACTGTCGGGCATACGTATCATCGAAATCGCTGGCATCGGGCCGGCGCCATTCTGCGGCATGCTGCTGGCCGACATGGGCGCCGACGTGATCCTGGTCGAACGGGCGGCCGGCAAGTCCGGCGACCCGCTCGACATGGGCGACAAGAACATCACCAACCGTGGCAAGCGCTCGCTGGCGCTGGACCTGAAAGACCCGCAAGCCATCGCCACCTTGCTTAAGCTGATCGAAGGGGCCGACGCGCTGATCGAAGGCATGCGCCCCGGCGTGATGGAACGCCTGGGCCTGGGCCCCGACGCCTGCCTGGCCCGCAACCCGAAACTCATCTACGGCCGCATGACCGGCTGGGGCCAGGACGGCCCGCTGGCCAGGGCGGCCGGCCACGACATCAACTACATCGGCCTGTCCGGCGCCCTGTGGTACAGCGGTGCGCCTGATCAGCCGCCGCTGGCGCCGCCCACGCTGGTGGGCGACATCGGCGGCGGCGCGCTTTACCTGGCCATGGGCGTGCTGGCCGGCGTGCTCGGTGTGCGCAACGGCGGCGCCGGGCAGGTGGTCGATGCGGCCATCGTCGACGGCAGCGCCAACATGATGAACCTGCTGCTGTCGCTGCACGCGGCCGGCATGATGCCGATGCGGCGCGGCGAAGGACTGCTCGACGGCCCGCATTGGTACGGCGCCTATGTCTGCCAGGATGGCCTGAGTGTGACCATCGGCGCGCTGGAGCCGCAGTTCTACGCGCTGCTGCTGGAAAAACTGGGCCTGGCCGGCGATCCCGAGTTCGCCCGTCCCTACGACCAGCGCTGCTGGCCATCGCTGCGCCTGAAGCTGACGGCGCTGTTCCTGTCCCAGCCACGCCAGTACTGGAGCGATCTGCTCGAAGGCAGCGACGCCTGCTACGCGCCGGTGCTGTCGCCGGTCGAAGCGCAGGCCCACCCGCACATTGCGGCGCGCGCCATCTACAGCGAACGCGCCGGCGTGCTGCAGGCGGCGCCGGCGCCCCGGTTCTCGGCCGCGGCCCATGCGCCGGGCGCCGTGCCCCGGCGCGGCGAGCATGGCGCGGCCATCTTGCGCGAGGCCGGTTGCAGCGACGCCGATATCGCCACCTTGCTGGCCCCGCGCGACTGAGCGCGGAAACGCAGTGCAACATCGGCGCCCCCATGCGGCCGCCGTTGTGTCACAAAATGCATAGTGATTGTCATAAAATGATCAGCGGCCACAGGCCGACAGGCGCTACCATTACGGGGAATTTTGCAACATCGCAGGGGCAAATGTCGCGTAGCGGCCCGGAACAGGGGCTGCGAAATTGACAGCGGGCCGCGAAAGCCCCAGACTTCCTGTCGGAATTGACGCACTGCGGCATAATATGGCCGTGCCGGCGCCTGGGCGCCGGTGGTGCACCAGCCCTTCGATCACCCGCTTTTAAGGAATTATCATGACTAAAGACGTAGTTGTACTGAGCGCCGCCCGTTCCCCCATTGGCGCCTTCGGTGGTTCGCTGTCGGAGATGGAGCCGGCCGAACTGGCGGGTATCGTGATGAAGGAAACCATCGCCCGCTCCGGCGTCGAGGCTTCGGCCATCGGCAACGCCGTGGTTGGCACCTGCATTCCGACCGATGGCCGCTACGGCTACGTGTCGCGCGTCGCTTCCGTGCAAGCCGGCATGCCGATGGACTCCATCGCCATGCAGGTGAGCCGCCTGTGCTCGTCCGGCCTGCAAGCGATCGTGACGGCCGCGCAAGGCGTGATGCTGGGTGACTTTGAATACGGCATCGGCGGCGGCGTGGAAGTGATGTCGCGCGGCGGCTACATGCTGCCAGCGCTGCGCTCGGGCGCGCGCATGGGCGACACCAAGGCCATCGACATGATGACCTCGATCCTGACCGACCCGTTCGGCGTTGGCCACATGGGCATCACGGCCGAGAACCTGGCCACCAAGTACGGCATCACTCGTGAACAGCAGGACGCGTTCGCGCTGGAATCGCAGCGCCGCGCCGCGCTGGCCCAGGCCGAAGGCCGCTTCAAGTCGCAGATCGTGCCGATCGTGCGCCAGACCCGCAAGGGCGAAGTGGTGTTCGACGCCGACGAGCACCTGAAACCAGCCACCACGCTGGAATCGCTGGCCAAGATGAAGCCCGCCTTCAAGAAGGATGGCACGGTCACTGCCGGTAACGCCTCGGGCATCAACGACGGCGCCGCCTTCATGGTGCTGGCCGACGCCGCCCTGGCAGCCCAGCGCGGCCAGACCCCGATCGCCCGCATCGTCAGCTACGCCGTCGCCGGCGTGCCGAACGACGTGATGGGCGAAGGCCCGATCCCCGCCAGCCGCAAGGCGCTGGCCAAGGCAGGCCTGAAGATGGACCAGATGGACGTGATCGAGTCGAACGAGGCATTCGCGGCCCAGGCGCTGGCGGTGACCCAGGTGCTGGAACTGGACCCGGCCAAGACCAACCCGAATGGCGGCGCGATCGCGCTGGGCCACCCGGTGGGCTGCTCGGGCGCCTTCATCGCCACCAAGGCGATCTACGAACTGCAACGCACCAACGGCCGTTACGCGCTGGTGACGATGTGCATCGGCGGCGGCCAAGGTATCGCCGTGGTGTTCGAACGCTGCTAATCGTCATCCGTTCGTGATGAACCGGCGCCGCGCCGGATGTCCGCTCCACGCGGCATCCCGCGCGGCGTCTTTTTTTTCCGTGGCTCGGGCGGTCGGCTATACTGCCCCGCAGGCCCGGCGATCCACCCGGGCGACGTTCAACCAACTGAAGGAAGTGCAGCATGAATTTGACTGACAAGGTAATCATCGTCACCGGCGGCGCGCAGGGTATCGGCCTGGCCATCGCCGAGCGCTGCGCCGTGGCCGGCGCCAGCGTGGCGATCTGGGACAACCGCGCCGACGCCATCGAGGCGGCCGTGGACCACGTGCGCGCCAGGGTGCCGGGCGTGGAAGTGGCCGGCTACGCGGTGGACGTGGCGGACCTGGCCAGCGTGCAGGCGGCCGCCAAGGCCACGCGCGAGCACTTCGGCCGCGTCAATGGCCTGGTCAACAACGCCGGCGTGGTGGCCGATGCCCAGCTGGCCAAGATGACCGAGGCCCAGTGGGACCGCGTGATCGACATCAACCTCAAGGGTGTGTTCAACTGCGCCAGCGCCAACGTGGACGCGCTGCTGGCCACCGCCGGCGCCATCGTCAATATCTCGTCCATCGTGGGCTTGTCGGGCAACTTCGGCCAGACCAACTACGCGGCCGCCAAGGCCGGCGTGCTGGCCATGACCAAGACCTGGACCCGTGAACTGGGCCGCAAGGGCGTGCGCTGCAACGCCGTCTGCCCCGGCTTCGTCAACACCCACATCGTGAAGGATATTCCGGCCAACGTGGTCGAGGAGATGCTGAACATGATCCCGCAGCGCCGCATGGGCCAGCCCAGCGAGATCGCGTCGGCCGTCGTGTTCCTGCTGTCGGACGAAGCCAGCTACGTCAACGGCGCCACGCTGGAAGTGGCGGGCGGCCTGACGTTGTAAGCCTTGCCGGCAGGCCCCCCATCCTAATCGGACTGGCGGGTCGGCAGCGGTGAGGCGGAGATCCGCTGCACCGTCATCACCAGGTCGGAATAGCTGCTGCGGTAGTTGCGGTTTTTCGCTTCAACCGACCTGGTATCGACCAGCGAGACATCCTTGCGGTGCACATAGCCCAGCCGCGGCGCCATGTAGAACTGCACCGTGCGCGGCACGGAGCGCACCACGTTCTGGGTCTTGCCTTCGCAGGTGCTGGCGACGCATTCGAGCGTCTCCACGTAATCGATCACCACGTCCACGTTCACGTTGTAGGTGCCGACGTTCAAACGCACCGGACTGCCGGGCAGTTGCGTCAGCATCAGCCGCAGCTTGCCGTTCTTGGACGACTTGAGCTCGAACACGCCCAGCGCGTTCGGCTTTTCCTTGAAGCCGGCCTGGATTTCCGTCAGCTTGAAGATCTGGAACAGGTTCTTCTGGTACGACATCAGGCGCCGCGTTTCGTCCTCCAGTTCCTGCTTTTGCACGGACTGCCGGGCCTTGCTTTCCTCATCCTCTTCCGTGGCCGGCTGTTGCGCAGGGGCGGCTGCCGGCGCTGGCGTGGCGGCCGGTGGACGGCGCGGCACATCGGCCGGATTGCGGGGCGGCAGACGGGTGACCTGGGGTTCCTGCGTGGCGCAACCGGCCATCAGCAGGGCCAGGCTTATGCTTGTTGCTCGATACAGGACGTTCATGTAGGACTCTCTCCTTCGTCAATAAGCGTTTGCCGGTGGCGTGGAGGCGGCGGGCTGTCTGTCTGCTGGCGGCGCGCTTCTGGAACCCGTCCGGGCGCCGTGTTTGACGGCCGGGCCGGGCTGGCTGGCCGCCGTGGCGCCAGCACTTGCGGCACCTGGCGCGCTGGCCGGCGCCGGCGACAACGTGGCCGCAGGGGCGGCTGCGGATATAGATGCGGAGGCGGGCGCGGCGGCCGGTGCTGGCGCCGGCGGGGTGCGCCCGATGCGGAAGCCGACGCGCGGATCGGTGCTGGCGCGGTCGCCGAACGTGCGCGCCACCGGGCGTACATCGCCAGCGGTGGAGTCGAAGGCACCGCCTTTCTGCACCCGCTTCTTGCAGGCCGCCGTGGCCTGGGCCGGCGTCATTTTCGGATCATCGGCGTGGCTGGCGTGCCAGCAATCGTCCACCCATTCATAGACGTTGCCGACCATGTCATACAGACCGGAGTAGGCCTTGAAGCTGCCCACCGGCGCCGGGCGATGGAAATCAAGGTGGCTGCCGCACTGGCCGCACTGGGCGTTATCCTGGCCCGCGCGGTCGCCCCACGGGAACGTGGTGCTGGCGCCGCCCCGCGCCGCGTATTCCCATTCCGCCTCGGTGGGCAGGCGGTAGCTGCCGCCTGTCTTCTTCGACAGCCAATCGGCGTAGCCCTTGGCCGCATCCCAGCTGATACCGGTCACGGGCAGCTTGTCCAGGTCCGGTCCGGACATGCCTTGTGGGGCCGGGCACGCGCGGTCCTTCACGCACAACTGCCATTGCGCGTAGCTGACTTCCTGCGCCGACAGTTCGAAGGCGGCGATGGGAGCGGGTTTGCCGCCCAGTTCCTCGGGCAGCGCGCCCGGTTCGCCGGCCTGGGAACCCATGCGGTAAGTGCCGGCCGGGACGGCCACCATGGCCGGGCAGCCGGGCGTGCCGTCGGCCAGTTTCAAGGGGCACGGTGGTGGTGGTGGCGGTGCGGGCGGCGCTTCCACGACCGGCGCCGCCGCTTCACCTGACGCGGAGGCCGAAGCGGCCGGTTCCACGGGCGCCGGTTCCGGCGCGGGCGCGGGCGCGATCACGGGCGGCGGCGCCACCGCCACCACGGGCGCGGGCCTGGCGCCGGGTGGCGGCGGCAGGTAGGGAATATCGAACGGCAGCGCATTGTTCCACCACAGCCAGCCGCCACCGCCACCGGCGCCCACGATGGTCAGGCCAAATAAGCTGAGCAGCACGGCTTTCCAGCGGCGCTTGCGTGGTGGCTCTGTGGGTGCTTCCTCCTTGACTGGCTGGCCAGTGGCACGCGACTGGGTGGCGCCACCGGTGCGGCCCGCGCCGCCCTGGGTGGTGCCGCCGGGCTGGCTCGCCGCGCCTGGCTGTCCGCCGGCGCTCCGTGGCGCTGTCGCGCGCTGCGGTTGCTCGATGCCCAGCAGGGCGCGGAACTCGGCCACGTTCTGCGGCCGCTGTTCCGGCCGCACGCCCAGGCCCGCGTCAACGGCGCGCAGGAATTCCTGGCTGTAGCGGCCGGCGGCGCTTTCGGTCAGCGGCACCAGCGAGTCGGACACCAGCCGGGTGAGGGCGGCCGGCGGCACCTTGTCGGTGATGATGAAGTAGACCACCGAGGCCAGCGCGTAGAAATCCGTCCAGGGCCCCTGCGACATATTGGTCATGTCGCCATACTGCTCGATGGGCGCGTAGCCGGGCTTGAGGATCACGGTCAGCGCCTGGGTCATGTCGCCGATCACGCGCCGCGCGGCGCCAAAGTCGAGCAGCAGCGGGCGGTCGTTCTCCAGCATCAGGATGTTGTCGGGCGCGATATCGCGGTGGTAGCACTGCTTGGCGTGCAGCACTTCGAGCGCGTCGAGGATGTGGGCCAGGAAGTTGCGCAGCCAATCCTCCTGCGCCAGCATCTGGTGGTCTTCCTTGAGCAGCTGCTTGAGCGTGGGGGCCTGGTAGAACGGCATGGCCATGTAGCCGGTGCCATTGGCTTCCCAGAAGCGGTACACCTTCACCAGGCAGGGATGGTCGAACTGGGCCAGCAATTGGGCTTCGTTGACGAAGCTGTGCAGGCCAACCTGGAACGTCTCGGCGTAGTGCTCCGACAGCATGGTGACCTGAGTGCCGCCCACGCGGCCGGCGAAGGCGGCCGGCATGTATTCCTTGAGCGCGACGTCGCGTCCCAGCGAATGGTCCTTGGCGTGATAGACGATGCCAAACCCGCCCTGGCCGACCACGCAGGTGATTTCGAATTCGCCCAGCTTGGTGCCGGGCTGCAGCGCATTGGGGAACGCGGCGCCCGGCGCCAGGACCGTGTGGTCATTGTCACTGTTAGGTGGTGGGTTCATGATGACACTTGCCGTTAAGGGTGAATTCATCTTTAACGACCGGGCCAGCCTGACTGCACCCGGACGTACTCAAAACCGGCGCTACCAGTACCAATTGCTTGCAGACGGGGAGCATGGTGTACAAATGCTCATATGGTCTGTCAGGCACGAGTATAAACGAAGACTTGCCCGCCCAAACGAGTTGTGCGCATAATTGCTGCGAATATAAGAAAAGCAATGGAGCAGGCCTGCCTCCGGACCGGAAGCGGCTTACCATCCTCTAGCCACACGGACCGATCGATGCCCATTACATTGACCGTGCAAACCCATCGTGCCGCGCCCCCGGCGGAACCGTTGTCGGCCGTTTTTGACCGGCTGGGCGGCACCATTGGACGTTCTCCCGGCAATGGCCTGGTGCTCGACGATCCGGGCAAATACATCTCCCGCAACCACGCCAAGATCGAATTCCAGGATGGCGGCTACTGCCTGGCCGATATCGGCGCCAACCCCAGCCTGGTCAACGGCAGACCGGTGGGCAATGGCCGCCAGGCGCCGCTCAATGATGGCGATACGGTGGTGATCGGACCCTACCTGCTGGGGGTCGTGGTCACGCCGGAACCGGGCATGGCCGGCCGCGCGGCCGGCGGCGTGGCCGCGCCGGCCGGCCAGCCGGTGCTCGACGCGCTGGCCGCTTCCAGCCTGCTCGACTGCGCCGTGACGCCGGGCGCCGATCCGCTGAACGTGGACTGGCTGGCGCCGCAGGACGCGGTGACGCGCCAGGTGACCGTGGCCCGGCCGGTGACCAGGGTGGAGGTGCGGCCGCAGTCGCCGGCAGCCGCCAGCCCTGTGGCGCCTGCCCAACAGCTGTACCCGCAGCCTTCGCCCGTCACGCAAGCACCCGCCGCGTCGTTCGCCATTCCCGACGATTACGATCCGCTGGCCGACCTGCTGCGGCCCGCCACGCCGGCGCCGCCGTCAGCGCCGTTGTCCGTGCCGCCAGCCCCGGCCCAAGTGGCGGCGTCTGCGCCGATGTCCGTGCCGCCAGCCCCGTTTCACGCCGCGGCGCCAGCGATCGGTGCCGCGCCTGGCCAGGAGCGCGCGCTGCCAGCCGGGCTGCCGGCTGCCGCCGCGTTGCCGCCGCAAGCTGGCGTGGCCGGCGCGCCTGTGATCCCGGACCAGCCGTTGGCACCAGAACCGGCCATACCCGTCGCACTGAATGTCGCGCCGCCCGTGGTGCGCGCGGCGGAACCGCCGGTGGCCGAACCGCCCCGGCCAGCCGGCCCGGTCCAGCTTTCCCCGACCGGCACGCCGCACGGGCTGGAAACGGCCCCGCCCACGAACCTGCCACCATCCCCGCCGGTGGCCGCGCCGATGCTCCAACCGGTGGCCACGCCAGCGCCGGCGGCACCGCCCGCCACTGCGGCCGCATCGCCGCAAAGCGACGCCGATGCCTTGCTGCTCGATGCCTTGCTGCGCGGCCTGGGCATGACGGGCATGAAGGTCGAGCGGCCTGCCGCCGAATTCGCCGAACTGGTGGGCGCCATGCTGCGCGCGGCCACCGCCGGCACCATGGGTGTGCTGCTGGCGCGCACGCTCACCAAGCGCGAAAGCCGCATGGCTGTCACCATGATCGCCAGCCAGGCCAACAATCCGCTCAAGTTCTTCCCCGACCCCACCAGCGCGCTGTTCCAGATGCTGGGCAAGCCGGGCAAGGGCTATATGCCGCCGGTCGCCGCCTTTGATGGCGCGTTCGATGACATGAAAGCCCACGAAATGGCGCTGCTGGCCGGCATGCGCGGCGCACTGGAAGGCATGCAGGCCCATTTCGATCCGGCCGAGATCGAGCGCACCATGGCCCTGCCGTCCGTGATGGACAAGATGCTGCAGGCGAACCGCAAGGCCAAGCTGTGGGACCGCCACGTGGAGTCGTACCGCCAGTTGGTGCAGGACGCCGACGAGGAATACCAGCGCCGCTTCAGCGAACAGTTCGCGCGCGCTTACGAGGAGCAGATCGCGCGCATGCGCAACAATCGGACGCCTTAGGACATCAACGAGTACGTACTGCCGTCATCCGCTTACCGGAGGTTATGTCATTGTGAGTACCAACGATCCGCAGCAGCCGTCGCCTGACGACGAGCGTACCATCCTGATTCCCAGTCCCGGCGGCAAGCGCGGTGCCGCCGCCTCCGCGCCCGCGCCCGCGCCGCAAGCGCCCACCGTCCAGCCGCCGATGCCGTCGCCCGGCGCGGCCGACACGGCCGGCGCTGCCGCCATCCCCCGGATCGGCGGCTACGGCCTCAATCCGCTGGTGGCGGCGGCCAGTCCCTTGCTGGACCTGGTGCTGCCGTTGCGTCACATGGCCGCCTATCCGCAAGTCGAGCACCTGCGCCAGCAACTGGTGGCGGGCATCAAGCGTTTCGAGCAGACCGCCAAGGCGGCGCAAGTACCGACCGATGCGATCGCCGTGGCGCGCTATTCGCTGTGTACCTTTCTCGACGAGACCATTTCGGCCACGCCGTGGGGCAGTGGTGGCGTGTGGTCCAGCCGCAGCCTGCTGGTGACCTTCCATAACGAAGCCTCGGGCGGTGAAAAATTCTTCCTGGTGCTGCAGAAGCTGTGCCAGGACCCCGGCACCCACATCGATGTGCTGGAGCTGATGTACCTGTGCCTGTCACTGGGACTGGAGGGACGCTACCGCGTGCTCGATGGCGGCCGGGGCCAGCTGGACATCCTGCGGGAACGGTTGCTGGAACTGATCGCCAAACAGCGCGGCGCCGTGGAACCGGCCCTGTCGCTGCACTGGCAGGGCGCCGGCGGCAAAGGCGAGGCTTTGTGGCGCATGCTGCCGGTGTGGGTGGTGGCGGCCATCGCGCTATCCGTGCTGGTGTTGCTGCACATGGCCCTGAGCTTCAGCCTGAGCCGCGCCTCCACGCCGGTGCATACGCGGCTGCACGGCATCGCCGTCGCGGCCTGGCCGGCATCGGCCGCCGCCGCGCCGCTGCCGGCGCCGGCCGCCCCGGCCAGGGTGGCCAAGTTCCTCGCGCCGGAGATCGAGCAGGGGCTGGTGAGTGTCAGCGAGCTGCCGGACCGTTCCATCATCACATTGATGGGCAACGGCGTGTTCGCCCCCGGCAGCGCGGAAGTGACGCCCAGCTTCGTGCCGCTGCTGCAGAAAATCGGCGACGCGCTGCGGCCCGTCGAAGGCAAGGTCAAAGTTGTCGGCCATACCGACAACACCACCGGCTTCTCGACCCGCTACCCGTCGAATTGGGACCTGTCCAAGGGCCGCGCCGCCACGGTGGCGCGCATGCTGGGCGAACGCGCCGGCCCCCCCGAGCGCTACAGCGTCGAAGGGCGGGGCGACACCGAACCGGTCGCGCCCAACGACAGCGCCGCCAACCGGGCGCGCAACCGGCGCGTGGTGATCATGCTGCTCGCACCGCCGTCGGCCTGATCGCCTGATCCATTCTCCCGCAACTGAAAACTGGACGAATACAACGATATGAAGCGTATCTTTTCCTGGTTGTTGCGGCCCGCGCCGCTGTCGCTGATCGGCGTGCTGCTGCTGTCGCTGGTGATCTGGTTCGAAGGGCCACTGCTGGCCTTCAATGGCAAGGAGCCGTTCGCCTCGACCGGGGTGCGCTGGTTCTGGATCATTCTGCTGTTCCTGATCTGGGCCGGCTACTTCCTCACCAAGTGGATCCTGGCCCGCATGGCCAACGCCAAACTGGCCGCCGGCGTGGCCGGCGCGCAGCAGGCACCGAGCCCGGAAGCACAGGAATCGCAAGCCGAGGTCGCGCTGCTGGGCAAGCGCTTGCAGGAGGCGATGGAACTGCTGCGCAAGAGCAGCGGGCGGCGCGGCGGCCAATACCTGTACCAGCTGCCTTGGTATATGTTCGTCGGCGCGCCTGGCGCGGGCAAGACCACGGCGCTGGTGCAATCGGGCCTGAACTTCCCGCTGGCCGACGCGCTGGGCAAGAACGCCATCGGTGGCGTGGGCGGCACCCGCAACTGCGACTGGTGGTTCACGGACGAAGCGGTGCTGCTCGACACGGCTGGCCGCTACACCACGCAGGACAGCCACGAGGAAGTGGATCAGGCCGCGTGGCGTGGCTTCCTGCAATTGCTGCGCAAGCACCGGCGGCGGCGCCCGATCAACGGCGTGATCCTGGCCGTCAGCGTGGCCGACCTGCTGCAACAGGGCGAGGCGGCCCGCAAGCAGCAGGCGCTGGCCATCCGCGCCCGCATCCAGGACCTGCACGAACAGTTGGGCATGCGCTTCCCGATCTACGTGATGGTCACCAAGTGCGACCTGCTGGCCGGCTTCACCGAATTCTTTGGCGAGATGGGCAAGGAGGACCGCGGCCAGGTGTGGGGCATGAGCTTCCCGCTGGTGGAGCCGGAGCAGGTGATGGCCTCGCTGAACGCCTTCCCGGCCGAGTTCCAGTCGCTGGAGCGGCAATTGCAGGCGCGCCTGCTGCAGCGCATGCAAGGCGAACGTGATATCCAGCGCCGCGCCCTGTTGTATGGCTTCCCGCAGCAGTTCGCTGGGCTGGGCGACGTGCTGCAAGCGTTCCTGACGGACGTGTTCCAGTCCACCCGCTATGAAACGGCCGCCTTGCTGCGCGGCGTGTACTTCACCAGCGGCACCCAGGAAGGGCACCCGATCGACCGGGTGATGGGCGCCATGGCGGCGGCCTACGGGCTGGAGCGGCAGGTGTTGCCGGCCAACGCCGCCAGTGGCCGCAGCTACTTCCTCACCCGTTTGCTGCGCGAGGTGATCTTCGCCGAGGCCGAGGTGGCGGGCGTGAACCGCCAGTTCGAGCGCCAGCGCCGCCGCCTGCAATGGGCCGCCACCATCGCCATCGGGCTGGTGCTGGTGCTGGGTACGGCCGGCATGGTCACCAGCTACGCCCGCAACAGCCGGCTGGTGAGCCAGGTGGACCACAAGGTGCCCGAGATCGCAAAGCTGGCGCAAGCCGTCACGCCCGACACCAGCGCCGCGCAGACCTTGCCGCTGCTGGACGCCGTGCGCGACCTGCCGGCCGGTTACGCGGCCCAGGGCCAGGACGTGCCGTTCCTGATGACGCTGGGCCTGTACCAGGGCGACAAGCTGGGCGCCGGCGCCCAGTCGCTCTACCTGCGCACGCTGCGCGCCACGCTGCTGCCGCGCATGGTGTACCGCATGGAGCAGCAACTGCGGCGCGGCAGCGCCAACAACCTCGATTACCTGTACGAAGTGCTGCGCCTGTACCTGATGCTGGGCGACACCCGCCATTACGACGCCGCCTCCATCGCTGGCTGGGCGGAGCTGGACTGGCTGCGTAACATGAGCGACGCCAGCCCGGCCCAGCGCGAAGCCCTGATGGGCCATGTGGCCGCGCTGCTCAAGGCCTACCCCAGCTTCGAACTGCCGCAACAACTGGACGCGCAACTGGTGGCCGACACGCGCCTGGCGCTGGCCCGCATGCCGCTGGAACAGCGCATGTACAACGGCCTGAAACGGTCGCTGGCCCGGGCCCAACTGCCCGAGTTCAGCGCCACGGCCGCCGGCGGGCGCGACGCGCCGCAAGTGCTGGTGCGCCGCAGCGGCGAAGCGCTCACGCGCGGCGTGCCGGGCATGTACTCGGTGGCCGGCTATGCCAAATTCCTGGAATTGAGCGGGCAAGCCATGGACGACGTAAGCCGCGACAGCTGGGTGCTGGACCGCCAGGAAGCCGTCACGGGCAAGGCCGGCAACGAACAGATCCGGGCCGCGCTGCTGCAGCTCTACTACAACGACTACATCGCGGAATGGGACCGTTATCTGGCCGACCTCAGTATCGTGCCATTCTCCACGCTGGACCAGGGCGCGCGCGTGACGGGCATCCTGTCGGGTCTCGATTCGCCGCTGCGCAAGGTGCTGGTGGCGGCCGCGCGCGAAACCACGCTGACCGCCAGCGCCGCCAAAAAGCCCGAATCATCCGTGCTCGCCTCGCTCAAGGACAAGAGCGACAGCTACAAGAAGAAGCTGGAAGGCGTGTTGGGCATGGGCGATGCCGACGCCGCGCCGGCCGCCGCCGCCCAGCAAATCCCGGTTGACGTCCATTTCGACGACCTGCACCGCATGGTGGCCGGCTCGCCCGCGCCGCTGGACGGCCTGCTGGCCATGCTGCGCGACGTGGCGACCTATTTCGACGCTGCAGCCGCCGCCAAGCGCGCCGGCCAGCCACCGCCGCCGGGCGACGCGCTGGCCAAATTGAAGCGGGAAGGGGACGGCAAAGCCGCGCCGCTGGGCCAGATGCTCAAGAATATCGACAGCGGCGGCGCCGGCCTGACCATGGGCAGCGAGCGTGAACGCCTGAACGCCTTGTGGACGGCCAGCGCGGCGCAGTTCTGCCGCCAGGCCATCGCTGGCCGCTATCCGCTGGTACGCAGCGCCGCGCAGGAAGTGACGCAGGACGACTTCGGCAAGTTCTTTGCACCGGGCGGACTGGTTGACCAGTTCTTCCAGCAAAACCTGCTGCCCTACGTGGACATGGGCGGCCGCCAGTGGCGCTGGCGTCCCAACGGCGACAAGGTCACGCTGGGCATCCCGCAGGACGTGCTCGACATCTTCCAGCGCGCGGCGCTGGTGCGCGACGCCTGGTTCGGCAACGGCGGCAAGCAGCCCTCGATGCGCTTCGACCTCAAGCTGTTGAGCGCCGATCCCGCGCTGAGCCAGGTGACGCTGGAGATCGACGGCCAGCCCGTGCCGTTCGGCGCGCCGGCCACGGTGCGCGCCGCCTCGCTGCAAGTCCCGAGCGGCAAGGGCACGGGCCAGGTGCGGCTGGAGACCACGCCCGCGGGCCGCACGCTGCGCACGGAGGGCGCGTGGGCCTGGCTGCGCATGATCGACCAGGGCACGCTGGAGCCAACGCCACAGGGCGAGCGCTTCAAGCTCACGTATGACGTCGATGGCCACAAGATCAGCTACAGCCTCACGGCCAGCAGCGTGATCAACCCGTTCCGGCGCGAGGCGCTGGAAGGTTTCCGCTGCCTGGACCGGCTGTAACGGCGGCCCGGATTCAGGGCGGGCAGCCGCCGTCGTCGCACGGCAGGCCGTCGCGCCCGTAGTGGTTGCGCGGGTTCCACAGCATCCAGCCATTGCTGCCGGCCGCGCGCGCCGCCTCGATCTGCGCCTGTACTTCATCGCCGTCGAACTTGCGGCGGTCGAAGGCGTAATCGGAGAACCCCTGCAGCCACGGGCGAAAACGCAAGCCCGGCAGGCCGGTGCGCTGCTTGGCCTTTTGCAGCGAGCGGAACACGATGTCATACGGATGCGCGACCGGGTTCGGGGTACCCGGCAAACCCCAGGTGAAGCCGGACGGATACAGCATCGGACAGACATAGTCCACGGCCTGCACCAGCTGGTTGATTTCCTGCCCGATCGCCGTGTCATCGGGGTTCCACAGCACGTAGCCGAAGATGTCGGCCGCCACGAACACGTTGTAGGGCGCCAGCCGCTTGCGGGCCGCGTTCAGGAAGCCCGTGATGGCGGCCACCCGGTTGGCCTGCGTGTTGGGCTGGGCGAAGCGCAGTCCGGCCGCATCGGGGAAACGGACATAATCGAACTGGATCTCGTCGAAACCGAGGCGCGCCGCTTCCTCGGCCAGGTCCAGGCTGTAGCGCCAGCCTTCCTCGCGCATCGGGTCCAGCCAGGCCAGGCCTTCGCGGTCGTGCCATAGCGCGCCGTCGGCGCCATGCAGCGCCAGTTCGGGGTGGGCCGTGGCCAGCAGGTCGTCCTTGAATACGACGATGCGGCCGATCAGGTAGATGTTCTTTTGCCGCAGCAGCTTGATCATGGCCGGCATGTCGTTCACGGAGCGCACCTTCTGCGCGCCTATCGTGCTGGCCAGCGGCAGGGCGCTCAGGTAGGGAATCAGGCCACGGTCGCCCTTGACGTCGATCACCAGCGCATTGAGCGCCGTCTGGTCCTCCAGCCTGAGCGCGGCGTCGCGCAGCACGCCGCTGCCGATGCCATACACGGACAGGTACACGGCCTTGGGCTGAAATGGCGCCAGTGCGATGCGCTGCGGCTGTTCCTGTCCGGCCGCCACGGCCACCTGCCTGCGCTCGTAGCCTGCCGCGCGCACTGCCAGCGCGCCATTTGACAACGGCAGCTGGAAATGGCCCGCCGCGTCGGTGTGCGTGCTGAGCGTGCCGGAGGTGACGATGGCGCCGGCCAGCGGCGCCGCGTCGGCCTTGCTGACCACCGTGCCTTCGATGGCGAGTGCCGGCTGGCGCAAGGCGAGGAAGAACAGGACGACAGCGGCGAGCCGGGATGCGCTGCGCCGCTTCATTGCGGTGCCGGAGGCGTGCCGCCCGCATCGGCACCCGCATCGGCCCCCCTGGCGGCAACGGTGCCTGAATCTTCGCCCGCATGCGCGCCATTGCTCTCCAGGAGCGCCGTCAACGTGGCGCGCTCCACCACCTCCGTTTCCAGCAGCCGCTTGGCCAGCGCGTCGAGCACGGGGCGGTGCTGTTCCAGCGTGGCGCGCACGCGCGTGCGCGCCTCGGCCAGCAACTGCGTCACCTCCGCGTCGATCATGCGCGCCGTGCGCTCGCTGTAGCCTTTGCGCGCGCCGGGCATGCCGCCCATGCCGTTGTACCAGCCGTTCTGGCCCGCCTGTTCATACGTGGCCAGGCCGATCCGGCTGCTCATGCCGTACTGGCTCACCATCTGCACCGCCAGCTCGGTGGCGCGCTGCAAATCGTTCTGCGCGCCGGTCGAGACGTCGCCATACACCAGTTCCTCGGCCACGCGCCCGCCCAGCAGCACGTCCAGCCGCTCCAGCAGCTCGCTGTAGCGCATCAGGTAGCGGTCCTCGGTGGGCGTTTGCTGGGTGTAGCCCAGCGCCGCCACGCCGCGCGGAATGATGGAAATCTTGGCCACCCGGTCGGCATGGGGCCGCAGTTCGGCCACCAGCGCGTGGCCCGACTCGTGGTAGGCCACGGTTTCCTTTTCCTTCCGGTTCATCACCCGCGTCTTCTTCTCGATGCCGCCCACGATGCGGTCCAGCGCCTGCTCGAAGTCATTCATGTCGATCTGGTCCTTGTTGGCGTTGGCCGCGTGCAGGGCCGCCTCGTTGACCAGGTTGGCCAGGTCGGCGCCGGCGAAACCGGCCGTGGTGGCGGCCAGCCGTTCCAGGTCCACGTCCGGCCCCAGCTTGACCTGCTTGACATGCACGCCCAGGATCTGGCGGCGGCCGTTCAGGTCCGGCCGGTCCAGTGCGATGTGGCGGTCGAAGCGGCCGGGCCGCAGCAGGGCAGGGTCCAGCACTTCCGGGCGGTTGGTGGCGGCCATGATGATCACGCCCGTGTTGGCGTCGAAACCGTCCATCTCCACTAGCAACTGGTTGAGGGTCTGTTCGTGTTCCTGGTGGCCGCCCATGGAGGCCAGGCCGCGCGCTTTGCCCAGCGCGTCCAGTTCGTCGATGAAGATGATGCACGGCGCCTGTTGCTGCGCCTGTTCGAACAGGCTGCGCACGCGGGCCGCGCCCACGCCGACGAACATTTCCACGAATTCCGAACCGCCGATGGAAAAGAACGGCACGCCTGCCTCGCCGGCAACGGCCTTGGCCAGCAGCGTCTTGCCGGTACCGGGCGCACCGACGATCAGCACACCCTTGGGGATGCGGCCACCGAGGCGCCGGTAGCGTTCCGGATGCTTGAGGAATTCCACGATCAGCATCAATTCATCGCGCGCCTCGTCGATGCCGGCGATGTCCTTGAAGGTGACGCCGGTGTCTTTTTGCATGTAGACCCGGGCCTTGCTCTTGCCCACCTCCATCAGGCCGCCAATGCCGCCGCCGGCCGGCATGGCCAGGCGCCAGAACAACAGCAACAGCAGGCCCGGGGCCAGCCATGACAGCAGCATCGGCAGCCGGCTTTCTTCCTCGGCCGTGTAGCTCACATGCGACGCTTCCAACTCCTTCACGAGGTCGGGATCGGTCACGCGCAAGGTGGTGAAGCCGGGATGGGTCTTGGTGGCCGCGCGCAGGGCGGTGTCGCGCTCCTGGCTCAATGGCGGCGCGAGTGGGCCGTCCGCCAGCGCGCCACTGACCTGCCGTTCGCTGACCGACAGGTCATGCACCTTGCCGGCGTGGAGCAGCGCCTTGAACTCGCTGTACGGCAGCGGAACGCCGGGTGGCGGGTTGCCAAACAGTAGCCATAGCGACATGGCCAGCAAGCCGATGGCCCAATACCACGACGCACGCGGAATACGGTTGGCGGGAGAGGGCAAGGGTGGGCGGTTGGGTGGCTGGTCGGTCACATTCATTTCCTGTGCAGCAAGAGTTATGCAACTGTCGAAGTTAGTGTATCCGCAAGCGGCGCAAACTGACGCAAATCATGCGGCGCGCGATGAAAATTGTTGCGTTGATAAGATATGCTGCAATTTGTGAATTTGATACAGGTCAATGCAATATCATTTTCATCAGTCCACCATGTGCGGATGACTTGACAAGACCGGAACCCAAAAATTGACCCGGCCCAACCCAGCCAAGAGGAGAGCTGCGATGACCCATCAACCCGGCAACGGCCACGCGGCCGCCCCCCAGCGCCATGGCCACTGAACGCGAAGCGCTGTCGGTGGTCGATCATGCCTGGCTGCGCATGGACCGCCCGACCAACCTGATGATGATCTGCGGCCTGATGACGTTCGCGGGACGCATGGAGCTGGCGCGGCTCAAGGCCCTGGTGAGCCAGCGCATGCTGTGCTTCCACCGCTTCCGCCAGCGCGTGGGCTGGGACGGCGGCGAGGCTTACTGGGAGACCGATCCCGGCTTCGACCTGGACTGGCACGTGCGCCAGCTGGCCCTGCCGCGCGGCGCCGGCCAGCGCGGCCTGGACAAGCTGGCCGGGGAACTGGTCAGCACGGCGCTCGATCCCAGCAAGCCGATGTGGCAGATGCACATCATCGATATCGACGCCAGCCACAGCGCGCTGATGTTGCGTATCCACCACTGCTACGGCGACGGTTTCGCGCTGTCGCACGTGATGGGCGCGCTGACCGACAACAGCGCCACGCACCACGCGCTGCCCTCGCCGGACCTGGACGGCACGCCGCCGCCACGGGCCGCATGGGAGAAGGTGCTGGGCCAGGTGACGGAACTGGCCGGCGACGGCGTGCGCCTGGCGCGTTCGGCGTACGGCCTGGCGGCCGACTGGAGCGGCCACCCGGAGCGCGCGCTGGCGGCCGCCCGGCGCGGCATCGACCTGGCCACCGAGCTGGGCGTGATCGCCACCATGGAACCCGATTGCCCCACCAGGTTCAAGGGGCCGCTGGGCGTGATGAAGCGGGTCGCCTGCGCCCGCCCCCTGGCCCTGGAGGAGGTGAAGGCCGTGGCCAGCGCCTTGTCGTGCTCTGTCAACGATGTGCTGTTGTCGTGCGTGACGGCCGCCCTGCGCGGCTACCTGCTGGATCAGGACGATGCCGTGGACGGCGTGGAAGTGCGGGCGCTGGTGCCCGTCAACCTGCGCCCGCCCGGTCCGGTGCAGGAACTGGGCAACCATTTCGGCCTGGTGTTCCTGGATTTGCCGCTGGGCGAGGCCGACCCGTTGCGCCGCACCAGGGCCGTGCATGAGCGGATGGAGGCGCTCAAGCATTCGCAGCAAGCGACGGTGGCGCTGGGCATCCTGGCCTGCATGGGCGCCGCCCCCGATGGCTTGCGCGAGACGCTGGTGCAGGCGCTGGCCGCCAACGCCAGCGCCGTCGTCACCAACGTGCGCGGCGCGCCGGAAGCGCGCTACATGGCGGGCCAGCGCATCGACCGTCAAGTGTTCTGGGTGCCGCAGTCGGGCGGCATCGGGCTGGGCATCAGCATCCTCAGCTACGCCGGCCAGGTCAACCTCGGTGTGATGGCGGACGTGCAGCGCGTGCCCGATCCTGAAGTGCTGGCCAGCCACATGGTGACCGAATTCGAATCGCTGCTGCTGCGCTGCCTGACCATGCCGTGGCCGGCCCGCTTCGCGGCCGACGTGGGCAAGGCGGCCGTGACGGCGGCGCCCCGGCGCAAGCGCAGCAGCACCAAAACACCCCGTCCCGGAGCAGAACCTCTTTCATGAACAAGAAAAAACTGACGATCGCCAGCGCTGTCGTGCTGGCGCTATCGGCCCTGTATTTCAGCGGCGTGCTGCCGCAATGGCATCGCGAACAGCCGGGGCAAACCGTCCACCTGTCGGGCAATATCGAAGCCCACGAGAGCGTGCTCAGTTTTAACGGCTTGCAGGCGCGCGTGGTGCAATTGCCGTTCAACGAAGGCCAGTGGGTGAGCAAGGGGACGGTGCTGGCCGTGGTGGACCAGCAGGAACTGAACCAGCAAGTGGCGGTGGCGGCGGCAGGTGTGGCCGTCCAGCGCAGCCAGCTCGACATGGCGCTCGAGAACGTGGCCGCCAGCCGCAAGACGGTGGAAGCGGATGTGGCCACGGTGGCCCAGCGCAAGCTGGACCTGGAACGCAGCCAGGCCTTGCAGCAGCAGGGTTTCCTGGCCAAGGCGGCACTCGACAACGCGGCCACCGCGCTCAAGCAGGCGCGCGCGCAACTGGACCGCGACCGTGCCCTGGCGCTGGTGGCACAGCGCAGCGTCAAGGTGGCGCAGGCCGGCGTCCACAGTGGCGAACAGACGGAACAGCTGAGCCGCATCATGGCCAGCTACGCCACGCTGGCCGCGCCGTTCGACGGCGTGGTGCTCACGCGCCAGGCCGAACTGGGCGAGGTGGTGGCGCCCGGCACGCCCGTCATCACGCTGGCCGACCTCGATCATGTGTGGCTGCGGGCCTACCTGAACGAGACCGACCTGGGCCGCGTGCGGCTGGGACAGGAAGTGGCCATCAGCAGCGACAGCTTCCCCGGCCAGCGCTTCAGCGGCAAGCTGTCGTTCATCGCGGCCAAGGCGGAATTCACGCCGCGCAGCGTGGAGACCCATGCCGAGCGCGTCACGCTGGTGTACCGGGTGAAAATCGATATCGACAACCGCGACCGCAAGTTCGTGCCGGGCATGCCGGCCGATGCCGTGCTGGCGGCCGCCCGGCCATGATGGAGGGCACCGCGCAGCCGCCGCTGGCGCTCGAGGTGCGCGGCGTAAGCAAGCGTTTCGGCGCGCTGACGGCCGTCGACAACGTGAGCTTCTCCGTGCGCCAGGGAGAGATTTTCGGCCTGGTGGGGCCGGATGGTGCCGGCAAGACCACCACCATGCGCATGCTGGCCAGCGTGATGCGGGCCGACGCGGGCGCCATCCGCATCGACCAGGTGGACGTGGTGGCCGATCCCGAGCGCACCAAGCGCCACGTGAGCTACATGCCGCAGCGTTTTGGCCTGTACGAGGACCTGACGGTGGATGAGAACATCCGCTTTTTCGCCGACCTGTTCGACGTGCCGCGCAAGGTGTGGGAGCAACGCGCCGTGCAGCTGCTGACGGCGTCGCGCATGCTGCCATTCCGCCAGCGCCTGGCCGGCCAGCTGTCGGGCGGCATGAAACAGAAATTGGGCCTGACGTGCGCACTGGTGCACGCGCCGCGCGTGCTGCTGCTGGACGAGCCGACCACCGGCGTCGATCCCGTGTCGCGGCGCGAGTTCTGGCAGATCCTGTACTCGCTGCGCGCCACCGGCGTGGCCATGGTGATCTCCACCGCCTACCTGGACGAGGCCGAGCGCTGCGACCGGCTGGCCCTGTTCGACCAAGGCAGCATGATGTACTGCGACACGCCGCAGCAGCTCAAGCGCGAACTGCCCGGCGCCATCGTGCGCGTGGCGAGCGCGCGCCCGCGCGAGGCGGCGGCCGCCATCGAGCCGCTGGCTGGCGTGCGCGGGGTGCTGCTGGTGGGCGATGGCGTGCACGTGCACGTGGACGATGCCGAGGCCAGCCGCGCGCCGCTGGCGCAGGCCTTGCAATCGGCCGGCGTGCCTGCCGGTCCGGTGGAGACGATCGAACCCACCATCGAAGACCTGTTCGTGGCCCTGCTCGAACGCAAGCACAAGGCGGCATGATGGAGCGCGCGACCGACATGGGGCCAGCCATCCAGGTGGAGCGCCTGAGCAAGCAGTTCGGCGCGTTCCGCGCGCTCGACGAGGTCAGCTTCGACGTCGGCCGCGGCGAGATCATGGGCTTCCTCGGCCCCAACGGCGCCGGCAAATCCACGCTGATCCGCGTGCTGTGCGGGCTGTTGCGTCCCAGCGGCGGCCGCGCCGTAGTCGACGGCATCGACATCGCCCGGGATCCGGAAGCCGTGCGCCAGCGCATCGGCTACATGTCGCAGAAATTTTCGCTGTACGGCGACTTGAGCGTGACCGAGAACTTGCGCTTCTTCGGCGGCATCTACGGGGTGGCGCGCAACGCCATCGCGGAACGGGTGGCCTACGCGGTGCGCATGGCGGGACTGGAGGGCAGGGAGGATGCGCTGGTCACCACGCTGGCCGGCGGCTGGAAGCAGCGGCTGGCGCTCGGTTGCGCCATCCTGCACCGGCCGCGTGTACTGTTCCTCGACGAACCAACGTCCGGCGTCGATCCGGGCTCGCGGCGCCGGTTCTGGAACCTGATCCATGACCTCAGTGCAGACGGCGTGAGCGTGCTGGTCTCCACCCACTACATGGACGAGGCGGAATACTGCATGCGCATCGCCATGATCGAATCGGGCAAGCTGGTGGCGCTGGGCACGCCCCACGCATTGAAGCAGCAGTCGATCGGCGGCGCGCTGCTGGAACTGGCGTGCCCCGATCCCGGCGCGGCGCTGGAACGGTTGGCCGGGGCGCCGGGCGTGCATGATGCGGCCGTGTTCGGCAACGCGCTGCACCTGCTGGTGGACGACGCGGCCCGCGACGGCGCCGCCATCGTCGCCTTACTGGAGCAGCACGGCCAGCCCGGCGCGCGCTGGCGCGCCATCGAACCGGGCATGGAGGACATGTTCGTGCACCTGGTGCGCCAGTCGCGGCAGCGCAACGGCAAGGCGGCGCAGGCGGCGGCGGGTGCGCCAGGTGTGCAGGGTGCGGCCGGAGCGGCGCCATGAAGCTGCGCCGCATCGCCGCCATCGCCCGCAAGGAGAGCCTGCAGGTATTGCGCGACCCGCGCAGCCTGATGATCGCCTTGCTGCTGCCGCTGATGCAGATGTTCATGCTCGGCTACGGCGTCAACCTGGACGTGGATGCCATCCCGATCTGCGCCTTCGACCAGGAAGGCAGCCAGCAAAGCCATGACCTGCTGGCCCGCTTCGCCAGTTCGCGCTACTTCCAGCCGCCCGTGACAGCCGCCAGCCATGCCGAGCTGACGCGCGCGCTGGACGCGCGCACCTGCACGGTGGCGCTGGTGATCCCGTCCGGCTTCACGCGCAGTCTGGCCGACCAGGGTGCGGCCACCGTGCAGCTGCTGGTCGATGGCACCGATTCGAACACGGCCAACATCGCCGCCAACTACGCGCGGCTGGTGGTGGGCGGCTACGCCAGCGAAGTGCAGTTGAAGGCCATCCAGCGCCAGGGTGGCCGCATCCAGACCCAGACCCCGGTGCTGGTGCAGGCCCGCGTGTGGTTCAACGAGGAGCTCGAAAGCCGCAACTTCATCATCCCCGGCGTGGTGGCGCTGGTGATGGCCATCGTGGGCGCCCAACTGACCTCGCTGACCATTGCCCGCGAATGGGAGCGGGGCACCATGGAGCTGCTCGTCTCCACCCCCGTCAAGCCGATGGAGCTCATGATCGGCAAGCTGGCGCCGTATTTCGTGCTGGGCATGCTGGACGCGGCGATCTGCCTGGCGCTGGCGGTGGGCTGGTTCGAGGTGCCGTTCCGGGGCACCGTCGTCACGCTGATGCTGACCACGGCGCTGTTCCTGACGGTGGTGCTATGCATCGGCTATTGTGTGTCGGTGGCGCTGCGCAGCCAGGTGGGGGCCAGCCAGGTGGCGCTGGTGCTGACCATGCTGCCGACCACGCTGCTGTCGGGATTTTCCTTCCCGATCGACCAGATGCCGGCCGTCGTGCGCGATGTGACCTACCTGGTCAGCGCGCGCTACTACGTGACCATCCTCAAGGCCGTGTTCCTCAAGGGTTCCACGCTGGCCGAACTGGCCGTGCCGGTGGCCTGCCTGGCTGCCTACGCGGTCGCGCTGGTGGTGCTGGCCGCGCGCGCCTTCCGCAAGACTTTGGATTGAACCCATGCTGAGACGGATCGCCCAACTGCTGATCAAGGAATTCCTGCAACTGAAGCGCGACAAGTCGGCCCGCTTCCGGCTGCTGATTCCGCCCATGCTGCAGATGCTGTTGTTCGGCTACGCGGCCACGTTCGAAGTGTTCAATGTGTCCACCGCCATGCTGGACCAGGACCACACGCCCGAGAGCCGCGCGCTGGTGGCGGCCTTCGTCCACAGCAGCCGCTTCGAACTGACCACGGTGGCCAGCACGCGTGCGCAAGCCGAGCAGGCCGTGGCCAGCAGCGCGGCCCAGGTGGCCATCGTGCTGCCGCCCGGTTTCGCGCAGCTGCTGCGCAAGGGCCAGAGTGCGCCCTTGCAAGTGCTGCTCGATGGGACCAATTCCAACACGGCGCTGATCGCGCTGGGCTATGTGAGTGACATCGCCAACACGTTTGGACAGGGCATGGCGCTGGAGCTGGCCCAGCGCACCGGCCACGCGCTGGCGCGGCCGCTGGTGCATGTGGACGTGGCCCAGCGCTACTGGTACAACCCCAACCTGAACAGCCGCTGGTTCTTCGTGCCCGGCGTGATCGGCACGCTGACCCTGATCACCATCGTCAACCTGACCGCGTTCGCCATCGTGCGCGAGCGCGAGGTGGGCACGCTGGAGCAACTGCTGGTGACGCCGATCCGGCCGGCCGAATTCATCCTCGGGAAGACGCTGCCGTTCTTCCTGATCGGGCTGGTGGAAGTGGCGCTGGTGGCGGGCGTGGGCATGTTCTGGTTCCATATCCCCTTCGTTGGCAATCCGCTGCTGCTGTTCGCCGCCACCTGTCTGTTCCTGATCAGCATATTGTCGATCGGGCTGTTCATCTCCACCATCTGCACCACCCAGCAGCAGGCGTTCGCGTCGAACTTTTTCGTGCTCAACCCGATGTTCATCCTGTCGGGATTCAGCTTCCCGATCGCCAGCATGCCGCACTTCCTGCAGTGGCTGACCTTGCTCGACCCGCTGCGCTACTACCTGGTGATCATCCGCGGCACCTTCCTCAAGGGCGTGGGGCTGGACGTGCTGTGGCCCCAGATGGCGGCGCTGGCCGCCATCGGCGCGGTGCTGCTGACCGTGTCGGTGCTGCGCTTCCGCAAGGCGCTGGACTGACGCGGGCTTAACGAGCGATTAGCGGTAGACCAGCACCGGCACCGGGCTGTGGGTGGTCACGAGCCGGGTCTGGCTGCCCAGCAGCAGCTGGCCCACGCCGCGCCGGCCGTGGGTGGCCATGCAGATCAGGTCACAGTGATACAGTTCGGCGGCCTTGAGGATTTCCTCGTAGGGGCTGTAGGAATCGACCACGTGCACGGTGCAGGGCACGCCCGCTTCGGCGGCGTCGTCGGCCACGCGCTGGGCCGCCTGTTCCGCTTCGGCCAGCATTTGCTTGCCATAGGCTTCCACGTCCAGCACCGCGCCGAATTCCGCATAGGGCGAGTAAGGATAGGACTGCCAGACGGCCAGCACTTCCACTTTGGCGCCACAGTCGCGGGCGAATTCGATGGCGGCGTGGGCGGCACGCTCCGACAATTCGGAGCCGTCGGTGGGAACGAGGATGGTGGTGAACATGATGGCCTTCGCTTCAGTTGAGATAAAAAATCGATGGCCGCGATTACAGCACGACCACCTTGTCGGGTAATTCGTTGGGCCGCCCCGGGACGGGCGGGTAGTGGCGGGCCAGCATGCGCGTGACCATGCGCAGCGCGCTCACGGCACCGCGCTCGTAGCTGCGGTGGCCAAATGCGCGTTGCATGCGGTGGCATACGCGGTCCCAGTGCGGTGCGCCGGCCAGCGCGTGCACGCCACGGTCGGCCACGATCTCCACGGCGTGGTCGGCCAGCAGCAGGTAGATCAGCACGCCGTTGCGTTCGCTGGTGTCCCACATGCGCAGGCTGGCGAACAAGTCGATGGCACGTTCGCGCGCCGTCGTGCCTTGCCACAGCGCGGGCAGGGGCAGGGCGGCTTCCACGGCGAAGCGCACTTCGCCACCGTGCAGCCGTTCGCTGGCGCGGATTTCCCGTTCGATCGCATGCAGCGTGGACGGCGGGAAGGCGCGCCGCATGGTCCAGCGGGGCGTGCACAGGTGGCGCAGCATGCGGTTCATGGCGCCCATCGCTACCACCTGCCGGAGGCGCCGCCGCCGCCAAAACCGCCGCCACCGCCGCCAAAGCCGCCACCGCCACCACCGCCACCACCGCCACCACCGAAGCCGCCGCCACCGCCAAAGCCGCCGAATGGGCCGCCGTAGCGCCGGCCCGGCATGCCGCGCATGCCGCCCAGTAGCGTGGACATCAAGGCCGCCAGTCCGACCAGCAGCGCGGCCGGCAGGGTGGCCAGCACCGCCCAGGCCAGCCAGCCGCTGACGCCAGCGGCCACCAGCGCGCCGGGGAAGCGGCCCAGCAGCGCGCGCAGCACGGCGCCGATGACCACCGCCCCCACCAGCAGGGCAGGCAGCGACAGCGAGGTATCGGCCAGCTCACTATCGCGCGCCGGCGGTGGCGCGGGCAGCGGTTCGCCATCGACCACGGCCATCATGGCGTTGGTGCCGGCCACCAGCCCGCCGTAGAAATCGCCCTGGCGAAAATAGGGGGTGATGATGTCGCTGACGATGCGCTTGCTGACGGCGTCGTTCAGCGCGCCTTCGAGGCCGTAGCCCACTTCGATGCGTAGCGCGCGGTCGTCCTTGGCCACCAGCAGCAGGGCGCCGTCGTCGACTTTCTTGCGTCCCAGTTTGGTTTGTTCGGCGGCCTTGAGCGCGTATTGTTCGATGCTGTCGGGCGCGGTGCTGTTGACCATCAGGACCGCGATCTGGCTCCCTTTGCGCGCCTCGAAGTCGCGCAAGGTCGCCTCCAGCGTGGCCGTCTGCTGAGCGCTGAGCGTGCCGGTCAGATCGGTCACGCGGGCCGTCAGCGCGGGCGCGGCCAGCGCGCTGGCGGCACCCAGGGCCAGCAGGGCCAGCCAGCACAGCAGGCGCCCCAGACTCGTCATTTTGATGCCCCGGGCGTGGCCGGCGTGCTGGGCGCCTGGTCAAACTGCACACGCGGCGGAACGGCAATGGCGTTCTCGTTCTCGACCGAGAAGCTGGGTTTGACGTCGAACGAGAACATTTTGGCCGTGAGATTGGACGGGAAGGTGCGCACCGTCGTGTTGTACGCCTGCACCGCCCCGATGTAGCGGTTGCGCGCCACCGTGATGCGGTTCTCCGTGCCTTCCAGTTGCGCTTGCAGGTCGCGGAAATTGGCGTCCGCCTTCAATTGCGGATAGTTCTCCGAGACGGCCAGCAGGCGCGTCAGCGCGCCGTGCAGTTCGTTCTGGGCGCGCTGGAAATTGGCCAGCGCGGCCGGATCGCTCAGCGTGGCGGGACTGACCTGCAGCGCGCCGACCTGGGCGCGGGCCTGGGTGACGGCGGTCAGCACCTCTTTCTCATGGCTGGCATAACCGCGCACCGTATTGACCAGGTTGGGGATCAGGTCGGCCCGGCGCTGGTACTGGTTCAGCACCTCGGACCAGGATGCCTTGATCTGCTCATCCTCTGTTTGCAGCGTGTTGTAGCCGCAGCCGCCCAGCACCGCCAGCAGCGACAGCATGCCCAGCAATTTCATCAGCTTCATCGACAGCTTCATACCCGACCTCCCCGTGGATGGATGGGCTGGTGCCCCTATGTTGCACTATGGTCGTTTGGGCAATCAAAATCTTTGATTTGCATCAAAACCGGCGCACAAGCTTGTGCTGCTGGCGGCCGCCACGCGGGTGCTGCGACCGTGCTGCGACGGTGCCGGCCCCGGCCGGTATTTGATCGGGACTATTGACTTCGATCAAACAACCGACGTGATTAAAAACAAGTTGCGCGCTACTGTGGGCGGGTCGGCGCGAACGCGCGCGGACTCACCGTGAAGGAGCGTACCATGCTAGTCAACATTCGCAGCTTGATCCTGTCGTTGCTGGTGGCCATGGCGGCCGTCGCTGGCGCCGCGCCAGCCATGGCGGCGGACGGGGAAAACGTGCCGTTCCTGAATGGCGGCGTGGGCGAGGACCAGCAGCAGGAGATGCTGGCGGTCCGCAAGGATTACAACCTGCTGCTGACGTTCGCTTCACGCGGCAGCGGCGAATTTGTGGCCGATGTGCACCTGACCGTCACCGACCACGCGGGCAAGACCGTCCTGCAATTGAATGGCGCCGGCCCGCTGGTGTATGCGCGCGTGGCGCCAGGCAACTACAAGGTGGAGGCAGTGGCGCGCGGCGTCACGCAGACCCAGGCCGCCACAGTCGGCAAACAAGGTGCGCGCGACCTGTATTTCTACTGGGCGCCGGAAACGCCTGCCGCGCAGTGAGCACGGTGCCTTGCCACGGAGAATGCCATGAACCAAGCACATGAAACCCAGGCGGCGCTGCAACTGATCGCGCCGTCTTCGCTGGAGCTGGACGCCGACATCACGCCGCTGAGCATGTCGCTGATGGAGGTGCTGCGCCAGCGCAAGTCCAGCCGCGAATTCAGTCCGCGCCCGTTGTCGATCTACAAGCTGTCGCGGCTGCTCTGGTGCGCCTTCGGCATCAACCGCGAGGAGGGCGGCCACCGCACGGCGCCGTCGGCCAAGGATGCGCAGGAGATCGACATCTACGTCGCCCTGGCCAGCGGCCTGTACCGTTTTGATCCGCACCAGTTGTTGTTGCTGCCGGTGCTGGCCGACGATATCCGCGCCGACACCGGCTGGCAGGATTTCGTCGGCAGCGCACCCGTCAACCTGATCTATGTGGCCAACCTGGAGCGCATGAGCGCCGCCTCGCGCGTGGAGCAGAAGTTCTACGCCGCGCTGGACACCGGCTTCATCAGCCAGAACGTGTACTTGTTCTGCGCCGCCGAAGGCCTGGCCACCGTGACGCGCGGCTGGGTGGACCGGCCGGCGCTGGCCAAGCGCATGGGGCTTGGCGCCGGGCAGCGCATCGTGCTGGCCCAGACGGTCGGCTACCCGCGCGAATGAGGCTGGCGCCGTGCCGCCCGCCGTCGGAAAACATGAAGGATTGCGATGAATGACCGTTCCGACCTGGCCCAGCAGGCGTCACTGGTGCAGCGGCTGGCCAGCGGCCTGGCGGCACAGGGCCAGCCCTGCCAGTTGTTCGAGACCCATATCTCGTGGGTGCTGGTCACGCCTGCCTATGCGTACAAGATCAAGAAGGCCGTCAAGTTCGACGTGCTCGATTACAGCACCCTGTACGCGCGCCGCCGGCTGTGCGAGGAGGAGTTGCGCCTGAACCGGCGCCTGGCGCCCGGCATTTACCTGGACCTGGTGCCAATCACGGGCAGCTACGCGCAGCCGGTGCTGGGCGGGGACGGCGGGCGCATCGAATACGCGGTGCGCATGCATGCCTTCCCGCAGCAGGCGCTGTGGACGTCGCGGCTGGCACAGGGCCAGCTGAGCGCCGCCGAGGTGGAGGCGCTGGCCGACAAGCTGGCCGCCTTCCACGCCAGCGCAGCGGTGGCGCCGGCCGGCACGCCGTGGGGCGGCGCACGCTTGGTAGACAAGGCCGCGCGCCAGGACCTGGCGACGGTGGAAACGCTGGCCGGCACCGGCGAGATGCGCACCCAGGCCCATTTGCTGACGGTGTGGCAGTCGACCCAGGACAGGGTGCTGGACCTGATCGCGCAGCGCAAGGCCCAGGGCTTTGTGCGCGAATGCCATGGTGACCTCCATTGCGGCAACATCCTTACCCTGGACGGCAAGGTCGAGGTGTTCGACTGCATCGAATTTAACGACGACCTGCGCTGGACCGACGTGATCGATGACCTGGCCTTCGCCGTCATGGACTTGCGCTTCCACGGCCAGGCCGGCCTGGCCGCCATGCTGCTGGAACGCTACCTGGAAGCGAGCGGCGATTATTCGGGCCTGGCCGTGCTGGGCTACTACCTGACCATGCGGGCCGTGGTGCGGGCCAAGGTGTGCCTGCTGCGGGCGGGCGCGCTGTCGGGCGCGGCGGCGGACCAGCACGCTGCGCTGGCGCGCCGCTATCTCGACTTCGCGGCCGCCTCGGTGCAGCCGGGCAAGCCGCCGCTGGTGATCGCGCACGGTTTTTCCGGCAGTGGCAAGACCTACTATTCGGGCCGGCTGGCACGGGCGCTGGAAGGTATCCGTATCCGCTCGGACGTCGAGCGCAAGCGGCTGCACGGGCTGGCGCCCAGCGCGCGCATGGCGGCACCGGCCGGGGCCGGCATCTATTCGGACGACAGCACCCGCGCCACTTACGCGCGCTTGCTGGAGCTGGCGCGCTACGGCCTGCGGGCCGGCCTGCCGGTGGTGGTGGATGCGTCCTTCCTGCAGCGCTGGCAGCGCGAACCGTTCGAACGCATCGCCCGCGAGCGTGGCGGCGAGTTCCGCATCATGCACCTGCGGGCAGCCGCGCGCACCTTGCGGGCACGGCTGGCGCAGCGCGCGCGGGAAGGGCGCGACGCGTCTGACGCCGGTCCGGAGTTACTGGCGCGGCAGGCGGCCATCAGCGAGAAGCTGGGCGCGCGCGAACGGGCCCAGACCTGTCTGATCAATACCGAGTCGGCGGAGGCCGACAGCGCGGTGGCGGCGTTGGCCGCCTCGTTGTGCACGGCCCAGTGAAGGCCGCCGCGCCAGCGTGCCGGTGCGGCCGGTGGCGGCGCGTGGCGTTCGGGGCCGGGCGGCCGCTCAGGCCAGTTGCAGCACCGGGCTGGCGGGCGCCCGCGCGTTGACGGCCGGCGCCGGGTGCGGCGTGCCGGTGGCGATGCGGGTCAGCATGGCCTGGTCGAGGATGATGATGTTGCGGCGCACGGCCTTGATGCAGCCCTGGCCCTTGAAGTTGCAGATCAGGCGGCTGATGGTGGCCGCCGTCAAGCCCAGGAAGTCGCCGATCTCCTGGCGCGACATGGGCAGCTGGAACAGGTTGGGCGCGCTGCCCCGGGCCGCGTAGCAGCGCGACATGCGCAGCAGGAAGTTGGCGAACTTCTGGTCGGCGTGGCCATTGCGCAAAAGCAGCGTGGTATCCTGCTGGCGCGCCAGTTCCTTGCTCAGCAGGTTGTGGAACAGCTGCGACAGCGGCTCCATGCGCTGGGCCGCGTCGGCCAGGCGGTGATAGGAGAATTCGCACACCTCGGCGTTGGTCAGAGCCACGGCGCTGCCGCGGTGCACATGCAGGCCGATCGCGTCCAGGCCGAGGAATTCGCCGCTCATGTGGAAGCCCGTCACGCGCTGTTCGCCTTCCGGCGTCAGGTGGTAGGTCTTGAACTGGCCGCTGCGGATGGCGTACAGGTGGTCGCTCAGCGGCTCGTTCATCTGGTACAGGTGTTCACCGCGCACCAGTTGCACCCGGCGTTCGACCAGCTGGTCGATGGCGGCGCAATAGGTGTCGTTCATGCCGGTGGGCAGGCAGTGGGCGCGCGCGGGGCAGCTGCCGCAACTGGCGGGCTGGGCGGCGTGGCGCGACAGCGCTGCGCCGGAGGTGAGGCGATTCATGATGGCATGCCTTTCCATGATTAAAGCTCCCCTCTGGGCAGGGGCAAGGTCTGCGGCATCGCGTCGAGCGTGGCGCCGGGGGCGCCGCCGGCGTTGGCGGCCAGCTGCTTGAGGCCGATCGCGTCCACCAGGGTGACGTCGCGTCCGGTGACGTTGATCAGGTTCTGGTCCTTGAACTGGAACATCAGGCGGCTCACGCTCTCGGGCGTCAGGCCCAGGAAGTCGGCGATGTCGCGACGTGACATGGCCAGCCGGAAGCGGGCCGGCGAGAAACCGCGCACGCCATAGCGCCACGACAGGTTCAGCAGGAAGGCGGCCAGGCGCTGCTCGGCGCGCGTATTGCGCAGCAGCAGAGCCACGTTCTGCTCGTCCGTGATTTCCTTGCTCAGGATGCTGTGGAAGAAGGGCAGCAGCGGCTTCATGCTGCCGCACGAGATTTCGCACACTTCACTGTCTTCCAGCGCCACGGCGGTGCAGTTATGCTGCTGCAGGCCGATGGCGTCCAGCGCCAGGAATTCGGCGCTCATCTGGAAGCCCGTGATGCGCGGCTGGCCGGCTGCGTCGGCACGGTAATTCTTGAAGCTGCCGTAGCGGATCGCATAGAAACGGTTGCCCACCAGGTCGCCCGCCTTGTACAGGTTGCTGTCGCGGGATACCTTGATGCGGCGGCCGACCAATTTGTCGACGTTGCGGTGATCGGTGGCGCCGGCCGGCAGGCACAATTGGCGGGCGCGGCACGACGAGCATTCAACGGGAGCGGAAAAGCGGGCGGCATCACGGGTGCCATGGCCAGCGGAGAGATAGTTTAACAAGTTCGCCTCGCGTCAAAAGTGGCTGGGCCGGTGGGGCGCACAGCGGGGTTGTTCAGGGCGCCGCGGGGATGGGCGGCGGGGTGCGGCAAATCTGCCAGCTGTTTCCGGCCTGGTGGCCGGGCAAATTTGCGCTGTCGACAGGTTCATGGGTCGTAGCGGAGCGCTGCATCATGCTTGGTTAGCAGCATCAATATCAATATACGCGAAGCAATGTGCAAATTTGCTTGATCTGGATCAAAGAACCCGAACTTAGGCGTGCTAGGCGACACCTGGTTACCACCATCTTTGTCGTTAGGGAAAGATTTGATCTAGGTCAATGATTTTTGGCTTTGCGACGCTCATAGTGGTTTCCATCATCAGTTCCAAACCAGGAGAAACCGTATGTCGTTCCAACACGCAGTGGCATGGATAGACCATGCAGAAGCCCATGTCATCCACTTCAACCCCGAAACCTCGACCACGGCCGTGATCCGCTCGCACGCCGGCAATGCACACCTGCACACCAAGTCCGCCGGCGGCACCGGCCGGGTGGCGGAAAACGCCCAGTATTTCGACGCGGTGGCCGACGACCTGAAGCAAGTGGCCGAAATCCTGCTGGTTGGCCCCGGCACCGAAAAGCTGGAACTGATGAAGCACCTGCTCAAGCATCAACCGGCCATCGCCGAGCGCGTGATGAGCGTGGAAACGGTGGACCATCCGACTGACGGCCAACTGCTCAAGCACGCGCGCAAGTACTTCCTGCGTGCCGACAAGATGCTCTGAGCCGGACCGCCGCTGCGGCCGAGGGCGGCCGCGCCGCGCCAGCCATGCTGAACGGAAGTGATGTCACGGGAGTCAACCATGAGCAGCCACACACCGAGCGCGCAGGACCCGGAACAGGACGAGCTCGAACCGTTCGTGTTCCAGGGCTTGAGCCGCTATGAACGCCAGACCCAGATCCGGCAGATATCGTATTACCTGTCGGGCGCGATCCAGCAATCGTGCTATTACACGGAATTGTTCCATACGCTGCGCACGGCCAGCGACGTGGACCTGATCTATCTGCACCTGAACACCTCGGGCGGCGATTTCGATACGGGCTTGCAGATCATTAACAACATGCAAGCCTCGAACGCCCACGTGATCACCGTGCTGGAGGCGCGCGCCTATTCGATGGGGGCCTTCATCTTCCTGGCCGGCGACGAATTGCTGGTGCATGACAATTGCCAGCTGCTGTTCCACATCTATTCCGGCGTGTTCACCGGCAAGGGCAATGAACAGCAGGCCGAATCGCTGGCCCTGAGCAACTGGTTCGAGAAGTTCATGACGCGCACCTGCCAGCCGTTCCTGTCGGCCACGGAGATCAAGAACATCCTCAAGGGGTCCGACCTGTGGATGGACTCGGACGAGATCCAGCGCCGGCTGGCCCGCCTGCAGCGCGAAAGGGCCAAGCAGAGCCTGCCTCGCAAGCTCAAGGCGGCGGCCGATGCGGCCAAAGGCTGAGCGCATGACCTGTGTCAGATCAATCGGGGGCGCAAAATTGGCCGGCGCGCCGTGCCGCTTCCAGTAAGCTGCAAGTGAGCGATGTAGGGGAAGCACGACAGGAATTGATCGGCCTTTCCCCGACACAAAGCGGGGGGAAAGGCCGATAACGATGACGGGCGCTGGCGCCAATACTGAATTGCGGGGAGTGAACTCCGCCATCCAGCCAGCGAGGTCATCATGGAAACGCGACAACAACCATCCCCGGCGCGCAGTGCGCCGGCAACGCGGCAAGGCGCCGCCCAGTGGCCGCAGGCGGCCGCGCCCAGTGTCGAGCGGGTAAGGGAAATGCTGGGGTGGCGCTTGATACCCGCCAACGCGGGGAGCCGGGCAGGGCAGTAGCGGCGCGGCCGCGGCTGCGCCTTGCGCCGCGACAATTTTTATCATGAAACGGGAGTTGATGATGCAAGCGAACGTAGGAAGTATCGACCGTGTGATCCGCATACTGGCGGGCTTGTTGTTGCTTGGTGGCACGCTGACGGGCGTCATTGGCGCCTGGGGCTGGATAGGCGTCGTCCCCCTGCTGACAGGTATCTTCCGGTTTTGCCCGGCCTACCTGCCATTCCACTGGAACACTTGCGAGAAGAAATGAGCGGGGCCAGCATGGAAGAGCCGATCTGGACCCCCGACATGGCGCTGGGCGTGCCGTTGATGGATGATGCGCACCAGGCCCTGGCCAAGCAAATTTCCTTCTTGCAGCATCTGTCCAACGAGGACGATTTCGACGCCGGCCTGGCGCGCCTGACGGACGCGCTGGAAGCCGATTTCCGGGCCGAAGAGGAAATCATGGAAGCGATCGATTATCCGGCCATCCGCAGCCACCGCGAGCAGCATGCGCGCGTGCTGTCGACGCTGCACGGCCTGCGCGATGGCGACCACGCGGCGCGGCGCCGGGCCGTGGAGTTGCTGTTGCCGTGGTTCCATGTGCACCTGGAGACGGCCGACACGGCGCTGGCGGCGGCCTTGCAAGTGGCCGACGTGCGTTTCGACACCGGCCCGCAGCCGGCCGCTGGCAGGCCGGCCTGAACCTGAACCTGAACCTGGAAGACGCCATGTTCAAGCATATCTTGCTGGCTACCGATGGTTCGCCCGCCTCGCGCGCGATGGTGGGCAAATGCATGCGCCTGGCCTCGGAAACGGGGGCTTGCGTGACTGGCATCCACGTCTTGCCGCCGATACACAGCATCGGCATGCAGGCGGCCTTGCGCGACAACCGCGCAGCCGAGCAGGAGCACAACGTCGAACTGGCGCGGCGCTACCTGCATGAAGTGCTGGAGACAGCCCGGGGCTATGGCGTCACGTGCGACACCTTGTACGTGGTGCATGAACAGCCCTATGAGGCCATCATCCAGCACGCCAGGCTGTATGGCTGCGACCTGATCTGCGTTGGCTCGCATGGCCGCAAGGGCGCCCGCAGCTTCCTGCTGGGCGGAGAAACCCAGAAAGTCCTGACTTTCAGCCCGGTTCCGGTGCTGGTCTACCGCTAATCAACGCGCACCCACGCTACTCCGCGCTAATCCGCACTAACCGAGCTTGCGCATGCGGTGCGGCTGGCGTTCCAATTCTTCCTGGCAGGCCAGGCACATCAGCGCGCCCGGCTGGGCCCGCAGCCGGTCGAGCGCGATCGGCACGCCGCAGGCGGCGCAATGGCCATAGGTGTCGGCGGCGATGCGGCCGATGGCCAGGTCGATGGCGCGCAATTCGGCCAGCTCATGGCTTAACTGGGCCACGTCGTAGTCGGCCATCTGGCTGGACGTGGCGGCGTCGTCGAGCGAGGCGAAATAATTGAACAGGGCCATCTCCACCTCGTCGTCCGCCTGGTGCAAGCGCTGGCGCAACGCGGCGATCAGCTCCTGGCGGCGCTGGCGCAGACGTTCGCCCAGGTCCGCCAGATCGGCGGCCAGCAGTTCGCTCATGGCGCTCTCCTGTCAGCAGTGGCGGCGAATGTGGATGGCATGGTGCTTCCTTCGAGGTGGGTGCGGCCTTACAATGGCGCTATGGGAGACCGGGGGCCAACAGGTCCCGGTCATATATGCTCAATTTAACTGTGAACTTGCAGCACGTCACTGACCCGAGTTGATCTAGGTCAAAATTGCGTGGAATCGAACGCTGCGCGCAAGTGGCTGACTGGATTTAACTTCCGGTGGCAAAGAATGTTGCGGTCATGGTATTGTTGCAATGATGTAGTCGTCCACCAGGAATAAGTCGTTGAAAAACCTCGTCATAGAAGGACAGAGTCTGGAATGGCTGCTCGTCGCGGCCACCGACCCCATGCTGATCGTCGACCGGGAAGGCCGCATCGTGCTGGCCAACCCGGCGCTGGAACGGTTGTTCGGGCATAGCCAGGACAGCTTGCTGGGGCAGTCGATGGAAATGCTGGTGCCGCAGCGCTACCGGGCTCACCATGGCGCCTTGCGCGGCGATTTCTTCAGCGCGCCGCGGCCGCGCGCCATGGGGGCCGGCGCGGAATTGCTGGGCTTGCATGCCGATGGCCGCGAATTTCCCGTCGAAGTCAGCCTGTCGCCATTGCGCACGGCCCAGGATTTGCCGCTGGTGCTGGCCACCATCCACGACATCAGCAGCCGGCGCGCGGCTGAAATGGCCTTGCAGGAGAGCGAGGCGCGCATGCGCGCCATCTTCGAGACGGCCGTGGACGCCATCATCACCATCGATGAGCGCGGGCGGTTGGAACGCCTGAACCCGGCCGCCGAGCGCCTGTTCGGCTACACCGAGGCCGAAGTGGCGGGCCAGAACGTGTCCATCCTGATGCCCGAGCCGCACCGCAGCCAGCACGACCATTACCTGGCGCACTACCTGGGCACGGGCGAGAAGAAGATCATCGGCAAGGGCCGCGAAGTGGAGGGCATGCGCAAGGATGGCTCGCTGTTCCCCATGGACCTGGCCGTGGCCGAGATGCGCCTGGGCGAGCGCCGCATGTTCACCGGCATGGTGCGCGACATCAGCGACCGCAAGCTCAACGAGGAAAAGAACCGGCTGCTGCTGCAGGAACTGAGCAGCGCCAACGAGGAGCTGACCAATTTCGCTTACGTCGTCTCGCACGACCTGAAGGCGCCGCTGCGCGGCATCGGCTCGCTGGCCGACTGGCTGGCCACCGACTATGCCGAGCAGTTCAATGACGAGGGCCGCGAGCACATGCGCCTGCTGATCAACCGCGTGCACCGCATGAGCAGCCTGATCGACGGCATCCTCCAGTATTCGCGCGTGGGCCGGGTCAAGGAAGCGCTGCTGCCGGTGGATTTGAACCGCCTGCTGGCCGACGTGGTGGACCTGCTGGCGCCGCCGCCTCACATCCGGGTCACGGTGGCGCCGGACTTGCCGACCATCGTGACGGAACCGACCCGCATCCAGCAGGTGTTCCACAACCTCATTTCGAACGCCATCAATTACATGAACAAGGAACAGGGCGAGGTCGAGGTCGGCGTGAGCGACGCCGGCCGCTACTGGCGCTTCCACGTGCGCGACAACGGTCCCGGCATCGAGGAGCGCCATTTCGAACGCATCTTCCAGCTGTTCCAGACGCTGGCCTCGCGCGACCGGGTCGAGAGCACGGGCGTGGGCCTGGCGCTGGTCAAGAAGATCGTCGAGATGTACCACGGCCAGGTCGGGCTGGAATCGGCCGTCGGCGCCGGCACCACGTTCTGGTTCACGCTGCCCAAGGCGGGCCGCGCAACGCATTTGACAACAGGAGCCGTAACTAAATGAAAATCAACAACAAGCCGATCTTGCTGGTGGAAGACGACCACGTGGACGTGATGACGATCCTGCGTGCCCTCAAGGAGATCCATGTCGTCAACCCCGTGGTCAGCATGGAGAACGGCGAGGCGGCGCTCGACTACCTGCGCAATCCCGGCAACGAGCGCCCCTGCATCATCCTGCTGGACCTGAACATGCCCATTATGAACGGCATCGAATTCCTGCAGATGATCAAGCATGACGCCGACCTCAGGCGCATCCCCGTGATCGTGCTCACCACCTCCGAGGAACAGCAGGACAAGGTGCACAGTTTCGACCTGGGCGTGGCCGGCTACATGGCCAAGCCGGTCGATTACCGCCGCTTCGTCGAGATGATGCGCTCGATCGACCTGTACTGGACCATCAGTGAAATGCCTTGACGGCGCGGGGCGGTCATGAACAAGCCACGGGTAAGGGTGCTGATCGTCGAGGATGACGTGGTCGACCGCATGGCCTGCCGGCGCGCGTTCGCGGCCGACCCCGACAGCAATTTCGAGCTGATCGAAGCCGACAGCGGCCAGCAAGGCTTGCTGCAGGCGCGCGGCGCGGCGCCCGACTGTATCCTGCTCGATTACCACCTGCCGGACGTGACGGGGCTGGAATTCCTGGCCCGCCTCAGCGTGGACGGTGGCGGCGCCGCCATCCCGGTGATGATGCTGACCGGCGCCGACAGCGCCACCGTGGCGGCCGAGGCCATGCGCCGCGGCGCGCGCGACTACCTGGTCAAGGATGTGGACGGGCGCTACCTGGACATGTTGCCGACGGCCATCCATCGCATGCTGCGCGAGCAGCGCCTGCTGGTGGACAAGCGCCAGGTGGAGGCCAAGTTCCGCACCCTGGTCGAGCAGATCCAGGCCATCACCTACATCGCCGCGCTGGACGCGCCGCAGACGCTGCTCTACATCAGCCCGCAGATCCAGACGCTGGGCTACACGCCGGCCGAGTGGCTGGCCGATCCCAGGTTGCACGCCGCGCGCATGCATCCGGCCGAGCGCGGCTGGGTGCAGGCCGCCATCGAGGAAAGCCGCATGGCCGGCGCCGCCATGCGGCTCGAATACCGGCTCACGGCCCGCAACGGCGACGAACTGTGGTTCCGCGACCAGGCCGAGGTGGTGCGCGACGAGGCCGGCGAACCGTTGTTCATGCAGGGCATCCTGGTCGATATCACCCAGAACAAGCTGGCCGAGCAAGCCTTGCAGCAGTCGCAGGACGAGTTGCGCCGGCTGGCCGCGCACCAGGAAAACATCAAGGAACACGAGCGCAAGCGCATCGCCCAGGAGATCCACGACGAGCTCGGCGGCCTGCTGACGGGCATCAAGGCCTATATTTCCGTCGCCATGGAACGGGCGGCGGCGGCCGGCAGCCCGGCCGAACCGCTGCTGGCCGACGCCTCCGCGCTGGCCCAGGACGCGATCCAGACCGTGCGCCGGGTGATCACGGACTTGCGCCCCAGCGTGCTGGACCAGTTGGGCGTATGGGCCGCGCTCGAATGGTACGCGGGCCAGATCGAGCAGCGCTCGGGCCTGCACTGCATCAGCCATGTGACGCCGGCCGCCGCCGCGCTGGAACTGGGGCCGGAGCGCAGCACCATGCTGTTCCGCATTGTGCAGGAAGCGCTGACCAACGTGGTGCGCCACGCCGAAGCGAGCACCGTGCAACTCGATGTTGACTTGCGCGATAATATCCTCCAGCTCAGCATCATCGACGACGGCAAGGGCATCGACACCGAGCGCCTGCTGAACCGCGAGTCCTGGGGCATCCTGGGCATGCATGAGCGCAGCCGGCATTTCGCCGGCGAGTTGAAAATTACCGGCAAGCCAGGGCAGGGCACGACCTTGCTGCTGCGCCTGCCGTTGGAGAGTGGGAATGAGCGGTAAGCAAATCCGGGTGTTGCTGGTCGATGACCATGCGATCGCCCGCAACGGGGTGCGCCTGATGCTGGGCACGGCCGACGATATCGAAGTCACCGGCGAGGCCGGCAACGCGCAGGAAGCATTGCAATTGGTGCAACAGCAGGAATTCGACGTGGCCCTGTGCGACATCACCATGCCGGGCAAGAACGGGCTGGACTTGCTCAAGCAGTTGCGCGCCGACCGGCCGCGGCTGGCCGTGCTGATGCTGAGCACGTATTCGGAGGAGATCTACGCCGTGCGCGCCCTGAAACTCGGCGCCTCGGGCTACCTGACCAAGGACGCGCCCACCACGGTGCTGGTGACGGCCGTGCGCAAGGCGGCCGCCGGCGGCAAGCACGTCAGTCCGGCCCTGCTGGAAAAGCTGGCCACGCTGATCGGCGGCGGCGGCGGCATGGCCAACCATGAAGCGCTGTCGAACCGCGAGCTGGAAGTGTTCAAGCTGATCGCGGCCGGCGAATCGCTGGTGCGCATCGGCGAGATGCTGCACCTGAGCCCCAACACGGTGACCACCTACCGCACCCGCATCCTCGACAAGATGGGTTGCACCAGCAACGCCGAGCTGACCCGCTACGCGCTGGAAAACGGCATCATTTGAGGCCAGGGGCCGCTTGCAGGCTCCTGTCACGGATCCCCTACACGATTTCATCCGCAAATCCCCTACACGACACGGTGGCCTTGCCCGATAACGGAAAAGCCGCCTGTCGTTGATACTTGTCGTATGAACAAATCACGACCCGTCCAGCGCCCAAGGACGGGCGCCATACGAACAGGGAGCTTAGCCATGACATCCACCATCTTCTCGATCGCCCCTTCGAGCGCGCAAACGGCCCCCAGCCAGAACAAGTGCGCCGTCTGCAGTTTCAAGAAGCTGTGCCTGCCCGTCGGCCTGGATGATAACGCCGTCTCGCGCCTGGACAAGATCATCGGCCGCCGCCGCCGCATCGCGCGCGACGAGCACCTGTACCGCATGGACCAGCCATTCAACAGCCTGTACGCGGTGCGCTTCGGCCACTTCAAGACGGCCCAGGTCAATCTGCGCGGCGAGCAGCAGATCACGGGCTTCCAGATGGCCGGCGACCTGCTGGGCATGGACGCCATCGGCGCCGGCCGCCACGCCTGCAGCGCGGTGGCGCTGGAGGACGCGGAAGTGTGCGAAATCCCGTTCGCCCGCCTGCAGGAATTGTTTGGCGAGATGCCGCAATTGCTGCAGCACTTCCACCGCATTATGAGCCAGGAGATCACGCGCGAACAGAACGTGATGCTGCTGCTGGGCAATATGCGGGCCGAGCAGCGCTTCGCCGTGTTCCTGCTCAATTTGTCGGCACGCTACCAGGCGCGCGGCTATTCGCCGTCCAGCTTCCAGCTGCGCATGTCGCGCGAGGACATGGGCGATTACCTGAGCCTGACGATCGAGAGCGTGAGCCGGCTGCTGTCGCGCTTCCGCAAGCAGGGCTGGATCAGCATCGACAACCGCGACCTGACCATCCTCGACCGCGCCGCGCTGGAAGCGCTGTCGACGGGCGCGGCGCTGGAAGTGGCCGAGCAGAAGGCCGCCCGCGCCGAGGAAGCCATGCGTGGCAAGGCCCGTATGACCCTGTGCGCCGCTTGAAAAGGCGCGGTGTTATCGTATTGTTTAACTTCTTGATGTAGGTCACAAGCCCCGGCTGACATGGCCAGCGCGGCCAATTACAGTGGGGTAACAGGGATGCGGTTGCCGGCGCGTCCCGGCACTTCGAACCGGCATACATTGCATGGGAGTTGAAAATGGCTAACCAACTGCGACACTTCGACCCGTTTGGCGACTTGGCCCGCATGGAACCGCTGCGCAGCGTGGAGGACTTCTTCCGCGACTTCGGTTTCAAGCGCGCGATGCGCGACCTGCAGAGCGATGCGTTGATCAAGCTGGACGTGACGGAAAGCGACCAGGCTTACAGCGTCAAGGCGGAAATGCCAGGGCTGAAGAAGGAAGACATCAAGGTCGATGTGGACGGCAACCGTGTCTCGATTTCGGCCGAAACCAAGCGTGAGAGCGAGGAGAAGAAGGGCGAAACCGTGGTGCGCAGCGAGCGCTACTATGGCCAGCAATACCGCAGCTTCTCGCTCGAGCATGATATCGACGACAGCCAGGTGGTCGCCAAATACCAGGATGGCGTGCTGGAACTGACGCTGCCCAAGCGCGCCAACGGCAGCGCCAAGAAGATCGTCATCAACTGACGCCATCGCCGGCGCCGCGTCCCGTCCGCCGCGCGCCAGGCGCGTGGCCTGGCACGGGGCGGCACCGGCCGGCGTCAACGACCACTGATTACTGACACATGGCGCCCGGCGCCATGACCGCAGTTACCGAAGTTATCCTAACCGAGACCACATCATGTTCAAGCACATCCTGTTGCCCACCGACGGTTCCTCCATCGCCTCCGCCATGATCAAGAAAACCATGGCATTCGCCAAGGAGTCGGGCGCCAAGGTCACCGGCATCCACGTCATGGCCGATTACCAAATCTTCACCTACCAGCCCGAGATGCTGGCCGACACCCGCGAGCAGTATGCGCGCGACAGTGCGGCCCATGCGCGCGTGTTCCTGGCCGAGATCGAGAATGCCGCCAAGGAGCTGGGCGTGCCCTGCGAGACCAGGCTGGTCACGGACGAACAGCCTTACGAGGCGATCTGCAAGGCCGCCACGGATGCCGGCTGCGACGTGATCTGCATGTCGTCCCACGGCCGGCGCGGGGTGAAAGGCCTGCTGCTGGGCAGCGAAACGCAAAAAGTGCTCACCCACGCGACGGTGCCGGTACTTGTGTTCCGCTGATGCCATGAACGGGCCGGCGTCCGTGCCAGCGACCATGCTGGCCATGGTGCTGGACCAGCCCGGCACGGCGCTGCGGGCGGCCCAGGTGCCCGTCCCCCGGCCCGGCCCGTGGCAAGTGCTGTTGCGGGTCAGCGCGTGCGGCGTGTGCCGCACCGACCTGCACATCGTCGACGGCGAACTGCCGCCGCACCACCATCCCCTGATCCCCGGCCACGAAGTGGTGGGCCGCGTGGTGGCCCGGGGCCGGGAAGTCCATGACTACGCCCTGGGCGAACGGGTGGGCGTGGCCTGGCTGGGCGCCAGCTGCGGCAACTGCCCGTATTGCGCCCGCCACACGGAAAACCTGTGCGGCGAGGCCCGCTTCACCGGTTACGACCTCGATGGCGGCTACGCCCAGTACATGGTGGCCGACGCCCGCTACATCTTCCGCCTGCCCAGCCGCTACGACGACGTGGAAGTGGCGCCGCTGCTGTGCGCCGGCCTGATCGGCTATCGGGCCTACGCGCTGGCCGGCGACGCCCAGCGCATCGGCCTGTACGGGTTTGGTGCCGCCGCCCACCTGCTGGCGCAGCTGGCCAGCCAGCAGGGCCGCCAGGTGTATGCCTTCAGCCGCCCCGGCGACGACCGCAGCCAGGACTTCGCGCGCGCGCTGGGCGCCGTGTGGGCCGGCCCCTCGGACCAGCCGCCGCCGGCGGAACTCGACGCGGCGCTGCTGTTCGCCCCCGACGGCGCGCTGGTGCCGCTGGCGCTGCGCGCCGTGCGCCGGGGCGGCACCGTGGTCTGCGCCGGCATTCACATGAGCGATATCCCGTCTTTCCCCTACAGCCTGCTGTGGGGTGAGCGCACCGTCCGTTCCGTGGCCAACCTGACGCGCGCCGACGGCGAACAATTCTTCGCGCTGGCCCAGCAATACCAGCTGAACGCCAGCACCACCGTGTTCTCCCTGCGCGAAGCCAATGCGGCGCTGGCGGCCTTGCGCGCCGGCGCCTTCGACGGCGCGGCCGTGCTGGTGCCATGAACCCGCGCATACAGGAGCTGCTGGAACGCATCCGCCAGATCGAGGAGGAACTGGAGCTGGAGGTGCAGCGCCGGCGCCAGGAATTGCAGGCCGATTTCTCGAAGCGGCGCGTGATGTTCGCGCGCGAGGTGGTGCAGCAGCAGCGCCGCTTCAAGACCGGCTTGCTGAGCTATGTGCTGCACGCGCAATGGCGCCATGCGGTATCGGCGCCGTTCATCTACGCCGTGTTTGTGCCGCTGGCGTTGACGGATTTGTTCGTCACGCTGTACCAGCTGGTGTGCTTTCCCCTGTATCGCATACCCCGCGTGCGGCGCGGCGACTACTTCGTGTACGACCGCTCGCACCTGGCCTACCTGAACGCGCTGGAACGCTTCAACTGCCGCTACTGCGCCTACGCCACCGGCCTGATCGGCTATTGCCGCGAAGTGATAGGCCGTACCGAGAAATACTGGTGTCCCATCAAGCATGCGCGCCGGGTGCTGCACGCGCACGAGTATTATCATGGTTTTGTCGACTTCGGCAATGCCGCCAGCTACCGTGCGGAGCTGGCCAAATTGCGGGCGGAACTGGAGCGCCTGCAAAACGAGGAATCGCCATGACCCATCCTGTTTCGAGCACGCTTGGTGCGCCGCGCGCTGCGCTGGCGGCGGGCGTGCTGTGCGCGCTGAGTGCACTGACTGCCTGCACCGCCTTCAAGCAAGTGCCGCCGCCGCCCGCGCCGGCGCCGTTTGTGCCGCCGGCCGGCTGGTCCGGCGCGCCCGGCATGCAGGGCGCGCAGGGCCAGCAGGGAACAGCGCGGGAGCGCGCCAGCCTGGTGGACTGGTGGCAGCGCTTCCACGATCCGGTGCTGGACCGCCTGATCGGCCAGGCGCTCGACGCCAATACTTCGGTCGCGGTGGCGCGCGCCACGCTGCTGCAGGCGCGCGCCACGCGCGACACGGCGGCGGCCAGCCTGGGCACGACGGTCTCCATCTCGGCGTCCGCCCAGCGCAGCAAGACCGACGGCGCCAACGCCGCCAGTAACTACGCGGCCGGCTTCGATGCCAGCTGGGAGCCGGACGTGTTTGGCCGCAACGGCTACGCGCTGGCGGCCGGCGAGGCCACGGTGCGGGCCACTGAGGTGAGTCTGGCCGACGTGCGCGTGACGGTGGCGGCCGAAGTGGCGCGCAACTATATCGACCTGCGCGCCGCCCAGGCCCGGCTGGCCATTGCGCGCGACAACGTGGCCAGCCAGGAAGCGACCATGCAGATCACCGACTGGCGCGTGCAGGCCGGCTTGCTCACGTCGCTGGAGCAGTCGCAGGCGCTGTCGGCCACGGAGTTGGCCAAGGCCCAGTTGCCGCTGATGGAGATCAGCGTGGCCCAGTTGTCGCACAGCCTGGCCGTGTTGTGCGGCCAGGCGCCCGCCACGCTGGACGCGATGCTGGCGGCGTCGGCGCCCATCCCGGAGGGCGGCGCCGACCTGGTACTGAGCCTGCCGGCCGACACCTTGCGCCAGCGGCCCGACGTGCGCGCGGCCGAATTCAAGGTGCGCGCCGCCATGGCGCGGGTGGGGCAGGCTGACGCGGCCCGCTATCCCTCGTTCCGGCTGGAAGGCTCGATTGGCCTGCATGGCCTGGGAATAGGGGGCACCGGCTCGACCATCCTGCGCGCCTTGCTCGGTAGCGTGTCGGGCAATGCCTTCGACGGCGGCGCCAGCGTGGCCCAGCTCAAACTGGAACAGGGCGCCTTGGCGCAGAGCCACGCGGCCTACCGCGCCACCGTGCTGGCGGCCTTGCAGGACGTGGAGGACGCGCTGAGCGCGCTGGCGGGCGACCGGCGCCGCCTGGAGCACCTGCGCAGCGCGGCCGGCGCGGCCAACAACGCGGCGCTGCTGGCGCGCCAGCGCTATGCCAGCGGCCTGGTGGACTTCCAGACCGTGCTGGAAACCCAGCGCACCCTGTATTCGGCCCAGGACAGCGTGGCCGCCACCAGCGCCGCCCTGAGCGGCGACCTGGTGCGGCTGTACAAGGCGCTGGGCGGCGGCTGGCAGCCCGAAGGCGCCGTGGCCGGCGCTCCTTTGTTAGCCGCGCCGACCGCAGCACCGACGCCGACCGCAACATCGACGCCGACCGCAAGATCGACGCCGACCGCAACGTCTGCGCCCACCGCCGCATCGACGCCCACCGCCACGCCTGCGCCCATCCCGGCACCGGCGTCGACCACGACACGCACGCCGGCTAAAGCTCCCGTACCGGCCGCGACACCCGCGCCAGGCTCCGTTTCCCGAGCCGGCGCATCCAAGGCCGTCGCCCCGGCGCCGGCAGCTCCCTCGAACGGACCAAATGTATCATGAACCTCGCCGAAACGACGCTGCGGTCCGCCGCTGGCCCGGCTGAACCGGCTACCGCACCATCTGCAAGCATTCCGGCTGGCGCGCAAGACACGTCCGCCGCGCCGGCCGTGGCCGACCCGTTCGGGGACGCCGAGGGCGGCAAACGCTGGCGCCAGGTGCTGGCGTGGACCCTGGCCGGCTTGCTGTTGCTGGCGGCCGCCGGCGTTATCTACGCCTGGCGCAGCCATCGCGCCGCCGCGCAGACGGGCGCCTACGTGACCACGCCGGTCAAGCGGGGCAACCTGGTGTTGAACGTGACGGCCAACGGTACGCTGCAACCGACGCGCGCGGTCAATATCGGCAGCGAGCTGTCAGGCACCGTGGCGCGCGTGCTGGTCGATATCAACGACCAGGTGCGCAAGGGCCAGGTGCTGGTGGAACTGGACACGGCCAAGCTGAACGACCAGATCGTGCGCTCGCGCGCCGCGCTGGCGGCGGCGCGGGCTGCCGTGGCGGTGGCGCAGGCCACCCAGTCCGAGGCGAAGACGGCGCTGGCGCGGCTGGAGGAAGTGGCGCGCCTGTCGGATGGCAAGGTGCCGTCGCGGGCCGAAATGGACACGGGCCGCGCCACGCTGGCGCGCGCCGACGCCAATGTCCTGAACGCCAAGGCGGTGGTGGACAGCGCCCAGGCGGCCCTGTCGACCGACATGACCAACCTGGCGCGCGCCTCGATCCGCGCGCCCATCGATGGCGTGGTACTGAGCCGCAGCGTCGATCCCGGCAACGCGGTGGCGGCCTCGCTGCAGGCTGTGACCTTGTTCCAGCTGGCCGAGGATCTGCGCCACCTGCGCCTGCTGGTCAACGTGGACGAGGCCGACGTGGGCGCCGTGCGGCTGGGGCAGACGGCGATGTTCACCGTCAGCGCCTACGCCAACCGGCCATACCCGGCCACCATCACGCGCGTGGCCTACGGCTCCACCATCACCGACAATGTGGTGACCTACGTCGCCTATCTCGACGTGGACAACGCCGACCTTACATTGCGCCCCGGCATGACGGCCACGGCCACCATCCGAGCCGCCCAGCGCGACCATGTGCTGCTGATTCCCAACAGCGCGCTGCGCTTCGCGCCGCGTGAAGGCGGCAAGGCTGCGTCGGGCGGCATCGTTGCCTCGCTGATGCCGCGCCTGCCCGCGCGCGCGCCGCGCCAGGCTGGCGTGGCCGGTGGTGCCGGTGCGGGACAAAGCCAGCGCCAGGTCTGGGTCCTGCGCGGCGACACGCCGCAGGCGATCACGGTGCAGCTGGGCATCAGCGATGGCCGCAACACGGAAGTGAGCGGCGACGCCATCCAGGAAGGCATGCAGGTCATCACCGACCAGCGCGCCGCCGCGCAATGAACGCGCCGCGCGCCACGGAGGGCGGCGGTGCGCAAGCGCCGCTGATCCGGCTGCGCGACGTGTGCAAGCGCTACGGCAGCGGCGCCACGGCGCTGATGGCGCTCGACCACGTCAACCTCGACATCGCGCAGGGCGAATTCGTCGCCATCATGGGGCCCAGCGGCTCGGGCAAGTCCACCGCCATGAACATCCTCGGTGCGCTCGACACGCCCACCAGCGGCCGTTATCTGTTCCGGGACGTGGACGTGGGCGCCACCACGCGCGATCAGCGCGCCCGGTTGCGGCGCAGTTCGCTCGGCTTCGTGTTCCAGGGTTTTAACCTGCTGGCGCGCACCTCGGCGCAGGAGAACGTCGAACTGCCGCTGCTGTACCGGGGCGAGAGCGCCAGCGTGCGGCATGCGCTGGCCGCGCGCGCGCTGGCCGCCGTGGGACTGGCCGGCTGGGAGGACCACACGCCGGCCGAGCTGTCGGGCGGCCAGCAGCAGCGGGTGGCCATCGCGCGCGCCATCGTCACCGAGCCGGCCCTGTTGCTGGCCGATGAGCCAACCGGTAACCTGGACAGCCAGCGCAGCCGCGAAATCATGGAGTTGCTGGCGGCCCTGAACCGCGAGCAGGGCATCACCGTCGTCATGGTCACGCACGAACCGGACATGGCCCTGTACGCGCACCGCATCGTGCGCTTCCGCGACGGCAGGATAGACAGCGACAGCGTCAACACCGGACAGGTGGGCGCGGCGACGGAGGCTGGCTGATGCTGCTCAATACCCTGCTGCTGGCGCTGCGTTCGATCCGCCGCAACCTGTTGCGCTCCTTCCTGACCATGCTGGGCATCGTGATCGGCGTGGGCGCCGTGATCACCATGGTCACGCTGGGCAATGGCGCGACCCAGGCCGTGCACGACCAGATCGCTAGCCTGGGCAGCAACCTGCTGATGGTGCGGCCCGGCCAGCGCATGGGGCCGGGCGCCGGCGGCGCGGGCGCGCCCGCGTTCAAGGAGGCCGACGCGGAAGCCATCGCGGCCCAGATCGGCGGCATCCGCGCCGTGGCGGCCGAGTCGCGCAGCGGCCAGACCATCATCGCCAACGGGCGCAACTGGTCCAGCAGCGTGATCGGCGGCAGCGGCGACTGGCTGACGGCCGCCAACTGGACGCTCGCTGCCGGCCGGCCGTTCGACGATGGCGAACAGCGCGCCGGCGCCGCCGTGTGTGCGGTGGGGGCGACCGTGGCGCGCGAATTGCTGGGCCAGCGCGACCCGCTGGGCGAGCGGCTGCGCATCAAGCAGTTCTCGTGCGTGATCGTGGCCGTGCTGGCGTCCAAGGGGCAGGGCGCGATGGGCAACGACCAGGACGACCTGGTGCTGGTGCCGCTGCACACCCTGCAGCGGCGCGTGACGGGCAACCAGCGCGTGGGCACGTTGCTGATCTCGATGGAGGAGGGCAGCGACAGCATGGCGCTGCAGGCGCGCCTGAGCCAGCTGCTACGCGAGCGGCGCAAGCTGAGCGTGACGGAGGAGGACAACTTCAACATCCTCGACACCCGCCAGCTGGCCGACACCATGTCCGGCGCCACGCGCGTGATGACGACCCTGCTGGGCGCGGTGGCGGCCGTGAGCCTGCTGGTGGGCGGCATCGGCATCATGAACATCATGCTGGTCAGCGTGACCGAGCGCACGCGCGAGATCGGGCTGCGGCTGGCTATCGGCGCGATGGAACGTGAAGTGTTGCTGCAATTTTTGATCGAGGCCATGGTGCTGGCGGCCCTCGGTGGCCTGACGGGCGTGGTGCTGGCAGCCGGCGCCACCGTGCTGGCGGCCAGGGCGATGCAACTGCCTTACCTGTTCAACCCCGGCATCAACGTGCTGTCGTTCGTGTTCTCGGCCGGCATCGGCGTCGTGTTCGGTTATGTGCCGGCGCGCCGCGCGGCCCGGCTCGACCCGATCGAAGCGCTGCGCCACGAGTAGCAGGGTTGCGGTTTCAGTGCCGGGTTAGCGGCTAAGGCGGCCAGGAGTGGCCGGGCTGCGGTCTCAGTGCCGGGTTAGCGGGTAAGGCAGCCCGGAGTAGCGACCCAGCGGTCTCAGTACCGCGACAGCAGGTAGGGCAGCCACATGGCCAGCAGCATCAGCAGCAGGCCCGGCGCCACAGCCAGGAAGAAGCGCTTGCCACCGCTGGCCGCCGCCAACAGCTTGCTCACGCTGTTGGCCGACACCGCCAACAGGAAGGTCGGCACCAGTTGCGGCGGCTGCACGGTGCCGCTGGCGGCCAGCGACAGGATGGAACTGGCGGCAGCATGCACGTCGGCCAGCGCGGCCAGCATGGCGCCCGCCTGGGCCGCCGTGGCGCCAAGGTACGCGTTGGCATAGGAGACGATGCCGGTGGCGCCGCTCAGCAGGGCGGCGAAGGCCAGGGCCTGGCGGATACTGAATGCGTGGCCGATGCGCTGGCCACGCCGTGTGGCGCCGTCGGCATCCGTGCGCAGGCGCCAGGCGGAAATGAGCAGCGTGGCCAGCAGCGCGCTGCCGAGGCTGGGCGCCAGGTGGCCCACGTGCTCGGGGGCGATGGTCAGCGTTACCACCAGCAGCAGGATGTAGGTGGCCACATTGGACAGCGTGGCGGCGCTTGCTGTGACACCGAGCAAGGCCGGTTCGTGGCGGTAACGCTGGCCCATGGTGGCGATGGTGGCCGTGCTGGAGACGAAGCCTGAGGCCAGTCCCGTCAGCGCCAGTCCCATGCGCGGACCGGCCATGCGCAGCGCGATGTGGGCCGCGCCCTGCATCGTCATGATGACCAGCACCAGTCCCCACATGCGGCGCGGATTGGCACCCAGCAGCCAGGCGTTTTCCTGATCGGGCAGCAGCGGCCACACGATGAGGGCGGCGCCGGCCAGGATCAGGGCGTCGCGCAGTTCGCCGCTCTTGAGCGTGACGCGCACGAAATGGTGCAGCGGCCCGCGCAGGTTCAGCAGCGAGGCCACGACGACGGCCGCGCCGGCCGAAATGGCCGGGTTGGCGATCGCGTTCACCCCGAGCAGAAAGGCCAGGAACAGCGCCAGTTCCGTGGTCACGCCAGGATCGTCGGAGCGGTCGCGCCAGTGCGAGATCACGCTCAGGGCCAGCACCAGCAGCGCCGCCACCAGCACCATGCTGGCCGACAGCGTCTGCGCCAGCCCGCCCATGAACGACACCAGCGCGAAACTGCGCACGCCAACGAAGGCCCGGGTCGGCCCGCTGCCCTTGCTGCGCTCGCGCTCGACCCCGATCAACAGGCCGCAGCCAAAGGCGACGCCGAGTCCGGTCAGGGTGGTGGCTTCAAAGATCATGGTTCGATTCTGCCAGCCATCGCAAACTGTTGCAATGGGACTAAGCCGTCGGGCCAGCTGGAGCTTGCTTTTTTATGCAGTTCGTATATTCGGCTTATGGAGCGCTGTAATGAGGGAGCGGTTGTCTCAATTTGCCTTTGAATTGTTCAGGCGAATTTAGCGGGCGCAAATCGGTCGTCGTCATTCAGGCACAGGTGCGGGCAACTCGGGCTGCGGAACTTGTCCGGCAGGGTGGTCGGCGTTTGGTTGTTCAACGACTGCCTGCGGAGCCGCTCCATTTCGATCTGGATCGTTGCGATGTGAATGAGGGGGCAGTTTGGAATAAGTCAACAAGGCATGACCGTCGGTGTTGATACCGTCGCGGTGTGCCGCCGAGCCGACAAGAAGTGCCTTGCGCGCACGATCCAGCACTTGCTGTCAGATGACAGATCAGTATCCTGCTCAGTCCGCTACCGCCCCATCTCGGACCTTCACTGTAATTTTTTCCTGCCGCGAAATCAGTAGCTGTCTTCGGGCAAGAAAATAAATTCCAAATCCAACCCAATTTCCTTCGCTTGGTTGCTAAGACGCTTCATTTCGTTTTCAGAATATATCCCCAAATCAAGTACGGGTTGCGCCTGTAAGATTTGCTTATGCAAATCACCCTCGATGAAGTTCGTCATCCCACTAAACAGCTTGCGAATTTTAATCGCAGCTTTTCTGGCCTCAATATTATTTGACACCGGCACTGTCGCGCGATAGTGATTTATTTCAAGCGGAAACGGTTTTTCAATATAGTGCGGGATTGCATCGATAATCGATTCACATGAACTGCATTTGTATTTCTCAATGGCGCCATCTAGCGAAATAAAATATGCAATCCCATTGCAGTGAATGCACTGAAAACTTTTCAATATTAATTTTTCCGAAGTCGCATATATTTTACGCAAGAAAAATCGCAGAATTTTTCCTGATTCTCTTTCAAACATCCCCCTCTGATGGCGTTAAATAACCAGCGGCTTCCGCCCCTCAGCAGACATTCAGAAAAAATCTAAAAGTCAAAAAAATTCAATCTAAGTTACGAAATAGCGCGTTATGACCTAAAAGATGCTTCAACTTATTTTTGCGCATTAGAAACATTTCCTCAGTAATTAGTCCATTTTCATAAAGATTTTTTGCCGTAATAAAATCTGACTCCGCTTTTCGCAATTTTCGCCTGGCATTCATTCCCCTGAAGACTCCACCTATACGAGTAACGTCTATTCCTTCCAATCTTTTGCGAATCCGAGGCACCACGCTCGATGTCAACCATCTCTTAAATCCTAATAAAACAAAAAGCACCAGAGAAAAATATAAAATTCCGAAAATCCAATTAATTAGATTTTCTGCTTTCGCTTCATGAGGTCGGACTTCATTCCATAAAAAAAGGTTTCGATGAATTTCATGGCCAACGCTGACCCACTTCGCCTCATCCTGAGATTCAATATTTTCTGCAACCAAGTACTGACATAGGCTGCCTACTAAATATTCATCGGTATTAGCAGCGCAATCTTTCCACTTTTCGCGTTTACGCGCATTCTCAGCGACTCGTTCTTCAAAGGCAGACCTACCTGCCGCAAGCGCCTCATTATCAGCGATTGGTATGTAGGATGGTGCAAATAGCCGCTCGGCAATATTAGATACGTTTTTATGTAGAATTGTTTGGCCAATAGCCAAAAGAGCGGTTAGAACCAATAAAAATACCAAACGTTTAAGTAAGTCTTTCAAACTCATCTTTACACTCTACATTCTATGAGGCATACATTCGAATAAGCTGCCCATGTCTTCGCTGAACGTCCGCTGCTGGCCCCCTCCGGCCAGTAGTCTCTAACTTATTTTAACCCATCCTGCTTCAGGAGTTTTTGCCGTAATATTTCGAACCATTTCAACTACTTCTGTCCGAGAAACGAGTTGACCTTTAATAACAGGATCATCAGTAAGACGGCTTATAAAGTACCGCCTTCCCAGTTCGGTTAGAGAAAATTGGCCATCAGTATGTTTCTGCAATCTTTCTTTTTCCAGATGAGTTCGGTAATTCTTCATGAAAAGTGAAATATCAAACCGCTCACCAGCCATGAGACCGGATACTTCCAAAATTGCCTGCATGTAGGCCCGCATTTCCCGTGAATTTGCCGGCGGTGAGACTGCCATCTTATTAAACACGCTCACTTCCCTCCTAAAATTCAAATAATTAATGGGTGCGCGTCAGTCCGACTGCTACTGGCCGGCTCCTGTCGTATCGAATACTCTAGAATGGAAACAGCACTGATTTCCCCACTCTAGCAGTTTCCGGATACGGTGACATGTAGACGTCTTTCGGCTTCCATTTTGGTACAGCGCGAAATTGAAAGAATTTAGCTGGCTCAGAATTTCTCCATCCATCTACGTATAGCCCGAATTGAGCAATTAACATAATTGCGCAAGCAGATATTGATTCAAATAAATTTTTCAACGTAGCACGTGCAAATTCGTTTTCACGGTTATGTTTCACAGCGTTGTATGCATCGTACCAAACCAAGGACTCCGTTGGCTTGGCAGCATCCCAATTCTTAAATGGAGAAACTATACTCAACCAAGGAAAATGAGGGAAACTTACCTCATATTCGTTTAACCGCATTGCATCGCGTAATTTATAATAGTCATTTGTCGAATATCTGTTTAGCTGCACGCCATTCGCTTCCAACACGCCTCGCCAATGAGTTTCAACTTCAGTGCACCCTAAAATTAAAAGATTTCGAATATCATGACCAAATGCATCCAAGTTGTTACCAACCGGGTGCACGGTCTGACAGATATGCCTGAGTTGCTCTGTTAATGCCGTCAATTGGCTAACTGCTATCGCAATATATTCTGATTGTGCTTGCGCCGCAGGATTGCGGCCAGGTGACTCGTTCAAAAAATTATCGCTCGGACGCGCAATTCGCGGATAGTATTCTCCAGGCTCAAGTGTAATGCGATGAAAGGGATTTTCGCCATTTGGCGCAAACCATGGAGTCTGACGTCGAACTGCGTCGAAAATATCCTCCCCTGGATTTGCGCTATAGTAACAGCCAGGACCTTGGCGCGCATTCGTAACACCTAGTCGAACAGCTTCCGTCTCGGTAATTTCCCAAGCCTGAGTCGTCACGCCGTTATCTCCAGGCACTTCTCTTATGTAGTACGGCATAGCACATTGGTCCTTGCTTCATCTATAAAGTGTCTCGAGATACTTACCAGCGACTATGCTTCTGGTCTTGGCCACTAGATGCCGTTGTCATCGTCAAGGCTGAAAAGCGTGTTCTTTGGAATGCCACCGCCGCACGATTGCCCGAGCCTTGTGACGCAATCTCTGCGGGAGTTTTGCCGTTGTCGCGATTACTTTAAGGAACTCCGCCATTTCAGCATCTACGGCCGCCCCTTGCTCAATCCAGCCAACTGCCAAGCCTTGCCAATAACCGGCCGGGGTATCAACGGGCCAGCTCAGTCCAGCGAGAACAACATTACGTACAGCGGCATCATCCGCGTGATAGTCCGCAAACGGGGTTTGGAGTCGCACAACGAGAGCACGCTGGTTCATATCAGTTTCCAATACCTTCAACTGCAATCAATGTCCGCATTTGGCCGGCTTCAGTCGCAAACCATCACGAATAGTTTTTCCGTTATGAAGCTTTAACTCTTTTTGGAGCATACTCAACGCGAAATTTGCAGGTAGCCACGTTAAAGGTGCAGTAGAGAGATGCTATCTGATCAAGTTTTCGAAATTTGGACATAGCCCCATCCAAAATTTCCTCAGGTACCCAGCCCTGCGCTAAGAATGCAGAGCGCAGCTCCGGTCTCGACGACTCAGGCACAGGGCATTCATACGATATGACCATTCCTGGCTGACGTAAAATGAACTTATTGATCGAGATGCACTTATCCGAATTTACTTGAATTCCCGCCGCAGCACTAATATTTTCAAGGGTTTTCTTCATTGACGGAACCGAGTTGTACTGCGTTCCGGCTTGACTATCGAACGTCAGCAAGAGAAATGTGCAAGTCGTAAGTACACGACAACTAAACGTGCGAATTAAAGGAGTCATCTGCCAAACATCCTTAACATCTACTTTGAAAATCTATATTGCTGCGACCGGCAGCTACTGGCCGGGTACGGCCTTCAATCTGGCGTTCCGTAAAAATTCATATTGCGCTCCTTAATTTTAGCGTAACAGAAATCGCATACTACTCTGAAGTCGTTAAACTTCCTGAATGTTTCGGTCATCCCATCTTCTTGTAGGAAAAGCTGCTCACACTCGTCGCACCAAGCCTGCAAATCGTCTGGATCGGAGCTGTTCTCGACAAAGCCAATGATGCGGTCGCGGACGCTGACATGGTGGCAGCAAACAACCGCTGGCGTCCGGCTCCCATGAGTTCTGCATTTGAATATCGATTTATCGTCAGACATTTTCTGTATCTTAATTTTCTCAGTCAGCTTCTGGCAGCCGTCAGCAGCGCTTGAAGCCAATCTTCTAAAAGCCATATGGCGACTGTGGAGTAAGCGTCCACTTGTATTGCATTTTAGTCCATGCCTCAACAGGTTTTCCATCTACGATTGCTGGATTGAATTTGCATTTTTCGAGGGAACCTCGTGCTGCCTCGTCGAGGTCAGCATTTCCACTTGATCGGAGCACCTTCGATTCCAATACAGAACCGTCTGGACCGATCAAGTAGGAAAGAGTGACGATGCCCTCTGCCTCCTTGATAAGCGCCGATCGCGGATACTTCGGTACAGCGCATCCAGGCAAGTTAATCCGGGCCGATCGATCCGCTTGATGTGTGGGATGTTCGGCTTCTTGAGCAAATGACGCATTGTTCAGCGCGCCAACCACGGAAAAAATGATTACTTGAGAAAAGATGCGATTATATTTGCTAAATTTCAATTTTTACTTTCATCGATATTCCATAAAACCAAAACCTTCCCTGGTAAATCGGTGGGCAGCTACTGGCCGGAAGCGGGAGCGTTTCAACTCGCCGAACTGTTACGAATTCGCTTGAACGATACTAGTTCAAACGCCGCGCCAGCAAGAAAGAGGATGCCGGAGCCATATTCGAGTCCCAGGTAGTAAGCAACCAGTGCCGCAGCAACAAATCCAGCGGTAATCAAATGACGCATGTTATCTCCCTATTTTTCATGGGACATTCCAGTGGGGCGGCTGCTGGCCGATTGGTGCCGAAAGCACAATGAATCATTGTGGCGTTTGACCTTCATCCAGCGATACCCACTGGGGTAAACGGTACTTACGCCGCCCATAGGCAAAGTAGATCGCCATTGAAAAACCAAAGAATAGTCCGGCTCCGCAAGAAATGCCCACGACAGACATGCCCGATATCCCGTGCTTCGACCAAACTAACGGCCACATGATGGCCCCCAAACCCGCGCTGAACCAAGCCATCGCAAAGATAACCATTCGAGAGAATGGCACAAAGTGAGGCGGTGGGACTTCAACTCCCATACGCCAAAGGGCGCGCAAATAGGGGGGTTCATAGTTGCAACGCCACATGCCTGTATTTCTTAGGATTGCTAGCGATTGAGCACGTCGGGACTGGAAGGTCATAATAAAATGGAAGTGGTTGCCAACAGGACACTATACTCGCCCATAGCATCGCCAAAATGCTCACTTTGTAACTTGCGCGATCGGCAGTTCCTGGCCGATCAGCGACGCCTAGTTATGCTAAGTGAGTGTGATGCAGCGGCTTGTAAAACTCGCTACGATTTCTAAAAAATCTCATATTTTTTAATGCGAATGCCGATTTGCATGCAGGACAGGTCCTAGCTAACACCCCAGTATATGTATCATCGTTGCTGACTTCCCCACATTCCTTACATTTCCAAACCCACGGAAACCGTGCTGGCAAGTCCATCGCATAGAGTTTTAAAAATTGAGATGCAGTCTGACGGATTGATTCAGAAGCATCTTTAAGGTCGAGCACATCATTAAAAACAATCTCGTCTGGCATCTTCGATAGGTCTTTCGCCAGGTCAGCCCATATCAAGAAAATGAACGAATTCTCATCGTCTTCCGCGAACTCTATCATCTTCGATAGACAATCATGCGGCAGTATCTCTTCTTTTAAGACACGATTGCAGATGTCGACGACGTAAGCAGAAAACGCATCTTCCCAGGTCGGGGGAATGGTAAGTCCTAGTTCGCTTACGCAAGAGCGAAATAGGCGTTCGACCAACTCCGCATCCGGATTCGGCTCCCAAGAACAGCTCGCTAGTTCGGCGATGCTAGATGCATCGCTCCCAGCTACCAGCAAACCGTCAGCCCAATCAATGTAATCATTGGTGGTAAGCCTTCGGTCCAACCTCTTGAATACAAGTTCGATGAAATCCATCGTGGATTATTCGTTTCGCAAAAAAATGAGTGGCTGCTTGTGGCCGGTCTCGGCCTAACGCACCTCAACAGATGTTCCGATACATTTCTGTAGGAAAATCGAGGTCAGTTCTGGCATTCGGCCATTCCAACTACGAAATTGGCCGATTGCCGGGACTGGCCCCGGCTTATACTCTACGGTCCAAAGCGGCCATCCCTTCAGGCCTGAGGTGCCCAGAAACCGCGCTTGAAGGGTGCAAATTGCAATGCATTTTCGGAGTCGACGCCAATACGAGCCATCACGTCGACAAAAGTTGCCCCGACCGTCTCCATGTTTGAATCATCGATCGGACCAAATGCCTCGCCGTCCTGAACACCAAGTGCATACACCCAGTCAATGGTTCCAAAAGTTTCGTAGGTCAAGTATAGCCACGACCGAGCCTGCGCTATGCCAGTTGCCGCCGCTAATGCCTTTATCTCGTCCGCGGCAGGCGCCGTTCCCACCAGCGAAGGAATCCTTACACCGACGCCATCGAAAGGGATGGTGATTCGCCGGAAAATTGCCTCAGCCGGTATCGCGGAGTGTTGGGTCAGTTCAACGTCTGACGGAACCAGGAACCCAGCAAATTGATATGCCATCTATTTTTTCTTTCTGTGTTTTTTTTATTTACATTGCAGCTCAAATCAGCAGCTGATATCTACCTCGACCGGCAGCTTCTGGCCAAATGAAATCGGCCACGTTTAGGATAGCAGCTTTCCCGTCTGCAAAAGATCACGAACCGTCACGTTGGGTCCAGCGCGCCCAAAGTAGGCACCGGCAATTGCATGATCTTAGTTTTCGATGAACGCACTAATTTACGGGACACGGAAGG
>DATFBD010000131.1:0-23900 GCA_035254005.1 Burkholderiaceae bacterium | reverse complement strand
GGCCAAGCTGCTGCGCGGCCGCTCGGCGCGCATCGTCGTGACCATGGGCATGCCGGCCTTCGTCTATCGCTGGTACTTCTTCGGCCACAGCCTGCGCTCGCTCAAGCGCAACATCCTCGGCTTCGTCGGCGTGGCGCCGGTGCGGCAGACGATCGTCGGCTCGGTGGACGCCTTGAGCGACGCCGACCGCAATGCGTGGCTGGCACGCCTGCGCCGGCTGGGGCAGCGGGCCGTGTGAGCGGCGCTCAGCGTGCCTTGCGCACGTGGTCGGCCGCCTGGCGCAGGTCGGCCAGCCAGGCCTCGTAGGCGGCGGCGCGCTCGGCCTCGCCGACCACCCGCAGCAATGCGGACGGATGCAGCGTGACGAGCACGCGCCGGCCGTCTTCACGCGCCAGCCATTGCCCGCGCATCGACATCACCGCGACCGGGTGACCCAGCAACTGGCGCGCGGCGGTCGCGCCCAGCGCGACGATCGCGGCCGGCTTCACGTGGGCGATCTCGCTTTCCAGCCAGTGCAGGCAGGCCGCGGCCTCCCGCTGCGCAGGCGTCTTGTGCATACGGCGCTTGCCGCGCAGCTCGAACTTGAAGTGCTTGACCGCGTTGGTGACGTACAGCGCCTCGCGCGGCCAGCCGAGTTCCGCGCACGCGCGGTCGAGCATCTGGCCGGCCGGTCCGACGAAGGGGCGCCCCTGTCGGTCCTCCTGGTCGCCGGGCTGCTCGCCGACCAGCATCAACGGCGCACGCAGCGGGCCTTCACCCCATACCGTCTGCGTCGCATGGAAGCCCAGCGGGCACTCGCGGCAGCCCGAGGCAGCCTCGCGTTCGGCGTCCAGGGCATGCAAGTCCTGCTCCCGGCCGGAAGCGCTTTCCGGCGCGGTGCGGTGCGGAGTCGGCGGCTTGCTCATGCTGCGCAGCGACGAGTATCGGGGAGGGACCTCCCTGTCGCACCCAGCAAAGAAAGAGCCCGCCGAAGCGGGCTCTCGGCAGGGGTCGAGCGCGGTGCTACTTGGTGCCGCTCGCGGCCGCCGAGCCGGCCTCGGCTGCGGCCGGCGTGGGTGCCGGCAGAGGCACTGCCGGCGCGGCCGTGGTCGACGGCGCGCTCACCGTGGCCGGCGCCACGTGGGCGGTGGTGCCGGTGGCGGTGCTGGCCATGGGCAGCAGCGGCACGATCAGCAGCGCCACGATGTTGATGATCTTGATCAGCGGGTTGACGGCCGGGCCGGCGGTGTCCTTGTACGGATCGCCCACGGTGTCGCCGGTGACGGCCGACTTGTGCGCATCCGAGCCCTTGCCGCCGTGGTGGCCGTCCTCGATGTACTTCTTGGCGTTGTCCCAGGCGCCGCCGCCGGTGCACATGGAGATCGCGACGAACAGGCCCGTCACGATGGTGCCCATCAGCAAGCCGCCCAGGGCGACCGGGCCGAGCAGCAGGCCCACGAGGATCGGCACGATCACCGGCAGCAGGCTCGGGACGACCATTTCCTTGATCGCGGCCGAAGTCAGCATGTCGACCGCCTTGCCGTACTCGGGCTTGCCGGTGCCTTCCATGATGCCCTTGATGTCGCGGAACTGGCGGCGCACTTCCTCGACCACGCTGCCGGCGGCGCGGCCCACCGCTTCCATCGCCATCGCGCCGAAGAGGTAGGGGATCAGGCCGCCGATGAACAGGCCCACGATCACCATGTGGTTGCTCAGGTCGAAGCTCACCACCATGTTGCGCGCCTCGAGGGCGTGGGTGTAGTCGGCGAAGAGCACCAGTGCGGCGAGGCCCGCGGAGCCGATGGCGTAGCCCTTGGTGACCGCCTTGGTGGTGTTGCCCACCGCGTCCAGCGGGTCGGTGATGTCGCGCACGCTGTCGGGCAGCTCGGCCATCTCGGCGATGCCGCCGGCGTTGTCGGTGATCGGGCCGTAGGCGTCGAGCGCCACGACGATGCCGGCCATGCTGAGCATCGAGGTGGCCGCAATCGCGATGCCGTACAGGCCCGCGAGTTGGAACGACAGCAGGATCGCGATGCACACGCACAGCACCGGCCAGGCGGTGGAGCGCATCGACACGCCCAGGCCCGCAATGATGTTGGTGCCGTGGCCGGTGGTCGATGCCTGCGCCACGTGCTGCACCGGCTTGAAGTTGGTGCCGGTGTAGTACTCGGTGATCCACACCAGCGCGGCGGTCAGCACCAGGCCGACGATGCACGAGCCGAACAGACGGATCTGCGTGCCGGCGCCGAGCGCGTCGTCAGGCATCACTGCGCGGGTGATGAAGAAGAAGCCGACCAGCGAGATCACGCCGGCGACGATCAGGCCCTTGTACAGCGCCGGCATCACGTTCTTCATGCCGGGGCTGGCCTTGACGAAACTGCAGCCGATGATCGAGGCGATGATCGACACGCCCCCCAGCAGCAGCGGGTAGATCACGGCGGCCAGCGGGGCATTGGCCACCACCAGCGCGCCGAGCGCCATCGTGGCGATCAGCGTGACCGCGTAGGTCTCGAACAGGTCGGCCGCCATGCCGGCGCAGTCGCCGACGTTGTCGCCCACGTTATCGGCGATCACGGCCGGGTTGCGCGGATCGTCCTCGGGAATGCCCGCCTCCACCTTGCCGACCAGGTCGGCGCCCACGTCGGCGCCCTTGGTGAAGATGCCGCCACCGAGACGGGCGAAGATGGAAATCAGCGAGGCGCCGAAGGCCAGGCCGATCAGCGGCTGGATCACGTCATGTTCGCTGACGGCCGAGGCGCGCGCGCCCGACACCAGCATCATGTAGAACAGGGTCACGCCCAGCAGGCCCAGGCCCACCACCAGCATGCCGGTGATGGCGCCGCCCTTGAAGGCGACATCGAGCGCTTCATTCATGCCCTTGGTGGCCGCCTGCGCCGTGCGCACATTGGCGCGCACCGAGACGTTCATGCCGATGAAGCCGCACGCGCCCGACAGCACCGCGCCGAGCAGGAAGCCGAGCGCCGTGTGGGTGCCCAGCAGCGCGAAGATCAGCACCAGCAGCACGGCGCCGACGATGGCGATGGTGCGGTACTGGCGTGCCAGGTAGGCGGCCGCGCCCTGCTGGATGGCCAGCGCGATTTCCTGCATGCGCGCGTTGCCCGCATCCTGCCGTAGTATCCAGCTGCGGGACCACAAGCCATAAATGACGGCGATCACGCCGCACGCCACTGCAAACCAAAGACTAGCTGCCATAGTTTCCCCTTATTCTTGTTAATCAAGCTCGTCACCACACTCAGATAACCGCCGACCGTGTCTCGTAAACACGCGCAGCCAACTAACTTGCGTACACCACTCTTTTATGAAACGGGATGGCATCCATCGCTGGACGCGGAACGCGCGGGCGTTCCTGCGGGCGCGACGCCCGCAAAAAAGCGGACCGTAGTCCGCTTCGTTACTGCTTATTCCGACAGTGCCGCGAACGCTGCGTCGCGGATTTCCTCGACTGGTCCCACGCCCGAGATGCGGCGGTATTTCGGCGCACCTGGCTGGCCGCTCTGCGCCCAGTTGTTGTAGTAGCCCAGCAGGACTTCGGTCTGGTTGTGGTACACGTCCAGACGTTTCTGCACGGTTTCGACCTTGTCGTCGTCGCGCTGCACCAGGTCTTCGCCGGTGACGTCGTCCTTGCCTTCCACCTTGGGCGGGTTGAATTTCACGTGGTACACGCGGCCCGAGCCTGGGTGGCTGCGGCGGCCGGACATACGCTCGACGATCAGGTCGTCAGGCACGTCGATTTCCAGCACGTAGTCCACGGCCACGCCGGCTTCCTTCATGGCGTCCGCTTGCGCGATGGTGCGCGGGAAGCCGTCGAACAGGTAGCCGTTGGCGCAATCGGCCTCTTTCAGGCGATCCTTGACCAGGCCGATGATGATGTCATCCGACACCAGACCGCCGGCGTCCATCACCTTCTTGGCCGCCAGGCCCATCTCCGTGCCGGCCTTGATGGCCGCACGCAGCATGTCGCCGGTGGAAATTTGCGGAATGTTGTATTTCTCTTTGATGAAATTGGCTTGGGTGCCCTTGCCGGCACCGGGTGCTCCTAACAGAATGAGACGCATGAAGTTTCCTAAGACAGAATTGAAATGGTAATCGTAATAATTATTGTGCTGGCGGCTAGTCTGGCTATCTTTGAACGAAACTTACCACAAAACTTCGCCGCTACGCCACTTTGCCAACGTTTTGCGTTCGTTAATTGATGTCTCCCCGCTTGAATCGCGCTATTCCGTATGAATACCGCACTGATCAATTCGCACTCATCAATTATTTATAGCGGGGTTTATTTACGGGCACCTTACGCCGCGCATTCCAACCATTAACGGTAGTGCTGGCGTACCCGCTCCAGGTCCTCGGGCGTATCGACGCCGGCGGCCGGGGCCGCGTCCGTCACGTGGACGGCGATCGGATAGCCATGCCACAGCACGCGCAACTGTTCCAGCGCCTCGATCTGCTCCAGCGGCGACTGTTCCAGCGCCGGGTAGGCTTGCAGGAAATCGTTGCGGTAGGCGTACAGGCCGATATGGCGCAGCGGCACGTAGCCGGCCGGCAGCGTGCCGCGGTCCTGGGCGAAGCCGTCGCGGTGCCACGGGATGGTGGCGCGCGAGAAGTACAGCGCACGGCCGCTCTTGTCCAGCACCACCTTGACTACGTTGGGGTTGAAGGCGTCGGCCGCGTCGTGCAGCGGATGGGCGCAAGTGGACATGGGCACGTCGGCCGAGATGCGGGCGGCGGCGGCGGCCAGCAGCGTGGGGTCGATCAGCGGTTCGTCGCCCTGCAGGTTGACCACCACGGCCTGCGGCGGCAATTGCATCAGGCGCGCCACTTCGGCGATGCGGTCGGTGCCGGACGGATGGTCGGCGCGCGTCATGCACGCTTCCACGCCGTGCGCGGCGCAGGCGGCGCGGATGTCCTCGTGGTCGGTGGCGACGATGATACGCTCGGCACCGGCCTCGCGCGCACGCTCGGCCACGCGCACCACCATGGGCTTGCCGCCCAGGTCGGCCAGCGGCTTGTTGGGCAGCCGGGTCGACGCCAGCCGCGCGGGGATAATGACGGTGAACGCCACCTTATTCCGCCGTATCCTGCAGCGTGCGGGCCTGGTCGGCCCACATGATGGGGATGCCGTCGCGGATCGGGAATGCCAGGCGGTCGCCCTTGCATATCATTTCCTGGGCTTTCTTATCGTACACCAGCGGCCCTTTGCATACAGGGCAAACCAGGATATCAAGCAGTCTTGCGTCCACGGCATTTCTCCACAATGAGGTTGGCCAGCGCCGCGTCGATACGCGCCGTGACCGGGACCACCCACAGGCGCGGGTCGTCTTTGAGTTCGTCAATTTGCGCACATTTTACTGCATCCTTCTCCGTCATCAAGATCACGTCGGCCGCCAGGCCATCGAAGGGGCGGTCGCGGAAGTCGTGATGATCGGGCAACGGCAGCTCGGCGCAGTCCAGGCCGGCGGCGCGCAGCATGCCGAAAAAGCGCGACGGATTGCCGATGCCGGCCGCCGCCGCCAGCCGCACGCCGGGCTGGGCCAGCGACGCCAGCGGCACCTTGCGGGCGCGGTCGCACAGCTGTTCGGCCAGGTCGCCGACGAGGCGCATCTGGAACGGGGCCGGATCGCCCACGGCGCGCGCCAGCGCCGGCGTCACTTCTGCTGCGTTGACGACGGTGACGTCGCGCCGGCGCGAACGCGGCTCGCGCAGCGGGCCGGCCGGCAGCAGCCAGCCATTGCCGGCGCCGCGGCCGTCGAACAGGATGATTTCCACGTCGCGCTGCAAGGCGTAGTGCTGCAGGCCGTCGTCGGTGAGCAGGATGTCGGTGTCGGGATGGGCGGCCAGCAGGGCGCGGCCGGCGGCGGCGCGGTCGCGGCCCACCACCACGGGGCAGCCGGTACGCTGGGCGATCAGCAGCGGTTCGTCGCCCACCTGCTGGGCGGTCGAGGCGGCCGTCACGGCGCGCACGGTGGCACCATCGGCCCCATCCGCGCCATCGCCGCCGTGGCCGCGCGAGATCACGCCGGGCCGCATGCCCGCCTGCTGCAGCGCCTGCACCAGCCAGATCGTGAGCGGGGTCTTGCCGGTGCCGCCGATGAAAATATTTCCCACCACCACCACGGGCACGGGCAGCCGGTACGAGGCCAGCCAGCCGGCCCGGAACAGGAAACGGCGCAAGGCGCTGAGCGCGCGGAACAGCAGCGACAGCGGCCACAGCGCGCAGGCCAGCGGGCCGCGCCGCTGCCAGGCGCGCGTCAAGGTGGACGCCAGCGTGGATGGCTGCGCCGTTGGCGGGGCCGGGGGCGCGCCGGCCACATCCGTCATGTGCGCGGAACGCGCTGCTGGCTTATTTGGCGCCACCGGTCTGGGCGGCGAACGTGAGCTTGTCGTAGCCGGCGATGCGGGCCGCTTCCATCACGTTGACCACCATCTGGTGCATCGCGAACTGGTCGGCGTTGATGATGACCACGGGCGTCTTGTCCGCCTGCGCGCCCTGCCCTTCGGCGGCGGCCGACTTCATGGCGGCCGCGAAACCGGCCACGTCGTGGAACGACACGGGCTGCTTGTTGATCGTGTAGTTGCCCTTGGCGTCGACCGTGATATTCAGTTCGAACGGGCGCTCCAGCTGCTTTTCCGCGTCCGCCGTCGGCAGCGTGATCTGCAGTTCCGTGAACTTGCTGTAGGTGGTGGTCACCATCAGGAAGATCAGGATCACCAGCAACACATCGATGAACGGGATCAGGTTGATTTCGGGATCGTCACGGCCACGCCCTTTACGAAAATTCATGCGAGACTCCGCTTATTTGCGCTCATTTGCGCTTGCTGTGCACGACGTCGACGAACTTGACGGCCTGCTGCTCCATCTCGATCACGAAACTGTCCACCAACGCGCGGAAATGGCGGTAGAACACCAGCGTGGGCATGGCGATGGCCAGGCCAAAGCCCGTGTTATACAGGGCCACGGAAATACCGTGCGCCAGCTGGGCCGGATTGGCGCCGCTGCTGGTTTGCGAACCGAAAATCTCGATCATGCCGACCACCGTGCCGAACAGGCCCATCAACGGGGCCAGGCTGGCGATGGTGCCCAGCGTGGTCAGGAAGCGTTCCAGCGTGTGGGCCACGCCACTGCCGGCCTCCTCGATGGACTCCTTCATCACCTCGCGCGGCGCCTCGATATTGCGCAGTGCGGCCGCCAGCACCACCCCCAGCGGCGAATTGTTTTCCAGCTTGTCGATGATGTCGGGGGTGACGTTGCCGCCGCGATAGACCCGCACCACCTCGTCCAGCAACTGGCGCGGCAGGATGCGGGCGCGGCGCAGGTACAGCAAGCGCTCGACGATCAGGGCCATGGCCACGATGGAAGCGACCAACAACAGCCAGATAGGCCAACCTGCAGCTTGTAAGATGGCGAGCAAAACGAACTCCTGTAGAAATCCTGACAACCGACGGATGTGACGGCGCCCATGGCCGCCCGAAGGCGCAATGTATCTTGTTGGGCGGCGCTCGGCAAGTGGGCGCGGCAGGCCAACAACCGGGGTCAGGTCATGAAATCATGCAACTTGCCTGATTTCATGACCTGACCCCGGTTTCCCTGAACTGGGGAGTTCTTCACAAATTCTGTGGACAAAAGTGTGAGCAATGGCCAGCGACATATACTAACTCTTTGATTTTTAACGAATTAATTTTCCAGCTCAAAAATGTCGCAGCTATCGATTGCGAGGGACTGATAAATTCAAACAAATGCCAGCAAAGTTTGTGCCGACTTCTGCACATATTCTGTTGATAAGATTGTGCGCAAGGCAGGCCATGCCATGCGAAGTCCTTGATTTGAAAGAACAATATTTCCCTGAGCAAAAAACGAGCATCTGCCCGGCAACGGTAGTGTTATGCCGCTTCGAATATGATTTTCTGGCAAGTTTTCGCATCGTCCACAACAATTCCGGCAGTTCTGCACACAAATTGTGGATAAGATTGTTAGCAAGGGATATGCCAATTATGCAAACACTTGATTTATAAGGATGTTTTTATCCTGCGCAAAAAATGCGCATGGCATTGCCGGTGCATAAGTGGCCACGCCGGCCGATTCCTGCTCCAGGCGCCCTGTGCACTTCTGCACATTTAATGTGGATAAGATTGTGAGCAAGGAATGTGACTATAGGAAATGTCGTTGATTTATAAGGAATTTTTTAGCGTGCTCAAAAAGATGGCACAGCATGCAATCTGGCGACTTTTGCCATCCAAAAGCGCCTTATCCACCGCCGCCGTCGAATATGAGGGCGATATTTTCACGCTATGACGCCCCGGCCGCACTTCTGCACATTTTGTGTGGATAAGATTGTGCGCAAGGCCAGCGGTGCGGCACGAAGTACTTGATTTATATAAGATTTATTTCCATGCGCAAAAATCAGGCACGCTTTTTTTCGCCTGCGCAACGCGGGCAACCAGGCGCTGCCAGTTATTCAGGCAGCAGCGCGCGATGGCGGACGCAGCCAAGTTCTGCACATCTTCTGTGGATAAAAATGTGCGCAAAGGCCGGGATTCCATACTAAGTCATTGTTTTGTCACAATATACGTGCACTGACCAATTTTTAGGCATTACAAAATCAGCAATTCGAAAATAACTATCGCTCACGTAAAGTTCCGCACATCTTCTGTGGATAACTTTGTGCGTAACCGGCAATGCAAAACGCAAAGTGCTTGATCCATAAGGATTTTTTCCTTCTGCATGCAAATGGAGCAGAGTTCTTTCTCTTTTAAAATCATACGTTTAGATAAAACACTTGCCGTTTACCGTGATATATGACATAAGCATGACCTCCGCGTAGCAATGTGGACAGCTTTCATTTTCTCTATCTCCATGAACCCCCAGGACAGCTTCGACACCGCCCCCGCCCAGCCCGTGATGACGGTGACCGCCCTCAACCAGGCCGTCGCACGCCTGCTGGAACGCTCGTTCCCGCTCAGCTGGATAGGCGGCGAAGTATCGAATTTCACGCGCGCCAGTTCCGGCCACTGGTATTTCACGCTCAAGGATGACGCGGCCCAGGTGCGCGCCGTGATGTTCCGCGGCCGCGCCCAATACGCCGGCTTCATCCCGCGCGAAGGCGACAAGGTGGAGGTGCGCGCCCTCGTCACGCTGTACGGCGCGCGCGGCGATTACCAGATCAACGTGGAGGCGATCCGCCGCGCCGGCGTCGGCTCGCTGTTCGAAGCCTTCCTGCGGCTGAAGGAAAAGCTGGCCTCGGCCGGCCTGTTCGACCAGGACCGCAAGCGCGCCGTGCCCATGTTCGCGCGGACCATCGGCATCGTCACCAGCCCGCAGGCGGCGGCGCTGCGCGACGTGCTCACCGCGTTGCGCCGCCGCGCGCCGCACGTGCGGGTGGTGATCTACCCCACGCCGGTGCAGGGCCAGGGCGCCGGCGACCGCATCGCCGCGGCCATCGCCACCGCCTCGCAGCGGGCCGAATGCGATGTGCTGATCGTGTGCCGGGGCGGCGGCAGCATCGAGGATTTGTGGTCGTTCAACGAGGAAGCGGTGGCCTACGCGGTGGCCAATTGCACCATGCCGGTGATTTCCGGCGTCGGCCACGAGACCGATTTCACGATCTGCGACTTCGCCGCCGACGTGCGCGCCGCCACGCCCACGGCGGCGGCGGAACTGGCGGCCACGCCGCGCGCGGACTGGATCGCTTCGTTGCGGTCGGATGCGATTGACCTGCGGCGCGCCATGCGCCGCACGCTGGGCGACGCGGCCCAGACGCTGGACCAGCACGCGCGCCGTTTGCTCAGCCCCGCCGCCCAGATCCGCCAGCAGCGCCTGAAATTGCTGGCGCTGTCGACGGCCATGACGCACGCCACCCGCGCCCCGGTGACGCAGGCGCGCTTCGACCTGGACCGCCTCGGCGGCCGGCTGGCGGCCCGCAAGCCGAACCTGTCGGGCGCGCGCGCGCAACTGGACAGCCTGCGCCACCGGGCCACGCTGGGCATCGCCACCCAGCTGGGCCAGCGCCGCGATGCGCTGGGCGCGCTGGCGGCGCAGCTGGAATTGCTCAATCCCCAGCGCACGCTGGAACGCGGCTATGCGATCGTGACGGACGCCAAGGGCGCCGTGCTGCGCTCGCCGGCCCAGCTCCAGCCACGCGCCACCGTGACGGTGCGGCTGGCCGAAGGCAGCGCGGAGGTGGGCATCGCGACGGTGCAACCGGCGCTGGAATAAACCGCGGCGGCCGCTCAGCCGGCCGACAGCATGGCCGACATGCCGATCAGCGCCGGGTACTTTTCCGTCAGGATGAAGGTGGGAATGTGGGACAGGTAATCGGAGAACCGCCCCTTGTCCTCGAAGCGGGCGCGGAAGCCCGAGTGTTCAAAGAATTCGCGCATCTGCGGCACGATGCGCCCGCCTATATAAATGCCGCCCTTGGCGCCCAGCGTGAGCGCCACGTTGCCGGCGACGGTGCCCAGCATTTCGCAGAACGCTTCCAGCGTCGCCACGCACACGGGGCAGGCGCCGCGCAGGCCGCGCGCCATGATCTCGGCCGTGCCGATGTCTTCGGCCGCCACGCCAGCCCGCTCCGCCAACGCACGGTAGGCCAGCGCGATGCCGATGCCCGACACCAGCCGTTCGCTCGACACGTGGTGATGGTGGCGCAGCGCGTAGCGCAGGATGTCGATTTCGCGCTCGTTCATGGGCGCGAACGTGCCGTGCCCGCCTTCGCTGTCGATGGCGATCCAGCGGTCGCCGGCCGGCACCAGCCCCGACACGCCCAGCCCCGCGTCCGGCCCCACCAGGCCGATGATGGCGCCCTCGCGCGCCACGCCGCCGCCGATCTGGCGCTTGTGCCCGGGCGCCAGGTAGGGCAAGGCGCTGGCCAGGGCCGTGAAGTCGTTCACCACCACCAGCGATTTCAGGCCGAACTGGGAACTGACCGCCTCCACCGAGAACGACCAGTGATGGTTGGTCATCGTGACCCAGTCGCCGTCGATCGGGTTGGCGATGGCGATGCCGGCGTAGCGCGCCTGGTAGCCGCCCGCCGCCACCGTGGCCGGCTGCGCCAGGAAACGCACGATGGCCGCGCCCAGGGTGGGAAAATCGGCGCACTGCGCCTCCCATACGGCCTCGATCTGGCGCGGCGCGGTCTCCAGCGCGAAACTGGCGCTGGTGCCGCCTATGTCGGCCAGCAGGCGCGGACCGTTGCTAAAGTGCGAAAAAACTTCCGGTTGCATGGGATTCCTTCCTGTCTCCGCCGCGCCCGCCATCCGGCCGCCGCGGCAGTGGCGATTATATGCCCCCGCCCGTGGCGGCCGGAATAACCATACCAACAGTAGTGTTTATCTTGGGCCGCAGCAATCGCACACAGTCCTGCAGCGATGGCGCATCCGCTTTACAATGATGGACGTTTCAGCAAAAATCACCTCCGTCTCAATCCACCAAGGAATAAAAAACATGGAACATACCCTGCCCGCACTGCCATATGCTATGGATGCCCTGGCTCCCCACATTTCCAAGGAAACGCTGGAATACCACTATGGTAAGCACCATCAAGCGTATGTCACCAACCTGAACAACCTGATCAAGGGCACCGAGTTCGAGAACCTGTCGCTCGAAGAGATCATCAAGAAATCGTCCGGCGGCGTGTTCAACAACGCAGCCCAGGTGTGGAACCACACCTTCTACTGGAACGGCCTGACCCCGGCCGGCAAAGGCGCACCAAGCGGCGCGCTGGCTGACGCCATCAACGCCAAGTGGGGCTCGTTCGACAAGTTCAAGGAAGAGTTCACCAAGGCCTGCGTGGGCAACTTCGGTTCGAGCTGGACCTGGCTGGTGAAGAAGGCCGACGGTTCGGTCGACATCGTCAACACCTCCAACGCCGCCACCCCGCTGACCACCGCCGACAAGCCACTGCTGACCTGCGACCTGTGGGAACACGCCTACTACATCGACTACCGTAACCTGCGCGCGAAATACGTGGAAACGTTCTTCGCCCTGGCCAACTGGGACTTCGCAGCCGCCAACTTCGCTTAATCGCGACGGCGACGCACGGCCGCATTGCGCGGCCCGTGCCTGCAAGAGCCGCCCACAAAAGCTGCACGCATAAGCTGCACGCAAGGGCCGCGTTCTCCGGAACGCGGCCCTTGCCGTTTTCAGGACTGCAGTTGCAGGGTCTTCACCACCCGGCTCTCGTCACGCTCGCCGGCGCCCGAGGCGCGGTTGTAGCTTTCCTTGCGCACCGCCACGAGGCGGTCGCCCACCAGCGCATACACGTGCTGCTCCTCCTGCCGCGCCTCGAAGCGGATCACGATGAAGGCGCGGCCCGATTCGTTCTGGATCATGCGGCTGGCCAGCGGCGTGCCATCGTCCGCGATCCACACGTACAGGTGGCCTTCATACTCCTTCACGTATTTGCGGTCACGGTCGCTCAGCGTGTCGATCGCCACATCGAACGTCAGCAGGCGCGCCGGCTTGCCCTGGCAGGTGTCGGCCTGCTCGGCCTTCCAGGCCGCCTTTTCCAGCACGCGCGACAGGCTGCTGGCGGCCGAAATCATGGGCCGCAGATCGTTCGGGCTGAATTCGCGTGCCGCAGTCAGCGTCGGCGTGCGCGCGTTGGGGTTGCGCGCCTGCGCCAGCGCTTCCGCATCCATGCGCGCCAGGATGTCCTTGCCATAGGCCAGGTGCATGCCGCGCGCACCATCCTCGATGCCCACGCTGGCATGGCCCTGGGTCTCCTCCGCGTCCTTGCCCTCGCCCAGCCGGCGCCACGTCCTGGTATCGAGCGTGGCCTTCAACGGCGCCTGTTCCTGCAGGCGCGTCAACGCCGACTTCAGGTCGGCCAGTCCATCGGCGCGCGCCGCCTGGCAGCACAGGCCTTGCGCCAGCACGGTCGCCAGCACCGTCATCATCAATCGCATCACTTGTCCTTTCATGGTTGGTCGGCGCCAGCCAGGCGGCCGGCGCGCATGTGCAGGGTACGGCCGCAGCGGGCCGCGATCGTCATGTCGTGCGTGACCAGCACCAGCGTGGAGCCGTGCTCGCGGTTCAATGCGAACATCAGCGCCATCACCGCTTCGCCGCTGGCCGCATCGAGGCTGCCGGTCGGTTCGTCGGCCAGCAGCAGCGGCGGCTCGCACACGAAGGCGCGCGCCAGCGCCACGCGCTGCTGCTCGCCACCGGACAGGTAGCGTGGATAGTGGCGCAGCCGCGCGCCCAGCCCCACCCGTTCCAGCATGCGTTCGGCCTTGGCGCGGGCCAGGCTGTCGCCGCGCAGTTCCAGCGGCAGCATCACGTTTTCCAGCGCGGTCAGGTGGGCCAGCAGCTGGAACGACTGGAACACGAAGCCCACATTGCGCTGTCGGAACTGGGCGCGGCCATCCTCGTCCAGGGCGTAGATGTCGGTCTGTTGCAGTTCGACCGTACCTTGCGTGGGCAGGTCCAGCCCGGCCAGCAATCCCAGCAAGGTGGACTTGCCGGAGCCAGAGGCGCCCACGATGGCCACCGTTTCGCCGGGCAGCACGGTGAAGTCGATGGCGTGCAGGATGGTGAGCGCGCCGCCCGCATCCGTCACGGTCTTGCCCAGCCCCCGCACGGCGATGGCCGGATGCAGCGCCTGCGCGGTGGCGGCGCGGGCGAATTCCATGGTTGTCATAGTCACTCTCTCTTCTGAATTAGTTGGACCGGATTAATTGGACCGAAGGCCCAGCAACGGCGGCTGGTTCAGTACCTGACGCAAGCCCAGCCAGCCGCCGGCTATCGCACAGGCCGCGCCCACCGCCATGCCGACCGCCAGCAGCAATGGCGACCAGTTCCAGTCCAGGTGGAAGCTGTAGCGCGCCAGCGCCCAACTGGCCAGCGTGGCGCCGGCGGCGGCCAGCAGGCCGGCCAGCGCCCCCGTGAGCGCATGTTCTATCCATTGCGCCTGGACCAGCCGGCCGCGCGTGGCGCCCAGCGCGCGCAGCAACGCCGCCTGGCGCGCGCGCAGGTCGTGCGAACCAGCCAGCGCCGCGTACAGCACCAGCACCCCGGCGGCCAGCGTGAACGCGAACAGGAACTGCACCGCCGCCACGGCCTGCGCCAGCATGCGCTGCAGCTGGCCGATGATGGCGCGCACGTCGATCACGGTCAGGTTGGGGAAATCGCGCGCGAGACGGGTGCCGAACAGCAGGTCGCCGGCCGGAACGTGGACCGCCACGGCCCAGGTGGCGGGCAGGCCGCGCATGGCCGATGGGTGCATCAGCAGCAGATTGCCGATCTGGTGGGCGCGCCAGTCCACCTTGCGCAGGCTGGCCACGCGCACCTGCAGCGGCTGGCCGGCCACGTCGAACTGCATGGTGTCGCCCGGCTTGAGCTTGAGATCGGCGGCGAATTTCTCTTCGATGGAAATGGCGGGCATGTCTTCCGGCCCGGCGGCGCCATACCAGTTGCCGGCCGTGAGCGTGTCGGACGCCGGCAGCGTGGCCGCGTGGCCGATGTCGAGTTCACGTTCCAGCATCTCCCGCACGCCGCGCGCGGGGTCGCCCTTGCTGCCGTCCTTGCCGCCTTCCTTGCCGCCGCTGGCATCGCCACTGACCGCTGCCAGCGCATCGCGGCCATTGATGCGCAGCAGCCGCGCGCGCGTGAGCGCCTGCTGTTGCGGCGCGCCGTAAGCGCGCAGGCGCGCGTCGATCGCGTCGCGCTGGTCGGGCTGGATATTGATGACGAACTGATTGGGCGCGCCAGCCGGCGTGGCCCGCATCCATGCCGCCAGCAGGTCGGCGCGCACCAAGGTCAACAGCAGCAGCGCCGTCAGGCCCAGCGCCAGCGCGGTCACCTGCAGCACGGCGGTGCCGGGCTGGCGCAACATGTCGGTGACGGCCAGGCGCCACGCCGCATGGCCGAACGCGCCGCGCGAGCGCTTGAGCAATGTCAGTCCGAGCCAGGCCAGCAAGCCAAACACCGCACCGCCCATGGCGAAGGCGCCGCCCACGAGCGCGCCCAGCATCGGGTCGCCGGTCTGCCATGCGAGCAGGCCACCGAACATGGCCAGTCCCAGCAAGTAAGCACCCAGCGCGCGCACCTGGGGCGGCGCCGCCTCGCGCCGCAGCAGCCGCAGTTGCGGCACGTTGCGCAACTGGAGCACTGGCGGCAGCGCAAAGCCCAGCAGCAGGATCAGGCTGGCCGCCATGCCCTGCAGCGCGGGCGCCCAACCCGGCGCCGGCAGGCCGGCCGGCGCCAGTTGCCCCAGCCAGTCGACCAGCGCGAAATGGCCGGCATAGCCGAGCGCCACGCCAGCCACGCCGGCCGCCAGTCCCACCAGCAGGAACTCCAGCAAAAACATGCGCGTCAGGCTGGCCTGGGTCAGCCCGAGGCAGCGCAGCATGGCGCAGGCGTCCAGGTGACGGCGCACGAAGCGGCGCGCGGCCAGCGCCACGGCCAGCGCCGCCAGCAACGCGGTGAGCAGGCTGGCCAGCGACAGGAACTGCTGCGTCTGATCGAGCATCTCGCTGGCGTCACCGCGCTTCGATGCGAAGCTGTTCAGCGTGACTTTCCTGACGGGTGCGGCGGCCATGCGTTTCCTGGCCCACTGCTCGTAGCCGCGCACCTGCGCCGCCGGGCCGGCCAGCAGCAGCCGGTGGGTGGCGATGGCGTGCGCTTGCAGCAGGCCGGTGGTGCCCAGGTCGGCGCTGGCCATCAGCACGCGCGGCGCCATTGCCAGGAAGGCGAGGCCCGCATCCGGTTCAGCCGTCAACACCTGGGCCACCGTCAGGCTGCGCTCACCGATGCGCAGCGTGGAGCCGATGTGCAGGCGCAGGCTCGCCTGCAGCGTGGCGTCCACCCATACCGTGCCGGGCGCCGGTGGCGTTTCGCTGACGGCGTCGCCATCCTGGAGTTGCACGCGCAGGCGCCCGCGCAAGGGATAGGCTTCGCTCACGCTCTTGAGCGCCACCAGCGTGGACGCGGCTTGCTCGCCCTCGCCCGCCACGGCCATCGTGAACAGCGACACGCTGTCGGCGCTGCGCAGGCCGCGCCGCTGCGCTTCGGCCAGCCAGGCCGCGTCCAGTGGCTGGTCCGATTCCAGCGCCAGGTCGGCGGCCAGCATCTGGTGCGCGTCGCGCTCCAGGCCCGCGCGCATACGGTCCACGAAGAAGTTCACGGTCGACAGCGCCGTCACCGACAAGGCCAACGCGAGCAGCAGGAAGCGCAACTCGCCGGCGCGCCAGTCCCGCAAGGTCATGGAAAAGGATAGTTTGAACATGGCTTGATCGCTCTGCTATTAACAGGAAGGCAATCATGACAAAGCATGCCAGGGCGCGCGCCGCGATTGCGACAAAACGCCGATAGCGGCGACAGCTTGCACAATCGCGGCAATAAGCGGCGTCCCTCTTCCCCGCCCGGCTGCCATCTCATCAGCAATTTCTATGAGACCGATAGGAACATTTAATTTACAAATGTAATATTCACGACTATAATTTACCTCAATGAATCAAATACGGGGCACGCAGCAAAATCACTGTTGCTTGTAACGCTACAACGACCGGCCAGTGGCACCCGGCCAGCATGTCAGTACCGCCACATATTGCAAGCCCGCCGGCGCCGCCGACGCTTGCCTCACACAGGAGAACTACCATGAACGCCAAGCAACGTATCACTGCCGCTCTTACCATCGCCGCCGCCTTCGCCGCTACCGGCGCGTATGCCCAGGCCGAGTCGTCCACCGCCAAACAAGTCACCGCGACCGTCGCCACCGCCGCTGTCGCCGCGCCGGCTGCGCAAGCGAACACCGCTGCCGCTGCCGCCGTCACTACCGCCCGCCCCGCCGCCACCGGCCTGACCCGCGCCCAGGTCATCGCTGAACTGCTGGAAGCCCGCAAGAACGGCACCATCCCCGAAACGGAAGCCGATTTCGACGTAGCCCAGACCCGGAAGCACTACGCCAAGTAATCGCCGCCACGCCATTACGCCAGCACGCCATCATGAAACCGTTCCGACTCGCCGCCGCCGCCGCCCTCGCGCTGACCCTCGCGGCCTGCGCCGACATGGGCGGCATCGCGCCCCAGGCCCGCAAGATCGACGCCACCAGCGTCAACGCGGGTTCGGCGATCAACGGTTCCATGACGGGCGCGGCCTGGCCGCGCGAGCAATGGTGGGAAGCGCTGCAAGACCCGCAACTGAATCGCCTGATGGCCAGCGCGCTGGCCGACAATCCCAGCCTGCACGCGGCCCAGGCCCGTGTGCGCCAGGCGCGCGCCATGGCCGGCATCGCCGAGGCGGCGACCCTGCCCCGGCTGGACGCCGCCGCCAGCGCCCAGCGCGAGCTGTTTTCGGCGCACGCGATGGTGCCGCCACCGCTGGCCGGCAACTACGCATGGAATAACAATGCCGTGCTGTCCGGCTCCTACGACCTGGACCTGTGGGGCCGCGATCACGCGGCCTTGGCCGCCGCGCTGGGCGACGTCCAGCTGGCGTCGGCCGAAACGCAGATGGCGCGGCTGGCGCTGGCATCGGCCATCGTGCGCAGCTACATCCAGCTGGCGCTCGACTACACGCTGCAAGACAGCGCGGCGGCCATGCTGGCGCAGCGCGAACGGCTGCTCGACCTCACGCGCAAGCGCCACGCGGCCGGACTGGCCAGCGCCATCGACGTGACCAGTATTGAAACAACGCTGCCGGCGGTCCGGCGCGAGCAGGAGCAGATCGGCACCGCCATCGCCCTGCTGCGCAACCAGCTGGCGGCACTGATCGGCAAGGGACCGGGCGACGGCGAGTCGATCGCCCGGCCCGGGCTGACCCTGACGCCGGAACAAGGCGCCGCGCTGGCGACAGGATTGCCCGCCGCGCTGCCGGCCGAACTGCTGGGCCGCCGGCCCGACATCGCCGCCCAGCGCTGGCGCGTGGAAGCGGCGGCGCAGCGTATCGACGTGGCCAAGGCCGCGTTCTACCCGAACATCAACCTGACCGCGTTCGCGGGGATGCAGGCACTGGGCTTTGGCCACCTGCTGGAAGCCGGATCGGCCACGCGCGGGATCGGGCCGGCCATCAGCCTGCCCGTGTTCGAAGGCGGCCGCCTGCGCAGCCAGCTGGCCGGCCAGAGCGCCGTGTACGACGGCGCCGTGGAACAGTACAACGCCACCGTGCTGCACGCGCTGGAGGAAGTGGCCAACGCCGTCACCCGCGACCGCGCCGAGCAGGAACAGGCGCGGCTGACCCGGCAGGCGCTGGCCACGGCGCGGCAGGCGCACCAGTTGGCCGAACAGGCATGGCGCGCCGGCCTGACGGACCAGGCCAACGAGATCGCCGCCCGCCTCGCGCTGCTGCAGGAACAACGGCAAGTGGCGCAGGTGGCCAGCCGCCAGCTGGACAACTACGCGGAACTGATGGCCGCGTTAGGCGGGGGCGTGAAACTGGATTTGCCGTGACGCTTCGATAGTACAATCAAGCCTTTCGAATTTGCAGAGGAGTAGGCAATGAGCAGTTTTGAAGCGACTAAAAAGCGCCTGAAAAACATCCATGCCCGCGTGCCGGACTTCCCGGAAGACTTGATGCGCCTGATGCGCATGACGTACCACATCCAGAAACGGATGAAGGATTTGACCAATGCCGCACTGCGCAAGTACGAACTGGTCGATGCCAGCTACATGGTGCTGGCGGTGCTGTACGGCTCGGACGATGAGATGTCGACCGCCTCCACGCTGGGCGAGGCGTGCATGGAAAAGCCGGCCAACCTGACGCGCGTGTGCAATGACCTGGAAGCCCAGGGCCTGATCACGCGCGGCAACCGCCCCGGCGACCGGCGCTGCGTGATGATCGCGCTGACCGACAGCGGCCGCGAACTGGTGGCCAAAGTGCTGCCCGAAGTATGGCAGGCCACCACGCGGGCCTACGACGGCTACAGCCCGGAAGAAGTGGCCCAGCTTGAAGGCTTGTTCAAGCGCCAGTTGAACAATTTAGAAAAACACCCATAACCTGAACACACCGCCATGATCCCCGCTCCCGCCACCGACCTTCCCCCCCCGGCCAGCAGAGCGGGAAAAAAACTGGCGGAGCGCCTCTTCAAGGAACTGCGCGACTGGCGCGCCGGCGAAGGCGAGCGCTGGATCTTCGTGGCCAAGACCATGCTGGCCGCCTTCTCCGCGCTGTGGATTGCCTTCCGCCTCGGCCTCGATTCGCCCAACACGGCGATGACCACCACCTTCATCCTGGCCCTGCCCAGCAGCGGCATGGTGCTGGAAAAGGCCTTCTACCGTTTGCTCGGTACCCTGGTCGGCTGCACCAGCGCGCTGCTGATCGTGGCCATCTTCCCGCAACAGCCGGTGGCGCTGTTCCTGGCGCTGGCGCTGTGGATAGGCCTGTGCACGGCCGGCGCGGCCATGCACCGCAACCAGCAATCGTACAGCTTCGTGCTGGCTGGCTACACGGCCTGCATGATCGCCGTGCCGGCCATCGACCACCCCACCACCGTGTTCACCCTGGCCGTGACGCGCGTGACGGAAGTGGGGCTGGGCGTGATCTGCGCGGCCGTGGTGCACGACGTGCTGTTCCCCCGCCACCAGTCGCGCCAGGTGATGCGCACCGTGCAGGCGCGCTACGACAGCTTCATCGCGTTCTGCCAGCAGACGCTGGAACACAGCCTGTCGCCGGCCCAGATCGAACTGCACCACCTGCGTTTCGCGGCCGACATCGCGGCGCTGGAATCGGGCCGCGCGGCCGCCTTCTTCGAAGCGTCCCACGCCCGCGCGCACACGCGCCAGCTGCACGCCTTCAACAACGCCTTCATGTCGGCGCTAACCACCTGCTACACGCTGCACCGCTTGCTGCGCCGGCTGCGCGCCCATCCGCCTTCGTCAGTGCCCTCGTCCGTGCACACCCTGCTCGCGCCGCTGCACGCGACGGTGGCGGCGGCGCTGCGCGAAGACCTGTCGGGCGCCCGCATGGAGCATGTGCGCGCCGCGCTGTCACAGCAGGCGGCGCAGGCGCGGGAACAGGCGGCCCAGCTGCAGCCCGAACGCGCCCAGCAGATCGCCTTCGACACGGCGCTGGAACTGCTGGACCGCTTCGTGCGCGACATCGGCGCCTTCGCGGCCCTGTACCACGGCCTGACCCAGCAGCGCCAGCTGCAGGTCAGCGACCCGGTCGCCTACAGCCCGCGCACGCCGTCCGGCATCGTGCTGGCCAGCGGCGTGCGCGCGGCCGGTGCGCTGCTGGCCGGCGCCACGCTGTGGTACTGGCTGGCCTGGCCCTACGCGGCCAACGCCATCATCATGACGGCCATCTTCTGCGCGCTGGCCTCGTCCTCGCCGCGCCCGGTGGCGATGACCCGCCAGGTGATGGCCGGCTTCCTGCTGGCATGGCCGCTGTCGTTCCTGAGCGAGTACCTGCTGGTGGTGCGCGCCAGCGGCTACCCGATGCTGGTACTGGCAGCCCTGCCCGTGTTCGCGCTGGGCAGCTACCTGACCACCGACGCGCGCCGTGCCGGCGTCGGCCTGGGCATGAGCATGTTCTCGGCCCAGGTGATCGCGCCGCTCAACCAGATGCAGTACGACGGCGCCGTCTTCCTCAACAACACGCTGGCCATGCCGGTGGGCGTGGCGCTGGCCTGGGCCATCTTCGCCGTGCTGCTGCCCGAGCACACCATGGGCCAGAAGGACCACATCGCCGCCGCCCTGTGGCGCGAGGCGCTGGCCACCTGCAAGGGTTCCCTGTTCCGCCGCAAGCACCGCTTCGACCACCGCGTGCGCGACCTACTGAGCCAACTGAACGCCGCGGCCGGCCCCGCGCCCGGCGCGCCCGCGCGCGCCGTCGTGCGCCAGGGCTTGACGCTGCTGGAACTGGGCCATTCCGTGATCGAGATGCGCCAGCTGATCGCCGCCACCGAAGCGGGCGCCGTGCGCAACGCGCTGGAACTGTGCGTGGACCAGCTGGCCGCCTACTTCCGCGCGCCGGACCGCGCCAGCAGCACCGCCGTGCAGTACGCGGTGTTGCAGGCGGGCGCGCCGATCCGCGAAGCGCTGGCCGATGCCACGCCCGCGCGCCAGGCGCGCCTGCGCATGGCGCTGACGGATCTGCACTCGATCTACACATCCTTGCTGGACCAGATGCGACACATACCAGGAGACACCCACCATGCCGCGTGAGATCGCCATTTTCGGCGTGCTGCTACCAACCTTGCTGCCCCTGTTCATCGCCAGCCTGCTGCTGCAAGGCGCGCTCGATTGGGTACTGGGCCACACTGGCCTGTACCGCCGCGCGTGGCACCCGGCGCTGGTGCGGCTTTGCCTGCTGGTGTGCATCTTCGGCGCGCTGATCGTCACGCTGTACCAATAAACCGCCGTACCTCAACTTTCGCTGGGAGAACCGCCTTGAGCGCATCCAAATTGTTACGCTTTGCCCTGACCGCGCTGCTGCTGGCCGGCGCCATCTGGACCGGCCACCTGGCCTGGGACCACTACATGGAATCGGCCTGGACCCGCGACGGCCGCGTCAAGGCCGACGTGATCAACATCAGCGCCGACGTGGCCGGCACCGTGACGGAGGTGCGGGTGCGCGACAACCAGCTGGTGCGCCAGGGCGAGGTGCTGTTCGTGGTCGACCCGGCCCGCTACCGCAGCGCGCTCGACCAGGCCAGCGCCGTGCTGGCGTCGCAGCAGGTGGAGCGCGGCCGGCGCGCGCAGGAGGCACGGCGCCGCGCAGGCCTCGACAGCTCGGTGATCTCGGCCGAGAACCGCGAAACGGCCGAAGCGGCGGCCGGCACGGCCACGGCCCAGTACCTGGCCGCGCAAGCGGCGCGCGGGTTGGCGCAGCTGAACCTGGAGCGCACCGTGGTGCGCGCGCCCGTCACCGGTTACGTGACCAACCTGAACGTGCACCCGGGCGACTTCGCCGCCGTGGGCGCGCCCAAGCTGGCCATGATCGACCGCGCCTCGTTCTACGTGGTGGGGTATTTCGAGGAAACCAAGCTGCCGCTGCTGCGGCCCAACGATCCGGTCGAGATGCGCATGCTGGGTGGCGACACGCCGCTGCGCGGCCACATCGAGTCCGTCGCCCATGGCATCACCGACCGCGACGCCGGCACCGGCCACGAACTGCTGGCCGACGTCAACCCGACCTTCAACTGGGTGCGGCTGGCGCAGCGGGTACCGGTGCGCATCCACATCGACCAGGTGCCGCAAGGGCTGGAACTGGTGGCCGGCACCACCTGCACGGTGGTGATCGGTGCGCACCCGGCGACGGCCTCCGTCCAGGCGCCGGCCCGCGCGCCCCATGGCAGCGCCTGAACCTGCCGCATGGCCTGCCGTGGCGGCAATCCTGCACGGGTAGAATGGCGCACTCGCAAGGGAGCACCATGAACGATATCCACTACGCGGGCGGCATGGAGCGCTTTGGCGCCATCCGCCTGTTTCTCGACGCCGCCCGGCTGGGCAGCTTTTCCGCCGCCGGGCGCTGCCAGGGCTTGTCGCCGGCCGCCGCCAGCGCCGCCATCCAGCGCCTGGAAACATCGCTGCAAACGAAACTGTTCGAGCGCACCACGCGCCGCTTGCGCCTGACCGAGGAAGGCCAGTTGTACCGCCACTTCAGCGAGCAGGCGCTGGCGCTGATGGCGGAAGCGGAAGCTGGCCTGCGCGCGGGCGATGGCGCGGCGCGCGGCACGGTCAGCATCTCGGCGCCGTCCGATCTGGGGCGCAACCTGCTGCTGCCCATGCTGGCCCAATTCCGCGCCCTCCATCCCGAGGTCCAGTACGCACTCACGCTGAGCGACACGCCGGCCGACCTGGTGCGCGACGATATCGACCTGGCCATCCGCTATGGCCAACTGCCCGACAGCGACATGGTGGCGCGGCCGCTGGCGGCCAGCCGGCGCGTGGTGTGCGCGGCGCCGGCGCTGCTGGCGCGCTGCGGCGTTCCCGACTCGCCTGCGCAACTGGCCGAGCTGCCCACCATTGTGCTGGCCACGGCGCACGGCCCCATGCACGACTGGCGCTACACCGACAACGCGGGAGGCAAGCGGCGCGCGGCATCGGTGCGCGTGCGGCGCTACCTGCAGAGCAATGACGGCGAAGTGGTGCGGCGCTGGGCGGTGGACGGCCAGGGTTATGCCTTGAAGTCCATCCTCGACATCGGCGACGACTTGCGCGCCGGGCGCCTGCGCACGGTGCTCGACGAATATTTCACCGACAGCGCGCCGCTCAACCTGCTGTATCACCGCCACCGCTTCCAGCCGCCGCGTATCGCACTGCTGGCCGAGTTCCTGCAACAGCGCTTCGCCCAGCTGGAAGCTTAAGGCTGGATCACGCCCATCTGCCGCAACAGCGCGAGGTTGTCTTCCAGGTGCCAGTTGTCGGCAATACGGCCGTCGGCCACGCGGTACAGGTCGAAGGCCTGGAAATCGATGGCCTGCCCCCGCCCTTTGACCTGCCCGAACTGGCCCGTGAAGTGGCCGGTGAAATGCAGGCGCACCACCACCCGGTCGCCAGCGGCCACCATGTCGGTCACTTCCGCCGCCAGGTCGGGCACCGCGGCGCGGAAATTGCGGGAAGCCTGCAACGGACCGGCCGGGCCCTGTTCACGGCCTTCGGGCAAGGTACGGTCGATGAAGCCTGGCGCCAGGGCTTGCCGAGCGTAGACTGGATCGCCGCTGTTCCAGAATGCGGCGTAGCGGCGCGCGGCCAGCATCACGGCTTCCAGTTCGGGCGTGGCAGCGGCGCTGAACACACGGGCCGGCGCGGGCAAAGCGGTAGCCGGGACGGTCAGCTCAGCCGGCGGGGCAACAACAGGCGCATCAGCCGCAGCGGCTCCAGCGGCGATTGCCGCAAACGGCGCGGCGCACAACAGGGCGGCAAGCGTGAGGGAATGGGAAAGGTGGGAATGGGACATCGGCAGCTCCTCGCAAAGATGGGGTCATGTGCACAGCGCACGGACCGCATTCTGGACGCGCCGGCCCCAT
>DATFBD010000130.1:0-14116 GCA_035254005.1 Burkholderiaceae bacterium | reverse complement strand
ATTGATCGAATACTTGTGGCGCGGTGTCGACAGGAAGTTTTCCTTCTTCACGTTGAAGATGGTCTTCTTGTCGCGGAAGGTTACCACGGAACCCTGACGGCGCAGCGACAGCTTGTCGATCTCGTTCAGGATATTGCCGTTGGGCGACACGCCGAGGTTGTGCCAGTCGGCGTTGGCTTGCTGCGGCGTGCTCGGCGTCGGCTGCGGACGCAGCTGGGCTGGCTTGCGCTGGGTGGCGGACGGGGTGCTGGCGCAGGCGGTCAGCAGGGCGGCCGTCACGGCCAGCAGGGACACACGGTAAAACATGGGGAACCTCCAGATACACCCCGGCAGTGTCGCACAGCCGAGGGCGGCGGCCAACCGGCGACGCACGCGGGAACTTTGCCGCAGGGGCGGCGTCTCATTCACGGCATTAGCATTTCCTCTGCATTGTGAATTGCCCCTTAAAAAGGCCACGTCCCCGGTGGCCTTCTTTTTTGCCCGTCCGGCGCGCGACGTGACTCGGAGCATGCCGTACAATGGCGCCTTCTTCCGATTCTTGCCCCCCATGCCGGACGCCCACGCCATACTCCAGACCGTTTTCGGCTACCCCGCCTTCCGCGGCGAGCAAGCCGAGATCGTCGCCCACGTCGGCGGCGGCGGCCACGCGCTGGTGCTGATGCCCACCGGCGGCGGCAAGTCGCTGTGCTACCAGATCCCGGCGCTGGTGCGCGATGGCGTGGGCGTGGTGATCTCGCCGCTGATCGCGCTGATGCAGGACCAGGTGGACGCGCTGGCCGAAGTGGGCGTGCGCGCCGCCTTCCTCAACTCCACCCAGAGCTACGAGGAGGCGAGCCGCATCGAGCGGCTGGTGCGCACCGGCCAGATCGACCTGGTGTACGTGGCGCCCGAACGCCTGATGACGGAGCGCTGCCTGAACCTGTTCCAGGATTCGAAGATCGCCCTGTTCGCGATCGACGAGGCGCACTGCGTGTCGCAATGGGGCCATGACTTCCGGCCCGAGTACATCAAGCTGTCGGTGCTGCACGAGCAGTTCCCCGACGTGCCGCGCATCGCCCTCACGGCCACGGCCGACCAGCAGACCCGCGCCGAGATCGTGCACCGGCTGCAGCTGGAGGACGCGCTGCAGTTCGTGTCCTCGTTCGACCGGCCCAACATCCGCTACCAGATCGTCGAGAAGGGCAACGGCCGCAAGCAGCTGCTGGACTTCATCACCGGCGAACATGGCGGCGACAGCGGCATCGTCTACTGCCTGTCGCGCAAGAAGGTCGAGGAGACGGCCGAATTCCTCAACGAGAACGGGGTGCGCGCGCTGGCCTACCACGCCGGCATGGAGCACACCAAGCGCGCCGCCAACCAGGCCCGCTTCCTGCGCGAGGAGAACATCGTGATGGTGGCCACCATCGCCTTCGGCATGGGCATCGACAAGCCGGACGTGCGTTTCGTGTGCCACCTCGATCTGCCCAAGAGCATCGAAGGCTACTACCAGGAGACCGGCCGCGCCGGCCGCGACGGCCTGCCCGCCAGCGCCTGGATGGCCTACGGCCTGCAGGACGTGGTGCTGCAGCGGCGCATGATCGACGAATCGGAAGCCGACGAGACCTTCAAGCGCGTGCTGGGCATGAAGCTCGATGCCATGCTGGGCCTGTGCGAGACGCTCAGTTGCCGGCGCGTGCGCCTGCTGGACTACTTCGGCGAAGGTTCGGCCCCGTGCGGCAACTGCGACACCTGCTTGATTCCGCCCGTGTCGTTCGACGGTACGGTGCCGGTGCAAAAGCTGCTGTCGGCCGTGTACCGGGTCGACCAGCGCTTCGCGGCCGGCCACGTGATCGAAGTGCTGCGCGGGGTGGAGACGGAGCGCATCAAGACCTGGCACCACGACTCGCTGTCCGTGTTCGGCATCGGCGCCGACCGCAGCGAACAGGAATGGCGCGCCATCCTGCGCCAGGTGATCGCGCTGGGCCTGGTGACGGTGGACCACGAACAATACAGCTCGCTCAAGCTGACCGACGCCGCCCGTCCCGTGCTCAAGGGCGGGCAGAAGGTGCAGCTGCGCCAGTACCAGAAGCCGGTCAAGCAGAAGCGTCCCACCACGGCCGCCAAGGGTTACGTGGAGAGCGACCTGTCGCCGCGCGAGCAGGCCATCTTCGACAAGCTGCGCTGGTGGCGCGTGGAGACGGCGCGCGCCCACAACGTGCCGGCCTACGTGATCTTCGTCGACGCCACGCTGCGCGAAATCGCCAAGGCCCGCCCCACTTCGCTGGCCGAGTTGCGCGGCGTGTCAGGCGTGGGCGAGAAGAAGCTGGCCTCGTATGGCGATGAGATCGTGGCGATGATCGCGGAGATGGACTGAGCCCCATCCACCGCCTACGCGCGCCGCGGCTATTTGCCCGCAACGGCCAGTAATGCCTCGGGATTGGTGCTGGCGATCGCCAGCAATGTGCGGGCTGCCCCGCTGGGTTGTTTGCGCCCTTGCTCCCAGCCCTGCAAGGTGCGGACGGACACGCCCAACAGTACGGCGAATTGCGACTGCGACAGTCCGGTCTTCTTGCGCGCTTCGACGACAGGCGAGCGGACAACGTGGACCTGCCCCGTCTTCATCTCGTGCACTGCCTGCAATAACTCAGCGGCAAGGTCGCGCTTCGCTTCAAAGGCGGCCAGCTCCGTTGGACTTAATGGCTTACTCTTCGAGGGCACGCCGAATCTCCTTCAACTTCTGACCCGTGATGTTGTCTGTCTTCGACTTCGCGTAGAGCGTGAGCAAGACAATTTCGCCTTCCGCTGTACGAACATAATAGATGACCCGTACTCCGCCTGACTTTCCCATGCCGGAACGCCCCCAGCGCACTTTGCGTATGCCCCCGGATTCGGGGACGACTACGCCGGCCGTCGGATGCTCGGCAATGTAGATCGAAAACGCGCCACGTTCCTCTTCGGTCCAGTATTGCGGCCATAAGCGCTGAAACAACAACGTTTCGACCACCGTAAACATGGATCAATATACTCCTGAGGCGCAGGGCTGTCCAACATCGCGACATGGCCCGCGATGCGGGGGATATGAGTCCACAGCATTTACCGTGCAGCCGCTTCCCGCAAGGGCTTTGGACAAAGATCGCTTCAAATGCGCCAACGACTGACGCGGCGCACCACCGGCGACTCACTCCACCAGCAGTTCGTACTTGGCGCCGCTGCGCTCGTTGACGGGGCTGTCTTCATCGCTGTCGCCGTCAAACCTCACACAAATCCACAATAGCGGGCGAAGCGGAAGCAATGGGACGGAAAATCCGGTAAGCCAGTCCCTGTTCCGCTAAGATGACGTCCTTTGCCCCCTACAAGCCCACCATGGAATACGCCCTCCCCCTGCTGATCGTCGTTGTGACCGCGCTGCTGGCCTACGCCATCATCAAGACCAATCCGGCCAAGCCGGCCGCCCTGCCGCCGCGCGCGGCCGGGCCGTATGTGCCGCAACTGCCGGCCGTGGCGCCCGCGCTGCACTGGTCAGACAAGGGCCGATTCCTGGTCGAGGTGGTCAACGAGTCGCGCTACCAGGCCACGCTGCGGGAACTGGCGGGCGCGCATGGCGAACACGCGGCCGCCAGGGCTTGCGTGGCCACGCTGGTGCCGGATGATCAGAATGCCTACGAAAATACGGCGGTGGCCGTGTTTGTGGAGGGCCGCATGGCCGGCTACCTGGCGCCGAAGGAAGCGCTGCACTTTCGCCAGCGCCTGAAGTTCAAGGAGATTGAAGGCCTGCCCACCACCTGCGATGCGCAGGTGCGCGGCGGCGGCCTGTGGCAGGGCCGCCACCTGGCCTATGTGCTGGCGCTCGATATCGAGCCGCTGGATTGAAGGCAGCAGGGTCAGCCCCTGGGGTCTGACCCTCGCCGTGTGCGGTGGTGTGTCTGACGATGAGACAACAACCGCCACAACCCAGGGTCAGACCCTGGGGTCTGACCCTTTTTTGGTGAACACCAGGTCCCACACGCCATGGCCCAGTTTCAAGCCACGGTTTTCAAACTTGGTCAGCGGACGATAGGCCGGTTGCGGCGCGTAGCCGTCGGCCGTGTTCTGCAGGCCTTCTTCGGCGCCCAGCACTTCCAGCATCTGCACGGCGTAGTCTTCCCAGTCGGTGGCGCAGTGCAGGTAGCCGCCGGCGGCCAGCTTTTGCGTCAGCAGCTTCACGAACGGCCCCTGGATCAGGCGGCGCTTGTTGTGGCGCGCCTTGTGCCATGGATCCGGGAAGAAGATGTGCACGCCGTGCAGCGAGCCGTCCGGGATCATCTGGTTCAGCACTTCCACCGCGTCGTGCTGGATCGCCTTCAGGTTGGTCAGGCCCTGCTCGCCGATCAGCTTGAGCAGGCTGCCCACGCCGGGCGTGTGCACTTCCACGCCGATGAAGTCCTTGTCCGGCATCGCCTGGGCGATATGGGCCGTGGTGCCGCCCATGCCGAAACCGATCTCCAGCACCACGGGCGCCTTGCGGCCAAACGCCTGCTCGTAGTCGAGCGGCGCCTTGCTGTACTCGATCAGGAATTTCGGTCCCAGCTCTTCCAGCGCGCGCGCCTGCGCGGTCGACAGGCGGCCGGCGCGGGTGACGAAGCTGCGGATGCGGTGTTCGGTCGGGTCGTACAGCATCGGCCGTGCGGGGCCATTGTTGGGCGTATCAGTGGACATGGGTGCGGAATCTAACGGTAAAAAGGAATGCCCGGCAGGCGGGCGCAGGACGCGACGGACGGCACCAGGGCCGGCGGCTCGGCTGCAAAAACCGCACATTATACCTCGCAGCGCTCCTGTGGCCTCACCCCGCCCCGCGCAGCAGCCGCAGGCCATTGAGCACCACCATCAGGCTCACGCCCATGTCCGCGAACACGGCCATCCACAAGGTCGAATAGCCGCCCACGGCCAGCACCAGGAACACGGCCTTGATGGCCAGCGCCAGCACGATGTTCTGCACCAGGATCACGTGGGTGCGCGCGCTCAGGCGCATGAAGTACGCCACCTTGCGCAAGTCGTCATCCATCAGCGCCACGTTGGCCGTCTCCATCGCCGTATCGGTGCCGGCCGCGCCCATGGCGAAACCGATGGCGGCCTTGGCCAGCGCCGGCGCGTCGTTCACGCCGTCGCCCACCATGCCAACCGCGCCATGCTCGCCCGCCAGTGCCGCGACGATGCGCAGCTTATCGTCGGGCAGCAGGCCGGCGCGCACGTCGGCGATGCCGAGCCGGGCGCCGACGGCGCGCGCCGTGTCTTCGTTATCGCCCGACAGCATCACCACCCGCACGCCCAGCGCGTGCAGCTGCCTCACCGCCTCGGCGCTGGTGGCGCGCACCGTGTCGGCCACCGCCACCACCAGCAGCGCCGCCGTGGCGGAACACAGCACCACCACGCTCTTGCCGTCGCGCTCCAGCGCGGCCAGCGACGCGGCCAGCGCCTCATCCAGCACACCCAGCTCGCGCACCAGCCGCGCATTGCCCAGGTAAAGCGTCTCGCCTTCCACCTCGCCACGCGTGCCGCGCCCTTGCAGCGCCTCGAACCGCGCCACCGGCGCCAGCGCCATCCCATGCTGTTCTCCGTACCAGTACTGGGCCAGCGCGCGCGACACGGGATGGTTGGACATGGCGGCCAGGCTGGCCGCGCGGCGCAACAGGGCCACCCGCGCTCCGCCGTCCAGTACCACGACGTCCGTCACTTGCGGCGCGCCCAGGGTGAGCGTACCGGTCTTGTCGAGCGCCACCGCCTGCAGCCTGCGCCCCAGTTCCAGGTACACCCCGCCCTTGACGAGGATGCCCTGGCGTGCCGCCGCCGCCAGCCCGCTGACCACCGTCACCGGCGTGGAGATGACGAGCGCGCAGGGACAGGCGATCACCAGCAGCACCAGCGCCTTGTAGAACCACGTATGGAAGTCCGCGCCCTGCACCACGGGCGGCACCACGGCCACCAGCACGGCCAGCGCCACCACCACGGGAATATAGGCGGCCGCGAAGCGGTCCACGAAACGCTGGGTCGGCGCCCGCTCGCCCTGCGCCTGTTGCACGCTGCTGACGATGCGCGACAGGGTGGACTGGCTTTGCGGCGCCGTCACCGTGTAGTCGAAGCTGCCCTGCTCATTGATGGTGCCGGCGAACACGGTATCGCCCGGCAGCTTGGCCACCGGCATGCTCTCGCCCGTGATGGGCGCCTGGTTGACGGCGCTCTCGCCGGCCGCCACCACGCCGTCGAGCGCGATGCGTTCACCCGGCATCACGCGCACCAGCGTGCCCGGTTGCACCTGGGCCGCCGCCACCCGCTGCCACGCGCCCGACGGCGCCTGCACGGTGGCCGCGTCGGGCGTGAGCTGCATCATGCCGCGGATGGCGTGGCGCGCGCGCTCCAGCGAGCGCGCCTCGATCAGTTCGGCCAGCGCGAACAGGAAGATCACCATGGCCGCTTCCGGCCACTGGCCGATGGCCAGCGCGCCGAGGATGGCCAGCGACATCAGGAAGTTCATGTTCAGCGACAGGTTGCGCAGCGCGATCCAGCCCTTCTTCAGCGTACCGAGCCCGCCGCACAAGATGGCCGTGACGGCCAGCGCCAGCACCGGCCAGCCGTGTTCCTGCCCCGTGCTCCATGCCACGCCTTCCGCCCCCAGCGCAGCCAGGCCGGAGATGGCCAGCGGCAGCCAGCGCGGCAATCCAAACGGCAGCGTGCCGGCAGCGCGCGTGCCCGGCGTGGCCGGCGGCGCGGCTGCCGCATCCTGCGTACTGGCGACCACGGCCGGCGCCATGTCGAGCGCCGTCAGCGCCGCCACCAGCGGCGCGATGGAAGGCAGGTGATGGCCCACCGTCAGTTCGCGCCGCATCAGGTCGAACTGGAGCGAGTCCACTCCGGCCATGGGCCGCAGGCGGTCGCGGATCAGCTTTTCCTCGGTGGGGCAGTCCATGTTCTGGATCAGGAATACAGCCTGTTCAAGACCGGCGCTGGCCGCCGGTGCCGGCGGCGTGGCGCGCGCGCCGCAGCCATCCTTGCCGTCGCAGGTGCTCATGACGGCCTCACCTTGTCAGTCCGTGTAGCTGGCGTCGGCCCCGATGCTGGCCGGCAGCGTGAGGTGGAAGCGCTGCAGTTGCTTGCGGCTGTAGAGGAATTTGCCGCGGTCGGCCGTGACCGGGTAGATGCGCTCGGGCGGCGTGCCGGCCAGGATCTTGAGCGCGATCTCGGCCGCCGCCTTGCCCTGGTCGCGGCCATACAGCACCAGGCCGCCGATGGTTTTCTCCGGACCCACGGCCCAGTCCCAGAAACCGAAGATGGGCACCGGCGCGTGGGCGGCCGTCCAGCGCGCCACCTGGTCCGTCGTGTTCACGCTCTTGCCCGCGCCATCGTGCAGCGCCTGGTACAGGCCGAGGAAGATCACGTCGTAGTGATCCTTCGCGTTCAGCACCTCGGCCTGCCACTGTTCCCATTGGCCCACCAGCTTCAGTTCCACCAGGGTGCCGCCGATCAGCTGCTGCGGCTTGCCCTCGAAGGTCTCCTGGCGCACCACCTGGGATGTGATATCCGTATCGAACAGCACCAGCGCCCGCTTCACGCGGGGCACCAGCTCCGACACCAGCGCGATGTTGCGCTTCAGGATGGGCCGTTCCAGCACGCCCGTGATGTTCTTGATGACCTTGGCGTCGAAATATTCGCGCGGGTTGTTGTTGATGCCCAGGTAGACCACCGGCGTGGCCGTCGTGCCCAGCCGCTGCGCCAGCAGCTTGAGGGCGGCGTCGTCGCCCAGGATCACCAGCACCGGGTGCAGCGACTGATACAGCGCCCACGCCTTGTCGGCCATGGCCGCGTGCTGCTCGCGCGGCAGGCGCTTGGTATCCATCTGAAAATATTCGAGGTGGTATTTCCTGCCCAGCGTTTCCTGCAGCGCTTCCTTGTAGTTGGCGTCCCACTGCATCTCGGCGTTGTAGCTCTCCACCACCAGGATGGTGTCGGCGGCGCGGGCCGGCAGCGTCATGGCGACCAGCAGCAGCAAGGCCCACAGGCAGCGCCACGCGGCGCACAGGGCCGGTGCCGGCCCGGTCATCATGGGGGAAATGGCATCGGACGCGGGGCCGACGCGGCGGTGAGAACGTGCATGAAAACCGGAACAACTCGTTTGTTGTCACATCGATTGGAGCGGGTGAAGGGAATCGAACCCTCGTATGAAGCTTGGGAAGCTGCCGTTCTACCATTGAACTACACCCGCGTTGCCTCGCATTCTACGCGGAATTTGAAACTGCTGACAACTGTTTGCCCGGGGCGGCGAGGCCGGCGAGCGGTGATCTAGGCCGCCGCCGGAGTCCGGGCCGGCGCCTGCACCGGCAGGAAGGCCAGCAAATTCCCGCCGATGACCAGCAACAGCCCGGCCAGCGCCATGCCGCTCCAGCGGTAGCCTTCGAAGACGGTGGACACCGTCAGCGCCACCACCGGGAACAGCACCGTGCAGTAAGCCGCGCGGTCCGGGCCTATCCTCCCCAGCAGCAGCAAATAAGCCGTGAAGGCGACCACCGACCCCGGCACGGCCAGGTAGAACAACGCCCCCACGTAGCGCGCACCGGGCTCGAAATTGAACGGCATGCCGAGCGCCAGTGCGCCCAGCGTCAGGATGGTGGCGCCGCACAGCATGGCCCAGGTGTTGGTCAGCCAGGGCTGCATGCCCAGCGCCTGCATGCGGCTGGAGAGCAGGTTACCGGCCGAGAAGCACAGCGTGCCAAGCAGGGCGAGCCCCAGGCCGGACAGCATGCCGCCGTCGCTCCAGTGGCCCCGCATCGCAGGCAGGAACAACAGCGCGATGCCGCTCAGCCCCAGCACGGCGCCACCCAGCACCTGGGGCCGGATGGTCCGCCCCAGGAACAGGCGGCCGTTGACGGCGTTCCAGATCGGCGCGGTCGAGAATACGACGGCGACCAGGCCGCTCGGCACCCACATGGTGGCGTAATAGAAGCACAGGAAATTGCAGCAGAACAGGGCGAAGCCTTGCGCCAGCAAGTAAGGCCAGGCGGAGCGCGGCGGCAGGATGGGCTGCCTGCGCACGAGCAGGATCAGCATCAGCACCAGCGCCGCGATCCAGAACCGGTAAGCGATCGACACCGGCGCCGCGACAACGCCGAGCTGGAATTTGATCGCGATCCAGGTGGTGCCCCAGATGAGCACCGTGGTGAGGTAGAGGGCAATATTCATCATGCCGCCAGTGTGCCGCTGGCCGCGCACGGGCGGTTGTCTGATCTTGCGCATTTCCGGGGCGCGGCCGGCCGGGCGGCAGCGGGCGTGCTAGACTTTTCGGCATGAAGCCGGTAACTGGACCATTCGACGATGCCGTACCACGCCAGCGCGTGGCGGCAGCGGTACGCCCGGCGCCGGGGGGCACGCCGAAGGATAAGCCGAAGGACAAGCTGGAAGACGCGATGTCGCACGCCGTATTCCGCACCATGTCCGGCACCGATGCGACGCTGGAGCGCTTTGCCTGGCTCGGTGACGGCCTGGCGGCGGCGGTCTGGCAACGCAGCACGGAGGAAGCGCTGACGGGCTACCACCAGCCCGGCCATCACACCCTGTCCTGCTACCTCGGTGGCGGCTACAGCGTCGAACGCGAAGGTTTCCCGGGCCAGTATGGCGCACCGCAGCGCTTATGCTCGCTGCCGGACTGGCACGAATCGGAATGGGTGGTGCGCGGCCAGCTGCGCATGCTGCACGTCTACTTCATGCCCGAGCATTTCACGCGGCGCGCGGTGGCGGAGCTGGACCGCGAGCCGCGCGAACTCACGCTGCAGGACCGGACCTATTTCGAGAACGCGCGCCTGGTGCGCTTGTGCGGCGACTTGTTGCAGCAGCCATGGGATGACGCCGACCAGCTATTGCGCGCCAACGAGATCACGCACGCGGCCTTGAGCGAGCTGCTACACGCGCAGTCGATGAGCAAGCCCGGCCTGCGCCTGCGCGGCGGCCTGGCGCCCTTGCTGCGGCGCCGGCTGCACGAGTACATCGAAGCCCATCTCGACCAGCCCATCACGCTGGGCATGCTGGCGCAGCTTGCCTGCATGTCGGAATTCCACCTGACGCGCATGTTCCGCATCAGCTTCGGCATGCCGCCCTCGGCGTGGATCGCGGCGCGCCGCGTCGAACGTGCGCGCGCCCTGCTGCGCGCGGGCCGCCTGCCCTTGCCGCAAGTCGCGCAGGCCTGCGGTTACGCGGACCTGAGCCACTTCAGCCATCGCTTCAGCGTCGCGGTGGGTGCACCGCCGGGCCGCTACCGCCAGCTCACCACCGGCTTGCAGGCCTGATGCCGGCGCGCCGCCGCGCGGTTTCAAGCCCCGTCATCCCGGCAGTGTGACCTGCGCCTTGCGCTGCGCAATGGCCGCGCCCAGCGCCACCAGATCGAGCTCGCTGTCCTGCACCTTGGGGAAGATCTCGCCTTCCTCTTCGCTGACATGGTGCTCGATCAGTTCGGACAGCACTTTCACCGTCGCGTCGTACAGTTGATCGCCCTCCTCCATGGCGAGGATCTGCGCGATCAGCTCCTTGGCCGAACCATGCTCCACCAGCGCCTCGTCAACCTGGTCGGCGCATTCGGCGATGGCATCGCGCACGGCCGGGTAGAACAATTCCTCCTCGGCCGTGGCATGCTGGGTCAGCGCCAGGCAGATGCGCGTGGCCAGCTTCTTCTTGGTGGCGTGGGCCCGCTCGCCCAGCTGTTCATATTGCTCGAACAGGTCCTTGACGTTGGCATGGTCTGCCTTCAGGACGGCGATCGCGTCGTCCGGTTCCTGGGTCCGGCCGCGCCTGGACGTGGCGGACTCGCTATGCGTCGATGTCATGATGAACTCCTCACAAAGGTGGTTGCGTTCGCCGGCGCGCGCGCCTGGCGATCCCGGCGGCCTTCGCACACCGCTGCGCGCGCGCCGTCGAGAACCATGATAGACAGGGCCGGCACGACGCTTGTGGGATGGCGGCGTGGCCGGTTGTAGGACGCGAACGCGTTTTGCCACGCCAGCCGGGGCGGCGGCGCGCGCCGCCACCCGGTTCAGGCGGCCACTTCCCGCTCCAGCCACTGGCCGCGCCAGCCCGGCAGCGCGCCGGCCGGCATGGGGCGGGCAATCCCGTAGCCCTGCCCCAGGGCGCAGCCCATGTCCAGCAAGGCCTGGTAATGGGCCGGGGTCTCGATGCCCTCGGCCACGATCTGGCGTTCGAACGCCGCCGCCAGCGCCACCACGCCCTGCACGATGGCCAGGTCGCCCTTATCGTCGAGCATGTCGCGCACGAAGGACTGGTCGATCTTGAGCTCGTCGAACGGCAGGCTGCTCAGATACGACAGCGAGGAATAGCCGGTGCCGAAATCGTCCAGCGCGAACGTCACGCCCAGCCGGCCGCAGGCGGCCAGGATGTCGCGCACGATGGCGATGTCGTTCAGCGCCACCGTCTCCAGCACTTCGATCTGCAAGGCGCCGAACGGCAGCATCGGATACGGCGCCATCAGCTTGCGCAGGCGGTCCACGAAGTCGGGCGACTCCAGGTGGTAGCCCGAGATGTTGATGCTCACACTCAGTTTCAGGCCCTGCTCGTGCCAGGTCCGCAACTGGGCCAGCGCCGTGGCGGCCACCCATTCACCGATCTGGATATCGAGCTCCGTGTTGGCCACCTGGGCCAGGAAGGCGCCCGGCGCCAGCAGGCCGCGCTGCGGGTGGTGCCAGCGGATCAGCGCCTCGGCCCCGACCACGGCCCGCGTGCGCAGGTTGACCTTGGGCTGGTAGTACAGTTCGAACTGGCCCAGTTCCAGCGCGTGCCGTATGCTGGCCAGGAATTCCAGCTGGTCGCGGGCCTGGCGGTCCAGTGCCGTGTCGTACAGGTGGTAGCGGTTCTTGCCACTCTGCTTGGCCAGGTACATGGCCTGGTCGGCGTGGCGCAGCAGCGTGTCCGGGTCTTCCTGGTCGAGCGGATAGACGGCCACGCCGGCGCTGGCGCTCAGGCTCACGGACTTGTCGCCGATCACGAACGGCTGGGCGATCGCTTCGAGCAGCCGGCGCAGCGTCAATTCCCATTCGTCGGCCTGGCGCAAACCGAGCAGCAGCACCACGAATTCATCGCCACCGAGGCGCGCCACCGTGTCGTCGGCCCGGATCGCCGCGCCAATGCGGCGCGCCGCCTCGATCAGCACCTGGTCGCCGACGTCATGGCCCAGGCTGTCGTTGATGTGCTTGAAGCCGTCCAGGTCGAGGTAGCACACGGCCATGATGTTGCCCTCGCGTGCCGTGCGGGCGATGGCCTGCTTCATGCGGTCGGCCAGCAGCACCCGGTTGGGCACGCCCGTCAGGCCGTCGTAGTGGGCCGCGCGGTTCAGTTCATCCTCGTGGGCCTTGATCTGGCTGATGTCGGAGAACACGGCCACGTAGCGCTGCAGCTGGCCGCGCTCGTCGCGCACGGCCGAAATCGACACCAGTTCCGGATACACTTCGCCCGACTTGCGCCGGTCCCACAGTTCGCCGCGCCAGTAGCCGTCGCGCCGCAGCTCGCTCCACAGTTGCTGGTAGAAGCCGCTGTCGTGGCGGCCCGACGACAGCAGGCGCGGATTGCGGCCCACCACCTCCTCGCGGCCATAGCCGGTGATGCGGGTGAAGGCCGCGTTCACGTCGACGATGTTGTTGGCGTCGTCCGTGATCAGGATGCCTTCCTGGCTGTTCTCGAACACGCTGGCCGTGATGCGCAGCTGGGCCTCGGCGCGCTTGCGTTCGGTGATGTCGCGCGCGGAATTGAACAGCACCGGCTGGCCGGCCAGTTCGAACGGGCAGTTGCTGATCTCCACCTCGACCAGGCTGCCATCCTTGCGCCGGTGGCGCGTCTCGAACTGGTTGTGGGCGCCGCCGTCGAGCTGGCGCGCCAGCAGCGCGTCCAGCTCGGCCTGGCTGAAATAGGCGTCCCAGCGCGACACGTTCATGCCGATCAGCTCCTCGCGCGTGTAGCCGAGCATGGCGCAGAACGCGACGCTGGCCTCGATCACGTCGCCGTGCGCGTCGAGGATGTGGATGCCGTCGCTGGCGTTGCGCAGCAAGGCCAGGTTCTTCTCGCTCTCGGCCCGCAGCGCCTGCTCGGTCTGCTTCTGGGCCGTGATGTCCACGTGCGAGCCCAGCAGATGGGCGTTGCCGTCGTCATCGAGGTGGCGCTCGCCGCGCGCCAGGATCCAGCGGTAGCCGCCGTCCGCATGGCGCATCCGGAACGCGTTCTCGTACTGCACCCGGCCCGAGGCCAGGAAGTCGCGCACGGTGTGCCAGGCCGCTTCGCGGTCCTGGGGATGCAACAGCGCGTCCCAGGTGGCCAGGCTGTTGTTCAGCGCGTCGGGGCCATAGCCGAGCTGCGCCTTCCATTCCGGCGACAGGTAGATATCGTCGCTGGCCAGGTCCCAGTCCCACAGGCCGGTGTTGGATGCCTGCAGCGAGAACGTCAGCCGTTCCTGCAACTGGGCCAGCGCGTTGTAGGGCATGTCGATCGCCTCCACCACCACGGCCCGGTAGATGAACAGGTAGGAGATGGTCTTGTACAGGTGGCCCAGCACGTTGTAGCTGCCCGTCATGGTGGTGTACAGCGTGAAGAAGAATTCGCCCATGGCCATGGTCATCACGGCGCCGAACAGCAGCACCGCCCGGAACGGCTGCGGCCGCCTGATGCGCGCCAGCAGCAGGGCCGCCGTGACCAGGTTGACGGCGATCACCAGGTATTCCGTGTTCTTCTTCAGCGCCGTCAGGCCCTGGCCGGGGATGAAGGTATCGGGCAGCCAGTCCTGGTGCCACAGCACCAGCCAGGCCAGCACCGCCACCCCGGCCAGTGCGACACCCAGCAGCCAGTAACGGGTGCTGTCGGCCGTGAACGGGCGCCAGCGGCGCACGGCCACCGCCAGCAGCCCGCCGGCGGCCAGCACGCGCGCGGCCAGCCAGAAATTGAGGTGCTTCTGGGCGTCGTTGGCCGAGACCAGGTCGGGCATGCCCACATAGGACACCATGTGCAGGAAATCGAAGGCGCCCACGGCCAGGAAGCAACAGGCCAGCCCCACCACGTTGCCCGAGCGGGCCGCGCCGCGCGCGTTCCAGCCGACGATGAACACCATGATGCTGACGATGATGGA
>DATFBD010000129.1:0-24417 GCA_035254005.1 Burkholderiaceae bacterium | reverse complement strand
CGCGCGAACACGTCCTCGGGCAGCAGCTTGACGCCCTTGGGCAGCAGCGAGTGCATCTCGACGAAGTTCTTCACGGCGCCGAACAGGCCTTCGCGCAGGCCCGATTCGTGGGTGCCGCCGTTCGGGGTGGGGATCAGGTTCACATACGATTCGCGCACCACGGCGCCTTCCTCGGTCCAGGCCACCACCCAGGCCGCGCCTTCGCCTTCGGCGAAGCCTTCCGCGTCCGGGCCGGCGAACTGCGCGCCTTCGAACAGGGGGATCACGGTTTCGCCGTTGGAGCACTGGGCCAGCGCTTCGGTCAGGTAGCCGCGCAAGCCTTCGTTGTACTGCCAGGTCTGGGTGTCGCCGGTCTTGGCGTTGGTCAGCGTGACGGACACGCCGGGCAGCAGCACGGCCTTGGAGCGCAGCAGCCGTTGCAGCTCCACTTGCGAGATCAGCGGCGAATCGAAGTATTTGGGATCGGGCCAGGCCGTGACACGGGTGCCGGACTTCTTGCCGTCGCGCGGCGCGGGCGCCGACGACAGCGGCTCGACCACGTCGCCATGTTCGAAGGCCAGCTTGTGCAGGCCGTTACCGTCCGGCTCCTTGCGCCACACGGTGATCTCCAGCCGCTTGGACAGCGCGTTGGTGACCGATACGCCCACCCCGTGCAGGCCGCCCGAGAAGGCGTAGGCGCCGCCCGAACCCTTGTCGAATTTGCCGCCCGCGTGCAATCGGGTGAACACGATTTCCACGGTTGGCACGCCTTCTTCCGGGTGCAGGCCGACGGGGATGCCGCGGCCATCGTCTTCCACGGTGATGCTGCCGTCCGCGTTCTGGGTCACGACGATGTTCTTGCAATGGCCGCCGAGCGCTTCATCGGAGGCGTTGTCGATCACCTCCTGGATGATGTGCAGCGGATTTTCGGTACGGGTGTACATGCCCGGGCGCTGCTTGACGGGCTCCAGGCCCTTGAGGACGCGAATCGATGATTCGCTGTAGTCGGATGCGGGTTTTTTAGTGGCCATACGTGGTCAGGCTTGTCAATTCGATACTGGGTTTATGTACAGGTTTATGCAAACGCCTGCGTATTCTATCCTCAACGGGCCGCCGAGGTGGTATTCGCACGGCCGGGATGGGGCACAAACTGTGGTTAAATAGGAAAAAAGCAGGTTTTGACATGGTTATGCCCACCACGCCGATCCCAGATCCTATGCCTACCGAGCACTTTCCTTTCGCCGTGCGCCTGCTCGGCTTCGCGCCGGACGAGGCGCAGACCCTGGCAGCCCAGCTGGCATGCGCGCCCGGCCCGGGGCCGGCGTATTTTTGCCTGTCCGAACACAGTTTGCAAGAGCCCGACCTGTTGATCGCCAACGGCGATGATCTCAAGGCGCTGGCCGCGCTGTCGGCGCTCACGGCCGGCGCCATCCGTCCGGCCCTGATCCTGGGCAGGCCGGCGCTGGCGCTGCCATACCCCAACCTGGAACGGCCGCTGGACTGGGATGCCGTGTACGCGGAACTGGCGCAGCTGGTGGCGCGCCGGGCCGACGCGCTGGCCAAGCTGACATCGGCCGGCATGCCGCCGGTGCCCGAGCGGCGCCGGCGCGAGCGGCTGGACCTGGACCTGACCGATCCGGCCGACTACGCGGCCATGCGGCGCCGTCCCGCGCGCGGCACGGTGCTGGTGGTGGACCATAACGCCACCTTCGCGACCCACCTGGGCAAGCTGCTGCAGCCGCTGGGCATCCCTGTCGAATGGGCCGGCAGCGAGAAGGAGGCGGTACTCACCTGCGGCGCGCGGGCCGTGTCCGTGGCGCTGATTCATACGGTCATGCATCTCGATCCTTACCTGCTGTGCGCCGAGCTGCGCGCCAGCGGCGGCCCGCTGCAGCCGGCCGTGGTGCTGCTGGTGGCGCCGCCGTTCGTGTACGACCCGCGCAAGGGCAGCGAGGCCGGCGCCGAAGGCTTGCTCGACCTGCCGGTGACGGACCCGCTGCTGCGCGCCACCATCACGAAGCTGATGGGCATGGCCTGAGCGGCCTGCCGCGCTGCCAGCCTCATGTGCAACTAAATGGTTGCATTTCTCCGGCGCGTGTCCTATCCTGATCTGGCAACCATGTGGTTGCATTTCAACCGCAGACGAATGGAAAGGAGTACCGCAGCATGACAACCGCAACGGAAACCGACCGTATCGAACGCAGTATCCTGATCGACGCCAGCCGCAACAGCGTGTGGGGCGCCCTGTCCGACGCCGAGCAATTCGGCACCTGGTTCGGCGCCGACATGGCTGGGCAGACGTTCAAGCCCGGCCAGCGCGCGCGCGGACGCATGACCATGGAGGACATGCAGCACATGTTCCTGGACGTGGTGATCGACCGCATCGAGCCGCAGGACCTGCTGTCCTTCCACTGGCATCCCTATCCGATCGACCAGAGCATCGACTACACGCAAGAGCAGCCCACGCTGGTGACCTTCACGCTCAAGGACGCTCCCGGCAAGGGCATCCTGCTGACGGTGGTGGAATCGGGCTTCGACAACATCCCGCAGCATCGCCGCCGCAAGGCATTCGAGATGCACACGGGCGGCTGGGAGTTCCAGCTCAAGAATGTGGAACGCTATGTCACACGATAGTACGCATCACCACCACAAGGCGAGCGGAGGCAGCGCCTCCGCGCCTGAGCCATCGCTGGCCCACGTGTTCGCGGCGCTCGGCGACCCCACCCGGTTGAAACTGGTATCCGCGCTCAGCGCCGGCGGCGCGATGTCGATCGCGCAGCTGACCCAGGGCACGGAGATCAGCCGCCAGGGCGTCACCAAGCACTTGAACGTGCTGGCCGAGGCGGGCGTCGTGAGCGGCATCCGGCTGGGCCGCGAACGCTTATGGCAGCTGGACCCGTCCAGCATCCACCACGCCAGCCGCGCGCTCGACGCCATCGGCCGCGAGTGGGAACAGGCGCTGTCCCGCCTCAAGCGCTTCGTCGAAAAGGATGCCTAGCACTCGCCATTTTTACGGCTTGTTTACACCCCCTCCCCGAGTCTTTACACCACTTTTAGACCGCTCCCGATAAGCTGCTCACTGTCAAAACAAGACTCGTGAGGGGCGAAATGGATATCATTTTTGTGGGTGCGCTCGTGGCCTTCCTGGTCGTGACGGTGGCCTTTGCCGCCGGCTGCGACAAGCTGGGAGGCCTGCAATGAACTCCTTCTATGTGATCGGGGCGCTGGCCTCGGCCGGCCTGCTGGTGTATCTGGTGCTGGCGCTGCTGAAAGCGGAGGAACTGTGATGACCATGCAATCGATCACGCTGCTGCTGGTGTTCCTGCTGGTGCTGCTGGCGCTGGCCTACCCGCTGGGCATTGTACTGGCGCGCGTGGGCGATGGCTCGGCCGTTCCCGGCATGGGCTGGCTGGGCAAGGTGGAGCGACTGCTGTACCGCGCCGCCGGCATACTGGATAAGAACAGCAAGGACGGCAAGGTCGAAGGCCAGGGCTGGAAAGCCTATGCCGTGGCCCTGCTGGAGTTCAATGCGCTGGGCGCGCTGGCCGTGTATGGCCTGCAGCGCGTGCAGCAATGGCTGCCCCTGAATCCGCAGGCGATGGTCAATATCAGCCCGGATTCGGCTTTCAACACGGCCGTCAGCTTCGTCTCCAACACCAACTGGCAAGGCTATGGCGGCGAACAGGCCATGAGCTACCTGACCCAGATGGTGGCGCTGGCCGGCCAGAACTTCTTTTCGGCCGCCACCGGCATCGCCGTCGCCTTCGCGCTGATCCGTGGCTTCTCGTCGCGCTCGGCCAAATCCATCGGCAACTTCTGGGTTGACCTTACCCGCTCCACGCTGTACGTGCTGCTGCCTCTATCGATGGTGTTCGCCGTGTTCCTGGTGGGGCAGGGCACGATCCAGAACTTCTCGGCCTACAAGGAAGTGACCCTGCTCGACCCGGTCACCTACACCCAGCCCAAAGTGGGCGCCGATGGCCAACCGCTGAAGGATGCCAAGGGTGAGCCGGTTACGGAAGCGCTGACGGCCACCACGCAGACCATCGCCATGGGCCCGGTCGCGTCGCAGGAAGCGATCAAGATGCTGGGCACCAATGGCGGCGGCTTCTTCAACGCCAATTCCACCCACCCGTATGAGAACCCGACGCCGCTGTCGAACTTCTTCCAGATGATCGCCATCTTCCTCATCCCGGCCGGCCTGTGCTTCGCCTTCGGCCGCATGGTGGGCGACCCGCGCCAGGGCTGGGCCGTGCTGGCCGCCATGACGCTGCTGTTCGTCGTCAGCGCGGTGGCCGTGATGGGCGCCGAGCAGCAAGCCCACCCCGCGCTGCAGGCGCTGGGCGTGGACCAGCAGATGAGCGCGTTGCAGGCCGGCGGCAATATGGAAGGCAAGGAAACCCGTTTTGGCATCAGCGCCTCGACCCTGTTCGCCGCCGTCACCACGGCCGCCTCCTGCGGCGCCGTCAATGCCATGCATGACTCGTTCATGCCGCTGGGCGGCATGATCCCCATGCTGCTGATCCAGTTCGGCGAAGTGATCTTCGGCGGCGTCGGCTCGGGCCTGTACGGCATGCTGATCTTCGCCATCCTGGCCGTGTTCATCGCCGGCCTGATGATAGGCCGCACCCCGGAATACCTGGGCAAGAAGATCCAGTCGTATGAAATGAAGATGACCTCGATCGCCATCCTCGTCACGCCCACGCTGGTGCTGGCCGGTACCGCCATCGCCGTGCTGATGGACGCGGGCAAGGCCGGCATCGCCAACCCCGGTGCGCACGGCTTCTCGGAGATCCTGTACGCCTTCAGCTCGGCCGCCAACAACAACGGCAGCGCCTTCGCCGGCCTGTCCGCCAACACGCCGTTCTACAACACCATGCTGGCCATCGCCATGTGGTTCGGGCGCTTCGCCATGATTGTGCCCATCCTGGCCATTGCCGGTTCGCTGGCCGGTAAAAAGCGGCTGGAAGCCAACGCCGGCACCATGCCCACCCATGGCCCGATCTTCATCGGCTTGCTGGTGGCGGTGGTGGCACTGGTCGGCGTGCTCAATTACGTCCCGGCGCTGGCGCTCGGCCCCGTGGTTGAACACTTGCAGCTGTTTGTTCCGCCGTTTGCTCGTTAATCTCAGGAGGTCAAGATGTCCCACACCCAAACTTCGCAACAAGAGATGACGATCTTTACCAATTCGCCGGCCAGCAAGCTCAAGCTGTTCGAGTCGGAACTGGTGATGCCGGCCATCGTCGACTCGTTCAAAAAACTCAGCCCGCGCACCCAGTTGCGCAGCCCGGTGATGTTTGTCGTCTACGTGGGCAGCATTATCACCACGCTGCTGTACCTGCAGTCGCTGGTGGGGCGGGGCGAGGCGCCGGCCGGCTTCATCCTGGCCACCTCGATCTGGCTCTGGTTCACGGTGCTGTTCGCGAACTTCGCCGAAGCGCTGGCCGAAGGCCGCAGCAAGGCGCAGGCGGCCTCGCTGCGCAGCCTGAAGCAGACCGTCACGGCCAAGAAGCTGGCCAGCCCCAAGTACGGCGCCACCTGGGCGCCGCTGGCCGCCACCGAGCTGCGCAAGGGGAATACCATCCTGGTCGAGGCGGGCGACGTGATCCCGATCGACGGCGAAGTGATCGAAGGCGTGGCCTCGGTCGACGAGAGCGCCATCACGGGCGAATCGGCGCCCGTGATCCGCGAATCGGGTGGCGACTTCTCCTCCGTCACCGGCGGCACCCGCGTGCTGTCGGACTGGCTGGTGGTGAAGGTGACCGTCAACCCCGGCGAGACCTTCCTCGACCGCATGATCTCCATGGTGGAAGGCGCCAAGCGCCAGAAGACCCCCAACGAGATCGCGCTGACCATCCTGCTGGTGGCGCTCACCATCGTGTTCCTGGTGGTGACGGTGACGCTGCTGCCATTCTCGCTGTTTTCGGTGGACGCGGCCAGGGCGGCCGGTATCGCCAGCAGCCCGATTTCCATCACGGTGCTGATCGCACTGCTGGTGTGCCTGATCCCCACCACCATCGGCGGCCTGCTGTCGGCCATCGGCGTGGCCGGCATGAGCCGCATGATGCAGGCCAACGTGATCGCCACCTCGGGGCGCGCCGTGGAGGCGGCCGGCGACGTGGACGTGCTGCTGCTCGATAAGACGGGCACCATCACGCTGGGCAACCGCCAGGCCTCGGCCTTCTTCCCCGCGCCCGGCGTGACGGAGCAGCAGCTGGCCGACGTGGCGCAACTGGCTTCGCTGGCCGACGAAACGCCGGAAGGGCGCAGTATCGTGGTGCTGGCCAAGCAGCGCTTCAACATCCGCGAACGCGAGATGGGCGCGCTGCACGCGACCTTCGTGCCGTTTTCCGCCAACACCCGCATGAGCGGCGTGGACATCGGTGCGCGCGCCGTGCGCAAGGGCGCGGCCGACACGGTCAAAAAGCACGTGGAGGCGCTGGGACAGCCCTATCCGGCCGAAGTGACGCGCACCGTGGACGACGTGTCGCGCCGCGGCAGCACGCCGCTGGTGGTGGTGGACGACAGCCGCGTGATGGGCGTGGTCGAGTTGAAGGATATCGTCAAGGGCGGCATCAAGGAGCGCTTCGCGGAACTGCGCCGCATGGGTATCAAGACCGTGATGATCACTGGCGACAACAAGCTGACGGCGGCCGCCATCGCGGCCGAAGCCGGGGTGGACGACTTCCTGGCCGAAGCCACGCCGGAGGACAAACTCAAGCTGATCCGCAGCTATCAGGCCGAAGGCCGACTGGTGGCCATGACGGGCGACGGCACCAACGACGCCCCGGCGCTGGCCCAGGCCGACGTGGCCGTGGCCATGAACTCGGGCACCCAGGCCGCCAAGGAGGCGGGCAACATGGTGGACCTCGATTCCAACCCCACCAAGCTGCTCGAGATCGTGGAGATCGGCAAGCAGATGCTGATGACGCGCGGCTCGCTGACCACGTTCTCGATCGCCAACGACATCGCCAAGTACTTCGCCATCATCCCGGCCGCCTTCGTGGGCACCTATCCGGCCCTGAAGGCGCTGGACGTGATGCAGCTGGCCAGCCCCAATTCGGCCATCATGTCGGCCGTGATCTTCAATGCGCTCATCATCGTGTTCCTGATCCCGCTGGCGCTCAAGGGCGTGCGCTACCGCGCCATCGGCGCCGCCGCGCTGCTGCGCCGGAATATCTGGATCTACGGCGTGGGCGGCATCATCCTGCCGTTCGCCGGCATCAAACTGATCGACATGGTACTGGCCATGTTCCATCTCGTCTAACCACGGAGCCATCGTGTCTTCCACTATCTCTTCCGCCGTCCGTCCAGCCGTCGTCCTGTTCGGCGCCCTGACCATCATCTGCGGCATGCTCTATCCGCTGGCCGTCACCGGTGTGGGCGCTGCCGCCTTCCCGTCCCAGGCCGGGGGCAGCATCATCGAGGCCGGTGGCAAGGCCGTCGGTTCCGAACTGATCGGCCAGGCCTTTTCCTCGCCCAGGTACTTCTGGGGCCGGCCATCCGCCACCAGTCCCATGCCCAACAACGGCGCCGGTTCCGGCGGTTCCAACCTGGGTCCGACCAACCCGGCCCAGATGGACGCTGTCAAGGGCCGCGTCGCCGCGCTGAAAGCGGCCGATCCGGCCAACCCCTTGCCGATTCCGGTCGACCTGGTGACGGCATCCGGCAGCGGCCTCGATCCCGAGATCAGCCTGGCTGCCGCCCGGTACCAGGCGCGCCGCGTGGCCGCCGCCCGCCAGCTCGCCCCGGATCGCGTGTTCGCGCTGATCGCGGCGCACCGCCAGAACCAGTATCTGGGCTTTTTCGGCGAAACGCGCGTCAACGTGCTGGCACTGAACCTGGCGCTGGACGCGGAAGCGGACCAGAAGCGCTAAACTGGGCACTGCTTGCCATTTCAACAGGTATCCATGTTCCCCAACGATAGCGAACGACCCGACCCGGACGCCTTGCTGGCGCAAGTGCAGGCGCAGGAACGCAAGGCGGCACGGGGCAAGCTGCGCATCTATTTCGGCGCTTCCGCTGGCGTGGGCAAGACCTACGCCATGCTGGCGGCCGCCCGCAAGCTGCAGGCCGACGGCCAGCCGGTGCTGGTGGGGGTGATCGAAACCCATGGCCGCAGCGAGACGGCCGCCATGCTCGAGGGGCTGGATGTGCTGCCGCTGCGGCAGGTCGACTACCGTGGCAAGCAACTGGCCGAATTCGACATCGACGCGGCGCTGGCGTGCCGTCCGCCGTTGATTCTGATCGACGAGCTGGCCCACTCCAACGCGCCCGGCTCGCGCCATCCCAAGCGCTGGCAGGACGTGGACGAATTGCTGGACGCGGGCATCGACGTGCTCACCACCGTCAACGTGCAGCACCTGGAAAGCCTGAACGACGTGGTGGGCGGGATCACCGGCATCCGCGTGGCCGAGACCTTGCCCGACACGGTGTTCGACGAGGCCGACGAAGTGGTGCTGGTGGACTTGCCGGCCGACGAACTGCTGGCCCGCCTCAAGGGCGGCAAGGTGTACCAGCAACAGCAGGCCGAGCGCGCGTCCAGGAATTTTTTCCGCAAGGGGAATTTGATCGCGCTGCGCGAACTGGCGCTGCGCCGCACGGCCGACCGCATCGAGGACGATGTGCGTGCCTACCGCGTCGAGCAGTCGATCGGTGACATCTGGAAGACGGGCGCCGCGCTGCTGGCCTGCGTGGGTCCGCGCCCCGGCGCCGAGCACATCGTGCGCAGCACGGCGCGCCTGGCCAGCCAGCTCGGTTCGGCCTGGCATGCCGTGTACGTGGAGACGCCGGCCCTGCAACGCCAGCCCGCCCCCGAGCGCGAGCGTATCCTGAACACGCTCAAGCTGGCCGACAGCCTGGGCGCCACCACGGCCGTGCTGTCGGGCGACGATGTGGCGGTGGCCGTCGCCGACTACGCGCGCGGCCACAACCTGTCCAAGATCGTCATGGCGCGCGCCAGGCGGCGGCGCCGGCCCTGGCGCCATCCCCCATTGCGCCGCGTGGCCGAGTATGCGCCCGAGATCGACTTGATCGAGATCGGCATGCCGAACGAGGATGAGCAGGGCGTGCCCGCGCGTGCCCGCCCGGAGCAGGAGGGCGGCGACGAGGAGGACGACAGCAAGCGCCTGGCCGGTTATGTGTGGGCCGGGGCCGCCAGCCTGGCCACGGCGCTGCTGGCCACACCCATGCTGGCCTACCTCGACCTGGCCAACATCGCCATGCTGTTCCTGCTGGCCGTGCTGCTGGTGGCAGTGCGCTTCGGGCGCGGCCCATCCGTGGTGGCCACCTGCGTCAGCGTGGCCTGCTTCGACTTCTTTTTCGTGCCGCCGCGCTTCACGTTCGCCATCTCCGACCTGCAATACCTGGTCACCTTCGCCGTGATGCTGGCCGTGGGGCTGATCACAGGCCACCTGACGGCCGGCCTGCGCTTCCAGGCCCACGTGGCCTCGCGCCGCGAGGCCCGCTCGCGCGCGCTGTACGAGTACGCGCGCGAGCTGTCGGGCGCGTTGCAGACGGAGCAGATATTCGAGATCACCCAGCGTTTCATCCAGGGCGCGTTCCGGGCCCGCGCCACGCTGCTGGTGCCCGACGCGGACGGCCGCCTCAAGCTGCCGCCGCAGGATCCGTCCGACGCCGCCGCCATGGCCCACATGGCCGTGTTCGACGCCGGCATCGCCCAGTGGGCCTTCGACCACGCCGAATGCGCGGGCCTGGGCACGGACACGCTGCCGGCCAGCCGCATCTTCTACCTGCCGCTGGTGGCGCCCATGCGCACCCGCGGCGTGCTGGCGATCCAGCCCCAGCACCGGCGCTGGATCATGGTCCCGGAGCAACGCCAGCACCTGGACACTTTCGCCACCCTGGCCGCCATCGCGCTGGAACGGGTGCACTACATCGAGGTGGCGCAGGAGGCGCTGGTGAACATGGAATCGGAACGGTTGCGCAATTCGCTGCTGGCGGCGCTGTCGCATGACTTGCGCACGCCGCTCACGTCGCTGGTGGGCATGTCCGAAGCGCTGGCCGGCGCGCGCCCGCCGCTGGCGCCGGCCCAGCTGGCGCAGGCCAACGCGTTGCACGACGAAGCCCGGCGCATGAGCGCGCTGGTCGCCAACCTGCTCGACATGGCCCGCATCCAGAGCGGCGAAGTGACCTTCAACCTGCAATGGCAGCCGCTGGAGGAGGTGGTGGGCAGTGCGCTGCGCGCGAGCGGGGCACAGCTCAAGGCGCACGTGGTGGCCACCAGGCTGGCGCCGGACCTGCCGCTGCTGCGCCTCGACGCGGTGCTGATTGAACGCGTGCTGTGCAACCTGCTGGAGAACGCGGCCAAGTACACGCCGCCCGGCTCGCACGTAACGGTGGCCGCCGAGCCCCGTGGCACGTGGGTGGACGTGATGGTTTATGATGACGGTCCCGGCCTGCCGCACGGGCGCGAGGAAGCCATCTTCGAGAAATTCACCCGCGGCGAAAAAGAGTCGGCCAAGCCGGGCGTGGGACTGGGGCTGGCCATTTGCCGCGCCATCGTCGAGGCGCACGGCGGCAAGATCGTGGCCGCGCCATCGCCGGCCGGCGGCGCCGCCTTCGTGTTCTCGCTGCCGGTGGGCAGTCCGCCGCCGCCGCCCGAGCCGGAACCCGAACGACAAGGACGCACTGATGAATGAAACGATAGCGACCGCGCTGCTGATTGAAGACGAGCCGCAGATCCGCCGCTTCGTGCGTGGCGCGCTGGAGGACGAGGGCTGGCATGTGCACGAGGCGGCCACACTGCAGCGCGGCCTGATCGACGCCGGCACCCGCAAGCCCGACCTGGTGGTGCTGGACCTTGGCCTGCCGGACGGCGATGGCGTGGAGCTGATCGCCGACTTGCGCAAATGGTCGGCCGTGCCCGTGATCGTGCTGTCGGCCCGCGCCAACGAGGCCGACAAGATCCGCGCGCTCGACGCCGGCGCCGACGACTACCTGACCAAGCCGTTCGGCATGGGTGAGCTGCTGGCGCGGGTGCGCGCCACGCTGCGCCGCCAGCGCCAGCCGGCTGGCGGCGGCGCGGACGTGGTGCGCTTTGGTGCCGTGGAAGTGGACTTGCCGAACCGCCGCGTGAGCCGCGCCGGCCAGCACGTGCACCTGACGCCGACCGAATACCGGCTGCTGGCCGTGCTGGTCGCCAACGCCGGGCGCGTGATGACCAATCCCCAGCTGCTGCGCGCCGTGTGGGGACCGTCGCAGGCCGAGAACGGCCACTACCTGCGCATCTACATGGGCCATTTGCGCCACAAGCTGGAGGACGATCCCACCCAGCCCCGCTACCTGCTGACGGAAACGGCCGTCGGCTACCGGCTGCAGCTGCCGGCCTGACGGGGCGCGCCGATTATTTGCTCAACGTGCGCATGGCCCGCTCCAGCCCCTCCATCGTCAGCGGGAACATGCGGTTGTTCATCAACTGGCGGATGATGGAGACGGACTGGCGGTACTGCCAGATGCCTTCCGGTTCCGGGTTGAGCCACACGAACTTGGGAAACGCGTTGGTGAAGCGGGCCAGCCATTCCGAGCCCGCCTCCTCGTTGTTGTACTCCACCGAGCCGCCCGGCTGCAAAATCTCGTAGGGACTCATGGTGGCGTCGCCGACGAAAATGAGCTTGGTATCGGGCGGGTACTTGCGCAGGATGTCCCAAGTGGGGAAGCGCTCCGCGTGGCGGCGCCGGTTGTTCTTCCACAGGTGGTCGTACACGCAGTTGTGGAAGTAGAAGAACTCCATGTTCTTGAATTCCGTGCGCGAGGCCGAGAACAGTTCCTCGGTGCGTTCGATGTGGTCGTCCATGGTGCCACCCACGTCGAACAGCATCAGCACCTTGACCTTGTTCTTGCGCTCGGGGCGCATCTTGATGTCGAGGTAGCCGGCGTTGCTGGCCGTGGCGCGGATGGTGGCGTCCAGCGCCAGTTCCTCCTCGGCCCCTTCGCGCGCGAACTTGCGCAGGCGGCGCAGCGCCACCTTGATGTTGCGCGTGCCCAGCTCGCGCTCGCCGTCGTAGTCCTTGTAGGCGCGCGCTTCCCACACCTTGATGGCCGTGCGGTTGCCGCCCTTGCCGCCGATGCGCACCCCTTCCGGGTTGGTGCCGCCGTGGCCGAATGGCGAAGTGCCGCCCGTGCCTATCCACTTGCTGCCGCCCTCGTGGCGCTCCTTCTGTTCCTTGAGCAGTTCCTGCAGCCGGTCCATCAGCTTGTCGTAGCCGAATTTCTCCAGCTGGGCGATCTGCTCCTCGGTCAGCTCGCGCTTCATGCGCTGCACCAGCCAGTCGAGCGGAATGGCGCTGTTGGTCTCGAAGGCCGCGTTGATGCCCTTGAAGTACTGGGCGAAGGCGCGGTCGAACTTGTCGAAGTGGGCTTCGTCCTTGACCAGCGCGAGGCGCGACAGGTAGTAGAAGTCGTCCATCGACGGTTCGATCACATTCTTCTGCATCGCTTCGAGCAGGGTCAGAAATTCCTTGATCGTGACGGGGATCTTGGCGTCCTTGAGGGTGAAGAAGAAATCGATCAGCATGGTCAGCGCTCCCCGCCCGTGTGCAGCTTGTAGTGCAGGTGGGCTTTGATTTCCGGCCACTCGCCGCGCACGATGCTGTACATGACGGTGTCGCGCACGGTGCCGTCGCGGCGCAGCGCGTGGTGGCGCAGCACGCCGTCGCGCTTGGCGCCGAGGCGCTCGATGGCGCGTTGGGACGTATGGTTGAAGATGTCGGTGCGCAGGCCGACCACGGCGCAGCCCAGCGTGTCGAACGCGTGGCCGAGCAGCAGCAGCTTGCAGGTGGTGTTGACGTGGCTGCGCTGGCGGCTGCGCGCGTACCAGGTGTAGCCGATTTCAACGCGGTTCAGTTCCGGCACGATGTCGTGCAAGCTGGTGGTGCCCATCACGGCGCCGCTGGCCGCGTCGATCACGGCGAACGCGAGACGCGCCGGGCGCATGGCGATGGCCTTGTCGATGTAGGCGTCCGTTTCCTCGGGCGCGGGCACGGAGGTGATGCGCAGCTGCCATAGCTGGCCGTCGGCGGCGGCCGCGCGCAGGCCGTCCGCGTGGTGCGGCGCCAGCGGTTCGAGCCGCACGCCGTTCCACTCCAGCGTGACGGGGACGGGCGATTGCAGGGCGGCGTTCATCAGCGGTTGGTCCGGGCCATGTAGACCAGGCGCTCGAACAGGTGGATGTCCTGTTCGTTCTTGAGCAGCGCGCCATGCAGCGGCGGCACGATGGTCTTGGCGTCCTGGCTGCGCAGGGCTTCGGCCGGGATGTCCTCGGCCATGAGCAGCTTGAGCCAGTCGAGGAATTCGGAGGTGGACGGCTTCTTCTTCAAGCCCTGCACCTCGCGCACTTCATAGAACGTCTGCAGGGCCTGGGCCAGCAGCTCGCGTTTCAGGTTCGGATAGTGGACCGAGACGATCTGCTCCATCGTGTCGCGGTCGGGGAATTTAATGTAGTGGAAGAAGCAGCGCCGCAGGAAGGCGTCCGGCAATTCCTTTTCGTTGTTGGAGGTGATGATGACCAGCGGGCGGTGCTTGGCCACCACCATCTCGCGCGTCTCGTAGACGTAGAACTCCATGCGGTCCAGTTCGCGCAGCAGGTCGTTGGGGAATTCGATGTCGGCCTTGTCGATCTCGTCGATCAGCAGCACCACCGGCTCGGGCGCCGTGAACGCCTGCCACAGCACGCCCTTGACGATGTAGTTGTGGATGTCGCGCACGCGCTCGTCGCCCAGCTGCGAATCGCGCAGGCGCGACACGGCGTCATATTCATACAGGCCTTGCTGGGCCTTGGTGGTCGATTTGACGTGCCATTGCATCAGCGGCATGTTGAGCGCGGCCGCCACTTCCTCGGCCAGCATGGTCTTGCCGGTGCCCGGTTCGCCCTTGATCAGCAGCGGGCGTTGCAGCGTCAGCGCCGCGTTGACGGCCAGTTTCAGGTCGCTGGTGGCGACGTAGTTGTCGGAACCCTCGAAGCGCGGGGCGGGTGCTTGGTTGGCGTGCATGGGTGGCGGTCTCACTGTGGAAAGAGGGAAGGATGCTGCGGTTCGCAGAAGTTATCGTTGCGGTGATCGTTGAAGTATAAGACAAGTCACTAGAGGCCGCCCTCAAAGCGGGGTGGGAACAATGCGCCACGCCTAGCGAAGATCGGCCGGTTTGTCCATGATTCTTGATAGACTATGGAAACATTCTTGAGTTAGAATCGGCGATTGATAGCGCAAAAGTTAAGTTTTGCGCTTGGGCTGTATCCGATTCCTATTGATTACTTAGCCACCACACCATGAAAAAAATCTACGCACTTCTCGTGCTCGCAGGTTTCGCCCACGCCGCCTCGGCGGCCGACATCGTAGGGAACGCCCAGGCCGCTCCCGCCAAGATCGAAATGTGCATCGGCTGCCATGGCATCCCCGGTTACAAGGCGACCTTCCCCGAAGTGTTTCAGGTACCCATGATTGGTGGCCAGTCGGCCAAGTACATCGAGAACGCGCTCAAGGCCTACCAGAAGGGCGAGCGCAAGCATCCTTCCATGAAGGGCATCGCGGCCAGCCTGTCGGACCAGGACATCGCGGACGTGGCGGCATACTATTCCCAGCAAACGGCGAAATAAGGACTGAACCGATGAAAAAACTGATCACCGCCCTGTTCTGCTCCGCCGTCTCGCTGTCGGCCTTTGCCAGCGGCAACATCGAGGCCGGCAAGGCCCTGACGGAAAAATACAGCTGCTTCGCTTGCCACGGCAAGGATTTCAACACCCCGATCGACCCCAGCTATCCCAAGCTGGCCGGCCAGCACAAGGATTACCTGGAACATGCGCTGACGGCCTACAAGCGCGGCGACGGCGCCAACGGCCGCGGCAACGCCATCATGGCCGGCCAGGTCAAGCCACTGAGCAACCAGGACATCAAGGACCTGGCCGCTTACCTGCACAGCCTGCCGGGCACGCTGTCCACGCCGCACCGCTAAGCCAGCCGGCACGACAAACCGGGGTCAGGTCATGCCCTCATGCAAGATGCACGCATCTTGCATGAGGGCATGACCTGACCCCGGTGGCTATTTGAGGCGGCGTTTCACGCTTTCCACGTAGGCCTCGCCATCGAGCGGCAGGCCGGAGCGCTGGGCGCTCCAGATCATCTCGCCCAGGCATTCCATGATTTGATGGTGCGCTTCGTGCGCCGAGTCCAGCCGCAAGGTGAGGGCGGTGGCCGCCTCGCGGATACCGGGCGGCTGGTCGATCGAGATCTGTTCGTCGATCGACAAATGCATCGCCAGGTGCAGGAAGGGGTTGGTCTGGCCGCTGTCGACGCTGAAGTCGCGCGCCAGGGCCGCTTCCACGTCGCCCAGGATGTCGTCGTATTCGGGGTGGTGGCGTATCCAGTCGGCCGCCATCGCTTCGATGGGGCTGAGGATGTCGTTGGCGCGCTGCTTGCGGAACGTCTCGCAGAAGAAGCGGCGCACGTCGTCGGAGGAGGGATTGAACATGGGTGGTATCGGGGATGGAACAGCCAGCCGACATTGTACCCGCTGCGTCGATCGCGCAGGCCGGGGCCGGGGGCGCGACCGGCGGCGGCGCGGCCGTCAGGAAAAACGGGCGGGACCGCCTGCCGGCTGTCCCGCCCGTTGATACCGAACCTGCGCTGCCTGCTGCTTGGGCACAGCGCGTCAGCCGCCCGCCTTGACCGCGTCCGCCGCTTCCTCTGGTACCGCCGGGGCCATGGCCGCCGGCGCGGCCGGGGCGATGGTCACTGGCGCGGCCGGCGCCTGCCGGGGCGGCTGCGGCTGTCCGCGCGAGGCCGGGCCGCCAGCCTGCTGCTGGCGCGCTTCTGGCTGCATGCCCGGCTGGGCCGCGGCGGCTGGCGCCCCTTCCGCGCACGGCGCCGGCGTCGCCACGGCGCGCGGCGCGTGCGGCTGGCGCAAGTAGCGCGACGTGTGGCGGTGCTGGCCGTTGCCATGCGCGGGCCAGGTCAGGAAACGCGACAATTCCTGCAGCGCGCGCTGGTAGACCTCGCGCTTGAATTCGATCACCACGTCCAGCGGCACCCAGTAGTCATGCCAGCGCCAGGCGTCGAATTCGGGATGGTCGGTCAGGCGCAGGTTGACGTCGTTGTCGCGCGCGCACATGCGCAACAGGAACCAGATCTGCTTTTGCCCCCGGTAGTGGCCGCGGATTTCCCGCTTGATGAAGTGGTCAGGCACTTCGTAGCGCAGCCAGTCGCGCGTGCGGCCGACGATCTTGACGTGCTCCTGCCTTAACCCGATCTCCTCTTCCAACTCCCGGTACATCGCCTGTTCCGGCGTTTCACCGTACTTGATACCGCCCTGCGGAAACTGCCATGAGTGCTCACGCACCCGCTTGCCCCACCACACCTCGTTATGGGCGTTGAGCAGGATGATGCCGACGTTGGGCCGAAACCCTTCACGATCGAGCATGTTGCACCTCAAACTTTCTGCGACTAAGCGTCCGGCTTACATTTTTGCCTACAAATTGGCGTGCCGGCACGGTTTTCGGGGTACGAAAACGGCCGCAACACCATCAATTGAACGCATTTGTATAAAGTATGGACGCATCAGCCAGCTAATCCTTTAAAATTAGGTTGATTATAACCCTCTCTTTTTAAAAAGAATTCACCGTTATGCGCGCCTCCCGATTTTTTATTTCCACGCTTAAAGAAGCGCCAGCCGATGCCGAAATCGTCAGCCACCAGCTGATGATGCGGGCCGGCATGATCAAACGCCTGGGCTCGGGCATCTATACCTACATGCCGATGGGCTTGCGGGTGATCCGCAAGGTCGAAGCCATCGTGCGCGAAGAGATGAACGCCGCCGCCGCCATCGAACTGCTGATGCCGCTGGTGCAGCCGGCCGAGCTGTGGCAGGAAACGGGCCGCTGGGACAAGATGGGACCGGAACTGATGCGCGTCAAGGACCGCCACGGCCGCGACTTCGCGATCCAGCCCACGTCCGAGGAAGTGATCACTGATGTTGTCCGTTCGGAAATTAAATCCTACCGCCAACTGCCGTTGAATTTTTACCACATCCAGACCAAGTTCCGCGACGAGCGCCGCCCCCGCTTCGGCCTGATGCGCGGCCGCGAGTTCACCATGAAGGACGCCTACTCGTTCGACCGCGACCTGGCCGGCATGCAAGCGTCGTACAAGGTCATGTATGACGCCTACACCCGCATCTTCAACCGCTTCGGCCTGAAGTTCCGCGCCGTGGCGGCCGACAACGGCGCCATCGGCGGCACCGGTTCGCACGAATTCCACGTGATCGCCAGCACCGGCGAGGACGCGCTGGTGTACTGCCCCACCTCCGACTACGCGGCCAACATGGAAGCGGCCGAGGCGCTGCCGCTGGCCGCAGCCCGTCCCGCCGCCACGGAAGCCTTGGTCAAGGCGGCCACGCCCAACGCCATCAAGTGCGAACAGGTGGCCGAGCTGCTGGGCCTGCCTTTGAACCGCACCGTCAAGACCATCGCGCTGACGGTGGACCACGAGCAGGATGGCAAAGTCACCCAGCAATACTTCATGCTGCTGCTGCGCGGCGACCATGAACTGAACGAAGTCAAGGTGGGCAAGGTGCCCGGCCTGGCCGCCCACCGCTTCTCGACTGAAGCGGAAATCATGGAAGTGTACGGCTGCGTGCCCGGCTACCTGGGTCCGATCGGCACCAAGGCGCCCGTCACCGTGGTGGCCGACCGTACGGTGGCCAACATGGCCGACTTCGTGACCGGCGCCAACGACGCCGGCTTCCACTACACGGGCGCCAACTGGGGCCGCGACATGGTCGAGCCCAAGCTGGTGGCCGACCTGCGCAACGTGGTCGAAGGCGACGCCTCGCCCGACGGCAAGGGCGTGCTGGCCATCGAGCGCGGCATCGAAGTGGGCCACGTGTTCCAGCTGGGCACGGCCTATTCGGAAAGCATGAAAGCCACTTTCCTGGACGAGAACGGCAAGCCGGCCCCGCTGCAGATGGGCTGCTACGGCATCGGCATCACCCGCATCCTGGGCGCGGCCATCGAGCAGAACTTTGACGACAAGGGCATCATCTGGCCCACGTCGCTGGCCCCGTTCGAGCTGGTGCTGTGCCCGATGGGTATGGACCGCAGCGAGCTGGTCAAGGCGGAAACGGAGCAGCTGTACGCGCAAGCCCAGGCGGCCGGCATCGACGTGATCGTCGATGACCGCGGCCTGCGTCCGGGCGCCATGTTCGCCGACTGGGAACTGATCGGCGTGCCGCACCGCGTCGTGATCGGTGAGCGCGGCCTGAAGGAAGGCAACCTGGAATACCAGGGCCGCCGCGATACCGAAGCGACCGCCGTGCCGCTGGCCGACATCATCCCCTTCATCAAGGGCAAGCTCGCGGCCTGACCGTGGACACCCTGACCATCCCCCGTCCAGCCGGCGGCGCCGACCGGCGCCGCTGGTGGGCCCGGCCCCAGCGCTGGGCGATGGCGCTGGCGCTGGCCACGGGCGCGCTGCACGGCCCCAATGCCCACGCCGGCAGCCAGAAGGAGGAGGCGCTGGCCGACTCGGTGCGGCTGGCGCTGTCGAACGCCATTCTCGACAGCCGGCCGCCCAAGCCCAGCTTCCGCAATCCGGCCGACCAGCAGCGCTACCAGGTATGGCTGGCGCAGATGTCGGCCCGGCTGCAACGGCGCCTGCCGGACCAGCAGGTGCGCACGGAATTCCTGGAAACGGCGTGGTACGAGGCGCACCGGGCCGGGCTCGACCCCGGCCTGGTGCTCGGCTTGATCCAGGTGGAATCGGCCTACCGCAAGTACGCCGTGTCCATGGTGGGCGCGCGCGGCTACATGCAGGTGATGCCGTTCTGGACCAACGTGATCGGCGACCGCAACCGCAGCGCCCTGTTCAACATGCAGACCAATCTGCGCTACGGCTGCGCCATCCTGCGCATGTACCTGGACATGGAAGCGGGCAACCTCTACCTGGCGCTGGGCCGCTACAACGGCAGCCGCGGCCGCCCCGAATACCCGAACGCCGTGCTGTCGGCGTGGCAGAACTGGAAGTTCAAGTCACCGTTGTGATGGCGCCGGGTGGAACTTGATGCCCCGCAGCAGCGTGCGCATCTTCGATTCCAGCAGCACCGGATCGTACACCGTGTAGCGCCAGTTGTTGGCGAAGTCGACCAGGTGCACGATGGCGTCCGCGACCCGGCCCTCGTTGAGCAGCTTGGCCGCGTGGTTGGGGAAATACTCGACTTCATGGTGGGCCAACGGCGGGCCGGCCACCTCGGCCGCCTCGGCCGCCTCGGCCGCCCCGGCCGGGGCGCCGTGCGGCGGGTCGTTGCCGATGAAACGGCGGAACGCGGCCGTGAAGTCGCTGCCAAACCATTTGCCATAGGCCACCCACTTGTTGGGACGCGGGTCGGCTTCGAACAGGTAATAGTCGCCGCTGCCGTCTTCGCGCATCAGCGAGATGTTGGCGAAACCGTGCAGGCCCGTGCTGCGGCCCAGCCGCGTGAGCAGCGCCCGCACCGCCGGGTCGCGCGGCAGGTAGCGGCGCTTGGTGCTGGGACCCAGATCGGGGTCGACGTCGGCTGCGTTCACATATTCGAGCAGTTCGCCATCGCGGAACAGGGCTTCCGCGCCGATCAGGGTGCCGGCGATGAATTGCTGCGCCAGCAGCGGTTCGCTGAAATCATGCGCGGCCACCAGTTGCTGCAATTGCGCCTCGTCGCGCACCACCCACACCCCCGCGCCACCGCTGGAGTAATCGCGCTTGAGCACCAGCGGCAAGCCCAGCATCCGCAACGCGTCGGCCGCGTCGGCCGCCTGCGCCAGCACATGGAAGCGCGGCGCCGTGACGCCGTGTTCGCTGCAGTGGCGGGCCAGGCCGGCCTTGCCCAGGATGGCCAGGGCATGTTGCTTGCGGATCGGCAGGATATGCCGCAGGGCGGGCAGGGGACGGCGGTGGATGGCCCACAGGATGGGGTCGTCGCCGATGATGACCTGGCGGTAGTGGCCGCCGGCCACCAGCCGCGCCAGCGCCGCCAGCAGGGTGTCCAGGGTGGGGCCGGAATCGAACCAGTGGTCGTGGAAGCTGTTCTGGATGGCGGCGTTGTGGGCGGGGCACAGCACATCGACCCGGCAGCCGGCTTGCCGGACCAGGTGGGGTATCTCGCACAGCGTGCTCCACTCGAACGACACCAGCAGCACGGCGGGTGCGTCGGCGGGCAGGGCTGGCAAGGCCGGCGGTGCGGATGTGAATTGCTGTTCGGGCCGCTGGCGCGGCACGGGCGCCGGCATGGCGGCCAGCGCTTGCAGCTCGGCCAGGTTGTGGACTGAATGCAGCTGGGCGTAGGCCATCGCCAGCGCGCCGCAATCGCGCAGCGCCGCCAGCCCGGCGGCCGGCAGTTGCTGCAGCGCCGCTTCGTCGATCTGGAACAGGCCCGCCGTGTGCTGCACGCCGTGCGGCGTGGCGACGCTGATCGGCCACGGCCGCAGCAGCGCCAGGCGCTGCAAGGCCGCGCCTGCCGTCTCGGCCTGGCGCCGGCCCTGTTCGTGCTGGCGCAACGTCGTCAGCAGCGCGGCCAGTGGCGGCGCCGGCGCGCCTTGCGCGTCGAAGAACGGCAGGCCGTCCTGGCCGGCCGACACCAGGCCGCTGCTTTCATCGACGCACAGGATGCGTTGGGCCGTGCCATGGTCGAGCAGGCGGAACGGATGCAGCCGCAGCCCTTCCGGCAGGTAGCGCGCGGTCCAGCGCCCGTCCGCGGCCACGCAGGCATTGCGTTGATTGAGCAGGCCCAGTATGGCGACGGGCAGGTAAGCCCCGTCCTGGGCGATGAAGGCCAGCGGCAGGGCGCGCGAGGCCGCCGCCATTTCGTGGTCCGCCAGCGCGATCACGGGCAGGCCGGCGGCGAAGGCATGATGGGGCGGGTGTTGCCAGCGCAGCGCGCTGTGGCGTTCGCGGGTGACGGGGTGGTACTGGATAGGCATGACAGGTATTGCGGGAAGAGGCGTGCTGGCGTTGCGAGTGCTGCGTTCAAAAAAAAACCCCGGTCGCGCCGCGCCGGGGTGGGACCAGGGTCGCTGGCGCGGCCAGTGGCATTATTTCAGGTGGTCGGAGATCAGTTTGGTCATCTCGAACATGGACACCTGGGCTTTGCCGCCGAATACTGCCTTCAGCTTGTCGTCGGCATTGATCATGCGGCGGTTGGCCGGGTCCTGCAGGTTCAGCTTCTTGATGTAGTCCCACACTTTCTTGGTCACTTCGGTACGCGGCAACGGGGCGGCGCCGACCACGGCAGCCAGCACGGCCGAAGGCGTCATGGCCTTCATGAAAGCGGCGTTCGGTTTGCGCGGAGCGGCGGGAGCGGCCGCTTTTTTCACGGCGGGTGCTGCTTTTTTCACGGCGGCGGGCTTGGCGGCCGCCGCTTTCTTGACTGGTGCTGCTGCTGGGGTTTTTTTGGCTGTTGCCATCTTCTAGCCTCCTTAACGAACACATGGAAAATTGCGCAATTGATCGCACGGCTAATATTGGTGGGGATTCACCGGGGATGCAAGTGTTTTTCGCGTTTTTTCCCGGAAACACCACTTAAATCAGGGCGACAGCCCGGCTGCGCACCGTTCAGGGGCACGCCCCCCTGTTTTTACACGTAAAAACACCGCCTGGCGCGGGGCGCGCAGGCGGTGCCTGGGGGGGGCTGCCGAAGGCGGCGCAAACCGCGCAAACCGCTTAGCGCAGGCCCGGCATCATGCCTTTCATCGAGCGCATCATCTTCATCATGCCGCCGCCCGACAGCTTTTTCATCATGGTCTGCATCTGCTCGAACTGGGTCAGCATGCGGTTGACTTCCTGCACCTGCACGCCGGCGCCGGCCGCGATGCGGCGCTTGCGGGTGGCCTTGATCAGCTCCGGCTTGGCCCGTTCCTGCGGCGTCATCGAGTCGATGATGCCGACCATGCGCCGCACCTGCTTGTCGGCCTGGTCCATGTTGGCGTTGCCGGCCGCCTGCTGGAACTGGGCCGGCAGCTTGTCGACCAGGCTGGCCATGCCGCCCATTTTCTTCATCTGGCCCAGCTGGGCCTTGAAGTCGTTCATGTCGAACTTGCCGCCGACCTTGATCTTTTGCGCCAGGTCGGCCGCCGCCTTGGCGTCCACGCCCTTGCGCGCTTCCTCGACCAGCGCCAGGATGTCGCCCATGCCCAGGATGCGGTTGGCCATGCGCTGCGGGTCGAACGCTTCCAGCCCGTCCAGTTTTTCGGACACGCCGGCGAACTTGATCGGCTTGCCCGTGATGTGGCGCACCGACAGCGCGGCGCCGCCGCGCGAGTCGCCATCGAGTTTGGTGAGCACGATACCGGTCAGCGGCAGCGCGTCGTTGAAGGCCTTGGCCGTGTTGATGGCGTCCTGGCCCAGCATGGCGTCGACCACGAACAGGGTCTCGATCGGCTTCACGGCGCCGTGCAGGGCGGCGATCTCGCGCATCATCTCCTCGTCGATACCGAGGCGGCCGGCGGTGTCGATGATCAGCACGTCGTGGTAATGCTTCTTGGCCCAGTCCAGCGCGGCCAGCGCGATGTCGACCGGCTTGTCGGCCGCCGTGGACGGGAAGAAGTCCACGCCCACCTGGCCGCTCACCGATTGCAGCTGGGCGATCGCGGCCGGGCGATAGACGTCGGCCGACACGGTCAGCACTTTCTTCTTCTTTTGTTCCTTGAGGTACTTGGCCAGCTTGCCGACGGTGGTGGTCTTGCCGACACCTTGCAGGCCGGCCATCAGGATGATGGCCGGTGGCTGCTGGGCGAAGCTGAGCTGGGCGGCTTGTTCGCCCAGGTCGGCGCCCATGATGGCGGCCAGCTCGCGCTGCACCACGCCCACCAGGGCCTGGCCGGGCGAGAGCGAGGAAATCACTTCCTCGCCCATGGCCTTTTCCTTGACGCGGGCGATGAACTCGCGCACGGCCGGCAGGGCCACGTCGGCTTCGAGCAGGGCCAGCCGCACTTCGCGCAGCATTTCTGCGGTATTGGCCTCGGTCAAACGGGCCTCGCCGCGCATGGTCTTGACGACCTTGGCGAGACGCTGGGTGAGATTATCTAGCATGATGAACCTGGAATCTGTCTGAAGGGTGGCCGGCCGGGGCCGGACGATGGCCGCCATTTTACCGCATCGTGGCAGCGGCGGGCCATCGGGCGCCACCCGGCGCGGCGCCGTTCCGGTAGGCAAGCGGGCCGCCACTTGCTATGATCTGTGCAACTTTTAGCAACGAGGGGGATGCAATGAAGAGCAAGGCGATGATCAAGACCGTGGCGCTGGCCGCCATGTTGTGGACGGCCCAGGCCCAGGCGCAGGAAGTGGTGCGGCTCGGTAACCTGAAATTTGCCCACTACGGCGCCGTGTCCTATATCAAGGAGATCGCGCCCAAGTGCGGCATCAAGGTCGATGAGCACGTGTTCGCCAAGGGGCTGGACGTGATGCAGGCCATCATCGCTGGTGAACTGGACGTGGGCACCACGGCCTCCGAGGCGGCCATCTCGGGCCGCGCCGGCGGCGCGCCCATCTACGCCGTGGCCGGTTTCGCCAAGGGCGGCGCGCGCCTGGTGGGCCGGGCCGATCTGCACATGAAGTCGGTCAAGGACTTGAAGGGCAAGAAGGTCGGCGTGACGCGCGGCGGCATCCAGGAAGTACTGCTGCTGGCCGAACTGCAGCAGGCCGGCATGACGGCCTCGGACCAGCCGGGCAAGGATGTGCAACTGGTCTACCTGGCCTACGCCGACTTGAATCAGGCCATGCTGGGCAAGAATATCGACGCCATGATGCAGTCCGAACCGCAATCGTCGCAGGCCATCAACAAGGGCTATGGCAACGAGATCCTCAAGCCCTACGACACGCCGATCGGCGCGCCGGTGCGCACCATGGTGATGACGGAGAAGTTCTACAAGGAGAAGCGCCCGCTGGCCGAGAAGTTCATGCGCTGCTTCGTCGAGGCCACCAAGACCTTCATCGACAACCAGGCCGTGGCCGAGAAATATGTGCGCGAGGTGGTGTTCAAGGGCCAGCTGAGCAAGCAGGACTTCGACGACGCGATCGGCAATTCGCCCTATTCGTATGACATCACGCCCGAGCACATCCAGGTCACCACCGACATCATGGTCAAGACCGGCGTGGGCCGCATGGCCAAGCCGCCCGTGGCGCGCGACTGGGTCAAGACGGATCTGCTGGACGCGGCCAAGAAAAGCCTGAACGTCAAATAAGAGAGGATGGCCATGGCAAAGTCGCAGTGGCGCGAGGCTGGCGTGGGGCTGATGGTGCCGGCCCTGGTGATCGCCGTGTGGCAGGGCGCGGCCTCGCTGGGCTGGGTCAATCCGCAGGTATTGCCCTCGCCGTGGGCCGTGGTGCACAAGTGGTTCGAGTACCTGCTGCCGCTGCAACCGTACGACCCGGCCGCCGGCAGCTGGCTGCGCTGGGCCTTCTC